>JBNLFS010000098.1:0-28024 GCA_050305635.1 Candidatus Thiodiazotropha sp. | reverse complement strand
GAAGCAACCGGTCAGCTCTTTGAGCTTATCGAGAATCCATTGGCGTCGATGCTCGTGGCTTCGACCGGTGAGGGGATCACTGCCGCAGAGAAACGCCCGTCGCACGCAGCGGCTCATGCAGTGATAGTAAGCGGTATCATCCAGGGAAATCAGCGCCTTCCGTGGCTTGGGCATGACATCACTCCTTGATATCTGGTGCATCCAATGTTCGGTTAGCAGGTTGACAGATTTGATGTCTTGGTGCAACAGTTAGCTTGGGTGTCCAAGCAACAATCGTTAGCTTGGGTGTCCAAGCAACACAACACACAAGCAACACACAGAGGCAAGTGTAAAGTGGATGGCCAATGGAAGTTGATGATGATGTTACACAACATCCTGAAGATCCACCGATATGGATTGGAATGGGCGTAGAAACAAGGCAATTCGCGAGTGAATGCTCATATATCAAGAAAACAACAAACCATTACCGATAATCATGAAAGAACCGAGTCGAAGGTTGATTGCCAAGATACCCGTTAGTTCTAAACGGGTTTTTCTACAGGCTCGTTAGCCCCTAGGGCCAGTTATGTTGGGAGATGAAATGAAACGAATACTCTATGTACTGTTTATGCTGGTGCCGATGTCCGCTTGTGTGAACATGGGCGCGTCGCATAGTACGACGGTCTCCGCAGTTACAAATAGATCAATATCTCCGACAACATGGGACGCCTCTTATGGAGGGGCTGACAAGAGTTATGACACCGGGCTGCTAAAGCTCCGGGAAGCTATAGCCCCCAAGTTCAAGACCTTGGTATTCAAGGACGCTGCGACCGGGCGCTTCATGGAATACAGCCTCTACGTCCCAGAGAATTACGACCCTCGACGTGCCTATCCTCTTGTATTATTCATGGCAGATGCGAGTACAACCGGAAAGGGTGTCAAGGCGCCACTCATGCAGGGATACGGTGGCATCGTTTGGGCAACCGAAGAGAGTCAGGCCCAAAACCCTTCTTTTGTCTTGGTGCCATCCTTTACAGGACCCGATACGCCGCCCACGAAAGGCCCACTGGCCGTCGTTAACGACGATTGGGAAGTCACTGACGAGGTCGGTGTCGCCTTGCGGCTTTTAGGGACAGTTGCCGCCCAATACAACGTGGACAAGGGACGCATCTATACGACTGGCCAGTCGATGGGTGGCATGCTTTCTTTCTATTTCAATGCTAATTGTCCCGACCTATTTGCAGCGTCGATCTTCGTTGGCAGCCAGTGGGACATCAAGACCCTGGAGCCGCTGCGACAAATGAGCTTTTTCTATATCGTCTCTGCCGGCGACGCAAAGGCATCGGTCGGCATGCGTGAAGTTGGTGAAATGCTGAAATCCAAGGGAACTGATTTTGGCCAGATCGAATTCTCAGCCCGCCTTCCGAGCGATGAGCAAGATCAGCGTGTCAGAGACCTGCTCAAGGAGGGGCACAAGATTAATTTAGTGCAATTTACCAAGGGCACCGTGGTTCCGCCCTCCGTCACCAATCCGGGTGCTGAACACATGTATTCCTTTGACTACGCCTACCAGTTGGCGCCCGTGCGAGAGTGGATGTTCAGGCAGTCCAAGCGAACCGACATCAGGCACAGGATAGATAGTGTGATGCTGGATTTGGGCATCAAGCACCTTGCCGATCGCGACTACATCAAAGCCATGGAATACTTCAATATTGCCTCGGCACTCGGGCACATGAAGGCTCCAAGATACCTAGGCCTCATGCATGAAGACGGGCTGGGTATCAAAACAGATTATTCTAAGGCGATGACGTTCTACACCACCGCAGCCAAAGCAGGGGATATTACCGCGGCAGCCAGAATCGGCTGGTTGTACGAACGTGGGCTTGGTGTTGCGCAGGATTACCGTAAAGCCGTGGAATGGTATCTCACGGCCGTTCCGAGTCCGGAAGAAGCGGTGAAGAATGTCCATCCTCGTTTGCTTGCGATACTTCGTCTTGGCTATCTGTACGAAAACGGTATCGGAGTGAAGAAAGACGTCAATCGGGCCATTACCTGGTACAGGGTGGCAGCACAAGACAATTCTGCAGAAGCCGTGGAAGCGATAAGACGCCTGCAAACTGGAGTGAAATAGGCAATTGCGCTTGACTAGGAATCGAGACTCATAGCGTGCTTATGCCGCTCAGGATCTTTCGAACGGCATCACATACGCTTGATTGTCTGTTTGATTAACGACCCAGCGGTATGATTTGTCATTGATTGCTTTCAGTCACAGTTCTGAGATGCGTACATCACTGCGATGTGGAAATCGCGGTCCTACTGGAATCTGGCATCCTCTCCGAGTTCGTTCCATTGATTCTCGACCTCAATCAGATCGATGGCATGAAGAACCTTGGGGATTGTTGCGGCACAGACAATACTCATCGGGACTGCTTGGTCTGAAATCGTCCCAAATAATGGGAAACATGCGGATGTGCTATCCATCTAAAATCTGGCGGCCTAACAGGCTGTTGAAATTCGCTCAAACGAGTGCGAGAAAAGGCGAAAACAGGCGAAAAACGCAGCTTACTCAAGTAAATGAGCATTTTGAGGCGGTTTTCAACGCAGCATCGTACCGTCTGAGAAGAATCTCAACAGCCTGTTAATCGAGTGGCTAAAGGGGCTCTGGCGGGTCTACATTCCTCATTCGGGGTATTCCCCACCAAGCTCTATAGAGATCGAGGCGGATCTTGGTTTAGAATCTCTTGAGGCTGTTGTTGTAAAAGCCAATAGAAAAAACTGATGATCAGGTCGGCGAAGTCGCCGTTGTGACCGTTCATCCCACAAACAACACCAGAGGGGGAGAGCATCCATGGGACGAGTGGCACTCGTAACCGGGGGTACCCGGGGCATTGGCGAAGCGGTCAGTGTGGCATTGAAAGAGGCGGGTTATACGGTCGCCGCCAATTATGCGGGCAACGATGAGAAGGCCCGAGCGTTCACTGAGCGCACCGGAATACCCGCTTACAAGTTCGATGTGAGCGATTTCAAAGCTGTGGAGGAGGGGGTTGCGAAGATCGAGTCGGAACTCGGTCCGATCGACATCCTGATCAACAACGCCGGTATCACCCGGGACACCACCATGCCGAAGATGACCTTCGAGCAGTGGGATCAGGTCATCCAGACCAATCTGACGTCCTGTTTCAACACCGCCCACGCGGTCTTTCCAGGCATGCGTGAGCGGGGGTTCGGGCGTATCGTCAACATCGGCTCGGTCAACGGTCAGGCCGGTCAGTACGGCCAGGTCAACTATGCCGCGGCCAAGTCCGGTATCCACGGCTTCACCAAGGCACTCGCCAAGGAGGGGGCCAGCAAGGGGATTACAGTGAATGCGGTTGCCCCGGGGTACGTGGCCACCGACATGGTGCGGGCGGTTCCTGAGGCGGTTCTGGAAAAGATCATCAAGACCATCCCCGTGGGACGACTTGGGGTGCCGGAGGATATCTCCCGCTCGGTGCTGTTTCTGATTGCGGACGAGGCCTCATTCATCACCGGTTCCACTCTGTCGGTGAACGGTGGTCAGCACATGTACTGAGATCGGGTATCTCCGGTTGGTCGTGCAGGACGGTTTCGATCTATAGGTCAGTGGTTCTGCGGGATCATGTGATGCCGGGTCTCTGTCACCAATCAGCCCGTCACGCGGTGACGGGCTGATCCGCGAACCGGGTCGGTGGTCTGCCTACTGCCGTTCGTATGCGCCCATATCGATGGCGGAACCGCTGACCCGCGCCCGGCTGTTGAGATCGACCCGGGTGCCGTTGCCATTTCTGCGGTAGGGCAGGAGGTAGTTTACATCCTCCACGCTGCTATCAAGCTCCAGGTAAAGATATTCTGCGGAGCCGCTGTCGATGCCGGGTGAACCCGCCTGGAGACCGTACTCGTTGCCTGTCTCGCCGCTGAACAGGGGCGTTTCGAACAGGTTGTTCGGGCCGATGTCGGCGCTGCCCTCGTAGGCGGTGAACAGGCTGTAGTCGACACTCAGGGTGCCCCGGGAGGTGATGTCGTTGCTTTGGTCGATTTCGTTATCCAGATCGATGTAGCGGTTTCCATGGAATACGCCGTTGAGGATGGTGCCGACTCCGTAAAACGCGCCGCCCCCAAGCTTCGCGACATTGTTGACGAAGGTGTTGTTGACGAACGCGGTTTCGATACCCGTATTGGCGACGGCGCCCCCGGAGCCGATCGCGGTGTTGCCGTCGAACAGGTTGTTGACCACCTTGTGCCCGTTACCATCCGCGTAGAGGGCGCCACCGTTCTCCTCCAGGGTCCGATTATTGGTGAACACATTGTTGATGATCGCGACATTGTCGAACTGGTAGGTGTAGATAGCGCCGCCCGCGTTCGCGGTGTTCTCTTCGAAGGTGCTGTTGATCACGTTCGAGACGGTAGAGATGGCGCCGCCGTTGTACACCGACCGGTTGTTGCGAAACACGCTGTCATTCACCGCGTCGATCCGGTGCAAGGCGCCTCCGTAATAAGCCACGCTGCCTTCGAACAGGCTGTTGCTGATCGCCCCGGCATACATCACCGCGCCCCCATAGCCGCTGACGGTGGTGTTGTTGTAGAAGTGACAGTTGTTGACCCTGAGATTGCGCTCGTTTCTCACCCCCGCGAGGGCGGACCCGCCGTTTACATGATAGGCGTTGCGGAAGGTGAGGTTTTCGATCAGAACCCGCTCATTGTTCAGATTGAGGATTCGTGCGGTCGCCGGTTCTGTGACATAGCAGGCGGAGTCGCCCCAGGACCATCCCCCGGCCGAGACGCAGGCGTCATGGGTTGAGATGCCTTCGATGATCGGGTTGCCGCCGTCGAACACGGTCAGGTCCGCGTCGTCCGACTGGGTTTCGAAGTTGCGGTCCCAGCCCCCCGAGATCTTGATTCCGTACTCGTAGTTGTGTGCGTCGGGAAGATCCAGTCCCGCGCAATCGAGGGTTCCCTGTTGGATGCGGATCTCACTCCAGTCCTGCACCTGATTGAGGGCGCGCTGCACACCCTGGCATCCGTAGTAGGGACCCAGATCGCCCACCGTCAGGACGCTGTTATAGCCATCCGTGACTTCGAAATGCATCGGGGTCTGGTTATAGATGATATCGCGGTCGACATTGCGGTAGCCCACGAAAACATCGAATTCACCAATCAGGCCGGACAGCCCGGAAACGATACTGACGTATTCCTCCGAACCCAATGTGCGGGTTTCGGCGGGTTGGAGGGCGTCAGTCCAGAGTACCCACTGGCCATTTGCGTTCTTCATAAAGCGGGTGCCGTTATAAAAGGCGACCACGAAGATATCCGCGCTGTGTCCGATGTCCGCCTCTTCCGGCTGAATGATCGCGGACAGGTTGACCCGGTCGGTACCCACAAAACGGGGCGCTTCGTGTTCGATGGTATGCCGTGCATCCCAGGCCTGCAGGTGCATGACCGCACTGCTGGTGTTGCCACGCATGGTTGTGACCGGGTGCTGAGTGGCCAGTCCATCCATGCTGATACCCAGTAGTGCCAGTAACGGGATGATTTTGAAAAGCGGCTTCTTCATGTGGGTTCCTCAGGTGGAACGCGTGTCGCGGTCCGTGTTTCCATGATGCCGATCTCTGCGCGCAGGCGACGTTGGCGCTGGTTCGGGATCGTCATCGCTGTAGTTTTGTCGGTTGATACGGGCGGGGCGCCTGCATCGTCATGGTTTCTCTTGAGCAAAATCAGGGGCTGGGCGATTCATGCGCATCATGACTGCGTGCCGGAGTATCGACATTCGGCGGCGGTTTCTGAAGGCGCGCTCCGGGTTCGCTTGCCCGATCTGCTCGAGTCGTCACACTTGTGAAGACCATGGGAATTAAAATCCCTTTCCCAATCAACTGTTTGATGTATTCGGATCTGCATAATCGAGGCTGAGTTATAGGCCTTTTGAGGCGTTCGTCAATGGGTGTTTTGAGATTCTGTGATCGGATGCTGAACAATGTTGAAAAGCGGGTTTCGATGGCGTGCGTGGGGGGCAGTGAGCGTGAGCGGATGTTCCGGTTGCCGGATTGTGCGCCGGTTGGGCGGATTGCCCGGGACACGCCCATGAAAAGACTGACTGCAGGTGCATTGACGAGAACGCGACTGAAGTGGGAAGACTGATACCGGACCCGAAGGATCCTTGGTCAGCCAGCAGGGTCGGGGGGAAACTGGGGGGATGAACCGGCTGAAAATATTGGTGGGCGCAACAGGGATCGAACCTGTGACCTCTGCAATGTGACTGCAGCGCTCTCCCAGCTGAGCTATGCGCCCGAGATGAACGCCGCATTCTAATGAGCCGAAACTTCCAGGTCAATCGACTTTGATTCGCACCGATCCGGCCATGTGCGGATCACAATCCGCATTTGACGGCTTTCGAAACAGTGTGGGTCTGATAGAATCCCGTCTTTCCCAAACCGGATTCAACCGATCGTATTATGACTGTCCGCACCCGATTCGCTCCCAGCCCCACAGGCTATCTTCACGTGGGCGGTGCCCGCACCGCGCTGTTTTCCTGGCTGTATGCCCGCAAGCATGGCGGCAAGTTCGTGCTGCGCATCGAGGATACGGACCTCGAACGCTCCACCGCGGAATCGGTGAACGCGATCCTCGAGGGTATGACCTGGCTGGGTCTGGAGTACGACGAGGGGCCTTTCTACCAGACCCATCGCTTCGACCGCTACAACGAGGTCATCGAGGATCTGCTCGGGCGGGGGCTGGCCTACCGCTGCAACTGCTCCCGGGAGCGCCTGGATCAGTTGCGCGAGGACGCCATGAAGCGCAAGGAGAAGCCCCGTTACGACGGTCACTGCCGGCATCACACGGTGAGCGCCGATGAGCCCCACGTGATCCGCTTTCGCAACCCGGACAGCGGTTCGGTGGTGGTGGACGACCTGATTCGCGGGCGGGTGGTGTTCGGCAACGAGGAACTCGATGACTTGATCATCCGCCGTACCGACGGTTCCCCCACCTACAATCTGACCGTGGTGGTGGACGACATGGACATGGCCATCACCCACGTGATCCGGGGCGACGACCATCTCAACAACACCCCGAGACAGATCAATATCCTGCAGGCTCTGAATGCGCAGCCGCCGAAGTACGGGCATGTGCCGATGATCCTCGGCGATGACGGCGCGCGGCTGTCGAAACGGCACGGCGCGGTGAGTGTCATGCAGTACCGTGAGGACGGTTACCTGCCCGAGGCCCTGCTCAACTATCTGGTGCGTCTGGGTTGGTCCCACGGGGACCAGGAGATCTTCAGCATCGATGAGATGATCGCCCTGTTCGACATCGAGGCGGTCAACAAGGCCGCCTCCAGCTTCAATACCGAGAAGCTGTTGTGGCTGAACCAGCACTACATCAAGCAGGACGATCCCAAGCGCATCGCCCACCTGCTCAGCCATCATCTGGGTAACCTGGGCATCGATCCCGCCGAGGGGCCGGACTTGGAGCGTGTCGTGGTGGCCCACCAGGAGCGCGCCAAGAGCCTGGTGGAAATGGCCGAGATGTGCACCTATTGTTACCGGGACTACGAGGCCTTCGATGAGGATGCGGCGAAGAAGCACCTGCGCGGTGTCGCTCGTGAGCCCCTGGAAAAGGTCCGTGAGGCCCTGGCCGCCCTGGAGGACTGGCGTGAGGAGACCCTGCACCAGACGGTGGAACAGGTCGCCGAGGCCCTGGAGCTGAAGATGGGCAAGGTGGCGCAGCCCCTGCGGGTAGCGGTGGTCGGACGCGCCGCGTCCCCAGGCATCGATACCACCCTCAATCTGGTCGGCAAGCCGGCGTGTTTGCGCCGTATCGATAAGGCCCTGGAATACATCGCGCAGCGCGAGGCTGCGGTCTGAGTATCGGAATCAACCCTACAAAGAAGCCAACGCCATGAGCGAAACGGAACACAGCAAAACGAATTTCATCCGCCAGATCATCGATCAGGATCTTGCGGCGGGTAAGAACGGCGGGCGGGTGCACACCCGGTTTCCGCCGGAACCCAACGGCTATCTGCACATCGGCCACGCCAAGTCGATCGTGCTTAATTTCGGTATTGCCGAGGACTACCAGGGGCTGTGCAATCTGCGTTTCGATGACACCAATCCGCACAAGGAGAACATCGAGTTCGTCGAGAGCATCAAGGCGGATGTGCGCTGGTTGGGTTTCGATTGGGACGACCGGCTGTTCTACGCCTCGGACTACTTCCAGCGGCTGTATGACTTCGCGGTGGAGCTGATCAACGCGGGCAAGGCCTACGTGTGTGACCTGGACGCGGAGAAGATGCGCGAGTATCGCGGCACGCTCAAGGAGCCCGGTCGGGAGAGTCCCTATCGCAATCGATCGGTGGCGGAAAACCTGGACCTGTTCCAGCGCATGAAGGCGGGCGAGTTCGCCGACGGTGAGCGGGTGTTGCGGGCGAAGATCGACATGGCCTCGCCGAACATGAACCTGCGCGATCCGACCCTGTACCGGATTCGCCATGGGGTGATCCACCACCAGACCGGTGAGGCCTGGTGCATCTATCCCATGTACGACTACACCCACCCGGTGTCGGACGCCCTCGAGGGTATTACCCATTCCATCTGTACCCTGGAGTTCGAGGATCATCGCCCGCTCTACGATTGGACCCTGGACAACATCAGCATTCCCTGCCACCCGCAGCAGATCGAGTTCGCGCGGCTCAATCTGGAATACACCGTGGTGAGCAAGCGCAAGCTGACCCTGTTGGTGGACGAGGGTTTCGTCGAAGGTTGGGATGATCCCCGCATGCCGACCCTGGCGGGGATGCGCCGGCGCGGTTATCCCGCCTCGGCGATCCGCGAATTCTGTCACCGCATCGGGGTTACCAAGTCCGATGGCCTGGTGGAGATCGGCATGCTGGAGAACTGCATCCGGGAAGAGCTGGATGCCACGGCGCCCCGGCGCATGGCGGTGCTGCATCCCCTCAAGGTGGTGATCACCAACTACCCGGAGGACGGGGAAGAGTGGCTGGATGCGGCCAACCATCCGAAGAACGAGGCCATGGGTCAGCGCAAGATCCCGTTCTGTCGCGAGGTGTATATCGATCAGGAGGATTTCCGCGAAGAGGCGAACAAGAAGTTCAAGCGTCTGGTCAGCGGCGGCGAGGTGCGCCTGCGCAATGCCTACGTGATCCGTTGCGATGAGGTGATGCGCAACAACCAGGGCGATATCGTCGAGCTGCACTGCAGCTACGATGCGGAGACCCTGGGCAAGAATCCCGAGGGCCGCAAGGTGCGCGGGGTGATCCACTGGGTTTCGGCGCGCCATGGGGTCAAGGGCGAGGTACGTCTCTATGATCGCCTGTTCCGCCAGGCCAACGCGGACAAGGTTGAGGAGGGGGGGCGTTTTACCGACAACCTCAATCCGGATTCTCTGCGCACCCTCACCGAATGCTACCTGGAGCCGGCTCTGGCCGAGGACGGGGCCAGCGTGGCCTACCAGTTCGAGCGTGAAGGCTACTTCATCCTCGATCCGGTGGAGGCCGGGCGCGAGCCGCTGGTGTTCAATCGCATCATCACCCTGAGGGACTCCTGGGCTAAGATCGAGCAATCCGACGACTGATCCGGTTAGTGCATTTCGGTTACGGAATTTTTAAAAAAGCAGTGGACAAGCCGGGGAGAATCCCCTAATATTCGCGGCTTTCCGGGGCCATAGCTCAGCTGGGAGAGCGCAACACTGGCAGTGTTGAGGTCGGCGGTTCGATCCCGCCTGGCTCCACCAGATTCAAGAGAAACCGGCCCGGATTTTTATCCGGGCCTCTTTTTTTCGGAGTCTGACCGTCGTGGTTCGCGACGCATGATTCGACCCAAACGCCTGTACAAGGTAGCCGTATGCTCTGGATCGACATTCTGATCATTGCCATCATCGCGCTATCCGCCATCATCAGCCTGATACGGGGTTTCGTTCAGGAAGCACTCTCGCTGGTCACCTGGATTGCCGCGTTCGCCCTGGCCTGGCTGTTTTTCCGTCCTTTGTCCGAATATCTCGCTCCCTGGATCGATGTGCCCTCGATACGCCTCGGCGTCGCCTATATCGTGATCCTGATGCTGGTGCTGATCCTGGGGGCCATCGTCAACCGTTTCATGAAAGTGCTGGTCGAGACCACGGGTCTGACCGGGACTGACCGGCTCATCGGGATCTTTTTCGGTGTGGCCCGAGGTTCGGTAATCGTGGCGATTCTGGTCCTGCTGGCGGGACTGACGCCTTTTCCCAAAGATCTCTGGTGGCAGGAGTCACGCCTCATACCCTATTTTCTGGATATGGCGCTGTGGTTGAAAAGCTATTTGCCCCATGATATTGCTGCAAATTTTCAATACTGAACGGTGGTGAGTCGCGGGGTTGCCCCGGTGTAGCCGGCTCCAGTCAAGTGCATTGACAACCAATTGTTCACAGGAGAACGGATCATGTGCGGAATTGTGGGCATAGTCGGCAAGTCGCCGGTCAACCAGTCCCTCTATGACGCGTTGCTGGTTTTGCAGCATCGGGGTCAGGACGCGGCGGGCATTGTGACCTGCGAACACGGCAGACTGCATCTGCGCAAGGCGAACGGCCTGGCCCGGGATGTGTTTCACACCCGCCACATGATGCGTCTCAAGGGCAATATGGGTATCGGCCATGCCCGCTATCCCACTGCCGGCTGCGCCTCATCGGCGGAAGCCCAGCCGTTCTACGTCAACTCGCCCTACGGCATCACCCTGGCGCACAACGGCAACCTGACCAATGCGAAGGAACTGACCCACGATCTGTTCGTGCAGGACCTGCGTCACGTCAATACCTCTTCGGATTCCGAGATTCTGCTCAACGTGTTTGCCCACGAATTGCAGATGCAGAACAAGCTGCGCATCGCGCCGGAGGACATCTTCAAGGCGATTGCCGGGGTGCACAAACGCTGCCGGGGCGGGTATGCCGCAGTGGCGATGATTCCCAACGTGGGGATCATCGGTTTCCGCGATCCCCACGCCATTCGGCCCATCGTCTACGGCAAGCGCGAGACCGACCAGGGGGTCGAGTACATGATCGCCTCAGAGAGTGTCGCCCTGAATACCCTGGGGTTCGAGCGGGTGCGTGACCTGGAGCCTGGTGAGGCGATCTTCATCAGCAAGGACGGCCAGTTTTATGCGCAACAGTGTGCCGCGCATACGGTCAAGTCCCCATGCATCTTCGAGTTCGTCTATTTCGCCCGTCCCGACTCGATCATCGATAACGTGTTCGTGCATAAGGCGCGTTCTCGCATGGGGAAAAAGTTGGCGAAGAAGATCCAGCGCGAGTGGCCGGATCACGATGTGGACGTAGTGATCCCGATTCCCGACACCAGTCGCAGTGCCGCCCTGTCCCTGGCCAACGAGCTGAACGTGCGCTACACCGAGGGATTCATCAAGAACCGCTACATTGGTCGTACCTTCATCATGCCCGGTCAGCAGGTGAGGAAGAAATCGGTGCGCCAGAAGCTCAACGCCATCGACATGGAGTTCAAGGGCAAGAACGTCCTGCTGGTGGACGACTCCGTGGTGCGGGGCACGACCTCCAAGCAGATCGTGCAGATGGCCCGGGATGCGGGGGCGAGGAAGGTCTATTTCGCCTCCGCCGCGCCGCCGGTGATCTATCCCAACGTTTACGGCATCGACATGCCCGCCGCCAGCGAACTGGTGGCCCATGGCCGCACCGTGGACGAGGTGCGGGAGATCATCGGCGCCGACCGGATGATCTACCAGGATCTCCAGGATCTGATCGAGGCGGTGCAGAAAAAAGGCAAAACCGATATCGAGCGATTCGATACCTCGGTGTTCAACGGTGAATACGTCACCGGTGACATCAACGAAACCTATCTCGAACAGCTCGAGCTGTTGCGCAATGACGGAGCGAAATCGCAAAATGATGCCGCGGACAAAAGCATCCTAGATCTGCACAACGACGCTTGAGTAACATCGATACGATCGGCATAACCCGCCCGCATACCGATTCAACACATCCGTAGCCCGGGTGCAGCGCAGCGAAACCCGGGAGGCCCCGGTGCAATCCCCGGGTTGCGCTCCGCTCCACCCGGGCTACAAAGCAGTCACTCCATACCGGTTTACTCCATCCCGTAGCCCGGGTGCAGCGCAGCGAAACCCGGGAGGCCCCGGTGCAATCCCCGGGTTACGCTCCGCTCCACCCGGGCTACAGTGTCTTTGTATCGGATTATTCCTTCCCGAATCGGTAGTCTTTACTCGCTCCCTGCTTGCGAATGGACGACACCAGGGCATCGTCCACGGTGGCCTGCGGGTTTTCCGCCGTCTGTTTTTTCGACTCTGCGATAAATCGGTCACGGGCTTGGCCGAGTTCCGCGATCTCCTGCTTGATCTGTTCCCGCTCCGCGGCCTTGCCTGAGACATAGGCCGCCCGCTGCTGCGGATTCATGCCGCTCATTTCCGCCGGCAACGCACTTTCTTCCAGGTTTTGCAGTGCCTGCTCGTCATCTTTCACCGCATCCACCAGGTCCCATTGGCTGTTGGAATAGAGACTGCCAGCCTTGGACTTGGCCCGTTTCGCCAACAGGGCAGGGGAGATGCCTAGGGTGTTGGCATCCTGTTCGAGCTGGCGTTGCTTACCGCTGTGGCCCTGTTTGCCATAAGGAATGTAGGTCTCGTTGAGCGCCTGGTTCAGCTCGGCAATGCGGGCGTCCTGGGGCGCGGCGACATGGGCGATCCTGTGATTGTGGTCGATGCTCATGTAGTCGCCTCCGGCCAGCATCGCCCCATCCTGCCAGCCGGAGCTACGGCCTTCGTCGTAACTGCCGGCATGAATGGTGTTGACTATGATTCCAGCGGCCTTAGCCTTCGTTACGGCCTCCCGGTAGGGGACGGGGCCCTGGCTGAAGGGTTCGTTACCGGCGATGAATATCGCCCGGATGTCGTGTTCCGAACGGCTCCACTGCAACTGCTTCGTTGCCTGGTGGATGACCTGGCCGCAATATTCACTGCCTCCGTTGTTGGTGAGTGAGAACAGGGCCTCCGAGACGCGGTCGAGATCCCCCGTCAGATCGGTAACCTTGCGGATGTATCCGTTCTCCGCGGAGAGCCGGTCATTACCGTATTCGAAGACCGCTACTTCCAGATGGGCGGAGTGCCCGTTCCTGCGTGCTTTGGAAAACTCATCGACAACCCGCCAGAGCTGGTTGCGGGCCTGGTCGATCAGACCGTCCATGCTGTTGCTGGTGTCGAGCAGTATGGCGAGCTGAATGCGTGGATGCGTGTCCGGGATATGGGTCTGGTCCACCACTAAGGGGCTGGTACTCGGGGCGTCCGCGTGGACCAGGACTGGGGCCGAAAGGGCCGCGCACAGGCTCAATGCTAAAACCGTGGTGCGCGAAGTTTTGCGGGAAAGGGTGAGATTGGATTTCATGATCAGGCTCCCTGTGGTTGTTCTGTCATTCCATGGTAGGAAGCCTCGGGTCGGTAAATTAGACCTAGCCTTGTAAAAAGTGACTGCTCCGGTTTACAGAAAATTTACAGGGACCGTCATTCCCACGCGGGTGCGCGGGAATGACGGACGGCCCCAGGGTTAACGCTCAGGTCTCAATGATGAGAGCCGACCCGAATGACCAGCTTAGCCACCGGCCCCTGCCAGGTATGCACACGGGCGTCGAGGTCACTGTCACCTCCGATCGGGTCCCGGTCGCCGATATTGCCCCGGTGCAGGTGTACGGTTGGGTTGTAGTCCGGGCCGACACTGGCCACTCCGCCACTGCCCGCATTCATCCCGGGGTCCGCGGGGATGCCGGGGGTGTTGGGTGCACCGCCCCCAGTGATGATCTCGTCATTCGCTTCGGTGCCGGCATCGTAACCGTGCAGGTAGTAGGTGTAGGTGCCGCGACGTTGCGGGACATCGATGCCGTCCGCGCCGACGAAGCCGTCATTGGTGGGCAGCAGCATCCCGACGATGGAGAGTGAGCGTTCGCCTCGGTGGGTGCGATCGAACACGGCCTCTGTTGTGGCCCCGGGCGCCAGCAGGCCGGATGCGGGGTTCTCCACATAACTATGACCTGAGATCTGCAGATCGCTGATCAGACCGCTCAGATCACCGCCTTCGGCCATCGCCTGGAGATGTCCGGAGGCGGCCATCCCCGGTTCAAACAGGTGGGTGTCCGAATCATGCATCGCGACCAGTAACGGGGTGAAGTAGATGGCGTTGGTCAGGTTGGTGACCTCCACTCGAATGTCCCGCTCTCCGGCAATTCCGAGGGGGGCATAGAGTAGGCCGGCGCTGATCAGCAGGTTGGCAATGGGGTGTTTCATCTCGATTCCTCCTTTGTTGTAGGTGGAATCAGTGTGGTCCCGGGGTTTCCCGCGCACATCACGGAATGATCACAATTGCATCACGACTTGCGTCGGAAGGTGGAGGGATAGATGGCGGTCGCCATCCAGGCGGGTGTCTCGGGTGTGGCGTTCTGCTGCAGCAGGTAGGTGGTGGACAGGGTTTCCACGCCGGCTTGCAGGCTCATCAA
This sequence comes from Candidatus Thiodiazotropha sp., assembly GCA_050305635.1. Classification (GTDB taxonomy): domain Bacteria; phylum Pseudomonadota; class Gammaproteobacteria; order Chromatiales; family Chromatiaceae; genus Thiodiazotropha. The sequence goes on along the minus strand of JBNLFS010000098.1, from coordinate 13,524 downwards.
GCCGGTAAACCCCGAAACCCAATGCCAGGAGGGATCTTCCTGACCCTCAAGGCTGCGCCAGGTGACGGAAAAGGCCACGGCGAGGTTGTTACCCAGCGGTTGCGGATCAGCGACCCCGACCACCGGATAACGTCCGGTTGCGCCGGTATGGGATGTATAGCTTCCCTGAAAGGTGCCATCGGGTGCGACCGGCCCGATCTGCAGAGTGGAGCCGAATTCATTCTCCCAGAGACCGCTGACACTTAATTCAGGATGTACGGGGGTTGCCAGACTCACGCTTCGCGAACCGGCCGTTGGGGATACGAAGTCGAAAACACTGTAGACCGTATCGAGAAACACCGATCCCACCACGAGCAGTTCGTCCGGCAATCCGGGTAGAAAGTGTACTCCCAGTTCCCAGTCATCCGTTCCGACAGGGAGAAAGTAGTCGTGAGGAGATACGTTATAGCACTGTCCGCCCAGTGTCAGGCTGATATCGGGATATGCGCTCAGTTCCTGGGGGGCGGAGACTCTGTCGGGTAGGCGCCCGTGATCGGTAATGGCGTCAAGCATCCGCTGGATGATGGCCGCGCCGCCCTTGAAACGGGATGAGCCGGTGTCAAGTACCAGCGAGGAGTGTGAGGTTACTGTTTGACCGGCAATGGTCAAGTTCTCGAGCGTGACGTTCCAGAGGTAGTCGAGTTCTCCCTCCAGGGGGACGACAGGCAGAATGTTGACACTGGCAGGGTCGAATCGCCGAGGATCCACAGCGCCCAGGAGGCAGACACCCTCACCGCGCGTGGGGTCAAAGTAGAAGGCGGCGATTGCCTGCTCGATGTATCCCTGTTGCTGCAGCATCCCGAGCAGTGCCGTGGGTTGTTCGCAGGGAATGGCCGGAATCGCAATTCCACCATCGCAGGCAAGTCCGGCGAATTGGTCGCCGTCGTAGCAGACACTGAGGTAGAGACTGAGGCGATCACTCAGGGTGGCACCCTTGGCTTCCTCAGAGGTTATGTAATCGAGTTGACAGATATCCTGTCCAAGCACCACACCCATGTTGCCCCAGGGGCCGAAGTCGACCGTTGTCGGGGGCGAATCGCCCGCGTGGAAACTGCTTGATCGGTCGGGATCGAAACTCTGATGTTGACGACAGGCGGGTGTCGAGCAACTGCTGGCTGTGACCCAGGTATTGAGCGTACCCGTGTCGAGCATAAAGAGCCGGTTCTGAGGCGGTGTGCCCAAGCCGATCGAGGCGGCCCAGGGTGTCGCACCATTGCTCGCGATCCGGCCTCGAGTCAATTGCAGCCGGACATGAGGTCGGGTCATGCAGTTTCGGTTTGCCCAACCAATGGGTGTCAATGCGTTGTCATTCATCGTCGCTTCGGTCATGGGTGATCCCTCCCAATAACAGGTTGAAGCCGCGAAAGCCATCGGCTCGGCGACTGTTCAAGCGGCCAGGTAAACCCGGTTTCGTCCATTCTGCTTGGCCCGGTACATAGCATGATCAGCAGCCCGGAGCAGGGAATCGGTGTTTGTGCCATGGGTCGGGTAGGCTGCCACCCCCACGCTGATCGTGATGCTGACCTCCAGCCCGTCCTCTATGACGAACGCGTTCTGTTCCACCAGGCTTCTGAGTCGTTCAGCCATTTCCAGAGCATTGGCTTCATCCATTTCCGGCAGGATAATGGCCAGTTCCTCGCCGCCGTATCGCGCTGCGTAATCCACCGTCCTGATACCGGATACGAGTAATTGGCCGAGTCTTCGCAGTACTTTGTCGCCGGCCTGATGTCCGAACATGTCGTTGACCGATTTGAAATGGTCCACGTCGATCCACAGTAGCGCTAAAGGGCGCTTATACCGATGGGCGCGTTTTAACTCTTCGCGAAACTGCATTTCCATCTCGCGGCGGTTGTACAGATCCGTGAGTGAATCCCGTGAAGCGAGCAATGCCAGTTCCTGTTCCATCGCCTTACGTTCGCTGATATCTATAACAATGCCTTCGAGATACTGCTGACCATCAACGAATACCTCCTGACCTTGCTCCCAAACCCAGACCACGGAGCCGTCCTTACGGTGGATGCGGTATTCGGCGGCAAAAGGACGTTTCTCATGCAGGGCCTGTTTGATCTCGGCCATCAGACCGGGCAGATCTTCTTTGTAGACGATCGAGGCGTAGGCGATTTCATGATTGTCCAGCAGTGACTCGGGGTAGTAACCGATCAGTTGGCAGCAGCCGTTGGAGACGAACTTCATGGTCCAGTAATCGTCGTTTACACAGCGGTAGGCCATGCCCGGCAAATTGGACATGAGGGTTGTCAGTTGGCGTTCCCGCTCCACCAAAGCGTGTTCTGCAAGCTTGTAGGCGGTGATGTCGCGCCCAATGGCGATTGAGCCAACAATGCGGCCCTCTTCGTCGAAAAAACGCCGGGAGTGCCAGGCGATGGTTTTGATTTGTCTCTGTTTGGTCAGAATCCGGGTTTCATACTCCTCGACTTCCTTTCCTTGATTCAGGATTTCTGTGACTTCGGCAGTGATTTGAGCCCGGTATTCGGGGTCTGGGTAGATCCACTCCCAAATACGGGTATTGCCCATGACTTCATCCCGAGAATAGCCGCTCATCCGTTCAGCGGCCTTGTTCCAGGCAGTGACTCGCGCGGAGGTGTCGAGGGCGTTGATCCAGACGCTCGCGTTATCGATGACACTTTCCCGGAACTGGCTGAGCAGGCTCAGTTCGGCCCGTTGGACTTCGAACCGTTTGACCTGCCGGGCGTGGATCAACATATGGTGTAAGGTGATCCACAGAAGCGCCAGGCTCGTTATAACGACGAACCCCCAGCCCTTGAACGTCTGATAACGGTTGATTTCCTCGGCATTGATCAGCCAGCTTTCGAGCAGTGAATCTGACAGGGTGATCCAGAGTCCCGCCGCGACGAAGTACACTAACGTGATCTGCGCGGCTTTGCGAAAGGGTGAGACGTGTTGATCGGCCATGACGTCTCAGAATCCCTGAATAAGCTCCGATCCAAGATAACGATCCACAGATCTCGCTGGGATCTGGAGCGGATGGCGGTTGAGCTTTTGCGGTGTTCCACGTTCAGCGGAAGGGAAACGGCTGAGGGTATTTGGCATTTCGACAGTTTGTTCCTTGGTGTCGACGGGGGCAATTCCCCGCCCACGTTATCCATATAAGATCACTGCTCGGAACCAAGTTTAGCACCAATCTTCGAGCTGGGGGGCAACTCGTAACACTTTGATTCCGATGGTTTAGAGCGAATTTCCCTGGGATTGTCCCAACCCAGAGAATTTCAGATGTTCTGCACGGCGCACTCTGTTAGAATCGGCGGTTCTCTCTAGACAACTCCTTGATGTTTATGGCTTGATGTTTATGGCGCTCAACACCACAGAAGAAATCATTGCGGACCTGAAACAGGGCAAGATGGTCGTCATCATGGACGACGAGGACCGGGAAAACGAGGGCGACCTGATTATGGCCGCCGAATGCGTCACCCCTGATGCCATCAACTTCATGGCCCGCTTCGGACGCGGTCTGATCTGCCTGACCCTGACCAAGGAGCGTTGCAGTCAGCTGCGTCTGCCCCTCATGGTCACCACGGATGATGAGCTGGCCGCGACCAACTTCACCGTTTCCATTGAGGCCGCGGAGGGGGTGACCACCGGTATCTCAGCCGCCGACCGAGCCACCACCGTGCTCGCCGCGGTCATGTCCGATGCCAAACCCCAGGACCTGGTGCAGCCCGGTCACATCTTTCCCCTGATGGCCCAGCCCGGTGGGGTGCTGGTGCGTGCGGGTCATACCGAGGCGGGCTGCGATCTGGCCCGTCTGGCGGGACACTCTCCGGCTTCGGTGATTGTCGAGATCCTCAACGAGGATGGCACCATGGCGCGTCGTCCGGACCTGGAGTTGTTCGCCGAGAAACATGGCCTGAAGATCGGTACCATCGCGGACCTGATCCAATACTGGATTCAGAACGAAACCACCATCGAACGGGTCAGCGAGTGTCATTTTCCCACCGAGTTCGGCGATTTCCGCCTGGTAGCCTACCAGGACATGGTGGACAACGAACTGCATCTGGCTTTGGTCAAGGGTCATCCCTCACCGGAGCGGCCCACCATGGTCAGGGTGCATATGCAGAACAGTCTGTGCGACCTGTTCGAAGCCAAATCCCGGGACTGCGGCTGGCCCCTGCGCAGCGCCATGAAGCTGATCGGCGAGGCCGAGGAGGGGGTGATCGTGGTGCTGCGCAATCACGATACCGCCCGGGAGATCGTGCAGCGGATGATGGAGTGCCAGGCCCATGGCAGCACCCACCATCCGCGCTATCACAAGAAAGACAACAGCAAGGAGCTGCGTACCTACGGTGTGGGCGCACAGATCCTCTCCGATCTCGGGGTGCGCAAGATGCGGGTGCTGAGTGCGCCGAAGAGCATCCATGCGCTGTCCGGTTTCGATATGGAGGTCACCGAATACATCGAGGCCGACCGCTAGCAGGCTGTTGAAATGCTACTCAGACGGTAAGATCCTGCGTTGAAAACCGCCTCAAAATGCACATTGACTTCAGTAAACTGCGCTTTTTCGGCGGTTTTCGCCTGGTCTCGCACGCGTCTGAGCGAATTTCAACAGCCTGCTGAGCGATGCCCGCCGAACATGCTATATTTGGACGGCTTGATGAATCAGATTTGTTCCCAGGATAAGTAAGATGACGATAAACACAATCGAAGGGGTCATGACAGTCGACAATGCGCGTTTCTGTCTGGTCGTGGCGCGATTCAACAGCTTCATTGTCGAGAGTCTGCTCGACGGAGCCATTGATACCCTCAAGCGGCATGGCGCCAAAGAGGAGGACCTGACCCTGGTTCGGGTGCCCGGAGCCTTCGAGATGCCCGTCGCCTTGGAAAAGCTGGCGGCGAGCGGCAAGTATGATGCCATCGTTGCACTGGGCGCGGTGATTCGCGGCGGCACCCCCCACTTCGATTATGTGGCCGGGGAGTGCGTCAAGGGCATGGCCCAGGTCAGTCTCAAGCACGGCATTCCTATCGCCTTCGGGGTGTTGACCGTCGATACCATCGAACAGGCGATCGAACGTGCGGGCACAAAGGCCGGCAACAAGGGGGCGGAAGCCACCCTGTCCGCTATCGAAATGGTCAATCTTCTGCGACAGATCGGTTAATGAGCGAAAAACGCAGTCAAGCCCGCCGTTACGCGGTTCAGGCCATCTACCAGTGGCAGATGGCCGGTCAGGACGTCAATGACATCGTCAACCAGTTCCTCGAGGAGCAGGAGCTGAATAGTTTCGAGATACCCTATTTCCAGGATCTGGTCCGGGGAGTGCCCACCCACTTGGGGGAGCTCGACGCGTTGCTCAAGCCCTCCCTCGACCGGGCCATTGAGAGTGTCGACCCGGTGGAGCGGGCGGTGCTGCGTATCGGGGCCTACGAACTGCACTACAAGCCCGAGGTTCCTTACCGGGTGGTAATCAACGAAGCGGTCGAGATGGCCAAAGTGTTCGGTGCCGAGCAGGGCCACAAGTACGTCAATGGGGTACTGGATAAGCTGGCCAAGCAGGTCCGCGCCCTGGAAATTGCCGCCAAGAAGAAGGGCTGATCTTACCCTCGGCCGATGACTACCCGGCGAGAAACCCCCGAATTTGCGCTGATTCGGCGCTACTTCTCCCAACTCACCCACTCCCGCGCCGATGTCCTGCTGGGGATCGGCGATGATGCGGCGCTCACCCGGGCGCCGAGCGGCTGCCTGCTGGCAACCAGCGTGGATACCCTGGTCTGCGGCGTGCATTTCCTGGAAACGGTCTCCCCCGAGGCGCTCGGCCACAAGGCCCTGGCGGTCAATCTCAGCGACCTGGCCGCGATGGGAGCTGAGCCCGCCTGGGTCACACTGGCGCTGACCCTGCCCCGGATCGACGATCAATGGCTCGACGGCTTTGCCCGGGGTTTCTCCCGGCTTGCCCAGGCTCACAAAGTTCAATTGATCGGTGGGGACACCACCCGAGGACCTCTCAGCCTGACGGTGCAGGTGCAGGGGTTCGTCCCGGAGGGGCTGGCATTGCGGCGCGATACGGCCCGGGTGGGGGACGATATCTATGTGACCGGGACCTTGGGGGACGCGGCGCTGGGTCTCTTCCGTCTGCAGCATGGGCAAACCGATGAACCCGGAACCGGGGATCTGGTGATGCGCCTGGAGCGTCCCCAACCCCGCGTAGCGGCAGGTCTTGCGCTGCGCGAACTGGCACACAGCGCCATCGATCTCTCCGATGGCTTGGCGGCGGATCTGGGTCATATCCTCGACGCCAGTGGAGTCGGCGCCCGGGTGGAACTGGCCCATCTGCCTTGTTGTGTGGCGGTGGCGGATGCCATGCGCAGCAGGGGAGACTGGTCCCTGGCGGTTGCCGGCGGCGATGACTACGAACTCTGCCTAACCGCGCCCGTGGAATCCCGCCCGGTCCTGGCCGAATTGTCACACAACCTGGACTTGCCGATCACCCGCATCGGACGGGTGGAGGCCGAGCCCGGTCTGCGCTGGTATGATGATGCGGGCCAGCCCTGGCAACCGGATCATGGGGGCTATGACCATTTCACCGAACATGATGACTGAGCACGCACCCAACAAACCCGACATGGGCAATCCGGTACACCTGCTAGCCTTCGGCTTCGGCAGCGGTCTCGCGCCCAAGGCGCCGGGCACCTTCGGGACCCTGGTGGGTATCCCTGTCTTTCTGCTGCTGCAACCCTTGCCCCCGATCTATTACGGCATCCTGGTGGCCATGGCCTTCCTGCTGGGCATCGGGTTATGTGAACGCACTTCCCGGGACCTCGGGGTGCATGATCACGGCGGCATCGTATGGGACGAAATCGTCGGTTATCTGGTTACCATGCTGTGGGCCCCGCCGGGTTGGGTATGGATGGTCATCGGCTTTGTGCTGTTCCGTTTCTTCGATATCCTCAAACCCTGGCCGATCCGCTGGTTCGATCGCAAGGTTTCGGGGGGATTCGGGATCATGCTCGATGATCTGATTGCGGGTCTGTTCGCGGCGGCCTTGCTGTTCGCAATTCAACGCATGGGATGGTTTTGAATGAAAGGACGAATCACCGCAATGAGCTGTCTGGGCATGCTGCTGCTGGCGACCGGCGCCGGGGCGGTGGAGCGCATCGTGGTAGAGGCCCTGTTTCCCGACAAGGCGATGGTCAGCATCGATGGTCAGCGCCGCCTGCTCAAAATCGACCAGCCCTCGCCGGAAGGGGTGCTGCTGATCTCCGCCAACAGCCGCGAGGCGGTGCTCGAGGTGGATGGCGAGCGGCAGACCTATCCCCTCGGCGGACACATCACCACCCGTTTCACGCAGCCCGATAAAATCACCGCCAAGATCTGGCGGGATCAGTCCGGCGCCTATACCACGGTGGGCAGCATCAACGGACGTACGGTAAATTTTCTCGTGGACACCGGCGCCACCGCGGTGGCTATGCACGCCAACCAGGCCCGGCGCCTGGGGATCTCCTATCGGATCGACGGCAACCCGATCTATGTCAACACCGCCAGCGGCACCGCGCGGGCCTATGACGTAACCCTCGACCGGGTGCAGGTGGGGGATATCAGCATCAGTCAGGTGCGTGGTTTTGTCATCGATACCGACGGTCCGCCCCGGGTGCTGCTGGGGATGAGTTTTCTCAACCGGGTCACGATGGAGGATCAGGGTGATCTGCTGATGCTCCAGCAACGCTTCTGACAGGATAGGATATGATTCCCCTGCTCGACGTTTTTGCCCTTTTCTGGTTTCTGCTCTGCTGGGTGGGGTACACCCGTTTCGCCGATCAGCGGGCGAAGCAGCAACTGACCTTGATGAGCGTGATGAACCGATACCGGTCTCAGTGGATGTACGAGATGCTGCATCGGGAAGTACGCATCGTCGATTCCAACATCGTTGCGATCCTCTCCCGTACCACAACCTTTCTGGCTTCCACCACGATCTTCATCCTCGCGGGCCTGCTCGCCATGATGGGCACCATGGATACCGCCATGGCGGTGGTCGGTACCCTGAGCTTCGCGGTGCAGAGCAGCCGAGAGGTGTGGGAACTGAAGCTGTTCCTGCTGTTGCTGGTCTTCGTCTACGCCTTCTTCAAGTTCACCTGGTCCATGCGTCATTTCAACTACCTCTCCGTCATGATCGGCGCCGCGCCGGGCAGTGAGGCGCTGCCGCAGTGGAGCGGGCGCTACGCGGAGCGGGCGGCGAGAGTCAGTTCAAATGCCACCAATACCTTCAATCGGGGATTGCGCGCCTACTATTTCGGTCTGGCCTACCTGAGCTGGTTTCTCCATCCTCTGGCGTTTATCGTGGCCGCCGCTCTGGTGGTGGGCGTGCTCTATCGCAGGGAGTTTCGCTCCCGGATGCTGCGGGAGCTGGGCGATCCGGACGATTTCGTACGGGATCCGGACTGAGTGGCGACGGGTTTAAGCGACCCCGACTCGAACCCTCCCCCCTTAACAGGCTGTTGAAATTCGCTCAGACGAGTGCGAGACAAGGCGAAAACCGCCGAAAAAGCGCAGTTTACTGGAGTAAATGAGTATTTTGAGGCGGTTTTCAACGCAGGCTCGTACCGTCTGAGTAGAATTTCAACAGCCTGTTAATCAGGGCTGCTCGGAAATTCTCCAGCTGTCCATTTCCCGGTGGTATCCCGCCTCCAATTCGGATAACAGGGTGATGTCTTCTTCCGGCAGGGTCAACTTGCTGTCCAGATCGAGATAGAGCGACTCAACATAGCAGGTCGATGAGGCCTGTTCCCCGTTGTCTTCGTGACAGGTTGCGACCCAGGCGTCCCCGGGTTTCGTCGTGTCGTTGGGCGGTGTGGTAAAGACGTGCCAGAACACCGGGAACGCGGCTTTTGAACCCACCCGATACCAATCCGTATTCGGGTCTTTTTCGACGATACGATGGCGATACAGATGCGCTCCTTGCCATGCGTTGTAGGCATCCATCCCTACGCCATGTGTTTTCAGATAGTCCCCCGGTGTCGTGATGAAAACCATCAGAGAACGGTCAGCGTGACTAGGGTTGGAGTTGGAAAGACCCAGATCCGCATAGGGAATTTTGAGGGTGATGCCTTCATCCGCATCCATCCCTGATGTTGGAACCATACTGGCTGGAAGGCTGGGCAGCAGATACTCCGAAGGTATTCTCAACAGGGTATGTCCCAGCTGCACGGTGGTTACGTCGCCCGCGTCTGCCTTGAGTCCCAGAAAGACCCCCGTAAGTATCAGGATCTGGAGGGTGGAACTGATGTGTTTCATTAGGGAATTCGCTGTATCAGGGTTTTGTGTCACAACCTTTGCACCATAACCCGCTATAGACATCGGCATCAAACTGGGTGGGCGCCCAGCCGTCGCGAGACGGTACGCTGATCTCCGGTAGATACCAGTGGCCCCCTATCTGGTGTGTGCCGCCAAACAGATGGGAGGGTATGCCATTTTTAATGAAAACATTGTGGTGATAGTCCGCCACCTGATGGGGGCTGAGCAGATAGTGAACCCCTTTGTCATCGTTCATCACTGCCTCGGCGTGTGCTCTGGCCAGTTCCAGTCCGATCTGCTCCATCGTGACCGGAAGCTTGTGATCTTCAATATATCCACTGAGGTCACTCCATGTGTGGCTTGCCGCCAGCCGCTCGAAGGTGCTCGCATCGACATAATCCGGATCGCCCCAGCCGGTCAGTGCGGTTCGGGCAACCGGATCGCCGGCCTGGAAGCGTGAACGCCAAAACCCCTTGAAGTCGCCCCGTTCCAACAGGGAGTACTCCATTTCCGAAATGGGTTTACCTGCCGGGACTTCACTTTTTGAGCTTGTCGCTACTGCGGCGGCATCCCCGATTGATGTCTCTGAACCGGTGTGCGAAGGGGGCTCGTCGTTGAGTCCAAGACGTTGTGCCAGGGAGGGCTGGGAAAGCCGTTGATCGATAGTGCTGGGTTGATTTGCCAGTTGCTCGGACGTGGTGGGGGCGTTGCGAAAACCATCCAAAGTTGTGGATTGCTTATTTGCCCGGGTGCTTGAGGTCGCGGAGCCCGGGAGCGTACCAAGGGTGCGGGAGGAACTGCTGGAGGGGAAGGTTTGGAGTTCACTGGCCATGTTGAATTGTGCCCCCATTTTTCAGTGCCAGACCGCTATTCGATGGGATGATAGACGGTCTTTTCAATATTGCTTCAATATTATTTAACGGGCATGACATAACAATACGAGATAACCCTATCAGGGTAATTCCCAGGGTTAGGATCGAGGGAAATGGAATACCATTCTGAGCTAATGCCGGGAAACCCTGTTGCAAGCGACAACAGTCAGGGTGGCGATGATTCTGTTCGATCCATCGATGTTATAGGGGCATCCCGGTTTGAATATTGATTGCCAGTAACTGGGTTCCGTTAACTTCAATACAGGGATAGATACAATGGCTGAAGTGCAAGGCGCATCAAGCGCATCGGTGCAGACGACGACGGGCTCCAATTCCAGTGAGGCGTACCAGGGAGGTTCGCAATCCGGATCCTCAATTGAAACAAACAATTCACCGGTCAATCAAACACCGCTTGAAAAGGCGCTGGGCGGCTCTACCACGGAGCAGCGGCTGAAATCGATACAGACACCGATCGACCGATTGCGCGATCAAGGGGATCAGAATTCTACGGATATGGCGGGGGAATCCGCTGTGATTGCCCGAGCGGCACAGAGCGGCGCGGATATCGGCCAACATGAAAACCCGATTCGGGTCATAAACGAACAGTTGACCCAGGATGCCGCCACGGCCCTGATGCGCAAAGATCTCCCGCCGGCCACGGCACAGCAGGTCAAGAACGTCATCGAGCAGCTCGGCGACGGCATTCGGGCCGACAAGGTCGCAACCGGAATCAATGGTCAGTTTGCCCAGAATGTCGGGCACCTGGCCCATGCCGACCCATCCAGCGCGGAGTTCAAGGGGGCGTTGGCCCAGCTCACCCGAACAGCGGAAATTGCCAGCCAAAGGACATTGGCGCCCGGGACGAAGATCGCCTTTGACCCAGAAGCCGGTCAGGAGGGGGTGACGAAGCTTGCCAAACTACCACAGTTGGATGTGGCCAAAGTCGATGCCGACGTCTACTACAGGAGTGCCGATGGTACTTTGCACCTAGATAGCTCTAAAGCGGCGCCCAACACATTGGCCACTGAAATCAGGGATGCAACCAAAAAAGATGCGCAGATGAATCGGCAGCAGCAGTGGCGACAAAATGGCACGGCTGAATCACCCAGGCAGTTGGGCCTGTATGTGCTGGAAGAGGGCACTAGTAGGACGGGCACGGGAAATTTATTAAATCCCGCGAACCTGAATAAGTTGTCGAATGTAGTTGGCGATCCCAATGCACGCGTAGTCATGGTGGGTGATAGGGCCTACTCCGTCAATGATCTCAAGCAGATGAGCGACGACCGGGCTGCTGCTGCAGAGCCGTCCGTAGCACCGAAAAGAGAGGCTTGGCTTGCTGCGGGTAAGTCACTTGATGGTTTTGAAAGCAGGCAGTATGGACCTGAACTTAAGGCCTATTTCGAAAAAAATAATCTGACCTCCTTTGATGAGATTTCCCGTCAGATGGGAAAATCCTATGGCGTCCCCAGGGAGACGCTAAAGCCATTAGGCACCCCGCAACTTCCCTCCCTGAAACAGGGTGGGGCTTTCGGCGCAGCCACGTCGGTGGCGATCACGATCTTCTCCGTGGCGAAAGACGGTAACTTGACCCTGAATGACGTGGGTGAAATCACCAAGAGTACTGCAAAAGGTGGCGCGATCGGTGTGGTGGCGGCAAAGGGTGAGCAGGTCGTAACGCCTTTGGTCGATCGGGCGATCGGTAATGCCGTGCAGCGAAAGGCAACCGAGATCGCGGCAAACAACCTGGGCCAGAACGCGATGCGTGCCACGGCTAACGGACTGGCCACACGCACTATGGTTTCACGTCTGGGAGGGGGCACCATCGTGGGCGCGGCCATCAGCACGGGAATTTCCGCCTACGAAAACCGGGATGGTCTGGCCAAAGGTGATTCAAAGGCTATCGGCAACGTGACCGCGGACACAGCAGTAGGCGCTGCATCGGTGGCTTCAGCCATGGCAGTGGGGGCGGCGGTGGGTAGTGTGGTGCCCATCGCCGGCACCGCTGTCGGAGCCATTGTTGGACTGGCCGTGGGTGTCGGTGTCGCATACGGGGCGCAGATCAGTGGCGCGAGGGATGCCATAGCCAATGGTGTTTCAGAGGGAATCGACACCATCAAGAGCTGGTTCTGACTTTTGTAAGCCATCGCCCGATGCGGACATAGGATCTATAATCGTCACTGAGCCCATCAGATCAGACGAAAGGATATGAGTCGATGATACATGGATCCGAAACTGGCGGAGTAGCAAAGACAAAGGATAGTCAGGCATTATCCTCTTGGCTGGCCGATTACGATCGGCAGCAAAGCACAATCGGCTTGATCAACTATGCTGAACGGCTCGCGCAGTACATCAGCCAACTCGATTATGAACGAAGTAACAAAATCATGGATGGCTACTTCGATGAAGAAGATGAGCGGCGAAGGCTATGGAACCCGGACGAAGAATGTAACATTATTTTGGTAGGTTATTCACCCAATTGTCAGAACAGTTATCTGGAGTTGGACGATGGTGATCCTTATACGGAAGAACTCTCAGTATGGGTAAACGGTGATCGTATCATCCCGTCTGTACGAAGCAGAGATGGATACCCGCCGATTATATATCATTGTGGCCCCTGGTTCGGTGAGAACCTATTGCAAATGCAAATACAGACAATAGAAGGTCATCCCTACAATACCTATAACCTCTTTATGAGAAATGATACAAATCTTTATCAACGAATCTTCAGTCTCTTGATCTGGGACTGTGAGTTGAAGCAGATGTCCATCGAACACCCGACGCACGATCAGATATGGACGGATCCTCAGGTGCGTATTGAAGAGGGGCAATGGGCGATCTATCCAACGACAGAAGCTTGTGATGAGGGTGTGCCTGATCGAGTAGTTGCACCCATGCATCCGCCCATGGCATAACGTACTGAATGGAGAAGGAATAGCCTACCGCCCGGATGAAGCAGAGCGGAATCCTGGAGTATGGAGGTCCTTCCCGGGATCGTGCTTTGTTTGTAGGAGTTATTATCGGGCTGGTCTCGGGCGTCTCATATGTGGCGCAGATCAGCGACGCGAGGGATGCCCTATCCAACGGTGTTTCAAAGGGAATCGACTACATCAAGTGCTAGTTCTGACTTTGATAAGCCATCGCCTGATACGGACATAGGACCTATACTCTTCACTGAGCCCATCAGATCAGGCGAAAGGATATGAGTCGATGATACAAGGATCCGAAACTGGCAGAGCAACAAAGTCACAGGATAGTCAGGCATTATCCTCTTGGCTCGCCGACTATGATCGGCAGCAAAGCACAATCGGCTTGGTCAACTATGCCGAGCGGCTCGCACAGTACATCAGCCAACTCGAT
>JBNLFS010000097.1:0-5651 GCA_050305635.1 Candidatus Thiodiazotropha sp. | reverse complement strand
TCCCACTCTCGGCGTCGGAACGAGAGAACTCCGGCCAGCTACCGACTCGTTCCCACGCTCTGCGTGGGAACGCCTATCACACCGGGAGTACTGGCCAAACGTTTTTGCCCGCTTTATCGTGGGAACGAGAATTCAACCGGGAGCAGGCTTCTTAGATGTTGAGAAAGAAACCCACCATAGAGTTACGCACTTCACCTCATGCCCATGCCGGGGACGATGTGGTGCGGATCATGCGCAACGTGGTCTATGCCCTGGCGCCCATCTGCGCCTTCACTGTGTGGCAGTTCGACCTCAGCGCCCTGGCGCTGATGCTGGTGGTCACGGCGACCTGTCTGGGCAGCGAGCGCTTGTTCAACCGTCTCAGCGAACAGCCCAGTTCCATCGGTGACTGGTCCGCGGTGATCACCGGTCTGCTGCTCGCCCTGACCCTGCCCCCTGGCTTCCCCCTGTGGATGGGTGCGGTGGCCGGTTTTGTAGGCATTGCCATGGGCAAGGCCCTGTTCGGTGGCCTGGGCATGAACGCCATGAACCCGGCGCTGATCGGCCGCGCTTTCGTTCAGGCCGCGTTCCCGGTCGCGATCACCACCTGGACACCCGCCTTTTTCGAAGGCCGCTTCAGCAGTTTTGTCCCCACCACTCTGACCCCCCCATTCCTCCAGGCACCGGTCATCACCGACTGGGTAGCCTCGGTCAAAGTGGATGCCTTCAGTGGTGCAACACCCCTGGCGCTGCAAAAATTCGAGGGTATCCAGACCGACACCCTGGACCTGCTGCTCGGCCTGACCGCCGGATCTGCGGGTGAAACCTCCGCCCTGCTGATCCTGCTGTGTGGCCTCTACCTGGCAGTCCGGCGCATGCTCGACTGGCGGATTCCGGTGACGGTGATGGTCGGCGCTGCCGCTACCGCCGGCCTCTTCTACCTGATCGATCCGGGTCATTATCCCGATCCCCTGTTCGTGCTCGGCTCCGGGGGCCTGATGCTGGGCGCCTGGTTCATGGCCAGTGACATGGTGGGCTCCCCGGTCACACCCCTGGGCGTGATCATCTACGGCCTGCTGATCGGGATTCTGACGGTTGTCATCCGCCTGTTCGGCGGTCTCACCGAGGGTGTGATGTACGCCATCCTGCTGGGCAACGCCGCCACGCCGCTGATTGACCAGCTGACTCAACCCCGTGTGTTCGGTGCACAGAGGGCTGAGAAATGAGTTTGATATTCAAACCGCAAAGCGACGCCAACCACCCTTCACAGGATCTCCTCGCATGAGCAGCACCGAAGCGATACAGCAACCATCAACCCCGGCCGGGCCGATGATCCGCACCCTGATGGGCATTGCGATGATCTCGGGGTTTCTGGTGGTGCTGACCTATCAGCTGACCAAGCCCATCATTGCGGAAAACCAGCGCCGCGCCATCGAGGCCGCGGTATTCCAGGTCATCCCCGGCGCGGTGAGCAAGCGAAATTACATCATCAGTGAACAGGGCCTGAGTGAAGCCGGTGTCGACTCACCCGCCAGCGGTATCCCGGTGTATGCGGGATACGATGCCGAGGGACGACTGCTCGGCATCGCGGCCAACGCCTCGGCGCAGGGGTACGCGGACCTGGTGCATCTACTCTACGGATACGACCCCGTCTGCCAATGCATCCGCGGCATCAAGGTGTTGAAACTGGCGGAAACCCCGGGGCTGGGTGACAAGATCCTGCATGACCCGGATTTTGTAGCCAACTTCGACCAGCTCGATACCCGGCTCAATGATGCGCACACGGGCCTGGCGCACGACATCGTCACGGTCAAACACGGGACCAAGCACAACCCCTGGGAGATCGACGCCATCTCGGGCGCCACCATCTCCTCCAAAGCGGTGGGCAAGGCCTTGAATCAGTCGGCCAGACAGGTGCTGCCGATGCTGTTTCCCGAATTGCAGAAGCTGCAGACAGGTGCCAACGATGTCAGTCCTTGAGCACAGAATTTTGTCGTCACGGGGATTCACAACGGATCGATTGACCCGGCTCAAAGCGTCTTTGACGCAACATTGTTATTAATCTCGTTTCCAGGCGGACGATCGCGATATGGCCAAGAAAACCAATGACAGCATAACCTGGGAGACCTTCAGCGAAGGGCTCTGGCGGGAGAATCCGGTGTTCGTCATGCTGCTCGGCATGTGCCCGGTGCTGGCCGTCACCAACTCGGCCATCAATGCCCTGGCAATGGGGCTCGCCACCACATTCGTGCTGGTCACTTCAGGCACCTTGATTTCCCTGTTACGCCGCAGCATCCCCAAGCAGGTGCGTATCGCCACCTACATCGTCATCATCGCGACCTTCGTCACGATCGTCGACTACACCATCCAGGCGATCTCTCTGGATCTCTACAATGCACTCGGCGCCTTCATCCAGCTGATTGTCGTCAACTGCATCATCCTCGGCCGCGCCGAGGCCTATGCCTCGCGCAACCGCCCGCTCAAGGCCGTCACCAACGCCCTGGGCATGGGTCTCGGCTTCACCTTCGCCCTGCTCTGTCTGGGTGTGGTCCGCGAAGTGCTGGGCGCCGGCAGTCTGTTCGGCATCGACCTGTTCGGCCCCCGCTTCGAGCCCTGGGTGGTGATGGTACTTCCGGCTGGAGGCTTCATTGTGCTGGGGGTGTGGTTGCTGCTGTTTGAATGGATGAAACAGCGGAAGGAGCGGACGGCACTGCAGACAGCGGAGCAAACACGATGATCAATTGTGAATTTTTAATTATGAATTTTGAATTATCGGAGTGCGCTGCGCGCAGACCTATTCAAATCCAAGCCGCTCGCGAAGCGACATCGTCAATTCATAATTCATAATTCAAAATTAGAAAACACCATGGCAACAGAATCACTCAGCTTCATATTTTTAAACGCGGTCCTGGCCAACAACTTCGTCCTGGCGCTGTTTTTAGGTCTGTGTCCCTTCCTGGGTGTTTCCGGGAAACTCAACACCGCCCTGCCCATGGGTCTGGCCACCCTGTTCGTGATGCTGGTCAGTTCGGTATGCGCCTACCTGATCAATCTGGTTCTGGTGACCTTCGATATCGAATTTCTGCGCCTCATCGCCTACATCGCGGTAATCGCCAGCGCGGTGCAACTGGTGGAGATGACCCTGAAGAAATTCAGCCCGGGACTGTTCCGCTCCCTGGGTATCTTTCTGCCCCTGATCACCACCAACTGCGCAATCCTCGGCCTGGCCCTGTTTCAGACTTTCAAGGATTACAACTTTCTACAATCCCTGGTTTATGCGTTGGGCGCCGGGACCGGATTTATCCTCGCAATTGTGCTGATGGCCGGGCTGCGGGAGAAACTCGAACTCTCGAACCTGCCCAGCATCACCCAGGGCGCCGCCGTAAGCCTGATCCTGGGTGGATTGCTCTCCCTGACTTTCATGGGCTTTGCCGGATTGGGAGGTTAGTCGATGCTTGAAAAGGGCACGCCATTCCCTGCACAGAACGCCTTGAGCAGAACGTCTTCTCGACGTGCTGATTTCCTGCTGCCGTATAGGACACAACACTGATGCTCGACTATCTCATCGCCATGACACTGATTCCCCTTTTGCTGCTCGGTTGGCTGATCGTTCAGGCGATCGCGCGGCGTTTTTCCAAGCTGCATCCCGAATTCGGCCCTCACAGGGAAGAGGGCGGCGGTTGCGGATCAAGCTGTCTTTGCAGTAGTGGCAGCTGCCAACGTCAAGGAGACCACCTCAGAGGTTAACAACAATGAATGAGCCATCCAATCAATCCCAGAACCGAGGGCAAGCGGTGAATGAACTAATTATCTGGTTCGAAAACCTAAACATGAACGATGTGGAACAGGTGGGCGGCAAAAACGCCTCCCTGGGTGAAATGATCAGCGGGCTGGCTGACGCCGGTGTCAGCGTCCCGGGGGGGTTTGCCACCACTGCGTATGCCTTTCGCGAGTTTCTGCGCCACAATCGCCTGGCGGAGCGGATTGATCCCCTGTTGAAGCAACTTGACGTTGAAGATGTCACCGCGCTGGCCGCCGCCGGCAAGACCGTACGTGAATGGGTGGTTGAAGCGCCCTTCCCCGAGGAGCTGGAAAACGCCGTCACCGCGGCTTACAAGAAACTCACCGGCGATGCCGCGAACCCGCCTTCGGTGGCCGTGCGCTCATCCGCCACCGCGGAAGATCTGCCGGATGCCTCCTTCGCTGGACAGCAGGAGACCTTCCTCAATGTGCAGGGACTCGAGGATGTGCTGATTGCGATCAAGGAGGTCTTCGCCTCGCTGTACAACGATCGCGCCATCTCCTACCGGGTACACCAGGGCTTCGCCCACGAAGAGGTCGCCCTCTCTGCCGGCATTCAGCGCATGGTGCGCTCCGACATCGGTTCCGCCGGGGTCATGTTCACCCTGGACACCGAATCCGGCTTCAAGGATGCGGTGTTCATCACCAGTTCCTACGGCCTGGGTGAGACCGTGGTACAGGGCGCGGTGAATCCCGACGAATTCTACGTCCACAAAGGTAACGTGGAAGCCGGGCGGCCGGCGATCCTGCGGCGCAACCTGGGCAGCAAGATGATCAAGATGGTCTACGGTAAACCGGGTGAGCCGCGGGTGGTCACGGTCGACGTGGACAAGGGTGATCGCCAACGTTTCTCCCTGACCAGCGAGCAGGTGGAGAGCCTGGCGCAGATGGCGATCACCATCGAAAAGCACTACGGACGTCCCATGGACATCGAGTGGGGCCTGGACGGTAACGACGGCCAGCTCTACATCCTGCAGGCCCGTCCCGAAACGGTTGAGAGCCGGGTCGACAGCGCGACTGTGGAGCGTTTCCAGCTCGAAGAACGCGGCAAGGTACTGGCCCAGGGTCGCGCCATCGGTCAGCGTATCGGCAGCGGTGTCGCCAAGATCATTCACAACGCCAGCGAAATGGCCAAGGTCGAGGCCGGTGATGTCCTCATCACAGACATGACCGATCCGGATTGGGAGCCGGTGATGAAACGCGCTTCAGCCATCGTCACCAACCGAGGCGGACGCACCTGTCATGCGGCGATCATTGCCCGTGAACTGGGCATCCCGGCCGTGGTGGGTTGCCATGACGCCACCGAAACTCTGCAGGACGGCCAGCACGTCACTGTCTCCTGTTCCGAAGGTGACGACGGATTCATCTACGAAGGCCTGCTGAAATACACCGTCAGCCAGGGTGACGTGATCGAACTCCCCGATCCCCCGGCCAAGATCATGATGAACGTGGCCAACCCGAGCCGCGCCTTCGCCTTCAGCCGCATCCCCAATTCCGGCATCGGCCTGGCGCGCCTGGAGTTCATCATCAACACCACCATCGGCGTACATCCCCGCGCCCTGATGGAGTTCGATCGGCTGCCCGACGACATCAAAGCCAGCGTCTCCCAGCAGATGGCCGGTTACGATGATCCGGTCGGTTTCTACGTGGAAAAACTGGTCGAGGGCATCTCGACCCTGGCCGCAGCCTTCAATGGCAAGCCGGTGATCGTGCGCATGTCCGACTTCAAGTCGAACGAATACGCCAACCTGATCGGCGGCAAACTCTATGAGCCCGAGGAAGAGAACCCGATGATCGGCTTCCGTGGCGCCTCCCGTTACATCTCTGAGACCTTCCGCCCCTGCTTTGAGCTGGAATGTCAGGCCCTGAAG
>JBNLFS010000096.1:0-98631 GCA_050305635.1 Candidatus Thiodiazotropha sp. | reverse complement strand
TCGGGTGATCTTCGCGGATCGCTATCAACGCGCTGACCACAGTCTACGGGACACCCGTCCCGAGCACTGGCGAAAATATCTCTGATTCGAAGCCGTGGGTTCAGGCTTCAAGCAGACTTCCGAGATGAATGACGATCAGCTATTGCGCTACAGCCGGCAGATCATGCTCCCGTCGATCGGTATCGAAGGTCAGGAGAAACTGCTCAATGCCCGGGTGCTGATCGTCGGACTCGGCGGCCTGGGATCTCCGGTTGCCCTCTACCTGGCCGCCGCTGGGGTGGGCCGGCTGGTGCTGGCGGATTTCGACCGGGTCGATCTCACCAACCTGCAGCGCCAGATCATTCACACCACGTCCCGCGTCGGCCAACTGAAGGTCGATTCCGCCCGCGACACACTCAACGAACTGAATCCGCAAGTCCGCGTCGAGACCTTGGCGGAGCGTCTGGACGAGACCATGCTCGAGCAGATCATTCAAAGCGTGGATCTGGTCATCGAAGGCAGCGACAACTTCACCACCCGCTTCGCAGTGAACCGGGCATGCCATGCCCATGGTATCCCCCTGGTATCCGGCGCCGCGATTCGCATGGAGGGTCAGGTGAGCGTGTTTACGGGCCAGCCGGGCGCCCCCTGCTATCAGTGTCTCTATCCGGATGAGGGCGCGATGGATGAAACCTGTTCCGCCAACGGGGTGCTGGCGCCCCTGGTGGGGATCATCGGTAGTATCCAGGCCACCGAAGCGATCAAACTGCTGACCGGCGCCGGCCGCAGCCTGGAGGGCAGACTGTTACTGCTGGATGCGCTGCAGATGGAGTGGCGAACCCTGAAGCTCAAGCCGGACCCTGCCTGCCCGGTGTGCGGCCAAGGCCATTCATGAGGTCAACCTGCCTGTGGGGTGTAACCCTGGCGGCACTGGTTCCCGCGCTCTGGCCCGACCCCCTGGTGAGCCATCTGCAGTACCAGCGCGAGGCCCTGGCCGCGGGACAGCTGTGGCGCCTGTTCAGCGGCCACCTGACCCATCTCGGCTGGGGGCATCTGGGAATGAATCTGGCCGGACTCTGGCTGATTGGCGGATTGTTGCTCAATAGTCACCCCCGCTGGTGCCTGACCGTTTTACCCTGGATCATGCTCGGAACCTCACTGGGTCTCTGGCTCGGGACACCACAGGTGAGCTGGTACCAGGGGCTCTCAGGAGTATTGCACGGACTGCTCTGCTGGGCTTTGCTACTGAGGATTCACTCACCGCAGAGCGACCCGGCTGGGACCGTAAACGACGACGGTCCTTCGCGAAATGCTTCCCTCGTTCTACTGTTGCTGGTGGCTGCAAAACTGGCTTGGGAGACCTTGCAGGGCCCCCTGCCCGGCAGCGAATCCCTGGCCCGGGGCCGGGTAATCGTGGAGGCGCATCTTTACGGCGCGGTCAGCGGGGGCATACTATGGGCCGCCGGGTGGATCGGCCAGGCCATGCGTAGGGAGAATAGACCGTGAAACGAGTTCGCCATCTGCTGAGCGCCCTGTTACTCACCCTGACCGCATGCCAGGAGCGGACTGAAATCGATCTCAGCAATCTGACCGAACGGGAACGCCAAGCAGTGGAAGCACTCTCATGGCTGCGTCAGGCGGATGCCGAGCAGGACGCGCAGGTCGCGATCGTGCACAACGATCTACGCCTGCTGGCCCTGTCCGGGCGGGTGCCGGTGCTCCCCGGGGTGGAACCCGACAGAAGCGATGACGCCAAGAAACGTTGCGGCATTCGCCCTCTGGAGGGCACCACCGATATCGTACTGGGTGACGCCCATCGAAACCTGCTTCAGCGGGCCTCGGATTATGCTGCCGACTACAACCGCATTATGATCGCCCACTGTCTCAAGGTACGCTGACTCCGAATTCGTCTTCGTTCCGCCTTAGTGTCCTCTACTGCGAGTGGACCTGATCGAACCCAATGCAAACACCCCAAGCAGCAGGTTCAGAAACCACAACGCCCCCCCGCCTCCCGGACTGTCGAACTTCGCCGCACTGTCCGCATCGGTGAAGACCGTGCCGTGCTCCCGATCCTCCCCGTCGATGGGTTTGCAATCGCTGGCGATCATACCCGGGGCCAGGATGCGGATGTTTTCATGGGAGAGGTTGAAGAACAGTCCCGTGTTACAGGACAGCATGATCCGTCCATTCCGCAGGCCGGCGTTCGGCAGGGTCACTGTCGCCATGCCGATATTGGGGAAGTCCCCCAGATCGAGCACCTCCAGGCCAGCATCGTTCAAGTCGCAGTAGCGCGTCGGAGTATCCGCGTCGTTGAGGCTGAGCAGACTGATCTTCAGTTGCTGGCACTCCTGATCGGTGCCCGACACGGACCAATGGATGGACTGGGTCGACCCCGCGGAGAAGATGCCCCCATTGTTCAGCGATCCACCGGTCACCGCGAACACCCCGAGACTGGGATCCACCTGAATCCTCAGATCATCGTCCCCCACCCCGGACGCACCGTCCCGAACGGTGAGCCGGAAATTCAGCGCCCGATCGGTCTCCGGCAGGGTTTCACCCATATCGAACTGGCCGCTCAGCAGGGTGCTGAGACGGGGCACGTAGCGTTCCGGACTCGATTTGGGGCGAAAGGATCGGAATAGGGGATTGGGCTGGCCGGGGATGTCGGTGCCGATGGTCTGCGCATCGGTGGCGCCGCTGTCCCCGCCCGCATCCATCTCGTCCCACTGGTAGGAGAGCGGGTCGCCCTCCGCATCCTGGGCCTGACCGGTGAGCCGGAACGGGGTGCCGATAGGCAGGCTGTAAGGTCCGTCGTCACCCATCGCCCCCGCATCCACCACGGGTGCGGTGTTGCCGGTACTCACCAGCGCACCGCAGCGATGACCGCTGCCGGTGGTGATGAATTCATGCATCTCCTGGATGCTCACCGCATGGAAGGTGGCATCCGAATGGGCCTGCAGGTCCTCGTCGCCGCAGATCCCGGCGTAGCTCATGATCGTGGAACCGCTGCCCGGCTCCATGGCGGTGGGTGGATTCCGATTGATCCCGCCACAGTTGGCGCTGGTGCCGTTGAAAGAGTGGTTGGCGTTAAGCTGGTGACCCAGTTCATGGGCCACGAAATCGATGTAGAACACATCGCTGTCGGGCTGCGGAGTTCCGGTGTAGGCCTGGGCCTTGTAATCCATACAGGCGGAACCCAGGGTGGCGAGTCCGCCGCCGACCAGGCCGAACAGGTGACCGATGTCATATTGGCGGCTGCCGAGGATGTAATCCAGAGTCTGCTGGTTCTCCTCAAGCATGGTCGGGATGGCGTCGGCGCGATGGGTGTAGGGATCTGAGTCCGCGTCACGGTAGATGATCCGGTCATTGTTGCCGACCAGTTGAAACTGTACCGCAAGATCCCTGCCGTAGATCTGGTTGACCCGGTTGATGGCCGTGACGATCTGCGCCAGGGCCAGGTCGGTGCGGCCACCGAAATAGTCGGTATACTCCCCGGTCGCCGCCACCGCGAGACGGTAGATACGGCGCTGGCTGCCGCTCAGGGTTCGGGCGGCCGGCTGCAGGTTCGACGAGCGCCAGGCCTTGAGCGCTCCCGGCGCATGCTGCGGATGGTGGCACACATGGGCCTGACCCGCCTGGGGATTGGCTCGTGCGTAATCCTGTTTGTAAAAGCTGCGATAACCCCCGTTGCCGTCGGGGTCGATGAACACACTGCCTGAGGGGGTGTTGAGCAGGGCGTGAAAGCCCAGAGGGGTGAGATCCACCCGCCCGGTGACCCCGGCCTGGTCCACACCCCGCACCCGGTAGGTGCGTATCGCCGGATAACGCGTGGCCAGTTCAGGGGCCATCACCGGCGAGGCCTCTACGTACAAGCGGATGAATCCCCCCTTCGGCAGGGGCAACTCCAAGGGTTCGCCACCGGTTTGCAGGATCCCGTTCTCCAGGGGGGACTGATCCAGCAGCACCTGCATCCCATCCCGGTTCAGCGTGAGCGCCCGGTAGTACACAGGCGCCACACTGCGTGCGGACACCTCGGGTTCGGCGGGAGGCTGGTCCTGCCACAGTGCGGCCTGCAGCATCGGCGGCGAACAGAACAACAACACCAGTCCGCTTTTAAGCCATCCGGATACCGCCATCGTGTTAACCCTCAAACTGTGTCACCGCCCCCACGGGGCGACCGTGTTGCGCCGATCTGCCTGCTGCCGCTGCATCCATCCGCATGCAAATTGATGCGGGTTACCCGATCATCCCTTGAGTTTGCTGATGAGGATCTCGTTCACCTGGCCCGGATCCGCCTTGCCCTGGGTCTGCTTCATCACCTGACCGACAAAGAAGCCCAGCAGCTTGTCCTTGCCGGCGCGGAACTGCTCCACCTGTTTCGGGTTGGCGGCGATGATCTCGTCGATGAGGGTTTCGATCTGGCCGCTGTCGGTGATCTGCTTCAGCCCCTTGGTCTCGATCACCGTGTCGGCATCCCCCTCACCCTGCCACATGGCCTCGAACACCTGCTTGGCGAGTTTCCCCGAGAGGGTTCCGTCGGCGATGCGAATCAACAACCCGCCCAACTGTTGCGCTGAAACCGGAGACGCATGAATCTCCAGACCCGCCTTGTTGAGAGCGCCCTTCAGGTCCCCGGTCACCCAGTTGGCGGCCATTTTGGACTCGGCGCCACTGGCAACCACGGCCTCATAGTAGTCCGCCAGGGCGCGACTCTGGGTGAGCATCAGGGCATCGTCCGAATTGAGCTGGTAGGCGGATTCGAAACGCGCGCATTTCTGATCCGGAAGCTCCGGCAGACGAGCCCGGGCGTCCTCCCGGCGCTGCTCGGTGATCTCCACCGGTAACAGGTCGGGATCGGGGAAGTAGCGGTAGTCGTTGGCCTCCTCCTTGCTGCGCATGGAGCGGGTCTCGTCCCGGTCCGCGTCGTACAGACGGGTCTCCTGGATCACCTCGCGGCCACTCTCCAGCAGGTCGATCTGGCGCTCCGTTTCGAAATGCAGGGCGCGCTCCATGAAGCGGAAGGAGTTGATGTTCTTCAGTTCGGTACGGGTGCCGAAGGTTTCCTGGCCGAAGGGGCGTAAAGAGATGTTGGCATCGATGCGGAAGGAACCCTCCTGCATGTTGCCATCGCAGATCCCCAGATAGACCACCAGCTGATGGATCTTGCGGGCATAGGCCACCGCCTCCTTAATGGACCGCATGTCCGGTTCCGAGACGATCTCCAGCAACGGGGTGCCGGCCCGGTTCAGGTCGATACCGCTCATGCCGTGGAAATCCTCATGCAGGGACTTGCCCGCATCCTCCTCCAGGTGGGCCCGGGTGATGCCGATCACCTTCTGGCTCCCATCCTCCAGATCGATGGTGAGGCTGCCCTTACCGACAATGGGCAGTTCGAACTGGCTGATCTGGTAGCCCTTGGGCAGGTCGGGATAGAAGTAGTTTTTCCGCGCGAACACCGAACGCTCGCTGATCTCGGCATTGACCGCCAGACCGAACATCAGCGCCATGTCCACGGCAGCCTCGTTGAGCACCGGCAGAACCCCCGGAAAACCGAGGTCGATAATACAGGCCTGGGTGTTGGGCTCCGCACCGTAGGCGATGGAGGCGCCGGAGAATATCTTCGACCGGGTGGCCAGCTGGGTGTGGATTTCCAAGCCGATTACGGTTTCCCACTGCATAACTTTTCTCAGTAATTTTGAATTTTCAATTTTGAATTTTGAATTGATGTGTGCGCTTTGCGCACGTTTTTTAAATTATGAAAAAGGCGAGCGAAGCGAGTACCTCAATTCATAATTTAAAATTCATAATTCATAATTCAAAAAACGTATTCTTCCGGCATCTGCCGATGCCACCGGGTTTCCTGCTGATAGCGGTGCGCCACGTTCAGCAGTTTCCCCTCGGCGAAATAGTTACCCACAATCTGCAGCCCCACCGGCAGACCGTTGACCGGCTCCACCGGCAGCGACAGAGCCGGCAGACCGGCCAGGTTGGCGGCGATGGTGTAGATGTCGTTGAGGTACATGGTAACCGGATCGTCGGTCTTCTCACCCAGACCGAAAGCGGTCGCCGGCGAGGTGGGCCCCATGATCACATCGACCTTTGCAAACGCCTGGCTGAAATCGTCGGAGATCAGGTGGCGGGTCTGCTGGGCCTTTAGGTAATAAGCATCGTAGTAACCCGCCGAAAGCGCATAGGTGCCGATCATGATGCGGCGTTTCACCTCCGCGCCGAAACCCTCGCCCCGGGAACGCTTGTAGAGATCCTCGAGATCCTTCGGGTCCTCACAGCGGTAACCGAATCGCACCCCGTCGAAGCGGGAGAGATTGGAGGAGCACTCCGCGGGCGCCACCACATAATAGGTGGGCACCGCCAGGGCGCTGTTGGGCAGACTGATCTCCACCACTTCGGCGCCCAGCCCCTTGTAGACATCGATCGCCGCCTGGATGCTGGCGGCAATCGCCGGATCCAGGCCCTCGCCGAAATACTCCACGGGCAAACCGATCCGCAGTCCCTCCAGGGAATCGTTCAGCGTTGCGGAATAGTCGGGCACCGGTTCATTGGCGCAGGTGGAATCCCAGGTATCGAACCCCGCGATGGCCTGCAGCAGCAGCGCCGCATCCTCCGCACTCTGGGCCATGGGTCCGGCCTGATCCAGGCTTGAGGCGAAGGCGATCATGCCGAAACGGGAGACCCGGCCGTAGGTGGGCTTGAGCCCGGTCAGACCGCACAGGGCCGCCGGCTGGCGGATCGAACCGCCGGTATCGGTACCGGTGGCGGCCACCGCCATGCGCGCCGCGACCGCGGCCGCCGAACCACCGGAAGATCCGCCAGGCACACGGCTCCGGTCCCAGGGATTGCGCACAGGTCCGTAGAAACTGGTTTCGTTGGAGGAACCCATGGCGAACTCGTCCATATTGGCCTTGCCCAGAGAGACGATGCCCGCCTGTTTGAGGCGCTCCACCACGGTGGCGTCGTAGGGTGAGATAAAATTATCCAGCATGCGCGATCCGCAGCTGGTTTTCACACCCTGGGTGCAGAAGATGTCCTTCTGTGCGATGGGGATGCCGGTCAATGGCCCCGCCTGAGCGGACTGAAGCAGGCGATCAGCGGCCTCGGCCTCCTGCAGGGCGGTTTCCGGCGTGACCGTCACGAAAGCGTTGAGCTCGCCATTGAGACGCTCGATCCGCTCAAGAAAGTGCCGGGTCAATTCAACACTGGTAAATTCGCCGGCCTTGAGTCCGGCGCCCAGCTCGACAATGGTTTTCGTATGCATGGTCTGAGTTACTGCCTGTTAAACGTAGGCTGACAGGTTCTGTCCCTTGGGCGGAAACCGGAAAGGATCACCGCTGCGATGGGGACGGGTGCGCCCTATTCGATTACCTTGGGTACCAGGTAGAGCCCGTTCTCCACTTGCGGCGCAATCGCCTGATTGGCCTCCCGACGATTGGTTTCGGTGACTTCATCGTCACGCAGACGCTGGGCCATGTGCAGGGGATGGGACATGGGCTCGATACCGGAGGTATCCGCCTGTTCCAGTTGCTCCACCAGGGCGAGGATGTTGCTCAACTCGGAGGCGTAGTTATCGATCTGCGACTCATCCAGCGCCATTCGCGCGAGATGAGCGATCTTCTCAACGTCGGAACGATCAAGTGACATGCGGATGATTCCTGGTTCGAAAAAGAGAGGAATCTAACACACAATCCCCCGGGGATACATGTTCGACGCCTCAAGCCAGGCCTTAGCACCATGATCAGATGCTGACCTGCATCACAGGATTGCATAAAAACCGAGGTTGCCAATTGTCGCAACACCCTGGCAGCACTATAATTGCCAAAGCAGTATTGGGAGAATTTTCCCATCTGAACGGTCACGCCCCTTACTTGAAGCCGCGTGCGCGCTCACCGGACTACTCAGCCTGACGCTTGGGTCAAACTTCGACAGAATCGATAAATATCAACGACATTCGTACCGATTCAGCCGTACAGTCGGATTAATAAACACCGTCACGCAACAGTAAGACAGACGCTATGGACGAGATCCGCAAAGTACTCACTTCCTCCATCCTGAAACTGCTAAGACCACTGGTCCGGCTCATGCTGCGCAACGGCTTCACCTATGGAGATTTCGCCGATTTGAGCAAGTGGACGTTCATGGATGTCGCCTCCCGGGAATTCGGCATCGCGGGGCGCAAACAGACCGTCTCCCGGGTCTCCGTCATCACCGGCCTCACCCGCAAGGAGGTGAGCCGCCTGCAGAAGATCGAAACCCCGGATGACAGCGCGATCGCCCACCAGTACAACCGCGCCGCCCGGGTCATTTCAGGCTGGCTGCGGGATGAGCGGTTCCAGACCAAAAAGGGCGCCCCCGCACCGCTGCATTTCGATAAGGGCAAACACAATTTCAGCGATCTGGTTCGGGAACACAGCGGCGACGTGCCGCCCCGGGCGATCTACGACGAACTGGCGCGGGTGGGGACCATCGCCAAGGACGAAAACGGCAAAATCACCCTGCTCAGCGACGGATACATCCCGCGCACCGACGAGGCCAGCAAACTGCACATTCTGGGCACTGACGTGGAGCTTCTGATCGCCACCATCGATCACAATCTGCAGGCAAAATCGCAAACCCCCTATTTCCAGCGCAAGGTTTCCTACAACAATCTGCCCGCGGAGGCTCTGCCGGAACTCCGCAGCATGAGCGCTGAGCGGGCTCAGGCCCTGTTGGTGGCCTGCGACAAATACCTCTCACAATACGATCGGGACCTGGCCCCCGGGATCGAGGGCACAGGACGCAAACAGGCCGGAATCGGCATTTACTACTTTGAACGGGACGTCTGAACTTATGCCTAACCCTATCCACCCACTCCAGCTGTTTCTGTACACCGCAATCCTGATTCTTCTGGTCAGCTGTGGCGGTGGTGGCGACGGCCAGGTGGCCGAGGGGGGCATTGGCGGCACCGGCGTGAGCCAGGGCCGGGTAACCGGCTACGGTTCGATCTTCGTCAACGGCATCGAGTATGAGACGGACCAGGCCGAGTTCCAGGTCGACGACCGATCCGCAACGCAGCAGGACATCGCTGTGGGCATGGTGGTGCGGGTCAACGGAACCATCAACCCCGATGGCGTCACGGGCGAGGCCTACCAGGTGACCTACAGCAGTCAGATCATCGGAGTGATCGAGGCCAACCGAATCAGCAGCGGCAGCGCGTTCGATGTGATGGGGCAGATCGTCCACGTGGATCCGGACACGGTCTACGACAATCCCCTCGATGCCACCCCCATGGAGACCCTGCCGGTCAACGCCGTGTTGGAAGTCAGCGGATTCACGGATGGCGGCGGCGAGATACTGGCCACCCGGATTGCGGTGCGGAGCCTCGCCTGGGGTGGTGAAACCCTGCAGGTCACCGGCCTGGCGCTCGATCCATCAGACACCACATTCTACATCGGACAGCTGCCCGTCAGTCTGGATGCATCGATGACCTTACCGGCCGAAGGGGCGCTCGTGACGGTCACCGGCAGCCGATTCATTGGATCCGCTTTCGAGGCGGAGACCCTCGAGATCCTGGGGCAGGGTCCCTCGCCCGTGGCGCAGGACGGGGAATCGGTAGAGATCGAAGGACGCATCACCACGGCTTTGGATGCGCAAGACCGGTTTGCCGTCAACGGCCAATGGGTCGATGCCTCGGCCACCGACTACAGCGGAGCCACCGACCGCCTCATCCTGGGCCGCGTTGTCGAAGTGAAGGGTGAAATGCAGGGCACCACCCTGATTGCGAGGGAGATCGAGCTGCGCTATGAGGAGGATTCCGAGCGCGGCGAAATGGGCGGCCGGATCGATAGCCGTCTGATCGATGTCCAGGGGGATACCCTGGTACTGCTCGGACAGACCATTCAGGTTACTCGAAGCACCATCTTGGACAGTGACCTCGAAGACGAGTCGAGCTTTACTCTGGCGGAGCTCAACGACACGGACTACCTGGAAGCCCGAGTGTTTACCCAGGACGGAATGCTGATCGCCAGTAAACTGGAACGCCAGCGCTCACCACGGAGCTACAATGGCGAAATCGAGGGGCCTGCTGAGGCCGTTGATGCCAACACCATCCGCATATTCGGCGTGCTTGTCGATGTCTCCAGGGTGTCCTATACCGGCGAAAGCCGAGTTGAAGCCTTTGGCGATTACCTTGACGGAGTACTGATCGCCACCCGAATCGAACTGGATGAGGATGAAGACGATTACGATGATCATGATGATCATGAGGATGAAGATGATCATGACGACGAAGAAGACGATTGACAGCCCGTTGAAATTCACCGAGTAAGCGAGGCATACCGGAGTAAACAAGCGTATTCAGGCAGTTTCGCAGCAGAATCCTACCCTCTGAGCAGGTTTTATTAACCCGGCCACCAAATATGTCGTATTCAGCCGAAGCATGCCTTTGCTCTGCGTTTTGGCTCTTGACAAGGGAGCGACCCTTCTCCGCGAGCCAAGCCTTGATCAAGGACATGCTTGAAGCCCCGAAGACGACATATTTGGTGGCCGGGTTAATAACAGCGTGTTAGCTGGATTTTAATTTGCGATACAGCGTTTGCCGACTGATACCCAGGATACGCGCTGTCTTGGAGACATTGCCGCCGCACTCTTCCAGGGTGCTTCGAATCGTCGTGAGGGATAGCTGCTTGAGATTTCGAGACAAATTGCTGGGTTCCGCGGAAATCCTCGGCTTTTCCGATAGCTCCTCGATCAGATCATCCGCGAGATGCTGCAGGTCAATACAATGCTCGTGATCATCCAGCATGGCGCTGGCGGTGCGCAGCACGTTGACGTACTGACGCAGATTGCCCGGCCAGGGATGAGCCGCAAACAGGGGAAGCAGGCGGGTTGAAAGGTAAACACTACGATCCGGGTTGATCTCCTGCAGAACACGTTGCGTCAGCACGGGTAGATCGCTGCGTTCACGGAGCGCGGGCAGACTTACCGCAAGCCCGTTGATACGGTAGTAGAGATCTTGACGGAATAACCCCTTGTGGACTTCTTCGCTGAGCTTGTGATGCGTCGCGCAGATCAGGGAAAAATCCACCTCGATCGTCTTGCCGCCTCCCAGCGGCGTGACCGAGCGCTCCTGGAGTACGCGCAACAGACGGGTCTGCATCGCTAATGGCATGTCGCCAATCTCATCGAGAAACAGGGTGCCGCCGTGCGCTTCGCGCAAGCGACCCTGATAGCCCTCGCGCCGCGCCCCGGTAAACGCCCCGGCGCAATATCCAAACAGCTCGGCCTCTACAAGATTCTCCGGCAGAGCGGCACAGTTGATGGCAACAAAGGGACCTTTCTTTCGCGGGCCACTGTCATGTACCGCCCGCGCGAAATACTCTTTACCAACACCCGACTCCCCCTGAATCAACAAAGGAATCGGTTTGCCGAGAATTCGTCGCGCCTTATCGGCCGCCTTACGCCACACGGCATCGCCACTGTCGAGCAGCGCCAGCGCGTCTGCTTCGGTTTTGCTCACGGGCGCGGCCGCCTGGGGGAGAGTCCTTCGCCGCTCCATCTGTACCCGCGTGAACAATCGGCTGCCATCCCGCAGTTGTGCCTGCATGGCCTGATCCGGGTGACGCCGATGCCATGAGAGGAACGCCTCGAAACCTGTTGTGAACACCCGGTACAGGGGCATCACATCCAGATCGAGGGCGTTGAGACCCAGCATGGCGAGTCCTGCGCGATTGGCGCCGGTCACGATGCCATCCTCCGAGAGGGTGACAATCCCCTCCGCAACGGTGCCAATACCATGTGGATCGGCATGTAAACGCAGACACATTGAATGACGATCGTCGGTGAGAATCAGTCGATTCTCGATCATCCGCGCAGCCATGCTGACCAGCCCCAGGGTATGGGGGTGGCGGTTGCGGTAATCGCCGGAGACATCGATTACGCCCATTAAGGTGGCATCGCCGGCCATGATGGGAGCCGCCGCACAGGTGAGAAATCCGTTGCGTTCCAGATAATGCTCTGCGCCGATAATCTCAATACTGTCCGTTTCGGCGAGAGCCGTGCCGATGGCATTGGTGCCTCGAACCTGTTCCTGCCAGGACGCACCGACCGACAGCGCCACCCGTTCGGCTTTGGTTAGAAAGTCCACATCACCCAGTGTTTTCATGAGTGTGGCACGCCGGTCGGTCAGAATGATCATGCTATGGCTGTCCCGCATCTGATCGTAGAGGTACTCCATCACCGGGCGGGCATGGGCAAGCAGGTCTTGGTTACGCGACAGGACGCCACTCAGGCGATTGCCTGTGAAGTGTTCCATTTCGCTCATGCGGCCCGTGGGTGTGAGTCCCGCGGCAAGGCTCCGCTGCCAAGAGCGGGCAACGCGTTCATTGATGACACCCTGCGGGCAATCGCCATGCTCGAGAAAATATTTGCGGGCTTTTTGCAGATCCGTCGCGCATGATGCGGTATTCATGCAACATTCCTCTACTTGGGCAATGATCGAATTGTTCAGTATAGGTCGTTACCCTTCCGACGCAACCGCTCCATCCCATCCCGGGTGTCACATAATGAGACAGGTGTTGTATTCCGGAACGTTTCAAGTCACCGCTTCCACACCGCAGAATCTACATAACACAATGTAATTATTAGATATTTTTTCCTCACCCGAAATGGCATGCATCTTGTCAATATGATCGGACGGCTGCACATGGCGGGCCGCAACGCATAACACCAACATTAAGACTGGAGGAAAACCATGATCTATGGAGCTCCCGGCACAGCCGATGCCAAAATCACTTTTAAAGACCGTTACGACAACTTCATCGGTGGAGAGTGGATCGCCCCCGCCAAGGGAGCGTATATGGATGTCGTAACGCCCATCACCGGTGAAGTGTACACACAGGCAGCCCGTTCAAGCGCTGAGGATATTGAACGGGCATTGGACGCCGCCCACGCCGCCGCCGATGCCTGGGGTAAAACGTCCACCACCGAGCGTTCCAATATTCTGCTCAAAATCGCCGATCGAATCGATGCGAATCTGGAGCTGCTCGCCTATGCCGAGACCGTGGATAACGGAAAACCGATCCGCGAAACCCTGGCCGCTGACCTGCCCCTGTCCTCCGATCACTTTCGATATTTCGCAGGAGCGCTGCGCGCGCAGGAAGGCGGTATCAGTGAGATCGATGAAAACACCATGGCTTACCATATTCATGAGCCCCTGGGCGTGGTCGGTCAAATCATTCCGTGGAACTTTCCAATCCTGATGGCGGCGTGGAAATTGGCCCCAGCCCTGGGTGCCGGTAACTGCGTGGTGCTCAAACCCGCCGAATCGACGCCGATTTCGATCTTGATCCTGATGGAACTCATCGCTGACCTGTTGCCCCCCGGGGTCCTCAATATTGTCAACGGCCTGGGGCGCGAAGCGGGGATGCCCCTTGCGCAGAGCAAGCGCATTGCCAAGATTGCCTTCACCGGCTCAACCACAACCGGCCGGGTGATCGCCCAGGCCGCTGCCAATAACCTGATCCCAGCCACTTTGGAATTGGGTGGCAAATCCCCCAATATCTTCTTTGCCGATGTGATGGATAAGGATGACAGCTTCCTCGACAAAGCGATTGAAGGCCTGGTGCTGTTCGCGTTTAACCAGGGCGAGGTCTGTACCTGCCCCAGTCGCGCCCTGATCCAGGAATCCATCTACGACGCGTTCATGGAACGGGTACTCAAGCGTGTCGCCGCCATCAAACAAGGCAGCCCCCTCGATACCGACACCATGATGGGCGCCCAGGCCTCGAAGGAGCAACTCACCAAGATCCTCTCCTATCTGCAACTCGGAAAGGATGAAGGCGCCGAATGCCTCATCGGCGGCCAGCAGGCGCAACTGGAGGGTGAACTGGGTGGCGGTTACTATGTGCAACCCACCCTGTTCAAGGGCCATAACAAAATGCGCATCTTCCAAGAGGAGATCTTCGGCCCGGTTCTGGCGGTCACCACCTTTAAGGACGAGGCGGAAGCCCTGGAGATCGCCAACGACACGCTCTACGGCCTCGGCGCCGGCGTCTGGTCCCGGAATGGCAATGTGGCCTACCGTATGGGCCGCGCCATCAAGGCCGGGCGGGTCTGGACCAATTGCTACCACGCCTACCCCGCTCATGCCGCCTTCGGTGGCTACAAGGAATCAGGCATTGGCCGTGAAACCCACAAGATCATGCTGGACCACTATCAGCAAACCAAAAATCTGCTGGTCAGTTACAGCGAAGAGAAACTCGGTTTCTTCTGATCCTAGTCGTTCACCTGGGTGAACCATGAGGTTAAGGCTAGTGTAGTGTCCTATACTGCTTTAGGAAATCAGCGGGACGGGTAACCGTCCCGCTTTATTTTCTCGTTCCCACGCTCCGCGTGGGAACGCAGACCGGGGCGCGGATCACCCCGCAAGACTGATCGTCACAACAGGCTTAGTAGGCATTCCCACGCAGAGCGTGGGAATGAGTTGATTTCTGGAATTCACACTTGGTGTGATCCCGGATGGCCTACGCCACTCGGGCGAAGGCTAAATTGGCGCCCTGCGCGGGAAGGATCGCCATACCGCAAATATTGGAGACGGACATGATCGACAAGGTAATCGCCACAGAAGCAGCACTCGATCTGATTGAATTACTGAAACAGAAACACGGCGACGGACTGTTCTTCCACCAATCGGGCGGGTGTTGCGATAACAGCGCCGCCAACTGTTTTCTTCCCGGTGAACTCACCATCGGGCCCCAGGATGAATACCTGGGTGACATCGGAGGCTGTCCTTTCTATATGAGCAAATCCCAGTACCAGTACTGGAAGCACACCCAGCTGATTATCGATGTCATTGAAGGAGTCGGAGGCACATTTTCACTGGAAGGACCGGAAGGCAAGGCCTTTCACACCCGTTCACGGGTATTCGATGCCAGCGAATTGAAGGAATTGGGGCTGGATGTAGAAGAGCGCTCAATACCGGAGTGTCAAATTGAAAAGCGGAAGTAATCCAGGCCTCCGGATGTTTGATATCCTAATCCCACAAATCGACGCAGCGGCGTATGCCCGCCAACACCTCCGCTTCGCTCTGAGGCCGGAAGCGTTTCTCGCTCGGGTGTCGTGTAAATCTCGCGGAAGGTGCAGCGGTTCCAGGAGCGGCCATCGGTCAGGGGGAGAATCAATGACTGCGCTTCACTAGGCGTGACGAAACCGGTCAAACAAGGTGATTCACGGGCAAGACCGTAACACGGACGCGATCGAATTCCTCGGCGTGGGTAAACCGGATTTGAATCAGTCAGCGCACCCTTCCGAATCCGTCTTGCACACCGCCAGACGACACAAGCAGCGATTCATATAAACGCCGTTTATGTAACAGATATCGCATTTTTGATTATTGAAAAAACCGAATCGCTTTACCGCAAAAATAATCCCAGGTATTTAACTCGCTCAGGCAGAGATTAGGAGTGTCTGGCGATAATTGTTCGTCAATTGGCCAGCCGACAGGAAGGGGTTCGATGTTTGGGCTGAAACGCAGAGTTTTTTCGTTTTTTCCGTTGTCGCTCATTTTGATGCTGTGTGTCGCCTGTGGGGAAACAGGTTCTTCTGAGGAAAACAGTTCATCCGACGACCATCAGTCGTCGCCCACCGCTCCCAGTGCCGTTGACGATCAGGCATCGACAATCGCCGGTGTCTCCGTGACGATCCCTGTCGCCGCCAACGATTCCGACGATGGCAGTCTGGATTTAACCTCTGTCAGTATCGCCTCGCAACCGGCAAACGGTACGATCGATTCCATCGAAAACGCACTCATAACCTATACGCCCGGGAGGGGGTTTAGCGGATCGGATCGCTTCAGTTACACCATTGCCGACAATGACGGCCATGTCTCAGACCCGGCCTGGGTGAGCATCACGGTTTCAAGTACCGTCAACAACGACTGCGGCGAGGCAGGCCGACTGACCTTCTTCGAAGATGCGGATGGCGACCGTTACGGCAATCCTCAAGTCACCCTGCAAGCCTGCGAGGCGCCGCAAGGCTATGTAGCCGGCAATTCCGATTGCGATGATACCAATGCCGCCATCCACCCCGGCGCCGTTGAAATCTGCGGGGACAGCATCGATCAAAACTGCAGCGGCGCGGACTTGATTTGCACTACCGCCAACGCGCCCAATGCGCTTGACGATGAAGCCGCGACAAGCGCCGGAGTCTCCGTGCAAATCCATGTCGCCGCCAATGATACGGACAACGGCAGCCTCGATTTGTCCTCAGTGAACATTACCGCGCAACCGGTGAACGGATCGATCGAGCACATCGAGAACGGCGTTGTCACCTACACTCCGTTGTCCGAGTTCAGCGGACAGGACAGTTTCAGCTACACCATTGCCGATAACGACGGCCTCGTCTCCAACTCCGCCCGGGTACGTATCACCGTTTCAGCAACCGCTGACGGCGATTGCAGTGAGGCGGACTCATTGACCTTCTATGAAGACACGGATGGCGACCATTACGGTAATGCCCTGACCACGACTCAGGCCTGCGAGGCGCCAGAAGGCTATGTGTCCGCCAACACCGATTGTGACGATACGAATGAGCAGATTCATCCGGGTGCCGTAGAAATCTGCGGCGATGGAATCGATCAGAACTGCAGCGGCACCGACCTGACCTGTCCGGGCGAGGGTGCCGAGGAACCGGCGCTGCGGCATGTGCTGCTCGGGTTCGATACAACCAACGGCAACGTCTACGACGGCTTTTCCGGCTGGACCTACCACAGCCCGGTACAAGATCCGGTGGGCTACATGTTGAACGCAGGGGGATTTCTGTCGACCGCTGATGCGCGCGGTATCAATCGCCAGTTTTATCCCTACTACAACGGCTACAATTCCGACCACATGGGCTGGCTGCGCTACGGATACGCCGACGTGACCAACGCGGTCAGTATCTCAGGGAGCGGGGCTTTTCGTTTTGTCGCCACCGGAGGGGCTTACGATGACCTTGGCTCGGTTGCCTATGCGGGCCTGGAGGTACGCTACAAGGAACAGTACGACGGATATGTCGACACCGGCCAAGACCCCATTGCCGCGCACGATGTCCCCGGTTCTTTCTACTGCTACGTGAATTCCGGAAGCCAGACCAATACCATCGACGAAATGCAGGACGCCAACCGCCTGAGCGTTTGGATCAGGCAGCCCGCAGGCATCGTCCAGAGCACCTCGAATCGCCCCGACATCACGTTTTCCTACTATCCATTCATCGATAACGGGGGCGGAGATCACTACTATCACTACGTCTCCAACATCCCGCTCGGCGGTTGGACACATATCCTCTTTGACGCCCACCCACTGCACAACAACAGTGGCGATCCAAGTCCGTATTCGCAATATCGCGCCGGAGGATTCGATGCACCAGGGGATCCTCAGGCCTACTTCGCACGCACAGTCAAGTTTGCATTCACCGGCGTGCTTCCCCCATCATCGCCAGCGATCATGTACATGGATCAGGTCGAGCTCTATGTCGAGACACAGCCGGAAAACGATGAAACCATCGCCAACATCGGCGTTGGCTACGGCCCCGCGACGCACCTCTTCGACATCTCGTTCAACGATAAGTACCGCTGCCTCACCTGCAACGCGCTCTATGAAGTGAGGTACGCCTTTTCTC
Source organism: Candidatus Thiodiazotropha sp. (assembly GCA_050305635.1). Lineage (GTDB taxonomy): Bacteria > Pseudomonadota > Gammaproteobacteria > Chromatiales > Chromatiaceae > Thiodiazotropha. Next base: position 81,006 of record JBNLFS010000096.1, on the reverse strand, counting down.
CGATCAGCAACGCCTCCTACGCCGCCGCGACGCCTGCCATCATCGTACCCAACGCGGATGTCGGCTTTACCTACACCACGGCGGTGGCCAATCAGATCAAAAAACCCAACAGGGGCTACAATCAGATCTGGGCGCAGCTACGCCTGCAACCCGAAGACGAGGCTCGCTTGCAGCTCGGTACGAAGCTGTATTTCGCGGTCAAGGACATCTCCGTACGCGACTTCGGCAACCGCGATCCCTACGATGAAGAAATGGTCGACGTCCCGGATATGGGCCAGGTTCGCCGCATCGACCTTATCAAGACCATCGATTACACACTCTACGCAACACCCAGCGATTGAGTGCTGCCAACGAGAATCACTTCGTTACTAAACGTCGAGACCGGCTGGACACCGGTCCACTTGATCCATATCAACCCACCTCCATTTAGCAGTGGACACACCACCGCACCCCCCCTGATATTTCAGCCTCCCAGTCCATAGTACGGGACATCGACAACCATCAAGCCCGATCCGGAATCGTGGCACATATCGATCATGCAGGAGCGCCTCCCATGGAGCGGAAATTCCCAGGCCTGGCCATGGCACGATACTTCAGGACACTGAACTCTCCCGCGGGAATCTGATCTTGCCGCACACAGACCCCGCAAAACATCGCCCATCGGACAGTGCATCACGGGCGCTGCTGAGTCTCAGCCCCTGCCAGGAAATAAAAAATGAGCCAAACCTCACAGTTGCAGATACACCACCTGATGCTCAGCCGGCCCGGAGTTGATTCCCTGAGTCGGCTGAACAACCTGGTCCACCACCACCCCTGGCTGGCCCTCGGCCTCGAGGAGCTGGCCAACACAGCATTGGCGGAATGGCAGGCGGAGTTTTCCCGGCTGTTCCTCAACGGACGCCCCCGGACCGTCGCACCGCCTTTCGAATCGGTGTACCGGGATCAGATCATGGAAGGACCGGTCGTACAGCGGCTCCGAACCCTCTACCGGGATGCCGGCCTGGATGCGGAGGGGGTAGCCGCAGACTTTCTCGGCACCCAGCTGCAATTCGCCGCCTACCTGGATGAATCCCAGGCCCCCGAGGCCCGGGCCTGGCGGGAACGTCTGTGGCGGGATCACCTGCTGGGCTGGCTGCCGGGATTTGTCGCAGACCTGTGCGAGCACAGCCGCCTGTTGATCTATCGCCTGTGGGGCGGGCAATTGAGCCTGCTGGCCACGGCCATGGAGCGTGAACTGGCGCCCGCCTGAAGCCGCCGACTTCAATCCAGGAACGGGTAGTCCGTGTAACCTTCGGCGCCGCCTCCGTAGAGCAGCTCCGCGCGCAGCGGATTGAGCGGCGCATCCTCACGCAAGCGGCGTAGCAGATCCGGATTGGCAATATAAGCGCGTCCAAACGCCACGAGGTCGGCCGCCCCCGAAGCCACCACCTGCAACGACGCCTCCCGGTCGTAGCCGTTATTGACCATCCAGGCTCCGGGAAATGCCCTGTGCAAGGCCCCATAGTCGAATGCGGGGGCGTTGTCCGGCACCCGGTCACCACCGGTTTCACCTTCGATGACATGCAGATAGGCGAGCCCCATGGGCGCCAGTTGATCCACCACGTAGCCGTACAGCGCCTGCGGGTCGCTGTCCAGTTCGCTGGAGCCGCCAAACCGAGTCATCGGGCTGAGCCGAATTCCGACCCGACCGGCGCCGATGGCTTCACAAACAGCCCGCATCACCTCGAGCAGCAGACGCGCCCGGTTCGGGATCGAACCGCCGTAGGGGCCGCTGCGATCATTAATACTATCCCTCAGGAATTGCTCGAGCAGGTACGTGTTGGCCGAGTGCACCTCGACCCCGTCGAATCCGGCGGCCATGGCGCAGCGAGCCGCGTGCGCATAATCCGCAACCAGACCGGGCAGCTCTTCATCGCGCAAGGCCCGGGGCGTGGAGACCGGTTCGAAGCCAGCCTGGGTGAAGGTCAGGGTCTGGGCGGCCCGGTCGGTAGAGGACACCGGCGAGGCGCCACCGGGCAATAGGGAGGTATGGGAGATGCGCCCCACGTGCCAGAGCTGAATCACGATGCGGCCGCCCTCGGCATGCACCGCATCCGTCACCGTCCGCCAGGCGGCAGTCTGCTCGTCGCTGTAGATCCCCGGGGTGTCCAGGTAGCCCTGCCCCATCGGAGAGATCTGGCTCGCCTCGGTGATGATCAGGCCGGCACTGGCTCTCTGGCGATAATATTCGACGCTCAGGGAACCGGGTTTGAGACCCGGGGAGCGGTTGCGGGTCAGGGGCGCCATGACGATACGATTGGGCAGAAACAAATCTCCGGCCTGTAGTGGATCGAACAAACTGACCATGGTCACCTCCTGGGCTGAAAATGTATTGCTTAATGAAGAATCGCTTTCAGAGTTTAGAACCTATTTTCCAAACCGTATTCCAAAAAAAAGCCGAGACGATTTCTCGTCTCGGCTTGTACACATCAAGGCTTACGGGAACCTACTGATCCCATAAACGCTTCAACATCTCCATTTTGTTCCCGTCAATGGATGTCCAGGTTCCCCAGCCGGATTCGTTCGAACCGGGAACATAGGTGGTGCCATATAGCCCCCCCGTATCCGCAGACTCCGGATTGATTGCCCAGTAGCAGGCGTTCATCTTCTTCTCCCGGGCATAATCCACAAAGGCGTTCTGCCATTCAGCATCCTTGCCGGGAGACAGATGACTCCAACGGGACTGTTCCGCCTGGCTTGCGCCGTTGGGCCAGTTCCACAATCCGCCGAACTCGCCCACGATGAAGGCATAGCCTTGATCACGCAGGTAACCAAAGTGCTCGTCCCATCCCGCCTTCAGGGTTGCCGGGTCGATGACGAGATTACACTGGGCATCACCTGCCGCATTACCATCCAGTCCGGCACACCCGGGTTGCAAGGGATCCACGAACTGCTGCTGCACAAATACCGAAGGACCATAGGTATGGGGTGACAGCACCAAACGCTCCTTGGGTATATTCAGAGGCGCGGATGCCGCCGAATAGAAGTTTTCACCCCAGTTCGGATTGGATGCTTCATTGCCATGCGCGATCTTCGTCCCGTCCTTCAGCTCGGAACCGATACCCTCTACCATGATCAGTACATCATCGTTAACCGCACTGATGGCCTGATAGGCATCTTCGGCAAGCCCCTTCCACTCGGCCCAGGAGTACTCCCAGGGCTCGTTGAAGATGTCGATCGCCAGGATGTTGTCCACGCCCAACTGTTGCGACAGTCCGGCGACTTCCCGCAGATCATTCAGCCAGGCATCCTTGCCATAGGCTGCTACCGTGGTAACGCTGGACGGATTACCAACCGCGGAACAGGAGTGTTCCTCACGGGTGTAGACGTAACCCTCCCGATCCGCATCCACATAGGGAGGCTTGGCATCCAGACGTCCCGCACGCCAGCCCACATAGTTCGAGCAGGAGTGAATATCGATGATGACATTGAGATCGTTCTGGTCCGCCAACTTGATGAAATCCTCCAACGCCTGACGGGCATTTTCCTGCTGAACCGAGGGATCGTTCTTCAACGCGCCGCCATAGGGCGCCCAACCGATACCCTGTGGGTCTGTCGGATCAAGGGTCTGGGGTGCGATCGGCAAGCGGATCACATTAAAACCCTGTGCCTTGATTTCATTCATGGTCTGCTGAATGGTGCGTCCCGTCGGATTCCACCACATGTTACCCACGTAAAGCTCCAGTGCCGCCCCGCCTGGATTGTTCTCGGCATCGGGGGGTTCCTGTTGGCCCTCCAAACCGAACCAGGCGCCGCAGTGTATGGGCATTTCCTCTCCCTTCCTGGTGATCGCACCTTCCGCGTCGACCCGGAACATACCCTGTGACGGCTCTGGAGTTGGATCCGGCACGGGATCCGGTGTCGGTACGGGATCCGGTGTCGGTACGGGATCCGGTGTCGGTACGGGGTCCGGTGTCGGTACGGGATCCGGTGTCGGTACGGGATCCGGTGTCGGGTCTGGATCCGGCGTCGGTACGGGGTCCGGTGTCGGCTCTGGATCCGGTGTCGGTACGGGGTCCGGAGTGGGCTCCACGGGGCCTTGTAGCGCCGGCGTCGCGTTCCGCACCAACATGAAGAAATGTTCGTCAAACCACTTGCCGGCAGCAGGAGCGCCGCTCATGGCATCCGTGACAACGGCCTGTCCCTTTTCACGAACCACCGGGTCCCCGCCACACATCGGGTCAAAGCGTTTACCCTCCTCATCAGGGGTAGTTTGCGAGGCATCGCTGGTACCATCGGATGCACCCGGCGGCTTGATCCAGACATAGGCGTCCACGCCCGCCATCGGCTCAACCCGTGGCCGCTCGCCAATACCGGCTTCCTGGATATTGCACCAATTGCCACGATGGGTGCGCGCCTCGATCGGTACACCCTCCGGTTGCGCTCTCCAGCCATTGCGTCCGGTATCGATCAGGAAGGCGTGATTCGGAAAACGCTCGCGCATACCCGTCACGAAACTCTTCTCATCGATCACCCGGTTCCACTCATACCAGTTGACGATCAAATCCATGTAGGCATTTTGGTCGTCATAGGGATTGAAGGGCTCTTCGAGGGCGGAATAGTTCGCCACATTGGTGGTAAAACCGCGCACCAGCGACTCACCACCCGCAGTGTTCATGACCTCCCGGTAGAGCTGTGCCGCCTTGTCGCCATGCTCCCAACCCAACCAGCCGGAATGCGCCATATCGAGGTAGATATAGACATTATCCATCGCAGCCAGCTTCTCGATCGCATAGGCCACACCCTCTTTATAACCTGCCGCCGCGTTCGTGCAGGAGGGCAGATCCATGTTGGTCACCAGGTTGGGCAGTGAATCGGGTTCTACCACGGCCACGATACGCAAATTGCGATAGGCCGGCTTCGATTGCAGCACCGTCACAATGTGATCGATATACTCGGTCTTGTAACGATTCATCCCATCATCTTCGAGCTTCAACTCGCCGTTAGAGGCCAGTGCGGCACAATCCCGGTCGGGAAGATCGTAAACAACCAGTTCAAACACCAAGGGCTTACCCCCACCCGCGGCGGCTTGCTGTCTCACGGCCTCATCCAGGTGCTCCGCAAGTCCCATAACGTTCGCAGTGCCGTCAATTGCCGCAATCCGATCGAGCCAGACTGCGGTCGGCTGCTGCGCGACTTCCGCAATCGCCTGCTTGAGTTCCGCAGGCGCACGGTTGGCCGAATCGATGGCGAGGGACGACCACTCGGGGTCGATATACGGGACCGCATCCGCGTAGGGATTATCCGCATGCACCGCCGGCTCATCGGGCACGCTTGCGCCACAACCCACTCGGGTAGTGCTTAAAGCAAGGTCGTCCAACCAAATGTCGAAGTTCGCTGGTGTTGATCCACCTTGATAGAGCTGCCAACCCAAGCGGATTTTATCGAAATCCGGAAAGACGAAGTCACCGCTGCTACCGCCATGCTCCTGGGTCGAGACGCTCAATTCGGGTTTCGCCACGCCGTCGATCCAGACATTGACCCGGTTGTCGGTCGCGTCCATTTGCCATTCCATGCAAACCCAGCGACCGCTCGCCGTGGGCGCGCTGTCCTGCCAGTTGGTCCAGTCTCCGGTCGAACCGCCATCGCTGCCCACGCCCCACAGAGGGACTTCGTTGGCATGGCCCGGTATGTATTGCCCGCCAACCGGACGCACCAGGGTACCGCTACCGCTCCCGGATGCCTCGACCATGGTGAAATGGGCGTAGTCCGGCTGGGTTGGGAAGGCATCCACCCACAGGCGCATGCGCCCATAGAAGCTGTTGCCAGGGGGCGCAAAATTGTTGGGCACCAGGAAAGCCATACCATTGTCAGTGGCGTTCAGATGCAAGGCCTGAGAACCGTTGGCATGGACTGAGTCGATGGTCGCCGAGGCAGCCCGGCTTTCGAGGGTCCACGCAGAGCTGATCGCACTGCCACCAGTCTGAGACTCGAAGTTCTCGCAGAACAGATCACCATCCAGGCAATTGCCGCTCGGCTCAGGAAGCGGGTCCGGAGTCGGTTCGGGCGTTGGATCTGGATCCGGTGTCGGGTCCGGAACCGGTGTCGGGTCGGGATCCGGTGTCGGATTGGGATCCGGTGTCGGATCGGGAGCCGGTGTCGGATCGGGAACCGGTGTCGGGTCTGGAGCTGGAATCGGGTTCGGAACCGGTGTCGGATCGGGTGGGTTGGTACTCACTTCAATGCCATTTAAGCGAAACACAGCAGGCAGAGCTGACCCGCCCGGCGAGGCGATAAAGCCAAAATCCACCTGACCACCAGGAACGATGCTCTCATTCCACCCGGCACTCTCCAGCACGTACAGGGATCCTTTGTGAGATACCAGTCTGGCATTCCAAACCTGCTGTATCTCAAAATCGGCATCAAAACTCAGTGTCCAGCCATTGATCTCATTCGAGCCGGTATTGGTAATCCTGGCTTGCCCTTTAAATGCGCTACCCCAATCATTGACAGTTTCCATCGAAACCGAGGAAGAGGAACTGGGCTGTGTTTTGTCTTGCAAGGCATACTCACAGGACAGTTGGCGGTTGCCGGGACTCCCGATAAAGCCAAATCTGACTTCAGCACCTGGCTGGATCGATTTGTTATTGTTCGCCGCTTCCACCACATACGTATTACCGTTGTGAGCGACGATCTTCGCATTCCAGATTTGATCGATATTGAAGTCCGCATCGAAGGTGATCGACCAGATACCGATCCTTTCGGAGGTATCGTTTGTAACCACCGCTTCGCCTTGAAACCCCGAACCCCAATCATTGACCTTAGTCATCGCACACTGCTCACCTCCCGCGGCGAAAACCAGGGAGTGGGCGGTAATCATTCCGAGTGAAACGACCGTGTGGGCTAACGTCAGTCGCTTCGAACGCGACCCGTGACCTTTTTGATGCATTGAGCTATCCCTTTTACTCTATTAGTTATTTTTATATCGCCTAATTCCAGCCGCTTTTACCTGTGCAAAAGCGGACGCGATGCGGATCCGCGTGTTCACCGGCAGACGAAACACAAATAGGCAGTGCACGGAAAAACCTTCAGTAACAAGCTGGCACCCCACCCGAAAGCAGTTCCTATCCATGCAGTGAGTTGGGATACTATCCATTGATATCTGTTTGTTCTTGAAAGCAGATCACAAAAACATCTCAATCGACCTGATAACTCAATACCGGCCCCGGGAATCCCAATGCTGTGGTTCCCCTCATCCAGATTGGTGAAATCAACAAGACACGGGGTAGTCCAGCAGTCTCCCCTTCAGAACAGTTCTCAGGCCATGGTCTGACTCGTGGGATAGCGATTTCCGGACAGGCTTGCAAAAAACGAAATTATCCCCACTTCGCCTTCCACTTTTTTGTCCAACTCCTGTACCATTGGTGGATTAGCCGTCTGTTGTTGTACCCGGATCTTCGAGCCTGCCATAGCCCCTGTTCCGCAATGGCGCCGAACCCCAGGGTAAGACACGTTTCCAACCTAACTTCGTAAGATTAAGAGATCCATGCTGTTCCGACGCATCCGTGGCATATTTTCCAATGACCTGTCCATCGATCTGGGCACCGCCAACACGCTGATCTACGCCCGGGGTCAGGGCATCGTACTCAATGAACCCTCGGTGGTCGCGATACGCCAGGACCGGGGGCCGGGCGGCGCCAAGTCCGTGGTAGCGGTCGGCGAGGACGCGAAGAAGATGCTCGGTCGCACCCCCACCAACATCACCGCCATCCGTCCCATGAAGGAGGGCGTGATCGCCGACTTCACTGTGACCGAGAAGATGTTGCAGTATTTCATCCACAAGGTGCACGAAACCCGGATCATCCGCCCCAGTCCCCGGGTGCTGGTGTGCGTGCCCTGTGGCTCCACCCAGGTGGAACGGCGTGCGATCAAGGAGTCCGCGGCCGGGGCCGGGGCCCGCGAGGTCTATCTGATCGAAGAGCCCATGTCCGCCGCCATCGGCGCCGGACTGCCGGTGGACGAGGCCCGTGGTTCAATGGTTCTGGACATCGGCGGCGGTACCTCGGAAGTGGCCATCATCTCCCTCAACGGCATCGTCTACGCCAACTCGGTGCGGGTCGGCGGTGACCGGTTCGACGAGGCGATCGTCAACTATGTACGGCGCAACTACGGCACTCTGATCGGTGAAGCCACCGCGGAACGGGTGAAACACGAGATCGGCTCCGCCTATCCGGGGAACGAGGTGAAGGAGATCGAGGTCAAAGGGCGCAATCTGGCAGAAGGTATCCCGCGCAGTTTCACCCTCAACAGCAATGAGATTCTCGAGGCCTTGCAGGAGCCCCTCTCCGGAATCGTCGGCGCAGTCAAGACCGCGCTGGAACAGACGCCCCCGGAACTGGGTGCGGATGTGGCCGAACGGGGCATCGTACTGACCGGTGGCGGCGCCCTGCTCAAGGATATCGATCATCTGCTGCAGGAAGAGACCGGCCTGCCCGTGATCGTGGCGGAGGACCCGCTGACCTGCGTGGCCCGCGGCGGTGGGCGCGCCCTCGAACTGATCGACGAACGGGGCGGCGAGTTCTTCATGGTGGATTGAGCGGGTCCCGCTCACTCTAGCGAAAACGGACCGGTCCGTTTTCGCCCCCAGGATACCCCGCGACCACCCGTGCATTGGAGTTGATCAGCTATCAAACTGATTTTCACACAAGGACCTTCGATCACCACCCGCCTGGTGGTGGCGATCCTCCTGTCCATCTCCCTGATGGTCATGGATCACCGTTACAACCACTTGGAATCCCTGCGCGCCGCCCTTTCGGTGCTGCTCTATCCGATCCAGTATCTGGCCAGTGTGCCGGTGTTGCTGAGCGAATCGGCCAGCGACGCCCTGGTCAGCCGTAACGAACTCGAGGCGCAGCGCGACCGGCTGCACGAAGAGAACGTGCTGTTGCGCGCGCGTTTACAGAAGTTCGAATCCCTGGAAGCGGAGAACATGCGTCTGCGCGGCCTCCTCGACTCCTCCTTCAAGGTGGGTGACCGGGTGCTGATCGCCGAGCTGGTCTCGGTGGAACAGGATCCCTTCCGCCAGGAGGTGTTGATCAACAAGGGCAGCACTTCCGGTCTATTCGAGGGCCAGCCGGTCCTCGACGCCAATGCGGTGGTGGGCCAGGTCACCCATATCAACCCGTTCTCCGCCAACGTCCTGCTGATCACCGACGCGGCCCATGCTCTGCCGGTGCAGGTCAACCGCAACGGGCTGCGCACCATCGCCCTGGGCACCGGTCTGATCAACCAGCTGGAACTCCCGCATCTGCCGAACAACGCAGACATCCAGGTCGGTGACCTGCTGGTCACCTCCGGTCTCGGCGGGGCCTTCCCCCCCGGGTATCCGGTCGCAGAAGTGGTCGAGGTCCGGCGTATTCCCGGCCAACCCTTCGCCTCGGTCATCGCTCAGACCACCGCGCATCTGGACCGAATCCGCGAGGTGCTTCTGGTATGGACCCTCGACCCCGGGATCAGCCCCGGCAAGCCGGTGGAGACCCAGCCTCCTTCCGAGAGCGAAACCGGGGAGACTACGACGGTTACCCCCTCTGACGAGCTATCCCGCAAGGAGGCAGGCGAATGATGGCCGGCACCCAAGGGCGCAACACCCTCGTCTACCTGACCCTGTTGGCGGGTTTTATTCTCACCATCATGCCGCTCCCCGACTGGGCAGTCACTTACCGACCACAATGGGTCGCCCTGATTCTCATCTATTGGTGCATGAATCTACCGGAACGAATCGGGGTGGGCGTGGGCTGGAGCACCGGACTGTTGCTGGATGTGCTCACCGGGACCCTGCTGGGTCAGCATGCCCTGGGGTTTTCGGTGATCGCTTATCTGATGCTGCGGCTGCATCTGCGGGTGCGGGTCATGCCGCTGCATCAGCAGGCGTTTACCATTTTCATACTGCTGCTGGTGGAACGTCTGCTGGCGCTCTGGTCGACCGGGGCGGCGAACTACCCCACGCCATCGCTGTGGTACTGGGTCACCCCATTCGTCGGGACCCTGTTGTGGCCCTGGGTCTATGTGGTGCTGCGGGATCTCAGCCACCGCTTCAATGTTTCCTGAGCCGCCGTGCCCCAATCATCGATCAAGAACTACCTGCACGAGAGCCAGCTGTTCCTGGGACGCGCGATCGCCGCCTCGGCCCTGGTGATCCTGCTCCTGTCGGTGCTGATCGGACGCCTGTTCTACCTGCAGGTACAGAATCATGAGCATTTCACCACCCTCTCCCAGGACAACCGGGTCAAGGTGGAGCCCCTGCCTCCCACTCGGGGTCTGATCTACGACCGCAACGGGGTGATCCTGGCGCAGAACCTACCCGCCTATAGCCTTGAGATCACCCCGGAGAAGACCCGGGATCTGGAAGCCACGATCGAGGAATTGGGAAAGATCATCCCGATTTCCGAGGAAGACGTGCAGCGCTTTCGGAAACTGCGCAAACAGAGCCGGCGCTTCGACAGCATCCCGATCCGGGTCCGCCTCAAGGAGGAAGAGGTGGCGCGGATCGCCATCCACCGGCATCGCTTCCCCGGGGTGGATGTCAAAGCCACCCTGTTACGTGACTATCCCCTGGGCGTGGAGACCGCCCACCTGCTGGGTTATGTGGGTCGGATCAATGAGAAGGAGCTGCAACTCATCGACACCTCCAACTACAGCGGCACCAACTTCATCGGCAAAAACGGCGTGGAGAAGAGTTACGAAAATCTGCTCCACGGCCAGGTCGGTTTACAGCAGGTGGAGGTCAATGCCAAAGGCCGGGTGCTGCGGGTGCTGGAAAACCAGCCCCCAGGTCCGGGTGACAACCTGAAGCTGTTTCTGGATATCGATCTTCAGGAGACCGCGTTGCGTGCTCTGGGTGATTTCAATGGCGCCGTGGCGGCCATCGACATCCAGACCGGCGGCGTCCTGGTGCTGGTCAGCAAACCCGGCTATGACCCGAACCTGTTTGTTGAGGGGATCAGCGCAAAGACCTATCGGGAACTGGAAGAGTCGCCGGACAATCCTCTGTTCAACCGGGCCATTCGCGGTCAATACCCCCCCGGCTCCACGGTCAAGCCGTTCATCGGCTTGGCCGGCCTGGAGTACGACGTGGTCGGTTTTCATCAGGAGACCTACTGTCCCGGCTACTATCAGCTGCCCGGCAAGGAGCACAAGTACCGGGACTGGAAAAAGTGGGGTCATGGCAAGGTGGACATGAAAAAGGCCATCGTGGAGTCCTGTGACGTCTACTATTACGAGCTGGCAAGAACCCTGGGCATCGACCGGTTGCATGAATTCCTCTATGGCTTCGGTTTCGGTCACACCACGCGTATCGATCTGGACAATGAACTGCCTGGCCTGATGCCCAGCCGGGAGTGGAAACGCCAGAAACGCCGGGAGCCCTGGTATCCGGGGGAAACCCTGATCGTCGGTATCGGCCAGGGTTATTTCCTCGCCACCCCGCTGCAGCTGGCCTCCGCCACCGCCACCCTGGCAAACCGGGGGCATCGCACCCGGCCCCGGGTCGTGGAAACCATCGAAAAACCGGATGGTACGATTATGGACAGTCCCAAGATCGACGATGACCTTCACCCGCTCGATCCGGAACACTGGGAGCAGGTCATCGATGCCATGGCCGCAGTGATCGAATCCCCCCGGGGTACCGCCCACTCGATTCAGTCACCCAGCTACCGGATTGCCGGCAAGACCGGTACCGCCCAGGTCTTCAGTGTGAAACAGGACGAGGAGTACGACGAAGAGAACGTCGCCCGGCGTAACCGGGATCACGCTCTGTTCATCGCCTTTGCGCCCATCGAAAACCCGCGCATCGCGATTGCCGTGGTGGTGGAGAACGGAGGACACGGCGGTTCCGTGGCCGCCCCGATCGCCCGCCAGATCATGGATCAGTACCTGCTCGGGATTAAGCCGGCGGCGCTTACCGGGAGTGCGCAATGATCTGGTCCAAACCCAACATTCAGTTCCACGAATCCAAACCCGCCCAGGCGGAAGGCCTGCTGGCCTGGCTGCACATGGATCTCACCCTGCTGTCCGCCCTGTTGATCCTGATCGGCATCGGCCTGGCGATCCTCTACAGCGCGGGTGATCAGGAGTTCGTGCTGCTGCAACGACAGCTGATCCGCCTCGGATTCGGTTTCGCCGCCATGATCGCCCTGGCGCAGATCCATCCGGACAATTTTCGCCGCTGGTCACCCTGGCTTTATGGAGTGGGCATCATCCTGCTGCTGCTGGTGATCCTGTTCGGTGAACTGGGCAAGGGCGCGCAGCGCTGGCTGGATCTCGGGTTCGTGCGTTTCCAGCCCTCCGAGATGTTCAAACTCACCCTGCCGATGGTGATCGCCTGGTACCTGGCGGAACACCGCTTACCCCCCAGCGCCTCTCGGCTGGTCATCGCGGGGCTGTTCACCGTCATCCCGGTGCTGCTGATCGCCAAGCAACCGGACCTGGGCACCGCCCTGCTGGTAGGGACCGGCGGCGCCTTCGCCCTGTTCCTCGCCGGTATCAGCTGGCGTCTGATTTTCGCCGCCGGGGCCGCGCTCGCGGCGATGGGCCCCCTGGCCTGGTACCTGATGCACGACTACCAGCGTCAGCGGGTGCTGACCTTTCTCAACCCGGAGAGCGATCCCCTGGGCACCGGGTATCACATCATCCAGTCGAAGATCGCCATCGGTTCCGGGGGCATCAGCGGCAAGGGTTGGCTCAACGGCACCCAGTCGCACCTGGAATTCCTCCCGGAACGGCATACCGATTTTATCTTCGCGGTCATCTCGGAGGAGTTCGGCCTGGTGGGCATCATCGCCCTGCTGACCCTCTACCTGTTCATCATCCTGCGCGGTCTGTACATTGCGACCCAGGCCCAGGATACCTACGGGCGTATCCTCGCCGGGTCACTTTCGCTGATATTTTTTGTCTATCTTTTCGTCAATGCGGGCATGGTTACCGGTTTGCTTCCCGTGGTCGGTGTACCCTTACCCCTGATCAGCTACGGCGGTACGTCCCTGGTGACCATCCTGGCGGGCTTCGGTATGCTGATGTCCATTCACACTCATAAAAAGCTATTGCCGACCTGAACCCCTATGAGAATCACAACTCGATTTCTACTCTTCTGCGGCCTGAGCCTGGCAACCCTGGCTTGCGCCCACACTCCCCAGATGCAGGCGGAATACCGGCAGTTCGCCGAGGAGATGGCGCAAAAGCACGGCTTCGATGCACAGGCGGTTAACCAGCTGCTCAATGAAACCACCTACCGGGACGACATCATCGCCGCGATCACCCGCCCGGCGGAATCCAAGGAGTGGTACGAGTACCGGCCGATCTTCATCAAACAGGACCGTATCGATGACGGAGTGGCCTTCTGGCAGGAAAATGCGGATCTGCTGGATCAGGTCAGCCGGGAGACCGGGGTACCCCCGGAGATCATCGTCGCGATTATCGGGGTGGAGACCCGTTATGGCCGCTTTACCGGTCGTCACCGGGTCATCGATGCCCTCACCACCCTGGCCTTTGGTTATCCCAGGCGGGCCAAGTTCTTCCGCAGCGAACTCGAGGAGTTCCTGCTGCTGACCCGGGAGGAACAGGTCGATCCCCGCACCGCCACCGGCTCCTATGCGGGCGCCATGGGCAAGCCCCAGTTCATCTCCAGCAGCTATCGCGCCTATGCAGTGGACCATGACGGAGACCACAAGCGGGACCTGTGGAACAGTAACGCGGACATCATCGCCAGCGTCGCCAACTACTTCAAGGTTCACGGCTGGCAGGCCGGCCAGCCGGTCACCCTGCAGGTGAGCGAAGGTAAAGACCTGGAGCCCATCCTGGCCGCGGGCAACAAGCCCAAATTCACCTGGTCAGACCTGACCGCCCAGGGGATTAAGCCGGTACAGGATCTGACGCTGGCTCCCGACACCCCGGTCAGTCTGATTAAACTGAATGCGGGAGAGGCGGACGAGTACTGGGCCTGCCTGACCAATTTCTATGTCATCACCCGATACAACACCAGCAACCTCTACGCCATGGCCGCCTATCAGTTGAGCCAGGCGATCCGCGAAGCCCGGCAGGCGGCCCAGGTCGCCCAGTAACGAACCGCCCATCATGAAGCGACTCGTAACCGGTCTCGGGATTGTCACCTGTCTCGCACTGACACTGCTGGCGGGATGCAGTTCGACACCCTCGGGCCGTTCCACCCAGACGGATGGGCTCAGCCCCCACAATCCGCCGCCCGCGGATCTCGACGCAATCCCGGATGCGGTGCCGAAACAGGAAGCGAAGAGCAAGTACGGCAATCCCGCCAGCTATGTGGTGTTCGGCAAACGCTACCAGACCCTGCCGCACAACCGTGCCTATTCGGAACGGGGCATCGCCTCCTGGTACGGCAACAAATTCCACGGCAAGCGCACCAGCAGCGGCGAACCCTACGACATGTATGCCATGACCGCAGCCCACAAGACCCTGCCCCTGCCCAGTTACGTGCGGGTCACCAATCTGAAAAATCAGCGCAGCGTGGTGGTGCGGGTCAATGATCGGGGGCCGTTTCACGACAACCGGCTGATCGACCTCTCCTACACCGCCGCCTGGAAACTGGGCATCACCGGGGAGGGCACCGGACTGGTGGAGGTCACGACCCTGCAGCCCGGCAAGCCGGAACCTCCGCCGCCACCGGTCACCCCCAAGAGCCCCAGGGCTCTGCCGGAACTGTTTCTCCAGGTGGGGGCCTTCGGCAGTTCGGAGAATGCAGAGCGCCTGAAAAAGCGTCTGGAGGAACAATTGAAGACCCAGGTACTCATACAAGGCAACGACAATCCCCAGAAACCGGTCTACCGGGTCCAGGTTGGGCCGATCGCCAGCGTCGAGCTGGCGGATCACATCAGCCTGCAGCTCGGCCGCATGGGTATCCAAGATCCCCATGTCGTAATCCGCTGATCAGCGGCCTTTAATTCAGGTAGACTACTCTTAGTAACGATTCAAGCAACGATTCAACAGTCTCATGTCATTTTCCAAAACCACCGCTCATATCGCCCTATTCTGGCTGATCAGCCTGCTCGCGCTACCGCTGTACGCCGTCACTCCGCTGCCCTCGCCCCCCGAGGTCGCCGCCTCCAGCTACCAGCTGATCGACTTCCACAGTGGCCGGGTACTGGCGGAAAAGGATGCGGACAAGCGCCTCGAACCGGCCAGCCTGACCAAGATTCTCACCGCCTACACCGTGTTCCGCGAATTGAAACAGGGCAACATCAGCCTGGATGACACCGTGCTGATCAGCGAAAAGGCCTGGCGCACCCCCGGTTCCCGGATGTTCGTCGAAGTGGGTAAACGGGTGAAGATCACCGACCTGATCAAGGGCATGATCATCCAGTCCGGCAACGATGCCTGCGTGGCCCTGGCGGAACACATCGCCGGCAGTGAGAGCACCTTCGCGCAGCTGATGAACAACCACGCGAAGCGCCTGAGCATGACGAACTCCCACTTCGTCAATTCCACCGGCCTGCCCCATGAGGATCACTACACCACCGCGGCGGATATCGCCAAGGCCGCCATGGCGACGATTCGCGAATTCCCCGAGTATTACCTGTGGTACAGCCAGAAATCCTTTGTCTTCAATGAGATCGAACAGCACAACCGGAACAAGCTGTTGTGGCGCGACAAGAGCGTTGACGGCATGAAAACCGGTCATACCGAAGCCGCCGGTTACTGCCTGGTCGCCTCCGCTCTGCGGGAAAACATGCGCCTGGTGACCGTGGTGATGGGCACCAAGAGTGAAGAGGCCCGGGCTCAGGCCAGCCAGAGCCTGCTCAATTACGGTTTCCGTTTCTACGAAACCCATCGCCTGTACGCCGCCGGCGAGGTGCTCAACCGGGTGCGGGTGTGGAAAGGCAGCGAAGAGAAACTCCCGCTGGGCCTCACTGCGGACCTGAACGTAACCATCCCCCGTCATCAGTACAAGAACCTGGATGCAAGCATGGAGATCGAGCCCCGGATCATGGCCCCGGTGGAAGCCGGTCAGTCACTCGGCGAAGTCCGGGTCACCCTGGATGGCGAACCGATCAGTACCGCAAGCCTGGTCGCCCTGAAGGAGATCGATGAAGGCAACCTGTGGCAACAGATCAAAGACAGCGCCCTGCTCTGGCTGGAGTAAACGATGTCCGAAGATGAGACACTTCTGGAGTTTCCCTGTGACTTCCCCATCAAGGTGATGGGACGGGCAGAACCCGGATTCGAGGCCATCGTGGTCGAGCTGATCAGCCGCCACGCACCGGACCTGTTGGAAACCGCCATCAACAGCCGCAGCAGCTCCGGTGGCAAGTGGGTGTCGATCACCATCACCCTGCGCGCCGAGAGCAAGGCTCAGCTGGACGCGATCTACCGGGATCTCACCGCCCACGAAAAAGTCGTCATGGCGTTGTGAACCCCCTCAAACACCTGGCGGTGAGCTATCTCGGCTGCCAGACCTACGAAGCCACCTGGCAGGCGATGCGGGACTATACCGATGGTCGCGGCTCAGAGAGCACCGACCAACTCTGGCTGCTGGAACATCCCCCGGTATACACCCTGGGGCAGGCCGGTAAACGGGAACATCTGCTCGACCCGGGCTCGATTCCCGTCGTACAAACCGACCGCGGCGGGCAGGTCACCTATCACGGTCCGGGACAGCTGGTGGCCTACTTGCTGTTGGATCTGCGTCGGGCGGGACTGGGTGTCCGCAGTCTGGTTACCCATCTGGAACAATCGGTGATCGACCTGCTGAGGGACCACGACATCCAAGCGCGCGCCCGATCGGACGCCCCGGGGGTGTATGTGGGGGAAAGTAAACTGGCCTCCCTGGGTCTGCGGGTGCGCCATGGCTGCAGCTATCACGGCCTGAGTCTCAATGTGAACATGGACCTGGAGCCCTTTTCACGGATCAACCCCTGCGGTTATCCGGGACTCAGCGTAACCCATCTGATTGAACTGGGCCTGGACACGGACATACCCGGTATCGGGCTTGAGTTGAGTCATCATCTGGCGAGACGACTAAGCCGCACGCTCAGCTTCGAAGGCCCGGAGCCGATCCATTGGCCATGATGAAGACGAGATCCGCCGGGTAAATAACCATTCCCTCTTCAATCCCCTCAGGGTATTCCCTCAATTTTGGATATTACACAACGGATCCAGTCACTATACTTGGTTCACGGATAGGCAATGGTAAATAGAAGACCAAGCCATGGCGGGAGTTATTAACCCGGCCACCCAGTATGTCATCTTCAGAGCTTCAAGCCGATCCTAGCAGGCTGTCAAAATTCGCTCTGACGCGTACGAGACAAGGCGAAAACCGCCGAAAAAGCGCAGTTTACTGTAGTAAATGAGCATTCTGAGGCGGTTTTCAACGCAGGATCGTACCGTCTGAGTAGAATTTCAACAACCTGCCAGATCAAAGCTTGGCTCGCGGAGAAGGGGCGTTTTCTTGTCAAGAGCCACAACGCAGAGCAAGGGCAAGCTTGAGGCCCCGAACATTATGAAATTAAAAGGACAGGCCTAAGACAACATGTTGGGTGGCCGGATTAATACTATCCAGGGAGCCTGAAAATGAGTGAGAAAGTACTTTTTGTTGACGACAATGAAAATGTTCTCAGCGCATTACGCCGTCAACTACGAAACAAATACGATATTTATACCGCTCTAAGCGCTAAGGAAGGCATTCAGATCATACAACGAGACGGACCTTTTGCCGTGGTTGTTTCTGATTTGAAAATGCCTGAAATGGATGGACTTTCATTTTTAAAAGCGCTCAGAAAACATGATCCCGAATGTATGAGAATCATGCTAACTGGCTATGCCGACCAATCAACAGCAATGGCGGCGACCAACGAAGGCAAAGTCTTCAGAATTCTCAATAAGCCCTCATCGGTCAACGAAATATCCACTGCAATCGACGATGCGATAGCACACTATCAGGTAAAACAACATGAACAAGACTTGCTGAGCCAAACCCTTAATGGCTCAGTAAAGACGTTAACGGATGTCCTTTCACTGGTAGCACCCGGTGTCATGAGCACCAACACGGACATGGTAAATATCGCGGTCGAAGTCTCACGCGTCATGCAGGGAGAAAAACGATGGGAAATGGAAATGGCGATACGACTTTCAAGAATCGCTTACATCACGCTACCTGCGGACACACTCACTAAGATCGAACAAGGTGAGTCGCTCGACCCAGCAGAGCGACTTGTCATTGAAAGGCTTCCCGAAGCCGGGTACAGACTTCTATCGAACATCCCCCGCATGGAGTCCGTAGCCAATATCATTCTCTTCCAGAATAAAAATTTTGACGGCAGCGGCTTACCGGACATTGCCATTTCCGGTACGCAGATTCCGCTAGAGAGCAGAATCATAAAGGTATTACACGACGTACACGATTTAAAGGATCGCGAAAAGATGAGTTCGATTGCCGCCATTGAAAAGCTCAATGAGAATTCGCATCAATACGATCCCAACGTCCTGAAGACTGTCGCCTGGTACTATTCCGCCGAAGAAAATCTCGCTTTGATTTCCAATACCCACGACGCAACGATTGAAGATTTGCAACCCGGCATGAAAATAGAATCCGACGTTTCAACGCTTGATGGACGTCTGCTTTTTTCCGCCGGCCAGGTATTAACCGAAGCTTGCATTGAAAAACTCATTGCCTATCATGCCATTCACACAATCAATGAACCTATTGAGGTCACAGAGATTATCAGAACGCCTGAAGAAGCCGGCAATCAATCCATCATGGATTATGAATGGCTCTTTATCTGATGGCAGGGACCCGCAAATCCATTGCACCGACCTTCCCGCAGACAAAAAGTCCGCCGGGCGCAGGTCAGAATCGGTTCTTTGCCATCATTCACGTTAACAGTTTTAACCTATAACTCAGACCATTCGAATGGGAATTGAGTCATCACCTGGCGCAGCGTTTAGGCTACACTCTCAGCTTCGAAGATACGGAACCGCCCCATGAGTGAGCCCAAAGACCTGCTACCCCCCTCCCGTACAAGCCCGGACAGCCACCAGCGTGGCAAATCCAAGCTCTCCCGCATCCCGGTCAAGGTGGAGAGCACTCAGTCCCCTTTGCGGAAGCCCGCCTGGATTCGCGCCAAGGCGCCGATTGGCCGGGAGGTCAGCCGGATCCGCCGTATTCTGAGGGAACAGGGCCTGAGTTCGGTGTGCGAGGAGGCCGCCTGCCCGAATCTCGGGGAGTGTTTTCACCACGGCACCGCGACTTTTCTCATCATGGGGGACATCTGCACCCGACGCTGTCCGTTCTGTGATGTAGCGCACGGGCAACCCCAGCCCCTCGACCCCGCAGAACCCGGACACCTCGCGGACGCTATCCAGGCCATGGCCCTGAAGTATGTGGTCATCACCTCGGTAGACCGGGATGACCTGCGTGACGGGGGCGGCGCCCACTTCGCACAGTGTATCGACGCGATTCGCCAGCGCATGCCGCAGACCAAGATCGAGATCCTGGTCCCGGATTTCCGTGGCCGGGTCGAGCCTGCACTCGCACCCCTTGGCCAGCAGCCACCGGACGTCTTCAACCACAACCTGGAAACCGTGCCCCGGCTCTACCGTCAGGCCCGTCCCGGAGCCGATTACCTGGGTTCCCTGCAACTGCTCGAGCAGTTCAAAAAGTTACAGCCCGCGGTTCCCACCAAATCAGGGCTCATGCTGGGTCTGGGAGAAAAGACCGAGGAGGCCATCGAGGTGATGTGGGACCTGCGCCGTCACGGCTGCGACATGCTGACCCTGGGGCAATATCTGCAACCCAGCCACGATCACCTGCCGGTGGATCGCTTCGTCACTCCCGAGGAATTCGATGAATTGGGCCGCCAGGCCCGTGAGATGGGATTCAGCAACGTGGCCAGCGGCCCGATGGTGCGCTCCTCCTATCACGCGGATCTGCAGGCCAACCCGCTGCTGGATTCAGCCAACGCTTGATCGCGATGCATTACCCTCCATGGCCGGACTCGACACACAATTGATCAGTGCCCTGATCCTGCCTCCCACCGGTCCATTACTGGTGGGGCTCATTGGCCTGCTGCTGTGGCGTGTGCGCTTCGGCCGGGAACTGGTGATCTTTTCCCTGCTGGTACAACTGGGTCTGAGTATGCCGGTGACAGCGGAATGGCTGTTCGACCGGTTGCAGACCGAGTCCCCCTACGACCCGTCGCAATGGCAGGAGCACCCGCCACAGGCGATTGTCGTACTCGGCGCCGGACGCTACCGCAATGCTCCCGAATACCACGGGGACACCGCCAGCCTGCGCATGTTGAGCCGCCTGCGCTATGCAGCCAAACTCGCCCGGGAGAGTGGCCTGCCAGTCATCGCCAGCGGTGGCACCCCGGATGGTGATGGCACAGCGGAGGCGGATATCGCCCGGGAGATCCTGTCCCGGGAACTGGGTGTAAAGGTGCTGGCGATCGACAATAGCAGCCATAACACCTGGGAAAACGCCGGCAATGTCATAGTATTGATGCGCAGTAACCAGCTGCGGCAGGTGATCTTGGTCACCGACGCGGCGCACATGCCGAGAACGCTCTATGCGTTTGAGCAGCAGGGAGTCAAGCCGATTCCCGCACCGATCAACTTCGAATATCGGGATGCGCAACAACGACCCTTCTATCTGCGGATTCAGCCCAGTGAATATGCGGCTATGAACACGGCGCTGGCGCTGCACGAAATCCTGGGGAATCTCTGGTACCGATTCAGGGTCTACCTGTCAGCTTGAGTAGTCAGCACTTTCGGTCCTGACGCCGCACCGAGCGAATCAAACCAGGTCTGAGGATATGTTTACGCGCTCCATCAGGTAACAGAGACAATCCTGATGAATCACGTCCAGATCCTTGGTCAGCATGGAAGGCATGACCCGCTTGCGAAAACAGATCAATCCCCCCTCGCACACAAAATAGTCATCCAGTACCGTCTGCCCGGCCTCATCCCGAACATCCAGCACCTGGGCTCCGAGGCCGTTGGCCCAACCCAATGGCGTTCCCGCTGGAACCTCCCGGAAATTCATGTGATCCAGATCGGGATCGAACACCAGGTCCCCCCTGTCCGGCTGAAAGCCCAGGCTTGCCCCCGGGGCGACCTTCACCTGGGCTACGGTGTGAAACAGATCGACATCCTGATCCGAGAGCGGGTGCTCGGGATGCTCCGACAGATGCAGGCAGGCATCCAGATATTCCAGAGCATGTTCAGTACCGTGAGCGCTGCCGACCTTACCGCACTCCAGGGTCACCGAAGGACAGAGTTCGGCAAACGCCATGGACTGCACCCCCCGGGGCCGCAGAAAGTAGACCACGGTGCGGGAAAACAGGGTCGCCAGATGCAAAAACGGCCGCTCCAGTCGATTAATGCAGGCGTAGTGCGGGTTGAGGCCGGTGTTGTTGTGCACGTCCACGCTCAGGAACGGACGGCGTTCACGCATGATCTCTACCACCCGGGCCATGAGCCTTCCCTCTTCGGAATCGGCTTCCTCACCCCCGGGCCAGACCCGGTTGAAATCCCGTTGTCCGGGCAGCAGGCGTTTGTGTTGCGCCGCCGCCCGAACATTGCCGATCAACAGGCTCACCGAACGGGGCAGATCCTGACTGCCCGAATAGCGAGACAGCAACATCCGCACCGCCTCCCAGCCCACGGTTTCATTACCGTGCATCAACACCGAGAAGAACACCGGTTCGGTCTTGCGCCCGTAAAGATGGATCAACGTCGGGCCTGAGAGGACCTCGGCCAGCTCATCGGCCTCCCGTGAGAGGAGCCCCAGGGGTATCTCATCATATTCCTGCAGCATGTTTCCCCGCCTGTTCTCCCGGATCACCCGCATGCCGATGTATCGCCATACCCGGTAACCCACTCATGACTACAATTCCACGCCCATCATCCACGCCCCGTTGCCGTGCCGCGGAATCACCGCAATTCGGAATCAGCGCCACTCGTGAACCGGCCGGTCCTGTTCCTGCCGCTCCAGGTAGGCCAGGGTCATTCCACGCATGTCCCGCTGATGCCGGGCAACCCATTCCCGCTGCCAATGCGCCCCATTGCGACCCGTACGGGCACGTTCACGGATGATGCCCAGCCAGTATTCCGCCGAACTTCGATCGATGCCCAATCGCGCCAAACCTTCCAGAGCAACCGGATACAGCACTTCGCCGATCAATTGGCCTGCGGGCACCGCGTCCCAGCCAAACCAGTAGAGCCGTGCCTGCAGGCCAAACCGGGCGGCCTGGTAAAAATTGCTGCGAGCGCGGATGAAACCCATCTCGGCATCCGGGCGTTCATGGTGCGCCGCCAAGCCAGTGACCAATCCGAAATAAAAGGCCGCATTGGCCACCATGTCCCGCAGAGTCGGACCCGCCGGAACTACCCGGTGTTCGATGCGCAGGTGCGGATTGCCCCGCTCATCGAACCCGATCAGCGGCCGGTTCCAGCGCCAGATGGTGCCATTGTGCAGTCGCAGGTGTGCCAGCCGTGCGACCGGTTCGTCCATCAGTTTGGGCAACATCACCGGGTAGCGCTGCAGGTTGGCGGTAAAGTTCTCCATCAGGGTTTCATACAGATAACGGACTCCGAAGCTGACCCGCTTGGTGAGATCCGAGGCCCCCACCGAGATCGCCTGTTCAAACAGGGGAATCCGGGTCTCGTCCCAGAGGTCCCGGCCGAACAGGTAGGGGGCGTTCGCACTCACCGCGACCATCGGCGCGGATACGATTTTGGAGAGATTGTAAAATTTCGAGGCCTCTGCCGATCCCACCTGCAGATGGATCTGGAACGAGGTGGCGGCGGATTCGAGCATCACATCGGTATGGCAGAGATCCAGAGACTCGCGACCGGTGATGTGCAGTTCCACCGGCTCACCGTGGCGTAATCGGAACACCTGATCATTGAGCGCCTGGTAGCGGTTCAGAGGCGACATGTTCTCCAGGCTGAGGGCGCTCTGCCTCAGGGTGGGCAGGATCCCGAACATCCCCATGCAGGCGGACAAGCGTTGCGCCTCCCGGTTACAACGCCGCCAGATGTCCCGCAACTCAGCGTGCATCCGCTCGAACGCATCACCGCAAAGGCGTCGCGGGGTGTTGTTGATCTCCACATTGAAGCGCGCCAGTTCCGGCACCACCAGATCGTCATCCAGTTGCGCCAGTATCGGCTGATTCAGCGGCGCCGGATCCGCATCCCGATCCAGCAGGCAGGCTTCGAGTTCCATCCCCCCGACCCCGCCTTCCTCGACGAACAGCCCGGCATCGAACCACTGGGACAACAGCCGGGTCTCCTCGATCAGGCGTTGCTGAAAGGCCTCGAAATCGGCTGCGCTGAACGCGTGAGTGGCGATCTCCTGGCCCATCCTCAACTCCTGTCGCTGGCTGCGCGGCTTTCGATGGAGGCACTCAACCGTCGTTCCAATTCCCGCAAACGCTCCGGTGTGCCCACATCGATCCAGTAGCCCTCGTGTCGTTCACCTGATACACGGCCGGCCCCCATCGCCTTGCGCAGTAACGGTGCCAATGGAAAGGCGCCCGCCTGGCACTCCTCGAACAACCCGGAACGATAGACCCCAATCCCGCTGAAGGTCAGACATTCGCCCGGACCCTCCTCGACCCGCCCCTGATTTAAACGAAAATCCCCCTTGGGATGTTGCGGGGGATTGGGCACCAGAACCAGGTGCGCCAGCTCAGGATCCGCCAGCCGCAGTCCTGTGAAATCAAAATCGGTCCAGACATCGCCATTGACCACCAGAAAAGGGGCTGGCCCCAGCAACGGCAGCGCGCGATGGATACCGCCCCCGGTCTCGAGTGCCTGACCCTCCGCCGAATACTGGATACGAACACCCCACCGGTCACCCCCACCCAATGTCGTCTCGATCATCGCCCCGAGGTAGGCATGATTGATCACCAGATCACGGAAACCGGCTGCGGCGAGTCGCTCGATATGATGGACGATGAGCGGCTTACCCAGGACCGGCAACAACGGTTTCGGCAACTTGTCCGTTAGCGGCCGCATGCGTTCACCGCGCCCAGCGGCCAATATCATCGCTTTCATGGTACTTATGATTTCAGGATGGGGACATATCGGGTCAAGGTTAACACTTCAAAGCAACCTGTGAGTTTACTACTCAAAAGTATAGTCGTTTTGCTCTACTGTCCCGCGGGTCAGCCCTGCTGACACTCGATTCGCGAATTGGGTAGTGGTCTGAGTAGGTTTCCTGATTACCCATGATTCTCCGCCAACGTATTCTATGGCCGAGAATCATGGGTAATCAGGTAGATCCATAACACCACGAAGAGCACGAAGCGCAATGAACCGACCGCTGAATCCATCCTTCGCGGCCTTCGTGCGCTTCGTGGTAGATTTCAGCCCATCGAGAATCCTTGCTCAGCTGGACCTATTCATCATGAGAGTGATTTGTTTGTGACCAGGCGGCGGTAAGCGGTTATGGACGGATAGCCGAGAGCGCCTACTGAGATGAATCGAACGGTCTGTTCGATCCGGTCTTGATCTGTGCATCCCCTCTCCCTTTGCGGTCGGGTCGGGGGGGAGGGAGGTCTACTTGGCAAGGACTGAGTTTATTCGCATCGATCACTGTTTTGCCTGATCTCGGATTTCACTCCATCCCGTCTACCTTCGTATAGCCTGTTTTCTCACCACGAAGGGGATGAAGAGCACGAAGGATCATAGTACGAATCGTTGAATACTCGTGATTGATTTGTTAAATCGGATTAATCAGGTAGGAACACCAAAACCTGAGTGATCAACAGGCCAAGTCGTATGTGTGGAGAGGGGACGGATCTGATTTCAGCAAAGCGGGAAACAGTCGCCGTCTCCCGCAGCCGAAGTTAAACGAAAAACCGGGCTTATGCCCGGCCCGGGTCATCCCTTCATCGCATCGAAAAACTCATCGTTGGTCTTGCTGACCTTGAGCTTGTCGAACAGGAACTCCATCGCCGCGAGTTCATCCATGGGGTGGAGAATCTTGCGCAGGATCCACATCTTCTGCAACTCGTCGGGTTTCATCAACAACTCTTCACGACGGGTGCCGGAACGATTGATATTGATGGAGGGGAAGATGCGTTTTTCCGCAATCCGCCGATCCAGGTGGACCTCCATGTTACCGGTGCCTTTGAACTCCTCGTAGATCACGTCGTCCATACGCGAACCGGTATCCACCAGAGCGGTGGCCAGGATGGTCAGGGAGCCGCCCTCCTCCACGTTACGCGCCGCGCCGAAGAAACGTTTCGGGCGATGCAGAGCGTTGGCATCCACACCACCGGTCAGCACCTTACCGGAGGAGGGCACCACGGTGTTGTAGGCCCGAGCCAAACGGGTGATGGAGTCGAGCAGAATCACCACATCCCGTTTGTGCTCGACCAGGCGTTTGGCCTTCTCGATCACCATCTCAGCGACCTGTACATGCCGTGTGGCCGGTTCGTCGAAGGTACTGGAAATCACTTCACCCCGTACCGAACGGGCCATCTCGGTGACCTCTTCGGGACGTTCGTCGATCAGCAGAACGATCACATAGCACTCCGGGTGATTGTGCGTGATCGATTGTGCAATGTTCTGCAGCATCATGGTCTTACCCGCTTTTGGCGGGGACACGATCAGACCACGCTGCCCCTTACCGATGGGGGCGACCAGATCAATCGTCCGGGCGGTGATGTCCTCGGTACTGCCGTTGCCGATCTCCAGGTGAAACCGCTTGTTGGCGAACAGCGGGGTGAAGTTCTCAAACAGGATCTTGCTCTTGGCATTTTCCGGTTTGTCATAGTTGATCTCATCGACCTTCAACAGCGCAAAGTAGCGCTCGCCATCCTTGGGTGGGCGAATCTTACCGGAGATGGTATCGCCGGTGCGCAGGCTGAAACGGCGGATCTGGCTGGGCGAGACATAGATGTCGTCGGGTCCGGCCAGATAGGAGCTGTCCCCGGACCGTAGAAATCCGAAACCGTCCTGAAGTATCTCCAGTACCCCGTCGCCGAAGATGCTTTCTCCCTTCTTGGCATGTGCTTTGAGGATGGCGAAGATCAGATCCTGCTTGCGCGTCCGGGCCATACCCTCGATTTTCATTTCGTTGGCCAGGTCCGCCAGTTCAGAGACTGGCATTTTCTTGAGTTCGGTCAGATTCATAGTGGTACAGACGTTGTTGTTGATGATGATGATGATGAGAAATGAGTCAGGAAGGAAATCTGCCCAAACCGGGCATGGTGTCGCGATCTTTTATCTTTGATTGGGTTCGGGTTGCGCCGGAGCGGAGCAGAACATCTTCAGAGGTCAGAGCAGGCAGACAGTGGCGGCGAATCCGGCACCCGAGAATTTCATCAAAGGTTACTGTCGATAAAGGCCACGAGCTGCGACTTGGAGACCGCACCCACCTTGGTAGCTTCGACTTCGCCGTTCTTGAACAGCATCAGCGTGGGAATTCCCCGGATTCCGTAGCGTGGCGGCGTATTCGGATTCTCGTCGATGTTCAGCTTGGCCACCTTCAACCGACCGTCATACTCTTTTGCGATTTCATCAAGCACCGGCGCGATCATCTTGCAGGGACCACACCATTCGGCCCAGTAATCGATCAATACCGGTTGGCTGGACTGCAGCACATCGGATTCGAATGAATCGTCAGTTATATGAACAATAAGCTCACTCATTGATTGAGGATCTCCAACTTGAATGCTTGGGGATTTCGAATGGACGCGAATCGCTTCTATTCACCTGTATGGATCCAGTCCGACACCGTGTGACTAGCTGAGTATCGGGGGGGAAACTGGATAGGATTGGTAATTGAATATCAAAAACCAATAATTTTCAAGAGCCAACGTCACAAATCAAGTCTTTAGTCGATTCCAGTGGCTCACAGTACCCCAGAAAACCCCGGCGGGAAGTCAAAACAGACAGATCCACTCTTTACCAGGCAAGGGTTCGTGTGCGGGCATCGGAAGCATCCCGGTCCGTCACAGCGCAGCCGCTGTTCCGTTGTCAGTGGGCTGGCCTGCCTGAGCGAAGAGTTTCTCAATCTGACAGAGTCTCGCAACGGCTTGCAGGGATTCCGGCATACCTATCAATTGCAGCGTGGCGCCACGCTGCTCGGCTTCCGCCATCCATTCGAGCACCAGCGCCAGACCGGCGCTGTCCGCTCGGGTTACTCCAGAGAGATCCACCTCGACTTGCTCCTGACGACCGAACAGGGCCTTGGATTGCTCAAGCAGCCCTCTCGCAGTCGCGAAGGTCATGGCGCCCTGAACCTGGTAGTGGAAGGCCCCCGAGCGAACGATCTGTGTCTCAGACGTCTTATCAGGGTTCGCTTGGGATGGCATTTTCTTCAGCCTTGCTGAACAGAAACTGACCGATGATCTCCTCCAGCACCAATGCGGATTGAGTCAAGGTCAATTCACTGCCCTGTTTGAGATTCTCGAGACTGCCTCCAGGATCCAATCCGATGTACTGCTCGCCCAGCAGACCGGAGGTGTAGATCTTGGCGATACTGTCATCGGGGATCTGATTGTACTGAGGTTCGATGGACATCGTGACCAGCGCTTCATAACGGGTCTGGTCGTAACTGATGCCGGTTACCCGTCCGATCCTGACACCGGCCATGGACACCGGAGAGCGCACCTTGAGACCGCCAATATTGTCGAACCGGGCGGTCACCTGATAACCCTCCTCACCGGAGATACTTGCGAGATTGCTGACCTGCATCGCCAGGAAGAAAAGCGCCACCAGCCCGGCCGCCATAAAAAAGCCGACGGTGATCTCCAACTGTCTCATCTTCATCATCATTCTCCGAACATCAACGCCGTCAGGACAAAATCCAGCACCAGTACCGCAAGAGAGGAATGCACCACCGTGCGGGTGGTGGCCTCACTCACTCCACTGGAGGTGGGGACCGCATCGTATCCCTGGAACAGGGCAATCCAGGCACACACGAAACCGAACACGAAACTCTTGATCACGCCGTTGATCACGTCCTCGCTCCAGTCGATCTTGGACTGCATCTGGCTCCAGAACGCACCGTCATCGACCCCCAGCAGCCCTACGGAAACGAAATAGCCACCCACCACCCCGATCGCGCTGAACATCGCCGCCAGCAACGGCATTGAGAGAAAACCGGCATAGAAACGGGGAGTGAGGATACGGCGCACCGGATCCACCGCCATCATCTCCAGACCGGACAACTGTTCGGTGGCCTTCATCAGGCCGATCTCCGCAGTCAACGCGGAACCGGCACGCCCGGCAAACAGCAGCGCGGTCACCACCGGCCCCAGTTCACGCACCAGAGAAGCGGCCACCATGACCCCCAGACTCTCCTCGGCGCCAAACTGGGACAGCACATAATAACCCTGCAGACCCAACACCATCCCGACGAACAGCCCGGACACGATAATAATCGTGGTGGTGCGCACGCCGATGCTGTGAACCTGACTCACCAGCAAGCCGAGGCGGCGCAACAGGCTGCCGATACCCAGGAGAATCTGGACCAGCAGCAGGTGCCCCCGGCCCAGTCGCTCGAGCGCGTTCAGTCCCAGTCGTCCAAAATGCGCCAGTGAATCCAGCATCAATGGCCCCCCTGCATACTCAACAGATCCTCGGCGAGTTCAGGCGCCTGGTAATGGAAACCCACCGGTCCGTCGGGAAGCCCTCCAAGGAACTGCTTCACTGCTGGAGAAACGGAGGATTGCAACGCTTTGGGGGTACCGGACTCGATCACCTTGCCCTGGGAGATCACATAGACCTGATCGGCGATACCCAGAGTCTCCTCCACGTCGTGAGATACCAGAATACTGGTGATCCCCACCGCATCGTTGAGACGCCGGATCAACTGGGCCAGCACACCCATCGAGATGGGATCCTGGCCGGTGAAGGGTTCATCGTACATCACCATCATCGGATCGAGGGCGATTGCCCGTGACAGTGCGACACGCCGCGCCATCCCCCCAGAGAGTTCCGAAGGCATCAGGTCCCGCGCACCGCGCAGCCCCACGGCCTCGAGTTTCATCAGCACCAACCGGCGAATCATGGTCTCAGGCAGATTCGTATGCTCGCGAATCGGGTAGGCCACGTTATCGAAGACATTGAGATCGGTCAGCAAGGCGCCGCTCTGAAACAGCATGCCCATACGCATTCTCAATTGATACAGAGCCTTGCGTGAAAGTCGATGCACATTCTGACCGTCCACCTCGATACTCCCGGAGGTCGGGTGCAACTGCCCCCCGATCAGCTTCAGCAGGGTGGTTTTACCGGTACCACTAGGCCCCATGATCGCGGTCACCTTGCCTTTGGGGATGTCGATATTCACGCCATCGAAGATCACCCTTTGACCATGGGAGAAGGTCAGGTTACGGATTTTGATCAGCGTCTGACTGCTATCCACGAGGGAATCTAAACCTCTTAACTGGAGCTAGGAAATTAAGCCCATACATTGTTCGTGAATAACCGGAGGACCGTCAAGCGGGAGATTTTGTTTGAAAACAAACCTAGCTCGGGTGCGGCTCAATAACGACAGTATCACAGATACATGTTGTGACAAGGGAAGCCCCCCAGTGTTTCAACCTGAGCTGAAACAGTGGAGGGCCTGCTTTAAATGACGATCAACCGACTGGCTGAACTAATCGATTACCTCGAAAGATGCCCGGGTGACATTACCCGCGGGTGTCGTGACGGTAACGATCAGCACACCCCAGTCATCGCCAGACTCCAGGTTTTCTGTCGGTGCCAAGGCCACATAGAAGGTATCAAAGCCTTCAGCGCTACCCAATGTCGCATCAAAAGTCGTGGAAGGAATTTCGTAATCCGAATTATCCGCAACTTCACCATTGGAACTTGAGAATTCAACGGTGGTACCCGCAGGCAAAACCTGTCCGGTATCAGGACCAACAATCTCAAAACCCACCAGTACGCCGCCACTTCTGAGGTCGACGACCCCTCCGGTGAAACCTTGGATCGGGGTAATACTCCCGAAACTCTCCGCCATGATCAGCCTGGTGGAACTGCGTACATGGATATTTTTCTCAGCACTACATTGCGGCGTTGTGGTCGGGGTTACACCGTAGCAAACTCCAGGGTCCTCACCGGAAGCAACGGCAGCCTGCGCTTCCGCCACTGCTGCCGCATCACAGCACAATGCACCGTTGTAATCCGGGTCCACGCCCAAACCGTCATAGACTCCGTTGTTATTGAAATCCACAAACTCCTCTGCGCCCCGGTTCAGGATGCCGTTTTCATCATCGTCCCTGAAAGCTTCCGGAATATCCGAATCTGCCGTATCACCAAAATCCAGCACGCCGTTTCCGTTGGCATCAATAAACGACTCTTCTCCCAGCATGGTTGCCAGGATGGTCACACGCCCATTACTCGGTCGTGGATTCGAACTGGTCCAATTTACCGAACAGGCACCGTCCGCAATTTGACATTGTGACTGGATCTGTCCGCCTTCCGTCGTGAAATAGATCGCGGTGCCATCCGGTACCGGATTGTTGAAATGATCAGCCGCGTGGATGGTGATCGCTACTTCAACTCCATCATATCCCCAGGTTTCCGGATTGAAATCCGAAGAGCTGATGGAAAAACTGTTCTGATCCGATACACCAGTGGAGATAATCAGTCCGTCAGACTGAGTGGAAATCAGCGGATTGGCGCTGAGCGAAGCGGTAACCCGCACGGATGTCGGTACCGTGCCGGATTTTACATCCGTGTTGACATAGCCGCTGGTGTCGCTAGTTGACTTATCCGCGCCCAGCGGAATTGACACACCGCCAATGCTGGTGTTGAGAGAAAAGTTAACAGCCTGCCGTGCAACCGGATTTCCGTTCTGATCCAAAACTTGGAAAGTCACCTTGGAGACTTCCGTAAGACCGACACCGCGCAAGCCAATCAGGGAAGGCACTGCAGAGATGAACTGGAGCGAACCGATTTCGGCGCCTTGAACAGTGACACTGCCTCTGGCGACGGTCGTGTTGCCGTTGATCGTGGTTGTAGCCCGTATATTGTCAGTTCCGGAACATCCCTGGGCGATGTACGTAGCAGTTACCACACCTGTTGATGTTTCAACCGGGCTGGTGATGCTGGCTGAACCCGATGCCATGCAGTCCGACGAAAAGGTGACGGTCGCGCTCTCCTGATAAAGATTTCCCGAAGCGTCCGCCAAGGTCGCATTGATGGAGGTTTGCCCGCCTGCGGATAAAGAGGTGACCGTAATATCCAGGTCACCCGCTGAGAAATCATCACCCGACCCGCTACCGATTGCGATATAAGCGCTGTCAGTGCCGGAATCCTCAATCGTGTCGCCAGACTGCGATGTTCCACTATCCCACGGGGTTTCCGCATCGCCACCCCCGCAGGCGGCCAGCACTATCATGAGGAAGAACGGGGTGAGAATACGCGCGAGACCTGTCATGGCAAACTCCAAAATCCCATAGGAAACAGTCCATTAAGGGAGGAAACTTAGACTAATTTCTTAATACTATACAAACACTCGGCTAATGCAAGGGATTATAAGCCATCCAAGGGCTCTTTTTTTCTCCCTAAAGCCAACCCACTTCACGCTTTCGCACAAGCAGAGAAAGCGGTTCGCCTGATCGGACCCCACCGAGCTTCTTCAGGGTAGCGGCCAGATCGGGATTCCCTTTAACATCGTCCCGACAGCAACCCGAAAGGACTCGAAAACCTCTTTAAAACCAGTCACTAGCGCTTCATGAGAACGATTGACGCCGTTCCCGGATCGATCGCAGACTCACGACACACTACCGGATCAGATCATCAGTCGCTCGACCGGCTCTCCCTTGATGAGATGCTTGTCCAGGATCTCGTCCAGGTCCTCGCGATCCACATAGGTATACCAGACCGCATCCGGATAAACGACCAGAACGGGACCCAGATCGCAGCGATCGAGACAGCCCGCGATATTCACCCGAATCCCGCCGGGACCGGACAATCCCTCCGCCTTGACCCGACCTTTCAGGTATTCGCGCATCTCCTTCGACCCATGCTGAGCACAGCAGGGCCGGCCGTCCGACCGTTCATTGACGCAGAAAAAGAGGTGGTAGCGAAAGTAGGACATATCACAAACCTCGCAGTGCCTTGTCCAACAGGGATCCGGACATGGCGTGCACCATTACCCCCCCGGTTGCCGGTCAGCCGGGTGTGATACCCGTCTGTTCAAAGTGAATCACATGATAGCCCGCCATGGCGCCGATTGCTCATTTTACCTCCGCCGGATCACCCCGGTGAGGCCAGAAATCCCCCAATCCCGAGTGAAAGCATGGGAAGATACCCACCGGGGCTTCGAATCGGGTAAGATTCTACTCTTTCCGAGCCGAATCTGCCCGCTGTGACACCCGAACACCTGCTTTCAGAAGCGGACCGTTGCGTAAAGTGCGGTCTCTGTCTGCCTCATTGTCCAACCTATCTTCTGCTTGCCAGCGAAGCCGACTCACCCCGGGGCAGGATCAGTCTCATGCAGGCCCTGGCAAAAGGGGAACTGGGTACGCAGAGCCGACTCGGCGTTCATCTGGATCGCTGCCTGGGTTGTCGCGCCTGCGAGGCAGCCTGCCCGTCCGGCGTGCACTATTCGCAGCTTCTGGATACAAGTCGCTCGCTGATGCTCGAACACCAGGGCGTGCGGCCGTGGAGCAAACGACTCCTCGATCAGCTGATCCGTCCGCAGCGCCTGTCCGCCTTGACACGTGCGTTTCGAACCTTGACGAGACTCGGAATCCCCCAGCTGTTCAAAACGCTTCCCGTCCCCAGACTTAAGCGGCTGCTGTCCTTAGCTCGCCAGTTGCAGGTCCCGAACCAGCAGCTGACCGGACTGCATCCCGCTGCAAGTCCCACGGGGCGTCTGGTACAGCTGTTTACCGGTTGCGTCGCGCCGCATGTCGAGTATCCGCTGCACAGGACCGCTTTGATTCTGCTGCGGCGTCTGGGTTATGCGGTCGAAATACCCAAGCACCAGGCCTGCTGCGGAGCCCTGCACCGGCACAACGGCTTTGAGGAGCAAGCCGATCTTCTATGTCAGCAAAACCGAGAGCAGAGCGCTAAAAGCCGTGCGGAATGTGTGATCACCCTGGCCAGCGCCTGCCATCTTGAGCTCATGGAGCAGCAAGCGATCGAGCAACCGTTGCTCTCCATCGTCGATTTTCTGCTAAGCATTCCGCCTCAACAGTTCCCTCAACTGGCTCCTTTGCATTGCAAGGCCGCCCTGCACATACCCTGCTCGGCCCGGGATGATCGCAGTATGGAACTGCTCAGCCGGATCCCCGCTCTGGAACTGATTCCCCTGCCCGAAAATGCGATATGCTGCGGCGCTGCCGGCAGCTACCTGGTGACACAGCCGCAACTTTCCCGGCAACTGGGCCTGAAAAAGATCGACGCTATCAAAGCCACTCAGCCCCGGATTCTGCTCACCACCAATACCGGCTGCGCCCTGCAGTTTCGGGAACTCATCGCCGAGGCCGGAATCTCAATCGAAGTCCTGCACCCGGCTGAACTCATCCTCAGACAATGGCCCGGACCCGTAACAGGGTTTGAACAGGGTTGAATAAAACCCGCTGTTGGCGTTATGGTTTTGACCCCGCCTGGCCCGGCCAAACCGTTGAAGGAAC
This sequence comes from Candidatus Thiodiazotropha sp., assembly GCA_050305635.1. Lineage (GTDB taxonomy): Bacteria > Pseudomonadota > Gammaproteobacteria > Chromatiales > Chromatiaceae > Thiodiazotropha. The sequence goes on along the minus strand of JBNLFS010000096.1, from coordinate 47,392 downwards.
ACTACCATGGCACACCGCGATTACGCACCCTCCGATCGGTTTCTGATAGGTTTGGACACCGCTGTCCGAACCCTGTTTGGCCGTCCGCAGGTCACGGAAAGGGATGACCCGGCCGCCGCTTTCGAGGAGGCGGATCTGAGTGAGGAGGAGCGGGACCTCACCGCGCGCCTGATGCGCATCAACCATACCGGAGAGGTGTGCGCCCAGGCGCTCTACCAGGGCCAGGCCCTGACCGCGAAACTCCCGGAAATCCGGGATCGTCTGGAACGCGCCGCCCAGGAGGAGAATGATCATCTGGCCTGGTGCGAGAGTCGTCTTGAGGCATTCGACAACCGCAAGAGCCTGCTCAATCCGCTCTGGTACGCCGGATCGTTCATGCTCGGCGCCGCCGCTGGACTGGCGGGGGACAAATGGAGCCTGGGCTTTGTCGCCGAAACGGAGCATCAGGTGGAAGCGCATCTGGAATCCCACCTGCAGCAGATTCCCCCTCAGGACAGGAAGAGCCATGCGGTGCTGGAGCAGATGAAAACAGACGAGATTCAGCATGCGAACATGGCGCTTGAGTCTGGGGGAGCACCCCTACCCGCTCCGATCAGATTCGCCATGAAACTGACCGCCAAGCTGATGACGAAATCTGTCTACTACGTCTAGCAGGCTAAGAAGGGACTATCGGGGATCCGATTCAGAAAACCCAGGCAATCAGCCCGCGTCGGTATTCGAGACCGTGGTTTCCACCACCTGCTGCTGATCGATGGCGCTGACCTGAACCGCCAGGGTAAGACCGAATCCCAGAATCACCAGCAAAACCACAACGGCGAAGAAATCGGGCTTATGGTGAGGAGATTGTCTTTTCATTTCAGTTCAAGCCTATTCAATGACTTAATTTAAATTATTCGCGCACTTCCTGCAGTAAACTATGACACGGGTCACGCTGCAGCACAGAATTCTGGACATCGTTCACAAAGCCATAGGCCGTGTATCGATAAACCCGTCATTTTACTGACCAGTCCCGTGCCGACCGGATACCGCCTGAGCCGCAATCCGACAGAAGACTCACGGCTTTTTACCATTCTGGGCGGCGGACTCCGTGGCACCCATTTCACCGAGCAACCCCGATACCTTCGCGTGTTGCCCTTTGTTGGCCAATCCCAGCGCCGTATTGCCCGCCTGATCCGAAGCGTTCACATCGACGCCACGCTGAATCAGCAAGCGCACGATTTCCAGGTGACCAAACGCGGCCGCCTCCATCAGAGGTGTGATTCCCCGGCTATCGGCCAGTCCCGGATCGGCACCCGCCGCCAACAGGGCCTGGACGGTCAACAGGTTGCCGTTGAATGCGGCAAAATGCAGAGCGGAGCGTCCTGCCGCATTGGCGGCATTCGGATCCACGCCCTGGGCCAGCAGGTCATTGACCCGGGAAACTTCACCCGACATCGCCCCGGAGATCAGCGCCATGCCGTCCGTATCGCCCCCCACCGCCCAGTGGCAGGAACTGATTAGCAAAGCGATCATCAGCAAAGCGTGTTTCATGAACGATCCATTCCATCATGCGACCATGTCTGCCCTACTTATCGGCACATGCTTTTATTTCTTAAACCATTACTATAACTTCCCAAGCGGTCCGGCAAAGCTTTCGAAGCATTGCACTCAGCACGCCGCCTAAGTAATCTTTAATATATGTGCCGCCCTGTTGACGATCGACTGTGATACCGAACCGTCCCGAGACGCAACGGTCCAACTACCGGCAACCTACAACACAGAATTAACGACCAGGTTTGAGTAACGATGGATAAGGAAACGAGCCACCGCATCGCGGTTCAGGTTGAGAGCCGTTACGTGGAGTCGCAATCACTCCCCAAGGAGCAGCGTTTCGTTTTCTCCTACACGGTCACCATCCGGAATGACGGTCCCACCACGGCCCGACTCCTGAAGCGCCACTGGATCATCACCGACGCCAACGGGAAGATCCAGGAAGTCCGGGGTGAGGGCGTGGTCGGAGAGCAACCCCAACTCAACCCCGGCGAGACCTTCCGCTACACCAGCGGTACGGTGCTCGATACCCCGGTTGGCAGCATGCAGGGGAGCTATGACATGATCGACGCCCAGGGCAACCATTTCGATGCCATGATCCCGGCCTTCTCTCTGGCGAGACCCGGCAGTCTGCATTGAGGTCGGCCCCGACCTGCGCAGGCACAGGACTTTGAACATGGCGGTGTATGCCATCGGCGACATACAGGGCTGTTACGAGGAACTGCGGCGCCTGCTGGACCTGATCGATTTTGACCCAACCCAGGACAAACTCTGGTTCGCCGGCGACCTGATCAACCGGGGCCCCCACTCACTCCAGGTCCTGCGCTTCGTCAAATCCCTGGGTGACCGGGCCGTGAGCGTTCTGGGAAATCATGACCTGCACCTGCTGGCGCTTTCCGAGGGGAATCTCAGCCATTCGCAAGCCGGTGAGTTGCACGAGATACTGGAAGCGCCGGATCGGGACGAATTGATCGACTGGCTACGACATTGCCCGGTGATGCACCACAGCCACAAGCGCGGCTTCAGCCTGATCCATGCGGGACTACCGCCGCAATGGGACCTTACCCAAGCAAAGGCCTGCGCCCGGGAACTCGAGTCGACCTTGCGCGGCCCCGGCTTTCACGATTTCTGTCAGGACATGTATGGCAACCAGCCCGATCAATGGGATGAGTCGCTGCAGGGCATGGATCGTCTGCGCTACATCACCAACTGCTTTACCCGGCTGCGCTACTGTATGCCCGATGGCCGACTGCATATGCAAGATAAAGGGCCTCCCGAGCAGCACCTGCAAGGCGCGCTGCCCTGGTATCTGGCCCCTCACCGCAAGACCCGACATGAGCGGATCCTGTTCGGACACTGGTCCACGCTGGGATATCGAAATATCGACCGAGTCTGGTCACTGGATAGCGGCTGCCTGTGGGGCGGGCGTTTGACGGCTCTGCGCATCCGCAAGCACAAGCCGCCAGAGCCTCACCACCTGCACTGTTGATCAGCCCCATGAATCCCTGAGGGGAAAACTGCCAGTAGAATCTCTTTATTTGCGGATGATCGCACTGTGCTTAGCCTTTCCTACAGGGTCACCTAATTTCGTAGCCTGGGTGGAGCAACGCGGAACCCGGGAGGGTTGGCACAGACCCCACGAAAACATTCGATCCAATGATACTGGAACACGCTCTGATGAAGGGAGGGATTCCCGGATTCCGCGTTGCTTCACCCGGGCTACGGTTTGCCTTATGGCTGAACTACGTTAGTTCAACTACGTTTCAAATCAGGGAACAATCCGGTCGTAGGTCAGAAAGGTGCAGTCATAAGGGTTCTTATCGTCCGCCGCACGGCTTTCCCGAGCTGTTTCCTGCCATTGGTTCCAGTCGATTTCCGGGAACTTCGCATCCCCCGTCACATCCGCCTCGACCCGGGTCGGGTAGAGCCGGTCCGCATTGGGCAGAATCGCGCTATAGAGCTGGGCGCCACCCACGATCATGATTTCCGGTGACTCCTGCAGCAGCCGGATCGCCTCATCAAGGGTGGACACCCGATCCGCACCCTCGGCCCGATAGTCCGGATTGCGGCTCACCACGACATGCCGCCGACCCGGCAGCAGACCCGGCAGGGATTCCCAGGTACGCCGCCCCATGACCATGGGTTTGCCCAGAGTCAGCGCCTTGAAATGCTGAAGATCCGCCGGCAGATGCCAGGGCAGCCGGTTGTCCCGGCCAATCACCCCATTCCTCGCCAGGGCGGCAATCAACGATATCATCGGTTTCATACCCTCCCCCGGTCAGACCGCCACGGGCGCTTTGATATGCGGGTGCGGGTCATAATCCATCAGTTCGAAATCCTCGAATTTGAAATCGAAAATGCTCCGCACGTCCGGATTCAACCGCATCCTGGGCAGGGCCCGGGGCTCACGGGAAAGCTGCAGCTCCACCTGCTCCAGGTGATTACTGTAGAGATGCGCATCACCAAAGGTATGCACGAACTCGCCCGGCTGCAAACCGGTGACCTGGGCGAGCATCAGGGTCAGCAGGGCGTAGGAGGCGATATTGAAGGGAACACCCAGAAAGATATCCGCGCTGCGCTGATAGAGCTGGCATGAGAGCCGTCCCTCCGCAACATAGAACTGGAACAGGCAATGACAGGGCGGCAGGGCCATCTGCTCGACCTGCGCCGGGTTCCAGGCCGAGACGATCAGACGGCGGGAATCCGGATTGTCGCGGATCTGCTGAACCAGTTGACTGATCTGGTCGATACTGCCCCCCTCCGGATTGGGCCAGGAGCGCCATTGATAGCCATACACCGGCCCCAGATTACCCGCTTCGTCCGCCCATTCGTCCCAGATGCTGACCCCGTTCTCCTTGAGATAGCGGATGTTGGTCTCTCCCTTGAGGAACCACAGTAGCTCGTGGATGATCGAGCGCAGGTGCAGCTTCTTGGTGGTCAGTGCAGGAAACCCCTCTCCCAGATCGAAGCGCATCTGGTAACCGAACACACTGCGGGTTCCGGTGCCGGTCCGGTCCTCCTTGACAACCCCGGTATCGCGCACATGGCGCATTAGATCAAGATACTGTTTCATGCCCTACCCTATGGATTGCCCGGCAAATCGCAATACGGTTTCATCTGGCCGGCCGGTAGGCCAGGTAGAGCAGTAGCATACCAAACAAAATCATCGGCGCGCTCAACAACTGTCCCATGGTCAGCCAGCCGAACGCGAGATAGCCGAACTGGATATCCGGCATACGCACAAACTCCACCGCGAAACGAAACACCCCGTAACAGATGAGAAACAGACCGGATACCGCCCGGCGCGGTCGAGGTTTCGAGGAAAAAATCCATAGAATGAGGAACAACAACACGCCTTCAAGGAGAAACTCATACAACTGATTGGGATGCACCGGGGGTGAGAACTCCGTACCCGGCGGCAATCCCAGACGCGCGCACAGATCATCCGCGACATCGCAGGGCACCTGCATGCCCCAGGGCAGGCGGGTGATCCCCCCCCAGAGCTCTGCATTGATGAAGTTTCCCAGGCGTCCGGCGCCGAGGCCGATGGTGACCAGAGGCGCAATGAAGTCCGTCGCGTCGAAAAAGGTCTTGCCCTCCTTGCGGGCAAATAACCACATCGCCAGCAGCACTCCGAGCAAGCCCCCGTGAAACGACATACCCCCGTGCCAGACCTGCAGAAGGATCAGGGGATTACTCAGAAAATTGGGCAGATCGTAGAACAGGAGGTAACCCACACGGCCACCCACCACCACACCCAGGACGATGTAGAACACGATATCGTCCACCTGGGCCGCGCTCCAGACCATGCCGGGCTTTCCAACCCGCAAGCGCCCCAGCAGCCACCCCCCGAGAAAACCGATCAGGTACATCACGCCATACCAATAGAAGGTCACAGACCCGATGGTGATGAGTTCCGGATCGATCTGGGGATAGGTCAACATGGGTCGGCATGTTAACACAGGAATCCCGTTCGCCAATCGGGTGTTTTTTCTAACTACTGGATTTCATGACAGTTTAGTCATGTTACAATTCTGTGACTCAGGTCACACTATCCCCGGGTACTGGAATTAATTTCTCAGGCGAAATGACGGACTTCTTCAAAGTGTCAAGTTTTTGATCACTGCGCCGCTACCTCGTACAAGATGATGCAAACACCCTTTTTGGCATCCGATGGGAAGGACAATGAGCTACGTACACGCACAAAAATTTGAAACTTATATACCACGGGAAATGGACACTTTAGGCTCTCGACTGCGCAGAAAGAGACGCGAAAGGGGTTGGACCCAGGAACAACTCGCTCTGCGGGCCGGGACCAATCAGGCGGTCATCCAGAAGATCGAGAATGGCAAGAGCCTGCGACCGAGAAAGATCGACGAGATCGCCCAGGTCCTGGACGTCAATCCGGCCTGGCTGATGTTCGGTGAAGCCAATTCCACGGTCGTGGATGATGAGTCCATCGAAGTCGCCAAAGCCTGGCACAACCTGCCCGAACCCATTCGCAGCCGGATCAAACGCAACATCTTCGAACAGGTCCTGCTGCATTCAAATAAGAAATAGCCCCCTTCCCATTCCCCCGGGATGCCGTATGGCCTCCCGGGGAATGCATTCAGAATTTATACGATACGCCAAAGGAAAAAACCGGATAGTACCGGTAATCCTCCAGATCCTCCTCGAATCGCCGCTCCTCCCGGGACAGATCGTCAGGGTCCACCAAATCCGCACCCATGCCGGTCGCCGTCAGGTTAACCCGGCCCGCTCCCTGATACATGACTCCGAGATCCACGTTGAATCCCCAACCCCGCTCCCGAAACAGACCGGATTCCCAGCCCAATCCCAGATAAGGGGCGAGGGTGCGGAAGTCAACGTCCGCTCTTAAACCGACATCACGATAGAGGGTATCTCCGATGACGATCGAAGAGGTACTGGTTTCACCATGAATTTCATTGCCGTTGCGCAGAACACCCGCGGTGAACCGCAAGGGGACATCGAACGGATGCCAGTCCGCAAGCAGCGAGATGCTTTGCCAGTCCAGATCCAGATCGTATTGGTTACCGTCCACGCGCTCGGTGGTGTCGTACTGATAGCGGTTGAGTCCCAGACGGGCCGAGAACTGTTCGGTCAAGCCGAAGCCCCCTTCGACGCTGAGCCCCAGACTGCCTAGCCGGGCACTGACAATCGGCCCCTCAGCCAGCACATTCAAAGGCAAACAACTCAAGCCTACCGATACCCATAAGCGCATGTTCATTGATTATCACCTGCCTAACATTCCCTTGATACGCTGTGTAGTCCGGTCGTGTCACGAACGCTCGATGACATCGAAGGCCACAACCAGATATACGGCGATAATGAGCGGATCTTTAACGGGAAAGCGGTTGCCGATTCCCGCAACCCTGCGTCGAAACCCGTCGTAGACGCTCAGCTAATTGAAACAATGGGAGATCCTGGAACGAAGCCGACCCAGTCCCCTTCAGCGGCAGGTACAGCAACGACCGTTGCGTTCGAGAGACATCCCTCACCCCCCGAACATACCGTCGATGCTACCTCGAAAAGACACCGGACCCCATGACTCAGCGCACATCCCAACCAAGTAGGCCGGAGGGGGACTATGAAAACAGTTCACTGAAAGGGATGAAATCCACCAGATCTCCGGATACCACCGGGGTCAACGGGGGTAACACCACCAACCCGTTTGCCCAGACCACCGAGGTCATCACTCCGGAGGAGGCATTGGAAAACAACCGTACGATCTGCCGCCCATCCCCATCCACCTCGAGTCGTCCCCGGGCATACTCCTGGCGTTTGTCATTGCCCGATTTCTCGAAGCCGGACACGACCTTTTGCATCACCGGCCTGACCGGTTCGGTCTGTCCCTGCAGCAGCCGGATAAAGGGCAGCATGAAGATCGAGAAGGTCACAAACACGGAAACAGGATTTCCCGGAGCCCCCAGAAACGGCACATCACCCAGCCAGCCGAATGCCAGTGGCTTACCCGGTCGGCTGGCGATCTTCCACAGCTCAAGGGATCCGAGATGCTCAACGGCGGGCTTCACATGATCTTCCTCACCCACGGAAACCCCACCGGACGCCAACACCAGGTCAGCGGCTTTGGAGGCCTGGACGAGTGCCTCACAGGTTGCCTCATAGGTGTCCTCCACGATACCCACGGGGACCACTTCGCAGCCCAGTCGTTGTACCAGTCCGGTCAGGGTGAACTGGTTCGAATTGTAGATCTGCCCTTCACCCAGAGGCTGCCCGGGCATCACCAGTTCATCGCCACTGGCGAGGATGGCCACCTTCAGAGGACGATACACCATCAATTCAGCGGCACCCACGGAAGCCGCCAGCCCCAGATGCTGGGGCGCCAGTCTCAAACCTGGCTTGAGGATCTCCTCGCCTTGCAGGATGTCCTCACCGGCACGCCGGATGTTGGCGCCCGCCGCCGAAGGGGATTCCCGGACCATCAACATCTCATCGCGTACCTCGCAGACCTCCTGAATGACCACCGTATCGGCACCAGGCGGCACCGGGGCTCCGGTAAAGATGCGTGCCGCAGTACCGGGTTCCAGCGCAGTGCCGACGGATCCCGCCGGAATCCGTTGGGTGATGCGCAACCCCTGCTGAAACGCCCCGAGGTCCTGGAATCTCACGGCGTAGCCATCCATAGCGCTGTTATCCCAGGGCGGCACATCAACCGGACTGCGGACCCCTTGCGCCAGGATGCGCCCCAGCCCCGCCTGCAGAGGTACGGATTCAGTATCCTGGATTGGTCGGGCTTGCCGCAGCAGAAAGGCCAACGCCTCCTCGACCGGCTTCATCGGACTCTGGTTGCGATCACAGCCCGGGTCTGTCTGGTTCATATCATCCGCCTGGTGTCGTATCTCATACGGGTCAAAAGCGATAATCGAAGGATTTCTGGAAACGGTGCTTCAGTACATCCATGGAGACGAAATGGTTCTGTGTCCCGGCCTGCTCCACCTTGACGGCGCCCATCAGGGAGGCGATTCTTCCCGAGGTTTCCCAGTCCATCTCATTCATCAAACCATAGATCAAACCTGCACGATAGGCATCACCGCAACCGGTGGGATCCACCACCGCCTTGACCGGTGCCGGCGGGATCTCAAGACACCCGGCGCGGGTATGGATTTCCGAACCCTTCGCACCCCGGGTAACGACCAGAGCCTCCACCCTATCCGTCAGTTGTTTGAGGCTTTTGCCCGTGCGCTCCTGCATCAGTTTCACCTCGTAGTCGTTGAACGCCATCCAGGTAGCCTGCTCGGCAAAGGTCAGCAGTTCCTCGCCGTCGAACAGGGGCATCCCCTGCCCCGGGTCGAACAGGAACGGGATGCCCCGATCGGCGAACTGGGCGGCATGATCAAGCATACCCTGTCTTCCATCCGGAGAGACGACACCCAATGAGCAGCCCTCGATCCCACTGATATCGATCTCATGGGCGCGATTCATGGCACCCGGGTGGAACGCGGTGATCTGATTGTCATCCTTGTCGGTGGTGATATAGGCCTGAGCCGTGTAGCTCCCGGAGATCACCTTGACGTATTCGCGGCTCACCCCGCAGGCATCCATCCAACGCGCATAGGGCTCAAAATCATCACCCACGGTGCCGACCGGTTTGCCATCACCCTCCAACATCTTCAGGTTATAGGCGATATTGCCGGCGCAACCGCCAAACTCACGCCGCATGTCCGGCACCAGGAACGAAACATTCAGAATGTGCACCTGCTCCGGAAGGATGTGATGTTTAAAGTGGTCGTGGAATACCATGATGGTATCGAAAGCGAATGAACCACAGATCAAAGCCGACATGCTTACCTCTCGTTTGGATAGGAAGATCTCATGCGGGAGATTCTACCCCAGTTGGATGATCTCGTAGTACCAAGGGGGATATCAGGGATAAACGCTCAAAGGTTGGAGATCTAATCGAACAAGCCATTAAACAACATGCGAACACCGGGCATGAGAATTACGCCAACCGATCTGTCCATTTCGATCCCTTGTCTGCACGCCGATCGATCTCACCACGAAGGACACGAAGCGCACGAAGGATCATACAACGACACGCTTAAGGAGCCCGGCGCCACGTTCCCAAGCAGAGCCTTGGATCGTGAGGCGAAATTCATGGACACGTCTGATTAGCACCGGACCGTTTCGTGTCAGTGAACGATCGCGCTTCGTGACCTTCGTGGTAAAAAACTAACTCCCGGTTTGCCTACTACCCGGCTTGCGACGGCTCCTTCCAGGCCAGATCGAGTTCTCTGGCCGCACGTACGTCGTCGAGCCGCCGCACAGGCATGGTATGCGGGGCCTGCCTGACCACCTCGGGTTGGGTCTCCGCTTCGTTCAGGATGGTTTTCATGATTTCAACGAACCGGTCCAAGTCCTCCTTGGCTTCGGTCTCCGTGGGCTCGACCAGAAGACATTCCGGCACCAGCAGTGGAAAGTAAGTGGTGGGCGCGTGCACACCATAGTCCAGAAGCCGCTTGGCAAAGTCCATGGTGTTAACCCCTAACTCCTTAGCCTGTTTCTTCAACGTCAGGATGAACTCGTGACTGGCCCGGCGTTTCGGATAAGCGGCGGTGAACCCGGCCTCCATGAGGCGCTTGAGCAGGTAGTTGGCATTCAGCGTGGAGTACTCCGCCACCCGGTGCATGCCCTCACGCCCGAGGATCCGCGCATAGATATAGGCGCGAATCAGCACCCCGGCGTTCCCGGCGAATGCGGAGAGACGGCCGATGGTCTCCGGACACTCTTTCTCCGTGAGCCAATGGTAATCAGTTCCGTCGAAGCCCACCCGGGGCACCGGCAGGAACGGCTCCAGGCGTTTGCTGACGCCCACAGGACCCGCCCCCGGTCCACCGCCCCCATGGGGGGTGGAGAAGGTTTTATGCAGATTCATGTGGATCACGTCGAAGCCCATGTCCCCGGGCCGCACCTTGCCCAGGATTGCGTTCAGGTTCGCGCCATCGTAGTAGAGCAGACCACCGGCTTCATGCACCATTCCGGCGATCTCCTTGATACCCCGTTCGAACACACCCACCGTGGAGGGATTGGTCAGCATGATGCCCGCGGTCTGCGGACCCAGCGCGGCGCGCAGTGCCTCCACATCGATGTCCCCATCCTCACCGGTGGGAATCTCACGGGTCTTGAATCCGCACATCACCGCCGAGGCCGGATTGGTGCCATGGGCCGCATCGGGCACCAGGATCTCGCAGCGCGCCGTGTCGCCCCGGGCGTCGTGGTAGGCGCGGATCATGGCCACGCCCGCGAACTCACCCTGGGCGCCGGCCGCAGGCGAGAGGGAAACCTCGTGCATGCCGGTGACGGTCTTGAGGATCTCCTGCAACTCGTAGAGACAGGCGAGAAAACCCTGACTGTGGGTTTCCGGCGCTAACGGATGGCGGGAGAGGAATCCCGGCAGGCTTGCGAGTGTATTGCAGGCCCGCGGATTGTACTTCATGGTACAAGAGCCGAGGGGATAGAAATGAGTGTCGATGGAGAAGTTCTTCTGCGACAGTCGGGTGTAGTGACGCACCGCCTGCATCTCCGACACCTGGGGAAGGGCCGGTGGCGCGTGCCGCTGCAGCTCAGCGGGAATACCGATCAGTTCCGCCATGTCCAGAGGGGCCTGTGCCGTGGCGCGCCGCCCGGCGCGTGAGTGTTCGTAGATCATGATGCGCTCACCAATCCGGTTTCAACTGACAGGGGGTCTGAACCTGTGATTCGATCACCCGTTGCAGCTTACTGCGATAGGTTTCGATCTCCTCATCACTGCGCAGCTCCGTGGCGCAGACCAGCACCACATCGCCCAATTCCGGGTAATCCTCGCACAGATCGAAACCACCCAGGACATTGTGTGCCGCCAGAGCCCGCAGGGCCCGCTTGGTTTCGATGGGCAGGGTCAATACCGCCTCATGAAACACCGGCCCGGTGAAACGCGAGGCCACCCCGGGCAGACTCGAAAGTGCCTTGACCAGTTTGGCGGTATTGGCATGACAGGCCGCGGCAACCCGCTGCAATCCCACGCCACCCATCAGACTCATATGGATGGTGGCTGCAGTGACCATCAGCCCCTGGTTGGTGCAGATATTCGAGGTCGCCTTGGAACGCCGGATGTGTTGTTCCCGCGCCTGCAGAGTCAGCGCGTAACCGGTTTTGCCATCCAGGTCCACGGTCTTGCCGATGATCCGCCCCGGCATCTGCCGAACCAGCGCATCGGTACAGCAGAGAAAACCAAAATAGGGACCGCCGGACGCCAGGGGTGCCCCCAGGGGCTGTCCCTCGCCGCAACAGATATCCGCACCCGTGTCGCCCCAGTCTCCGGCGGGCTTGAGCACCGACATGGCCAGGGGATTCACCACCGCGATCGCCAACATGCCGTTCTGATGAGCCCACTCTGTCAGCGCATCCACCGGCTCCAGCACCCCGAAAAAGTTGGGTTGCGGAATCACCAGTGCGGCGAAATCCTCACCCGCATGGGTTTCCAGTTCCTGTCGATCCAGCAATCCGCTCTCCAGGTCGAAACCGATCTCCACCGATTCGATCTGCTGATTGCGCACGATGCTGTTCACCACCTTGCGATAGGCCGGATGCAGACTGCGCGGAATCAGCACCCGCTTGGACTTGGACTTGCGGTTCGCCCGCACCGCCATCAATACCGCTTCCGCCAAAGCCGATGCGCCGTCATACAGGGAGGCATTCGACACATCCATCCCGGTGAGCGCGGTCATCATCGACTGGAACTCATACAGCAACTGCAGAGTGCCCTGACTCGCCTCCGCCTGATAAGGGGTGTAGGCGGTATAGAATTCACCCCGGGTGGTCAGCTCCCAGACCGCCGCGGGAATATGATGGTCGTAGGCCCCCGCACCGATGAAACACAGCGGCTGTCCATCCGCCTTGGCCCGGGACTGCATCAACCGGGAGACCTCCATTTCGGGCAACCCGGAGGGAATCGCCTCGAGCTCGCCGCATCTCAGCGCAGGTGGTATCTCGTCGAAAAGGTCATCGATACGGGCGACACCGATGGCCGCAAGCATCTCCTCGACGTCTTGTTCGGTATGTGGAATGAACGGCATGGCAGACTCTGTAAGCAGTGGAGGGACCGATCAGTCCTCTTCGGCAACCAACTGATCGTAGGCCGCGGCATCCAGCAGACCATTCATCTCTGACGGGTCACTGGGTTTGATCTTGAACATCCAGCCGTTGCCAAAGGCATCCTCGTTGATCGTTTCCGGCGCACCATCGAGGGCCTCATTGATCGCAATCACCTCGCCGCTGAGCGGGCTGTAGACATCGGAGGCCGCCTTGACCGACTCCACCACCGCGCAATCGCCCCCCGCATCGAGGGTGGCTCCCACTTCGGGAAGGTCGACGAAGACCAGGTCACCCAGCAGTTCCTGGGCATGGTCGGTGATACCGACCGTGAAGCTGCCATCCCCTTCGTCTTTGATCCATTCATGAGATTTCGCATAGCGACGATCGGTAGGTGTAGTACTCATGTTGTTTTCCTTCTGGAAGTAAATTGCTGTTCGGTCGATCCGGCGAAAGCATCACGCGGGATCGGTTAGCGGCTAAATCAGAACCTCAGATCGACACCACCGCTTTGCCCTGACGGACAAAAGGCGGCTTGACCACCCGGGCTTCGACACGCTTGCCGCGTATCTCCACCTCGCAGGTATCCCCAATGCCCGGAGAGACCCGCGCAAACGCGATGGAACGCTCGAGCGTGGGCGCAAAGCCACCCGAGGTGATCTCTCCGATCGGATCCTCACCCTGATGCACCGTCAAATGGTTGCGCAGCACCCCACGACCGGTCAAGACCAAACCGACAAACTGCTTTTTACCGGTATCGTTGCGCTGGGCCTCCAGCACTTCACGCCCGATGAAGTCCCGGTCCTCCGGTTCCCAGGCGATGGTCCAGCCCAGACCGGCTTCCAGGGGTGAGGTGGTTTCATCCATGTCCGAGCCGTACAGGTTCATACCGGCTTCAAGACGCAGAGTATCCCGGGCGCCCAGACCGCAGGGCGCCACGCCCGCCTGCTGCAGACGGTTCCAGAATACCGCGGCCTGATCCCCGGGCAGCATGATTTCGAAACCATCCTCTCCGGTGTATCCGGTGCGTGCGACGAACCACTCCCCATCCGCAACCGCATTGAAGGGTTTCAGATCCGCGGCACTGGCCTGCAGGGTTTCTGAGAGCAAAGGGAGTGTTTTAGAACGGGCATTGGGCCCCTGAATCGCGATCATCGCCAGATCCCGGCGGGGTTGGATGGCGAGGTCATAGCCATCAGCCTTGTCGCGAATCCAGGCCAGATCCTTTTCCGTGGTGCCTGCGTTCACCACCATGCGATACCACGCATCATTGAGGTAGTAGACGATGAGATCGTCCACGACACCGCCCTGCTCATTGAGCATGCAGGAGTAGAGCGCCTTGCCAGGGGTTTTGAGGCGTTCCACATCGTTGGCCAGAAGCCGGCGCAGGAAGGGTTTCACTGCAGCGCCCTGGAAGTCGATCACCGTCATGTGGGAGACATCGAACATGCCCGCATCACGCCGCACCTGGTGATGCTCTTCCAGCTGGGACCCGTAGTGCAGCGGCATCTCCCAGCCACCGAACGGCACCAGCCTCGCTCCCATCTGCTGGTGCGTGGCATAGAGAACTGTCTGCTGATTCATTGCATACCTCTGGTTCAGTGCATAAAAAAGGGCGGCGCGGATGTATACCATCCACGCCGCCCCTCTGTCCTAAACCTGAGAGTTTGGCGCTGCTTCGGTTGCTGTCCATGGGTGATGCCTGAGCAATTCCCATGCAGTGACCGGGCGCCTGCCCCGTCGGTGGGTGTAGATACACCACTCTCCAGAGTCGACCTGTCTGATCTGGCAGACGCTCCCCCACGGTCCTTTTGCCTGAGCGATTCCGGGCGGGTTTGCGCCTTCGGCGTCGGCCTGAGCCGAACTCTCCCACGGGGGTGGATCGAAGTGAGACTATACCCTGCCGGTCTGGGCTTGCCAATGCCAAAAACCCGGACTGATGCGGGGATGATCAAGCCATGCCAAACACCCGCACCCGGGTCCGTTCAGCGCCCCGCCGAATCCCCGTGATAGCGGGCCAGCCGAGGACGCTCACCGAGCAGACCCATGGCCCGGCGCATCATCTGGTGTTTCAGAAAACCTGAGCGATCAACCAACGACAGTCCGAGGTTGCGCGCCAGCTTGAGCGGCAGCACATCGTTGCTGAACAAGCGTTTGAAGCCGTCCATCGCTCCCAGCATGGCCAGGTTGGCCCCTTTGCGCGCCCGCTCATAGCGACGCAGGGTCGACATACTGCCGAGGGATCGTCCCGCGAGTCGCGCATCGTTCAACACATCCGCCAGGGTCATGGCATCCATCAGGCCCAGATTCACACCCTGCCCGGCCAGGGGATGCATCGCATGCGCCGCGTCACCGATGAGGGCCAATCCCGGCTGGATATAGGTCTGCGCATTGGCAAGACGCAGCGGGAAGACCCCGCGTGGGCCAATGGACTGTATCTCACCCAGGATCGACTCGCTGGCCTGAGTCAGACGACGACAGAATTCCTCATCATCCAGGGCCATCAACTCCGCCGCTTGATCCGGCGAGGTGGACCAGACGATAGAGCAGCGCCCGTCGTCGATGGGCAGCAGCGCCAGTGGCCCGGTCTTCATGAAACGCTGATAGGCCGTATCATGATGAAAACGCTCCGGAGTGATCGTCGCGACGATCGCATGTTGATCGTATTCCCAACCCTGGGTGCCGATCCCTGCCATCTGCCGGATCTGGGAATCCCGTCCATCGGCCGCCACCACCAATCGCGCGGCAAGCCTTTCACCCGATTCGAGCAACACTTCGGGCAGATCACCCAACTGCAGATCAGCCACCCGAGCCGGACACTTCACAGTGACATTGGGCAAGGATTCGAGCCGCTCCCAGAGCGCCAGTTGCATGACCCGGTTTTCGACGATATGCCCCAGGTCCGGCTCACCGATTTCGGCGGCGCTGAAATGGATGCGTCCGTTGCCCCCCTGGTCCCATACCGCCATGCGCTGATAGGGACTCACCCGCATCCGGGTCATGCGCGGCCAGACCTTGAGGTTCTGCAGAATCTGTTGGGTGGCCCGGGTCAGTGCGGAGACCCGGATATCCACTTCTTCAGCCGGCCAACTGCGTGATGGCTCACGGGCTTCCAGAATACAGACATCCAATCCCATATCCGCTACGGCGCACCCCAGAGCGCTACCCACCATGCCACCACCGACGATCAACAGATCGAAGGGTTTCTGTTTTGTCTCCATTACTTTGCAGCACTCCTGTCAAGACGGGGTTGATAGCCGTGAATACCCATGAATTGGCGGGCCACGAGATGCTTGAGTCCCGGCATCAGATCCAGACCGACCAATCCCAGATTGCGCGCCATGTGTAATGGCCCAAACGGATTCGCGAACAAACGCGCCAGACTGTCGGTAATCAATGCCACCCGGTTCTGATCGGAATCCCGCCACGTCTGGTAGGACTTGAGCAACCGGATGTCACCCGGATCCTCGCCCCTGAGTCGCGCATCGATGAGGATATCCGCGATCACCGACACATCACGCAGCCCCAGGTTGAACCCCTGACCGGTGACCGGATGGATGACATGCGCGGCATTCCCCACCAGCGCCACCCGGGGTCGCACCGGATCCACGGCCTGTCTCAGCCGCAAGGGATAAGCCACCCGCTTTCCCAAACGCTGCAGCCGCCCAAGTCGATGACCGAATCGATCCTGCAGACGCGATAGAAAGGCCTCACTGGAAAGACTCATCAGCTCCGCCACCTGATCATCCTGAGCAGTCCATACCATGGAGATGCGCTGCTGGGTCATCGGCAACATGGCCAAGGGTCCCGTGTCCGTGAAACGTTCGTAGGCAACACCTTGGTGCGGCCGCTCACTCGACAGGTTGGCGATGATCGCGGTCTGACCGTAGCCGCGTTCCTTCATACTGATCGAGAGCAACTCCCTGACCCGTGAGTCACCACCATCCGCAGCGACCAGCAGCTTTGCCGTCAATTTACGCGGACTCTCTTCCTGCAGAAGCTTCACCTCGACTGCGGCTTCACTGACCGAGAAACTCTGCAGGCTCGCCGGACAGATCACCTCCACATCCGGCAGCGCTTCCAGTGCGTTCAACAGCGATGCACCCAGAGCCCGGGCGGTAACCACATATCCCAACGCCTCGACGCCTTCCTGTTGATGATTCAAACGGGTAAAACCGAAATGCCCGCGATCGGAGATATGGATATCCCGAATGGGTTCGGCCTCCGCCTCGATCCCGGGCCAGGCGCCCAATCCCTGCAGAATCAGCCGGCTTCCCCAGGAGAGGGCGATCACCCGGTCGTCATAACTGGGCTGTATCGCGGAATCCAGCGGCCAGGCTTCAATCACGCCGATCCGGTATTCGTGCCCGCTCAATGCATGCGCCAGACTGGCGCCGACCATACCGCCACCCACAATCAGAATGTCGAAATCTTCCATTTCCGTCCTCACCCCGCCATCACCGCTTCGATCTCATCCACCGACTTGGGGACATCCCGGGTCAGCACCTCACAGCCCTCGTGGGTAACCAGCACATCATCCTCGATACGGATCCCGATATCCCACCATTTCTTAGCCACACCCTTCATGCCGGCGGGAATGTAGAGTCCCGGCTCGATGGTCATCACCATGCCCGGTTCCAGCAGACGCCATGCGCCATCCACCTTGTAGTCGCCCACATCGTGCACATCCATGCCGATCCAGTGACCGGTGCGATGAGGAAAGAAGGGTTTGTACTTTTCCTCCCGGATCAGCTTGGCCGGCGTACCCTTAAGGATACCCAGCTTGATCAGCCCACGGGTGATCACCTTGACCGCTGCATTGTGCGGGTCGTTCCAGTGATTGCCCGGCTTCACTTTGGCGATGGCAGCCTCCTGGGAAGCCAGGACCAGTTCGTAGAGTTGCCGTTGCGGCTCACTGAAGTGTCCGCTCACTGGAAAGGTGCGGGTGATATCCGAAGCGTAATAGTCCTTTTCACAACCCGCATCGATCAACAACAACTGATCGGGCTGAATCTTTGCATTGTTATCCACATAGTGCAGGGTACAGGCGTTCCCACCGGCACCCACGATCGGCGGGTAAGCCTGCTCACGGGCGCCCTGGTGACCGCATTCGCGGATGAATTCCGCTTCCAGCTGATACTCCCACAACCCGGGTTTGCACACCTGCATCACCTTGGTATGGGCCTTGGCGGAGATACGCGCCGCCTCGCGCATCACCTTGAGTTCTGAACGACTCTTGTAAAGCCGCATCTCATGCAGATAGTGATCCAGCGCGATGATCTCCACCGGACCCTGCAGGCCGCTGCGTGAATTGCAGCGAATCGTGGTGATCCATTCGGAGAGTTTCTGATCGAATTGAGGATTGCACCCCATGACATAAAACACCCGTTCACACTGCTCGAGCATGCGCGGCAGAATGTCGTCCAGATCACCGATCGGAAAAGAATCATCGGCCCCATAATCCCGGCAGGCGCCCTCCTGACCGGCCCGCGCACCATCCCATTGTTCCTTGACCGGATCCGACTCCCGGTTGAACAGGATGAATTCCGCTTGCTTGCGTCCGGGAATCAGTACCAGTACCGCTTCAGGTTCAGGGAATCCGGTCAGGTAGTAAAAATCGCTGTCCGGACGGTAGGGATAGTGCACATCCCGGTTGCGAATCAATTGAGGCGCCGTGGGGAGAATCGCGATGCTGCCCGATCCCATCATGCGCATCAACTCACGGCGCCGACGCTTGAACTCACTCTGCTGCATCTTGTTGTCCCCGGTTATCAGCCAGTTCTTCCCACATCAGCATCGTCACGACTTTGAGAAACTCCTGCAACTCGACGTAAGCCATTTCGGTTGCCTCACCGGACTCCAGGTCCGCATAGTCGATACGCGTAAAGTGGGTCAGGTCCTGCAACGCTTCGCGGGCATCCCCCACAAGCTGCCGCTCAGTGATACCGGCCACACCCAAACCGTACAGATAACCCTCACACCATTCGCTGAGACTCTTCGCCCGATCAGCAATGGGTTGAGACTCATCGGGAAGGAAAGGCATGAACAGCATCTCTGCATGCCCGATCTGCTCCGCCGTGACGCTATACAACTGCCCCACCATCTGGCGCACCTCCCGGGCCAGCAGATCGTCATCCGGCAGTTGCCCCAGAAGATCCCCCATCCAGACCGCCTGCACCTCCACGGATCCGGCACACACCAAACCTGTGATCACGCCATGCAGTTCACTGGGCAGATAGTCGAAATCGACGGCACTCAGCGCCTCTTCGAGTCGGGTAAATTCGAGTACCGGAAAATTATCGGTCATATGCCAACCTGTTTGTTCCCATGACATTCATTTTGAACCAAATCATATCATGCCGATGTAGAGATTGACCCGCCACATTCCGCCCACTATATTGATGCCCATGAGTGAAAAAGAGACCCCCCAACGCACAGAAATGGACCTGCAGGCTCTTGAAATACGGGTGGAAGAGCTGATTCGTGCGTGCTCTTATCTCAAGGACGAAAATAAATCCCTGAAACAGCGCCAGGACAATCTCGTTGCGGAACGCGCGGCACTCATTGAAAAGACCGAGTTGGCACGGGCTCGGGTCGAAGCCATGATCACCCGACTCAAATCGATGGAAACCCCCCAGTGAACAGCAACCGTCTTCCGGTCACGGTCTCCATACTCGACAAGGAATACCGAATCTCCTGCCTCCCCGAGGAACGGGAATCCCTGCTTCAGGCGGCCGCCTACGTGGACGGTCAGATGCGCGAGATCCGCCAGGCCGGACGTATCATCGGCGCCGAACGCATTGCGGTGATGGCTGCACTGAATATCGCCAATGACCTGCTGCTGAATCAGAAAAACAAGAACGAAGGCACGGAAAACATCACCCGCCGGATCAAGAATCTCCAGGAAAAGATCGAGATCGCCCTCAACACCACCAATCAACTGGAACTTTGAGTCAAATAGCGTTAGCCTACAAGGGTGACATCCCCTGCGGTGTTCGTTAGCAGCCCGGGTATTTTCTTGAGCCTAATTTCTACCCTGGGATCATAATGGCAGTCCCCGTGTGCATGTCCGTTACCCATACGGAAAGCCTTAGGTGCTCCAGTTGATCCCACTTGAACCCACTGGTTCAAGAACAAAGGCACGCGACGGCACAGGTGGGAGATGTCACCTCATTCCCCGCATGCACACAAACCAAGTCCGTCGCGAGATCAAGGCTCAACGCCGAAACCTCACCCCAGAAACGCTACGCCAGCACAGCAACCGCATGTGCCGCCTGGCGCTGGGCCACAACGCCTTTCGCCACAGTCGGCGCATTGCCTTCTATCATGCCGTTGCCGGCGAGATGGATCCGGCGCCACTCCTCACCGCTGCACTTGAAACCGGTAAACAGAGCTACCTTCCGATACTGCGCCTGCGGCCCTGCAATAGCCTCTGGTTTGCCCCATTGAAGCGGCAGACGCGCATGACAAACAACCGCTATGGAATTCCGGAGCCGGAGTTTCAACACCGACACCTGATCATGCCCTGGTCTCTTGACCTGGTCTTCGTACCGCTCGTGGCCTTTGACCGGACAGGTCATCGCATCGGAATGGGCGGTGGCTTCTATGACCGCACCTTTGCTTTCAAACTCAAACGCCAACACCTGACAGGACCGAAACTGATTGGACTCGCACACGAGTTTCAACTCAGAGACACCCTGGATCCCAATCCCTGGGACGTGCCGCTCGATGCAGTGATCACAGAGTCAGCAGTCTACTCTTTCACCACCCAACGACACGATGACTGAGGGCAGGTCAGCGCATTAACCGCTGTATGGCACCACACAGTAACCTTGAAAATGTGCCGTTGTTAGCGGATCAAAGATCGATACTTGAATCACCACTCATCACCCGCTCAATGAAATTCGTCAGCCGGGTTAATGCGCAAACACACTTAGCTGATCATCATTTCAAACAACAAACTGAATTAATTAACAAAAGAACGATTGTTGTTCTGGATTTTTTTTAAAGCTGAATTATACTCTGAACATCTATTGGGTAGTTATTCGGGAGGAAACCTGACATGGCGATGAAAAAGGCCGCCAAGAAGAAGGCAGCAGTGAAACGTTCAACCACCACCAAGAAGGTCGCCGTGAAGAAAAAAGCGGTTACCAAGAAGAAGGTAGCCAAGAAGGCAACCACCAAAAAGAAAGCCGTCGTAAAGAAGACTGCAAAGAAAAAGGCAGCTCCCAAGAAGAAGGTAGTCAAGAAGGCAGCACCTAAAAAGAAGGCCGCCGCAAAGAAGAAGGCAGCACCTAAAAAGAAGGTCGCCGCAAAGAAAAAGGCAGCACCTAAAAAGAAGGTCGCCGCAAAGAAGAAGGCAGCACCTAAGAAGAAGGTCGCGCCTAAGAAGAAAGCCGCAAAGAAAAGCCCGGCCCGGCCCAGGAAGGTGACTCCGAAAAAGAAGAAGGAAGTCACGCCTCCTTAACAAGCCATAAAAAACAAACCCCGCTTATGCGGGGTTTGTTTTATCCAACACGCGTACTCCATCACTTCTTGTTAACACACCGCATCAACAGGCCGTTGTACGGCCCACAATTGCGACGCCTATTCCGTATATCCGAGATCAACTCACACCGGCAAAAAGGCGATAGGCGGGATTCTCAGTCTCATCCCAATAGGGATATCCGAGCCCATCCAACTTATTGATTAATATATACTTTTCTCTTTCACTCACCTGGATACCCATCAACACCCTTCCATACGCAGCACCGTGATTGCGGTAGTGAAACAGACTGATATTCCACTCCTTGCCCAGATGACTCAGAAAATAGAGCAACGCTCCCGGACGCTCAGGAAACTCAAATCGGATCAGACTCTCATCAGCCAAACCCTGCGCATGTCCACCCACCATGTAGCGAATGTGCAACTTTGCGGTTTCATTGTCGGTCATGTCGACGACTGAATAGCCTTTCTCTATAAAGCGCCGGTACAGCATCAGACGTTCTTCATCGCCCCCGCTGAGTTCGATACCGACGAAGATCTGCGCACGCACGGCATCACTGTAGCGATAGTTGAACTCGGTGATACTTCGTTTTCCGATAAGACGACAGAAGCCCAGGAAGCTACCGGGGCGTTCGGGTATCTGCACGGCGAACAAGGCCTCACGCCGCTCTCCGAATTCCGCACGCTCGGCCACATGACGCAAGCGGTCAAAGTTGATATTAGCGCCACTGTTAATGGCGATCAGATGTTGCCCCCGGCAGCCCTCACGCTTTACATAGGTTTTCAAACCGGCCACGGATAATGCTCCGGCAGGCTCGGCCATGGTCCGGGTATCATCATAGATATCCTTGATCGCAGCACATATCTCATCAGTAGTGACTAAAACCACCTCATCGACAACCTTGCGCGCTACACGGAATGACTCTTTGCCAACCTGCCTTACAGCGACGCCATCAGCGAAGATACCCACCTGCTTGAGCTTGATGCGCTTTCCGGCCTGCAACGCGGTATGCATAGAGGGCGCATCTTCAGGCTCCACACCAATGATTTTCACCTGAGGATAGACATACTTGATATAGGCGCCGATGCCGGCGATCAATCCACCCCCACCTACCGGCACGAAAACCGCATCAGGGGGCCTGGGGTGTTGCCTCAACAACTCCATGCCGATGGTTCCCTGTCCCGCAATCACCTCCGGATCATCGAAGGGATGAATGAATGTGAGCCCCTGTTGCTCTGCCAATTCGATCGCCCGGATGTACGCCTCATCATAGGAATCACCCACCAGCACCGCCTTGGCCCCGAGATTGCGCACGGATTGGACCTTGATCTGAGGCGTAGTCTTGGGCATGACGATCAGCGCTTGAATCTTCAGATTTCTCGCAGCTAACGCAACCCCCTGGGCATGGTTACCCGCCGATGCAGCGATCACGCCGCGATCACGAACATCCTTTGGAAGGCTGATAATCTTGTTATAAGCCCCCCTGAGTTTGAATGAAAAAACGGGCTGAAGGTCTTCCCGCTTCAGGAATACCTGGTTATCCAGACGGGATGACAACAGATTGACCCGATCAAGCGGGGTCTCCCTGGCGACATCGTAGACCCGGGCACGCAGGATTTTTTCTATGTAACGTAAAGGCATGGACTATTCCATTCGGACAGGGCTAAGGTATTATTAACCACAGGTCCTCACTTCTCACAACTGATTCGATATAAAAGTCACCCAATGGGCCAGTGAGGTCCTCGAAAACAAACCAACCGGCCGTTGCAGAGGTTGGGAAAGTGCAGGAACTCATCATACCGAAGCCGTAAGCTTCCGGCACCGGGATTCCTTAAACACCCCCCTAACCCAGTGACTGTCTCAGAACATGGCAACGGACCGACAAGCGTTCAGCCGCGAATTTCATTATTTGAACGGCCACTGTCCGTTTCAATCATCGCGTCCTGACAGGCTATCACTATAATACAACCCCGACCCGAACGAGGAGGGATCAGAATGAATGCGGATGATCTAAAAAAACAGGCCGCGCAAGCAGCGCTCGAATATGTCAAAGGCGGCGTCATCGGCGTCGGCACCGGCTCCACCGTCAATCACTTCATCGACTGCCTAGCCGACATCAAAGGCCGGATCGACGGTGCAGTTTCAAGCTCAGAAGCTTCGACCGAACGACTGAAATCCTACGGCATACCGGTACTGGACCTGAATGCGACCGGTGAGCTGGAAGTCTATATCGACGGAGCGGACGAGTCCGACCACTATCTCAACCTGATCAAAGGGGGGGGTGGCGCCCTGACCCGGGAGAAGATCATCGCCGGCGCCAGTAAGACCTTTGTGTGCATCGCCGACCAATCCAAGCTGGTGGACATCCTCGGACGCTTTCCCCTGCCGGTCGAGGTCATTCCCATGGCACGCAGCCATGTCGCCCGTCAGATCGTCAAGCTGGGCGGCACGCCGGTATGGCGGGAAGGATTCATCACGGACAACGGCAATGTGATTCTGGATGTGCATAATCTGGAGATCATGAAACCCAGGGAAATGGAGCAGGCGATCAATGCCGTCGCCGGCGTGGTGACAACCGGCATCTTCGCCCTGCGGGGCGCCGACGTCCTGATTCTCGGAACAGAAGATGGTCCCAAAACCGTCCATCCAAAATAAGCGAAACACATCCTGAGCATAAACAGTCTGCCCGTCTGATTCAGAACAGCAGGACACCAGGGATGGTGACCTGCGAGGGCAGCCCGGCAACACTCACATGCCCCCCCTCAAATCGCACATCTTAATCGCATCTGACTCAACATTGCGGTGAGAGTGCCTCACTCGCAGATTATTAACCCGACGACCGGTATGTCGTCTTCAGGCCTCAGCTCCTGCTCCTGCTCCTGCGCCTTCCCATCCGGGACGCCGGCCTGGCAGGCTATCACTGTATGCGCAAAATAGATGCCATGTTAAAGACGACAGGCAAAAAAAAGCGGGGCTCATCGAGCCCCGCTTTTCACTTCAGTTATAGCTGGAAGCTATATTAGAAGTCGTGGTTGAGCTGCAAGCTGAAGATGCTCACGTCGCTGTCCAGGTTATCGAAGGAGCTGGAGACGTAGTTAGCCATCACAGAAGTACGCTTGCTCAGGTTGTAGTGGTATCCAAGACCAAAACCGTCGTGGTCGTTGGTATCGCTGACGTCATCAGAGAAGTCGAAGTATTTGGCAACGACCATACCAGGACCAGCCTGCACACCACCATTGACCATGATGCTGGCGGAATCACGAAGATCGCCACCGGCAGGATCGTCAATCTGCACGGATTCGTAGGTGAAACCAACCTTAAACATGCCGCCGTCGTAGCCAACGCCACCACGGATCTGGGTCAGGTCAGCGCCGTCAGCACCGATCGCATCGATGTTGCCGTCAGCGGCTTCGTAACCCAGAGCAGCGTAGATGCCGCCATTGGAGTACATAGCTGCAAGCGAGTAAGCGTCGGCGATGCCATCAGCTTCACTGTTCTCACCCGGGACCAGGGCCACGGCTGCAGTCAGGCCAGCCAAGCTGGGAGAGATGTAGGCAACGGTGCCGTCAGCGCGACGGTCAATGACGGACTCGGTGTAGTTCGCGTTGTTATCAACAGCGGTATCAGCAAAGTAGTCCAGAGACTGGGTGGTCAGCTTCAGGGGGGTGTCGTGACGACCGATTACGAAGGTACCGAAACCGCCAGCCAGACCGACGAAGGCGTTACGAGCACTCAGAGTGCCGTCGCCAGAGAATTCATTAGATTGAGAAGGAGTGGAAATTTTCACGCCGTATTCGATTTTGTACACAGCGGTCAGGCCATTGCCCAGGTCCTCGGAGCCTTTCACACCCAGACGTGAGGTGTAATCGTTGATTTCGATATCATCAGCGCCGGTGAGTTCGTTATCAACCACTTCCAAAGCCTGACGGACTTTGCCGTAGATGGTGGCATCGGCCATGGCAGCTACAGGAGAGACCAGAGCTGCGGCGATAGCAAGAGAGAGTACTTTTTTCATTTGAAATAACTCCGAAGAATTGATGGGTAGAAAATTGACTACGCTGCAAATACTAGACAACGCGTTTGCAAATTGCAAGCAATTTTTTGCAAAAAAGACACAACAAAAGCATGTGTTGCACATTTGATACAGGCAACAATGATACAGGGTTAATGCACTATAAATCAATTAGTTAATATTCCGATCGAGCAATTGTTACGAAGCCCATTCACGAATAACCAAGTAAATTAGTCGGTATATGTTGCGCTATTTTTTATGATATTTCCTCACAACAAGATCCTTGCTGCGAAAGAACATTTTATAATAAATACAACCAATTATCGTTTATTTGCTAATATTTGCTTGAAGAATCGGCATGAATTGCCTGAAAAAATGGGGGTATCTAGGAGAAAAATTTCGCATCAATCCGCGGAATAACCCGCAACTGTAAAAAATCAACAAATCCCCCTAAATCATCGTCTCGCCCTGCCGCCTGGGTCACGTAATTCAGGGTGCGGGGAATGTCCTTGAGGTAACCCGGCTTACCGTCACGCAGATTGAGTCGGGCAAAAATACCACTGGCTTTCAGATGCCGCTGAATACCCATTCTGTCGAACCAGTGAAGAAACCGCGACTCATCCTCTTCCCTCAATATCCCAGACTGACAGGCCAGTTCGAAATACCCCATCACCCAGGCCTCGACCTGATCTTGCGGCCAGGCGATGTAGCAATCCCGCAGCAGAGATACCAAATCGTAGGTCACCGGACCGATGACTGCGTCCTGGAAGTCCAGGATGCCTGGATTCTGTCGGGTACTGACAATCAAATTACGGGAGTGGTAATCCCGATGGACACAAACCGTGGGTTGCTCCAGCGCGCTCTCGGCCAGCACCTCGAAAACACCCTCCAGAAGCGCCTCTTCATCCACGCTCAATTCGAGCTCAAGTTGTGCTTTCAGGAGCCAGTCTCGAAACAGACTCATCTCCCGCATCAGCAACTCATGGTCATATTTCGGCAATCCCTCCCGGGGACCGCAGGCCTGCAGAGTGACCAGGGCGCCCAGAGCGTCGCCGTAGAGGCGCTCAACCGATTCCGGGTTGAGTTGATCGAGGTAGAGCGGTTTGCCCAGATCTTCCAGTAGGAGAAAGCCCTGCGCGTAATCCTCGGCATGGATATGGGGCACGTTCAGACCGATCGCCTCGAAGGCCTTTGCCACCTGCACGAACGGCAATACGTTCTCCTTTTCCGGCGGCGCATCCATGGCGATGTAGGTGCCATCGGCCACGCTGATACGGAAATAGCGACGAAAACTGGCATCACCGGAGGCCGGCTCGAATTGGTAACCGTCGAATCCCGGCAGACTATCCAACCAGGCTTTCAACTGTTCGATACGTTGTGGCACAGAATCACCAATCAATAACTCAAGTTTCTTTGTTCAAGAAAGATCAAATCCAAGTTAGTACCCCTTCAACCTAATATCGACGGATACAGACAATAAGGAATCTCGCCAACACAAACTTTTTACCACGAAGCGCACGAAGATCACGAAGCGAAACCGTTTACTCCCATGAGATGGCCTGACGCAAGCAGAGGCTTGTTCATGGCTTTCAATCCCCAGAAGACTCGGGGTTGGGACCATTTGATTCATCCTTCGTGTACTTCGTGTCCTTCGTGGTGAAAAAGATCAGCTAAGCGAACCCTTACGGCGCGACAGGGTCCAGTGGCGCAGATCATCCGCGATCAGATAAAAGCTGGGCAGTGCCAGCAGTATCAGAAGCGTGGCGAAGAGTAACCCAAAACCCAGGCTCACGGCCATCGGAGAGAGAAACGCGGTCTGTCCCGTGGCGAAGAAGATCAGGGGTGAAATACCCAGAAAGGTGGTGGCGCTGGTTAACAGAATCGGCCGGATGCGGACCCGACCAGCCTCCACCAGGGCATCCTTGCGCTGCCACCCCTCGGAACGCAACCGTTTGGCGAAATCGATCAGGATCAGCGAGTCATTGACGACGATACCCGTCAACGCCAGAAAACCGATCAGGGAGAGAAACTGCAGATGGTAACCGAATAGCCAATGACCGAAGATCACCCCGATCGCACCAAACGGGATGGCGAACATCACCACAAGGGGATCCAGCAGGGACTTGAACAGCGCAGCGAGGATGAAAAAGATGATCGCCAGGGCGATGATCGCGGCCCGTTTCATACCGACCATGGATTCCTGGGCCTTCTTCTTCTCTCCTAGAAACAGCATCCGCTGGCCCTCCGGCAGGTCTGAGAAATTCTGCTTGACCTGCTCCAGCACCTGATTGGGGGTGGAGATATTCGAGTCCACCTCTGCGGTCACTGTGGCCAGTCGGTGCAGATTGCGTCGGCTGATGGTGTTGTATCCCCGGGCCTCCTGAATGTCGGCCACCTCTCCGAGATAGACCGTGCGCCCATCATCCAGGGTGATCGGAAGCCGGGCCAGGGCGGTCGCATCATGGCGCAGTTCATCATCGTAGATCAGGCGAACCGGTATGCGTTTGTCCTTCCAGCTGACATAGGCGAGCTTCAGACCGAGAAAACCGGTACGTACCGCGTCCGCGAGTTGCGCCTGACTCAGGCCGAGGCGCCGTCCCTGATCATTGAGCTCATATCGGTATTCCAGCTTACCCGGATCCATATCCTGACGGGCATCGGACACACCGGGCAGCTGTTGAATGAATCGACGCATCGACTCGGCGGTTTGACTGATCTGATCGATGTCGTCCCCGGCGATGCCGATCTCCACGTCCGCACCGGCGGGACCTCCCTGAGCGCGCAGGATGGAGAGACGCTGAATCCCGGGGATGCGCTGCAACTCCTCACGCACCTGATCGATGATCACCTTCGAGGAACGTTCCCGGCTGCCTTCCCAGGAAAACTGCAAACTCACCAGGGGAGAGACCCATCGCTCAATGAATCCGGCGGGTTTCTGCTTTTTCAGATCGACGATCAGCTGGATGTATCGACTGCCCATCTTCACGCGATGGAAGTCTATGAACATCACGCCCACATTGGTCAGCAGGGTATCCAGTTCATCCTCACCCAGCTTCTGCATCAAAGTGTCTTCGAGCTTGTCAGCCAGCCGCGAAGCATCTTCGATGCTGTAGGTGCTGGGCGCCTCGATGTTGACGAAGAACTGACCCACATCCACATGACCGAACAACAGGAAAGGAATGCGGGTCGCCGCAAAAGCGATGGAGACCGCGAGCAGTCCAATGCTGAACAGCGCTACCGGGTAGCGGTAATCGAGACACCAACGCAGAAACCGGGTGTAACTCCGGTTCAGGGCCGACCAGTCGATACGTCCGGGTTTACGCGCCTGTGCGGGACGCAGCATCTCTTTGGCGTGAGAAGGCAGCACGCCAAAGGCTTCCAGGAGGGAGCCCAGCAAGGCGGCACTGACCACCACGGGGATCACCGAGATGAATGCACCCATGGTTCCGCCGATGGCGAACATCGGCATGAAGGCCGCCACCGTGGTGGTGGTCGAGGCGACGACCGGCCAATAGACCTCTTTGGTGCCCAGTACCGCGGCATCGCCGGGACTCTCGCCCAACTCCAGGTGCCGGTAGATGTTTTCATTGACGATGATGGCGTCATCCACGATCAGCCCCAGGGCGATGAGGAAAGCAAACAGGGAGACCATGTTGATGCTGTAGCCCAACAGGTGCAGTACCACGATGGCGATCAGGAAGGAGACCGGTATGCCCATGGCGGTGATCAAGGCAATGCGGAAGTTGAGCATGAAATAGAGCGACAGCAGAACCAGAACCAGGCCGACGATTCCGGACGACTTAACCGTTTCAAGACGGTTTTTCACATACACGGAGAGGTCGCTGAACAATCCCATCCGCACTCCGGCGGGGAGGCTCTGCTGACGCTGCCGCACATACTCCCTGACCAACCGGGCGACCTCGATGGTACTTGCCTGACTGGTTTTGTTGAGGGTCAGGTTCACCGACGGCTGACCGTTGAAACGCCCCAGGGTCTGCGCCTCTTCGAAGCGTAGCTGCACCTCCGCCAGCTCGCCCAGGCGTAGCTGTCCGCCCAGGTCGTCGCGCCGCATCACGATCTGTGCCATCAATGCCGGATCAGGGGGCACGCCCATACCCCGCAGGCGGATATCGCCGTTGGATGATTTCAGTGTGCCGCCGGGCAGATCCCTGAGATTGTTGCGCAGGGCGCTGATGACCTGATTGAGGGAGACACCCCGGGCGGATAACACCTGGGGATCGACCACCACCCAGATCTCCCACTCCCGATCCCCGGCCATGCCCACGGATGCGGTGCCCGGGAGGGTGATCAGTTCATCCTTCACCTGTTCGGCGATGGCATAGAGTTCACCCCGGGCGATCTCTCCGTAGAGACTCACCGAGATGACCGGAAAGCGGGTCTCTAGGCGGGACAGCTCCGGTTCCTCCGCCTCTTCCGGCAGGTCATCCACCTGGTCGAGGGCGGTGCGCACCTTGCGCATGAAATCGTCCACGTCCGCGCCGCTCTTCAATTCGATGAGAATGTTCGAGACGCCCTCGTTGCTGGTGGAACTGATCACATCGATATCCGACAGACCGTCCATCTCCTGCTCGATGGGCAGGGTGATCTGGCGTTCGATCTCCTCCGGTGAAGCCCCCTCGAACAGGGTCTTGATACTCACCTTGTCCTGCTCCACCACCGGGAACATCTCCTGGGGCATGGCATACCAGGAGAGCACCCCAGCGATCAGAACGATCACCAGCAGCAGGTTGACCAGCAGGGGATTGCGAATCGAGAAATCAATCACCGCCCTTGGCCGCCCCTTCGATCTGCACCTCGAGTCCCTCACTCAGGACATCCACATCCCGGGCCACCACCGTCTCCCCGGGATCCACCCCGCTACGGATCACCTGCCAGTCAGCGTCTCGGACACCGGGCAGCACCCGGCGGCGCTCCAGACGGTGGCCGTTGATGACGAAAAGGTAGTGCTGTCCCTCTTCCTGCAGCAGGGCCGTGGTGGGCACCACCCGGGCGTCGCTGCGGGGACGCAACGGAACCCCCACCCGTCCCAACTGCCCCGGCAGCAACCCCTCACCGTCGACCCGAACCCGCAGGGGATGAGTGTGGGTCTGGGGATCGGGGTCCACCTGTAGCGCCACCAGCCGGCCCGGTACCTGGCGATCCTCCAGCCGGACATCCAGCGGTTGTCCCAGGGTCAGGGCCGCGGCCACGTCGCCGCTCACCGACAATTGCAGCTCCAGGGTCTGAGTGTCGATCAGCTCCATCACCTGGGTGTTCGGCGGCACATAGTCACCGACTTCGACCAGCACCTGATTGATCCGACCGGCGAACGGCGCAATCAAGCGGGTGCGGTGCAGATTTCGCTGCGCCCGGTTCACCGCCGCCTGCTGACGCGTCACCCGGGCCTGATTGCTCTCCAGACTGAATTCAAGACTGGCCTCTTCGCTTTGCAGCGCGAGCAGCTTCTGGCGTGCCCCTTCCCGGGTCGACTGGGAGGCCAGAGAGCCTTCGCCGAGTTTTTCCAGACGTTGAAACTCCCGTTCCGCGAGGCGCCGGTTCTCCCGCGCCAGATCGAGCAATGCGTGATCCCGCTTCAGGGTTGCGCGGGTCTCATCGAGTTGGGATTGGGCCTCGATCAATGCATCCTGATAGTCGGCATCGTCGAGTTCCAGCAACACATCACCGGTCGCCACCGGCTGCCCCGGTTCAACATGGCGAGCCCTCACCTCACCGGACACCTCAAAGCGCAGACGTGCGGTTTGCCAGGGACGCAGCACGCCGGTGACCTCCACCTCGGGCTGGATGTCCCGGACCGCCACCCGAGTCACTTCCACCCGGGGAACCGGCGTCGGTTTGACCTCAGTGTTCGCTTCAGGACGGGTGATCACCAGCAGGACCACCACAAGCAGACTGGCGAGCAAAATCGCCAGACTCAGCCACAATCGTCGCATCACACTACTCAAGACCGCTTTCCTGATAACCATAGAATTTGAAGTTGGGGTGATTCTATGCGAATTTACCCCCGCCTGCGCGAAGAACTGTCAACCCGATGCCTTTCCTGCGTTTACTCCCACCGCTGTTGCTCGTACCCGCAATTCTGCTTGCGGAGGAACCCCCCAGGGTTGACCAGGGTCTCGTCTGGGACGCCTGCGAATCCGACGGACCAACCCTGATGCCGGCGCCGCCACCGGCCCCGGATCCGGACCAGCCGGTACAGATGTCCGCGGATCATATGGATTATGACCAGTCCAGCTCGCAGACCGATCTCGTGGGCTCGGTACAGCTCTGGCACTATGACGGGTACGCCGAGGCCGACCGGGTCAGCTACCGGGCGGACACCCGGGCGGCGGAACTGTTCGGTGACCTGTTTATCCAGCAACCGGGGTTGCGGATCGGCGCCCGCGAGGGGTACCTGGAGCTGGACACCGACCGGGGCTGGCTGCTCGACACCGAGTTTCGCCTGACCGACCGCCTGGCGCGTGGCGAGGCGCAGCGCATCGATCTGCAGGACAAGTTGCACAGCAGCTACCAGAACGCCAGCTTCACCACCTGTGCACCGGGCAAGAACGACTGGCGCCTGGTTGCCTCGGAACTGGAAATCGACCGGGCCGAAGGCTGGGGCAGCGCCACCCATATGCGGCTGCATCTCGGCGGCGTCCCGATCCTCTACCTGCCCTACTTCACCTTTCCCGTGGATGACCGGCGTAAAACCGGCTTTCTGCTGCCCTCCGCGGGATCCTCCAACCGGCTGGGCACCGACATCAGCACACCCTACTATCTGAATCTGGCGCCGAATTATGACGCCACGCTGACCCCCCGCTGGATGAGTAAGCGCGGGATGATGATGGGGGGGGAAGTTCGCTATCTGGGAGCATGGCAAAGAGCGGAGATCAGCGGGGAGCTACTGCAAAAGGACCAGGTCGAGGATCCCAACCGGGGCGACCAGCGACGGGCGCTGCGGTTCTACCATGCCAGCCGTCCCGCAGCTGGTCTGATCACCCGCATCGAGACCAATGCGGTGAGTGACAACGACTACCTGGACGACTTCGGCACCAATCTCGCCATGACCAGCACCCGTAATCTGGAACGGGTTGGCGAGATCCGCTACCGTCAGGGCGGCTGGCTGATGCTGGGCCGCCTGCAGAGTTTTCAGACCATCGACGAAACCCTGAGCCCAAGCAAGTGGCCCTATCGGCGACTCCCGCAACTCTATACCCGGGGCACCAGCCGTGCCCGCCCCTTCGGACTGGCGTTCGACTTCGTCGGCGATTACACCGATTTCGAACACGACACCCTGACCAATGGAGAGCGTCTGATCCTGCGTCCCAGCGTGGAGTTGCCACTACGCCGCAGCTGGGGACACCTGGTGCCCCGCCTGAGCCTCAACTATGGCAGCTACCGGCTGGATCGGGAGGAAGATACCCACCCGGACTATTTTGTACCCGCCTTCAGTCTCGACAGCGGCCTGGTATTCGAACGTGAAACGGACTGGTTCGGAACCGACGCCTACCAGACCCTGGAGCCGCGGCTCTATTACCTGTACGCGGATTATGATGATCAATCCGCCATCCCCGATTTCGACACCGCGGATCTGGACCTGAAATTCTCCAATCTGTTCAAGGAGAACCGTTTCACCGGCAGCGACCGTTTCGGCGACGCGAACCAGCTCGCCTTCGGCCTCACCACCCGCTGGTTTCAGGCCAACAACGGCATGGAACGATTACGCGCGAGCATCGGTCAGATCTACTACGCCGAAGACCGGGAGGTCCAATTGACCGGTTCGGCCGAGGACAACCCCTCCTCGGCGGTGGTGGCGGAGGTATCCGCCCGCCTGGGGCAATCCTGGCGCAGCACCCTGAGCGTGCGCCGCAACCCCCATCGGGAACAGGACAAGGTCGACAAGGGCCGCTTCACCCTGCGTTATCACTCAGCGGATCACGATCTGTTCAACATTGATTACAATTTCGACCGGGACACGATCAAGGACCTGGATCTCTCCTTCTTCAAATCCCTCGGCGGCCAGATCAATCTGTTCGGCAAGTGGAAACACTCATACCTTTACGAACGGAATATGAATAGAATGATCGGTTTTGAATACGGTGGACGCTGCTGCTGGAAACTGCGCAGCTTCTACCAGCGCTACGTGGCCAACGAAAACAAAGATGAACCGGAGGATTCCCGGTTCATGATACAACTGGAGCTGAGAGGTCTCGGCGCCCTCGGACAGGCCGCCGACAACGAATTGCAAGAGTCCATCTATGGCTATACAAATGAGCGTGACTGATGTCTGAATCACTCCCAACGATGCCGAAACGGCGTCATCTGGCCCTGCTGTTTCTGTGCATGCTGCTGTCGATACCGCCGCTGCGGGCCGCCGTGCAGGAGTTGGACAATATCGTTGCCATCGTCAATGACGATGTCATCACGAAAACCGAACTCGATACGAAAACCCGGGAGATGCTGACTCAGCTCACGCAGAAGCAGACCAACCTCCCCCCCATGGATATCATCCGCGAGCAGATTCTCGAGCGTATGATTTCAACCCGCTTGCAACTGCAGGCGGCACAGCGTCTAGGCATCTCGGTGGATGATGCCACCGTGACCAAGGCCATTGCCAACATCGCGGATACCAACCACATCACCCTGCTGCAACTGCGTGAAACCCTGGAAGCCGACGGCATCAGTTTTCCCCTGTTTCGCGAGCAGCTGCGGGAAGACATCCTGATCAACCGTCTGAAGCAGAAAGAGGTGATCAACCGGATCGTGGTCACCGAACAGGACATCAAAAACTTTCTCGCCCGGGAACTCGGCACCAGCCGGCAGCGTTCCTCGGTGCACCTGCAGCACATCCTCATCGCCACACCGGAAGGGGCCTCGCCCCAGGATGTGCAGGAGGCCAAGAAGCAGGCCGAGGAGATCCATCAGAAACTGCTGGACGGGGGCGACTTCGGTGAACTCGCAATCCGTTACTCGGATGGACGCCAGGCACTCGAAGGCGGCGATCTGGGGTGGATCGAGACCTCCCGCATACCCAGCCTGTTCACCAGTGTGGTCGACGAAATGGAACCCGGTGATGTGAGCGAACCGATTCGCAACGCTTCGGGTTTTCACATCGTCAAACTGACCGAGGTCGAGGGCGGCAACAAACTGATCGTCAACCAGACCCATGCCCGCCATATCCTCATTACCACCAACGAAATCGTCTCCGATAACGAAGCACGGCAACGCCTCGAGACCCTCAGAGAACGTATCATCGACGGGGAATCCTTCGAATCCCTGGCCCGCTCGCATTCCGATGACAAGGCCTCCGCCATCAAGGGGGGCGATCTGGGATGGACCAGCCCGGGCGATCTGGTGCCCGCCTTCGAAGAGCAGATGGACGCCCTGGCGATCAATGAGGTCAGCCATCCCTTCAAAACCCAGTTCGGTTGGCATCTGGTGCAACCCCTGGAGCGGCGTCAGCACGACAATACCGAAGCGGTCCTGAAGAACAAGGCGCGGCAGGAGATCCAGAAGCAGAAATCCGACGAAGCCATCGAACTCTGGTTGCGTCAGTTGCGGGATGAAGCCTATGTGGAAGTGCTTCTGGAAGATTCGGATACGCCTTGATCAGACGTCTCGCTCTCACTCCGGGTGAACCGGCCGGCATCGGGCCGGACCTATGCGTCATGCTGGCGCAGCGTCCCCATCCAACCACTGAAATCGTCGCGGTGGCCGACCCGGATCTGCTGCGGCAACGGGCGGCTCATCTGCGTCTCGAACTGAAGGTGCACGAGTTCGATCCCACGCAGGCTCGTTCCGCCCTGCCCCCCGGGCAGTTGCGCGTCTTACCCGTAAATCTACCTACTCAGAGCCGTTGCGGGACACTGGATCCGGCAAACGCTCCGTATGTGCTGGAAACCCTGCGCCGTGCCACCGAAGGCTGCCTGTCCGGTCAGTTCGACGGCTTGGTAACCGGCCCGGTGCACAAGGGCATCATCAACGATGCCGGCCTCCCCTTCACAGGACATACGGAATATCTCTCGGCACTGTGCAACGATGCCCACCCGGTGATGATGCTTGCCACCCCGGAACTGCGGGTCGCACTGGTGACCACGCATCTGCCTCTGCGGGAGGTCAGCCAGGCCATCACTCCGGAACGGCTCCGCCAGGTCGCCACGATACTGCATCGGGACCTGCAACAGCGCTTCGGATTGAAGCAGCCGCGTATTCTGGTCTGCGGTCTCAATCCCCATGCCGGCGAACAGGGCCATCTGGGGCGCGAGGAGATCGAGGTGATAGAGCCCGTGCTCGCGGAACTCAACAGCCAGGGTATGCAGTTGATCGGCCCACTGCCCGCGGACACCTTGTTCACACCCATCCATCTCCAGCAGGCCGACGCGGTGCTCGCCATGTACCACGACCAGGGTCTTCCGGTGCTGAAACACCTCGGCTTCGGCCGTGCTGTCAATGTCACCCTGGGACTGCCTATCATCCGGACATCCGTGGATCACGGCACCGCCCTGCCCCTGGCCGGCACCGGCCAGGTCGAGTTGGGCAGCCTGATCTACGCCGTCACTGTCGCGGAAAGCATGGCCACACCCGCACATTAATCATCCTACGCACCTGACTCACCTTCGCGGGCCTTTCCACACAAGCTCAATGGTTTTCATCGAGCGGAGACATAGCACTTCGGGTCATTAGAGACTATGTTTTAAGAAAACTGCATCAGAATTCATCGTCCGCTGGTTCAGGAAAATAAAAAGACCCGATGAACGACCATGTGCATACCGATCTTCCTGGGCAACTGATCTCCTTCGGCAATCAATCGGCCGTGAAGTCTCTCTGTGCCTGCAAATTGCAACGGTGTAAGCACAGAGCAAAGCAGTCCATTGAGGCATCGTGATGAACGATTCCAGCAACAGCAACCCACGTGCCCGCCAGGTATTCATACGCAAAACCTCAGAGCAATTAGCCCAGCGTAAGCAACGCATGGAGTATGAGCGCAAGATCGCCGATCGCGACAAACTGCTCGAAGAGTTGCATGTCCATCAGATCGAACTGGAATTGCAGAACGAGGAGCTACGCCAGGCGCACTTCAGGCTCGAGTACACCTATCAGCAATACCTCGACCTCTACAACGAAGCCCCCGTCGGTTATATCAGCCTCAACGACGAGGGCCAGATCATACGCGCTAACCAAAAGCTCGCCACCATGTTCGGCATTGAGTTGTATCAGCTCAAGGGCCGCGCCCTGGTCGATTTCATGGTGTTCGGCGATCAAAGTACGCTCAGTACCCGGTTCAAAGCCTTCATCAAACATCCCGATGGCCAGCACATTGACATACGATTCCGTTACGGCTCCAACACGTCCGATGAATCCCATTTCGTCGGCCGCATTCAGGGCCGCAGACTGAATTCATACTCCGATGTCAAACCATTCACCGGATGGAAGGAAACCCTACTGCTGGTGATCAGTGATGTCACCGAACTCAAGAAGTCCGAAGAGAAGATCCGTCACCAGGCCTTCCATGACCCGCTCACCGGGCTACCTAACCGGGCGGCATTCCATGAACAGCTGGAGAACGCGCTCTCGCTTGCCAATCGGCATTCCGCCTATGGGGCGCTGTTGTTTCTTGATCTGGATCGGCTGAAACCGATCAACGATGCGTTGGGCCACCACACCGGTGACAAGCTGCTGATCGAACTCACACAACGGCTGCGCAGCCAGATGTCAAAGGAGGACCTGTTTGCCCGAATCGGCAGTGACGAATTTGTCATCCTGCTCGCCGAGCAGCACGTTAAAAAACAGGTCATGGCCGTGGTGGCTCAGCGCTTCGCCGAACATCTCGGTGAATCCCTGTCAGAACCCCTGTATCTCCGGGATCAAATATTCCAACTCACCCTGAGTATCGGCATCACGATTTTTCCATTCGATGCCGCAAACAGTATCCATGACGTAATTCGTCAAGCCGACACCGCCATGTACCAAGCCAAATCGGACGGTCCGGGACAGATTCGTTTCTTTCATGCCTCCATGCAGGAATCGGCCAAACAGCGCATGATGCTCGAAGCGGAACTGAGACTCGCCCTGAACGAACAGCAGTTTGAACTGCACTACCAGCCGCAATTCACCGCGGACGGCAGACTCTATGGCCTGGAGGCACTGGTACGCTGGCAACACCCCTACCGGGGCTTGGTGACACCGGATAAGTTTATCGGCGTGGCGGAAGACACCGGTATGATCACCGCCATTGGCGACAGAGTTCTGGAGCTCGCAGCCCGCCAGATTGCTGAATGGCGAAACATGCAACTCGACACCCAGATCCGATTCGCGATCAATATCAGCTCCAAGCAACTCGAATCACCCGGATTCTGCCAACGGGTCCTGTGTCTCATCGAGGAATACGATCTGGACCCTCGCCAACTGGTTTTCGAGATCGCCGAGTCTCTCCTGCTGCCCAACAACCCGATCGTAACTCGCACTTTGGAGAGTCTGAGCCAATACGGCGTGACCTTCTCAATCGATGACTTCGGCACCGGATACTCGGCTTTGGGTACACTGCAGAACGCGCCGATCGGGCAACTGAAAATCGACAGGAATTTTATCCGGAACCTGACCCAGAATCCGGATACCAGCGACCCGGGCCGTGTTGAGCGTCACCTTGCGCTGATCCATGCGGTGCTCTCCCTAGGCAAGGCCTTCGATGTCACCGTGGTAGCGGAAGGTGTTCATACAGAAGAGCAGAAAAGGATATTGGAACAGCTCGGTTGCAACTGTTTCCAGGGCTACCATTTTGCCAAGCCGGCCTCTGCCGAGGCGCTTGGGCGATATCTCCTGTCAACAAGGGATCGCGAATAGCAGGCTGTTGAATTTCTACTCAGACGGTACGATCACTCGCCGGCGATCATCATCCGATCGATCAGCCAGGAGCCGGTTTGTACACTGGTACGGGTCTCCACATCGCTACCGATCTCCCGCAGGCCGAGAAACATGTCCCGCAAATTGCCCGCGATGGTGATCTCCTCGACGGGGTACTGGATCTCACCGTTTTCCACCCAGAAACCCGCCGCGCCACGGGAGTAATCCCCGGTGACCATGTTGATTCCCTGGCCCATCAGTTCCGTGACCAGGAGTCCCCGGTCCAGGGTTTTCAGCAGTCCAGCCCGGTCGAGTTTGCCGCTGGTGATGCGCAGGTTGCGCACCCCGCCGGCGTTGCCGGAGGTCTGCAGACCCAGTTTTCGGGCCGCATAACTGTCGAGTACGTAACCCTGCAGCACACCATCCCGGATGAAGGACTGACGCCGGGTCGCCACCCCTTCACCGTCATAGGCGGCGCTGGCCAGTCCACCGGGCAGCAGGGGTTCTTCATGAATCTCGACAAATTCGGGAAACACCGGTTTTCCCAGATGATCGAGGAGGAAGCTGGCCTTGCGATAGAGCGCGGAGCCGCGAATCGCGCCGATAAAACTACGCAGCAATCCGACCGCCACATCCGCCTGGAACAGCACCGGAGCCTGCTGGGTCGGCAGGCGACGGGCCTTGAGTCGCGCCAGGGTGCGCTCCGCCGCCTGACGGCCCACCGCCTCGGCGCTCTGCAA
Source organism: Candidatus Thiodiazotropha sp. (assembly GCA_050305635.1). Lineage (GTDB taxonomy): Bacteria > Pseudomonadota > Gammaproteobacteria > Chromatiales > Chromatiaceae > Thiodiazotropha. The sequence continues at coordinate 8,676 of JBNLFS010000096.1, read as the reverse complement.
CTGCTCGCCGCGCCGGGCCAGGGTATACCAGTAATCCCGCTGCATGCTGTCGTCTTCCCGAGCCACCACGGAACAGCTCAGACTGTGCCGGGAGGACGGATAACCGCCGATGAAACCGTGGGTGTTGCCGTAGACCTGCAAACCGTCATGGGTGTTCAGGGAGGCACCCTCAGAATTGATGATCCTCGGGTCGCTGTCCCGGGCGGCGGTTTCGCATCGGATCGCCTGTTCGATCGCCGCCTCGACGCTCACATCCCAGGGATGATAGAGATCCAGATCGGGCAGATCGCGGGCCATCAGACCCTCATCCGCGAGACCGGAGCAGGGATCCTCCGAGGTATAGCGGGCAAAGTTGCAGGCCGCTTCGACGGTTTCCCGGATCGCCTGGGGGGAGAGATCCGAAGTGCTCGCGGAGCCTTTGCGCTGGCCGAAATAGACCGTCACGCCCAGACCGTTGTCCCGGGTATGTTCGATGGTTTCGATCTCCCCGAGCCGCACCGACACGGAGAGCCCCGCATCACGGCTGACCGCGGCTTCCGCGTCTGAGGCGCCCTGACGTTTGGCCTCCTGCAGCAGATCCTCGACCAGTTGCTGCAATTCCTGCTGACGTACTGCCATGTCGATCACTGCTCGGTCCCTCCCACCGTCATACCGTCGATTTTGAGGGTCGGCTGCCCTACCCCGACCGGCACGCTTTGCCCCTCTTTGCCACACACCCCGACACCCGCATCCAACTTGAGATCGTCCCCGACCATACTGATCCGGTTCATCGCATCCGGCCCGTTGCCGATCAGGGTGGCTCCCTTGACCGGGCGGGTGATTTTGCCCTTCTCGATCAGATAGGCCTCACTGGCGGAAAACACGAAACGACCCGAGGTAATGTCCACCTGGCCGCCGCCGAAGTTGACCGCGTAGAGTCCCCGATCGACCGACGCGATGATCTCTTCCGGCTTGTGCTGCCCCGCCAGCATGTAGGTATTGGTCATGCGCGGCATCGGCAGGTGAGCATAGGATTCGCGCCGCCCGTTACCGGTGGAATCCACCTTCATCAGACGCGCGTTGAGCTTGTCCTGCATATAACCCTTGAGCACCCCGTTTTCGATCAGCACAGTGTACTGGGAAGGCGTGCCTTCATCGTCGATGTTCAGAGAGCCGCGGCGTCCGGGCAGGGTGCCGTCATCCACCACCGTGACACAGTCTGCGGCCACTTTCTGACCCATGCGGCCGCTGAACGCGGAAGTCCCCTTGCGGTTGAAATCCCCCTCCAGGCCATGACCCACCGCCTCGTGCAGCAGTACCCCGGGCAAGCCCGGCCCCAGCACCACCGGCATGGTCCCGGCGGGGGCCTCGACCGCCTCCAGGTTCACCAGAGCCTGGCGGACCGCCTCCCGGGCATAGCCCAGGCCGCGCTCCTCGGCGAGGAAAAAATGGAAGCTCTCCCGGGCTCCGCCGCCGCTGGTGCCCTGTTCGCGGCGGTTGTCCTGCTCGGCGATCACATGCACGTTCATGCGCACCAGGGGTCGCACATCCGCACTCAGGCGCCCTTCGATGTCGGCCACCAGAACGATGTCCTGCGCCCCGACCAGGCTGACGATGACCTGCTTGACCCGGGGGTCGAGACGCCTGGCCTCCGCGTCCACCCGGCGCAGCAGATCGATCTTGTCCACCTCGCTGAGACTGGGCAGCGGGTTGATCGGTTCATACAGCTGACGCGGCGCCGGAGCCCCGCTGATCCGCACCTGCTGTTCGGCGCCGCTGCGGGCAATCGCCCGGGCCGCCCGCGCCGCTTCGGTGAGCACCGGCAGCTGCAATTCGTCCGAGTAGGCGAAACCGGTCTTTTCACCGCTGATGACGCGGATCCCGGCGCCCTGTTCGATATTGTGGGAACCCTCCTTGATGATGCCGTCTTCCAGCACCCAGGATTCGAGACGGCTGGTTTGGAAGTAGATGTCCGCCGCATCCACGCCCGGGCCGGTGAGTTCCCCCAGCATCCGATCCAGGTCCCGCTCCGCCAGACCCGCGGAGGTGAGGATATTTTGCTGTGCGATTTGAATCAGATCAGACATGTGTATTCCAGACTGTGATCGTAAGGGGTATCCGGCTCGCCCGCGGTGACCCGGCGGGCGAGTAGGCTGGTGAAATTCTACTCATACGGTGCGATCCCGCGTTGAAAACCGCCTCAAAATGCTCAGTTACTTCAGTTAACTGCGCTTTTTCGGCGGTTTTCGCCTGGTCTTGCACTCGTCTGAGCGAAGTTCAACAGCCTGCTAGTCTACCAGAACACTAGAGCTGCCGGTGATCGATGGTGGGAAAGGTTCTGCGTATGGTTTTCTGGTATTCGCGATCGAGTTCGGCCAACACAAACCCCGTACCCCGGGGAGACTGGCTCAGCACCGTGCCCCAGGGGTCGACGATCATACTATGACCGTAGGTCTCGCGTCCGTTCACGTGATAACCGCCCTGCGCGGCAGCAATCACAAAGGCCAGGTTTTCGATGGCTCGGGCCCGCACCAGGGTATCCCAGTGGGCCTTGCCGGTGATCGCGGTAAACGAAGCGGGCACGACAAAGATCTCCGCCCCCATGTCCAGCAGTTTACGGAACAGTTCGGGAAAACGCAGATCGTAGCAGATCGCCACGCCCAGGCGGCCAAACGGGGTATCCACCACCACCGGCTCATGACCGGGCTCGATGGTCCCGGATTCCTCATAGTGCTCATCGGTCTCGACCAGATGCACATCGAACAGATGGATCTTGTCGTAGCGCGCCACCTGCTCGCCCTGATCGTTCATCACCAGACAGCTGGCGCGCACCTTACCGCCCTTCTGAGCGCGTAGGGGGATGGTGCCTCCGACGATCCAGACGCCGTGACGTTTCGACATCTGGCTGAGGAAACCCTGCAGGGGACCGTCGTGAGACTCCTCGCAGAGGGTCAGCATCTCCTGATCCTTGTTACCCTTGAAGGCGAAATTCTCAGGCAGGACCACCAGACCGGCACCCCGTTCAGCGGCTTCGCTGATCAACCGCTCAGCCTCGAGCAGATTGGCACTGACATTGGGACTGGAAGCCATCTGGATGGCTGCGACTTGACTTTTGTTACCACTCATCTTGGATCTTGATCTGTGTACGCGTCGGATTCCGGGCCTCCCGGAGCTATATGGAGCATAGCATCATGAACTGGCGGACCGCCAGTTAACGTGATGATTTCGGGGTTTTTAACCCGGTCTATACGGGAGTCCAAAACGCACCGGCGCAGACGCCATCGGGTCGCCTTCATTCGCTCCCCGGCAACTCAGGCATGTGCACATCCTTGCGGTTAGGATCCCGCTCATCCTCCAACTGGCGGAACTCGGGATTGTCCCAACTCCCGGTAACCATGTAGGTGCGCATGGCGATACGGTCGAACTGCTTACCGAACAGCTGCTGGGTCAGCGCCAGGGCCACCCCAACGGAGGGATTGATCGCCAGGGCGCCCACCAGGGGCAGGGTGGCGCTCACATTGGGTATGACCACCACCCGCTGATCATAGGTGCGGCTGCTCAAGCCGGTACGGCCCCGAATATCCACCGAGGCCAGAGTACTGCGCAGCGCCAGATCGGTGGTGTAGGCGTCCCCGTCGTTGAGATTGAAATTACCTTCGATACTGTCGAACGCCATCCCGGTGGAAAACAGGTCCGAAAAATCCAGGGCCAGACGCTTGCCCAGGGCGTTCAGACTGAACAGCCCGATCAGGCGGCCCATCCCGGGGTCCACATTGTTCACCTGGCCCTTGCCCACTTTGAGCCAGAGGCTGCCGTAGAGTTTGTCCGCCCCCATTTCGAGGGGGGAGGTGGGCCAGTAGAGTTCCGCCTTGACCTGGGTCGGCGCCTGCTCGATGCCGGTGGTGATCCCCAGTTCCTGCTGCAGATCCCCGAGACTCGGGGTCTGCATCTGCAGGTTCAAGGCGGTGCTGTGCCCCCTCAGGGTCTTGCGCCAGTAACCCTGCCCCGACAAGTCGATGTTTTTACCCACCAGGGTCAGGCTGTTGATGGTAATCCCGTCCGGCTCTTTGCTCCAGATGAGATTGCCCTTGCCCACCGGATCATCGTTGATGTACAGCTTTTCGATGGAAAAATTCACCGCCGGGACCTGACGGGGGTCAAGGGTTTCCGGCGTCTCCTGCTCGGTCGCGCGTTCTCCGGTGATGGTGCTCGCGAGTTCCTGCAGATTGAGCTTGAGGTAGTCAAAGCGCCCCAGGATCGGACGCTCGGACAGATCACCTGGGATCTGTAGCGTGCCCTGCACCGTATCGGAGGTGAGATTGACCCGGTAGCCGTCGGCAAAATTGTTGTAGGTGAAGCGGGTATTCGGGCAAACCGTGCCCAGGGCGATCAGCTGCTCCACCCGCAGATCCATGGCGATGCGCGGCAGAGCCCGGCCGGAACGGCCCGACTGCCGGTTCACCCAGGCGATCCACTCATCCGCGTCGAGACGCTGTACCGCACCGCTCAGATGAAACCCCTCGATACCGTCCAGGCTCAGCGGTTCCTGGGAAAAACCGATGGCCGCCACCCAGTGCGTCTCGTGGTCGCCGAAAAAGCGCCACAGGGCATGGGTATCCTGGCCGTAACGCACCCTGAGTTCGGTGTTCAGGTCCTTCAGGAAATCCACCCCGAGGTCGAGTCTGCGCGGCTCACCGGCCGGTTTACCCAGGGGATCGGGCAGATTGACCGCCACTCCCACCAGGTCCGATTCCAGATCCATGCGTACCGGTACCGGGCTCTCCTGATGGGCGAAGCTGAACGCCACGTCCGCCTCGCCGAGGCCCTCAAAATTGTCCAGCTCCCAGTCCGGGAACTGGCGGATCAGACGCTTCATATCCAGCGCCAGCTTAGCGGTAATCCGGGTCCAGTCGCGTCCCTGGCGATGTACCGGAATCACATCGAACTGTATCGGTCTGTCCAACAGGTTGGCGCGTATGCCCTGCCCCCGGATGCCGGACAGATCGAAGTCCAGGACACCCTCCAGCGTACGGATCGGCAGATCGATCTCGCGCACGGTCAACTCAGACTGATCGAGGGACAGTTCCCCCTGCACCTTGAGCGCGCCCCGTCCGTGCTCGAGCGGAATCGCCAGATCGAGTCGGGTGCTGATATCCCCCCCCACCGAGACCGCCTCGACGAAGGACTTGAAGTCCTTGCGCAGCGGCGTGTCCCCCAGGATCGACATCAGATCCTTAAACGGCCCCTTCGCCAGCCCCTGTATCAGCAGCGGTGTCGGATTGCGCAGTTGGTCGATCCGCAACGACACGTCCTGCAGCCGGCTTGAGAGCATACGCCCGTCCATGAGGCGCATCTGCAGCCCGTTATTAATGAAATGCACCTCCGCCAGCGCATCGGTCAGCTCCGGCCAGCCGGGCATGTAGTCGAGCAGCATGTTCTCGACCCCGAACAAGACCTCGAAACGGCCTTCCTGATGTTTGAAGGGAAACCGGTTGACCGGTCCGTAGAGGAGGAAACTGCCGCTGGTCACATGCCCATCGACCACCGAGTTGTCGATCCACTGCACCAGGTCATGAGGCATTACCGAGACGGGGAGGTAGTCGCTCTTGCTCGCCCCGCGCCCGTCCCAGAAATCGGTCTGGATGTCCGTGAACAGGTCCTGCCCGGAGAGCGGAATGGTGACATCCACCCGGGACAGGGTGTGCAGATCCGGGTTGCTCATGGCCAGCCGGTCCGTTTGCAATCGCAGCCCCTGCACAGGGTCGAAATGCCACAAGAAATCCCCTGCGATCGAATCCGCGTAGAGTGGCTGGCGGAACAACTGCGCATAATCGAGCACCACCTCGTCGCCGCTGAGTTTCATCCCCCCCCCGGACTGGCTGCCGTCGATGGCCAGGTGTACACCCTGAATACCGGGGACGCTGTGCCAGGGTTTGACGGCAAAGTCATCCACTTCGGCCCGCAGCCGCCAGTCCGATCCGGACGCTTCGTTATGCTGCCAGGAGAAATCGAGCTGGCGCACATCCCCCCGGGGTTCCAGAGCCATCAGTGCGCTGTGCCATTCCGCATCCTGCAGTTGCAGCATCGCGAGAAAATCGTAAATACCCTTGAGCGCGAGATAGTCGGCCTGCAGGTGCAACCCGGTATCCCCGGGAGACGCCCGCCAGGCGAGATCCATGCGTCCCGCCGGCCACACTTCGCCGGGTCGGCTGAGGGAGAGGCGATCCAGTCCCAACCACCAACCGGCAGGACGCTGCTCCAATCGAAACGCGGCGCTCAGCTCGTTGAGTTCAAACGGATCACCCTCCTCCGCACCAAACATCCGCAGTTGTCGCAATGCCCCATTGCCTTCAAGGTGTTGCAGCCGTCCACCAGCCAGCGCCCCCCACACCTCGACACTGGCATCGGCCCCCTCGACCCGCAATCCCTGGGGCAGCCAGTCATCCAGGCGTCCCCCCAGCTGTAGATTCTCCGCTTTCAGGTAAAACGCCCCCTCCATGGCCCATGAGGCGCCATCGGGTTGTTTGAGATCGGCCACCAGGCGTATCCGCTGGCGGTCTTTTTCACCAACCCGGCTGCTGACCGAGAGCTGATGACGCAGTCCGTCATTGATCAGGTCCACCACCGCGCCGCTCAAATGCAAGGGGGGGCGGCGCCCCGCCACCGAACCGCTGAGGAGAATCTCCGTGTCCTGCAGGCGCAGATGATTCTGCCCCAGCAGAAGTTCGGTTACCGCCCCGGATTCACTCCCGCTGGAAGCACCAAAGCCGTACAGGCTGAAGGTACCGTCGGGATGGTGAGTCACCTTGAGCCGGGTGCCAACCAGGCGCCCATCCCCCAACTGCAACCGCCCGCTCAACAGTGAGCTGAGCAGACGCACTGTGACATAGACCTGCGGTGTGGTGAGTCTCGGATTTCCGGTGTGTGGATCCAAAGCGCTGACATCGGTCAGCTTCAGGGTCAGATGCGCCCCATTGATCTCCGCACTGATCGAACCGATGCGCAATGGCAGACCCGCCTTTTCCTCCACCACCCGTTCGATTTCCGCACGATAGGAGGAGAGATCCATATGCGGCAGTGCGTAGCGCATCACACTCACCACCACGGCACACAGAATCACCAGCCAGGCCAGCAGTTGCCAGAACTTGGTGTGCAGAATTTTAGCGATGTGCAACATGGAGCGCGCGCAGGGGCAGGACGGCTCAGATCAATACGACATCGTACTGTTCCTGGCTGTAGAGCTGTTCCGATTGGAGTTTGATGGGATGACCGATGAACTGCTCCAGCTCGGCCAGGTGGGTGGATTCCTCGTCCAGCAGCCGATCCACCACCTCCTGGGAGGCCAGCACCAGCAGGGATTCCACGTCGAACTGACGGGACTCGCGCAGGATCTCGCGAAAGATTTCGTAGCAGGTGGTCTCGGCAGTCTTCACCGAACCCCGCCCGGCACAGCAGGGGCAGGGCTCGCAGAGCACATGTTCCAGGGACTCGCGGATGCGTTTGCGGGTCATCTCCACCAGGCCCAGGGAGGAGACCTCGGTGATCTGGGTGCGGGCATGGTCATGGGCCAGACACTTCTCCAGGGCGCGCAGCACCTGGCGGCGATGTTCCGGATCGAGCATGTCGATGAAGTCGATGATAATGATGCCGCCCAGGTTGCGCAGCCGCAGCTGACGGCAGATCGCCTGGGCCGCCTCCAGGTTGGTCTTGAAGATGGTCTCTTCCAGGTTGCGATGACCGACGAAGGCGCCGGTGTTGACGTCGATGGTGGTCATCGCCTCGGTCTGATCGATCACCAGGTGTCCGCCGGACTTGAGCTGCACCTTGCGTTCCAGAGCCTTTTGAATCTCATCCTCCACGCCATAGAGATCGAACAGGGGCCGCTCTCCGGGGTAGTATTCGATACGGTGCTTGACGTCCGGAATGAATTTCTGGGCGAAATTGATCGCCTTCTGATGGGTCTCCTTGGAGTCGATACGCACCTTCTCCACATCCGGGCCGACCAGATCCCGCAGGGAGCGCAGCGGCAGGGAGAGGTCCTCATGGATCAGCTCGATCCCCTTGGCGATTTTGCTGCGATCCTGAATCGAGGCCCACAGCCGCGCCAGAAAACGCATGTCCGCTTTCAGGGACGACTCGTCGACGCCTTCGGCGGCGGTGCGCGCGATGTAGCCGCCACTGATCTCCCCGGTCTCCGCCACCTGGTTGAGCAGTTCCCGCAGTCGCTGGCGCTCGTCCTCCGCCTCGATGCGTTGGGAGATCCCCATGTTGCCGAGGGAGGGCATGAACACCAGGTGCCGGGAGGGAATCGAAATGTTGGTGGTCAGGCGCGCGCCCTTGGTTCCGATCGGATCCTTGAGCACCTGGACGATGACATACTGTCCCTCCCGCAGGAGTTCGTAGATATTGTCGGTGCGGGGCTTGTCGGAGGTGTCCCCGATGTCCGAGACATGCAGAAAGGCGGCCCGCTCCAGGCCGACATCGACAAACGCGGCCTGCATCCCGGGGAGCACCCGGCAGACCTTACCTTTGTAGATGTTTCCCACCAGACCACGCTTGCCGGAGCGTTCGATGATAATCTCCTGCACCACCCCGTTTTCTATCACAGCCACACGGGTTTCCGGGGGGGTGACGTTGATCAGAATCTCTTCACTCATCGCATCGACATCTGGTTTTGGATTGTGTTCCGTTGTTAAT
>JBNLFS010000095.1:0-83897 GCA_050305635.1 Candidatus Thiodiazotropha sp. | reverse complement strand
AGCACAGCAATCGATGGCGAAACATTCAGTGAGTTCCTGGAGCTTATCGAGTATCCACTGGCGCCTGTGCTCGAAATCCTGGCCGGTTAGCGGGTCACTGCCACACAGAAAGGCTCGACGCACACAGCGGCTGATGCAGTGATAGTAGGGGGTATCTTGCAGGGAAATCAGAGCCTTCCTGGCCTTGGGCATGACATCACTCCTTGATATCGAAAATATGTTTGTAGGTTGACAGAATCTCTGGGTTGGTGCAACTGTTAGCATGGGTGTCCAAGTAGGGGGGGCTCCATCCAAGTAGGGGGGCTCCAAGTAGGGGAACCTCTGGGTTGACTGGATTGTTGGCATTGAAATACATTCAATAGGGAAGGGAGTATATGGACAGAAATCTTATTCTTTTTTGTCTGATTGGATCACTTGTATCGGCTTGCAACAGTGATGACGAAAAGAACGAGTCGCCTCTACTGGGTTTATGGATAACCGAGTCTTGTGAACAAGCAACGGACAGTTCGGATATGCCTGTTAATACCTGGCTAAAAGGTTTGTTCGAATTTACCCGAGGAGGCGTTATCCTGCTTGGTCATGAGTATTATTCAGATTCAAACTGTATCCAACTCACTGAAAGAAAGGAGCCCATGGAAGCTGAAGTACCTATTTTATACACAGATTATGGACAGACTATATTGGAAGAGGGGATCAGCGGGAATGGGTTGGCAATCGAGATGGGTGAAGGTGTGCAACACTTTGCTGTAGATGCCTATTATACGATCAACAACGGATCCCTATGCTTTTCAGACGCATTCACGTTCGAGGCTGCGGTGTTTGGCATCTCACAAACCGGTTCAGACTCGATCGATTTTAACCATTGTCTGGTATCACCGTAGTGCTTTGGGAGAGTAAGTATGGGTGCTTGGAGCAATAAACCCTTTGGAAATGATACCGCTCTCGATTGGTTTGATAGGCTCAAGGATTGCGATGATGCCTCACATAAAATCGATGCAACACTGAAAGTCGCTATTGAATCCTCAGATCAAGATGCATCAACTGCAGAAGAGGGTGTCGCGGCAGCTGCAATAGTAGCCGCTGCTTCTTGTCTAAAGGTAACGGGTATTTACCAGGATGCGAAACGATGGATCGAAGGTTCGGCCTATTCACCAAGTCATCAATCAATTGTGCTGGCAATTAGTGCTTTGAATGTGATCGAAGCGAAATCTGAGCTCAAGGAACTGTGGCAGGAGGTTGGGAAATCAGAAGGTTGGGCGAAAGAGCTCTGGAAACTCCGGGAGAGGCTTACGAAAGCTCTGGATCAGCCGTCTCCTATTCGTGTTAAGAAAAAGACAGCATTACCGCGTTCCATCGGAAAGCTTGTAGAGCTTTATCTCAAGTCCCCGGATTCAAAGGTTAAGGATGCAATAATTAGAATCTTTAGTAAGATCGATAATCCCAATCTCCAGGAATCCATCACCGATTATGACCTTCCTTTGAATATTGCGGCTAAGACAGGAATTCCAGAGGCCGTTTCAATGCTAATTGATCGTGGAGCGGAGGTGAATACGGTCTCCCGATTTGGCAGAACGTCACTAACCACGGCCTGTCTATACGGTCGTGTCGAGGCTGCAAGGATACTGCTTGAGCATGGTGCGGAACTATTCGTCAACGTACCCATGTATGATGAGACCATGGAGGTGGTCGATGAACGCAAGGTCTGTGTTCCGATACTGTCGTCCGCCAGGCAGGCGCACCCTGAGCTTTTAGAGTTGCTGCAGGAATACGGTGCGGATATCACCGAGACAGATCTCAATGGTGAAACGCTGCTCCATAAGGCGTCTGAAGCGGGTAATCTGAAGGTTATGAACTACCTCATATCATCAGGTTTGGATGTCAATCAGAATAAGGGGGCGATTAACAATAATCCACGATCCAGGGGTGAAGTGGCGTTGCACTATGCGGTTCGTAACAGGCAATTGGAAGCAATTAAGTTACTTATCCAGCATGGGGCTGATGTTAATGCATTGGAATATTTTATTGGTGAAGAACATACCTGGTTCCATACCCCATTGGATTTAATTGCTGAAAGTCAGCACGGGGAAATATATCGCTATTTATGCTCTCAAGGTGCAGTAAGTGCTACGGACACTGATGAACCAGTCAGGTTGCTCGCTTCTGATCAATACAAGGTCTGAAATGGATAGGGCTGAGGTTTCAACAATCGATGTAATCCCGTGAGTAGCTATCATTTAGTGTATTTAACTGAGCGTTAATGCGTGTAATTATTTGAGTGCTATTTCAATGATGCCAATAGACTATTTGATTACACTGGGTATTGGGTTTCTCATTCTAGCCGCATCGACATGGCCGATGCTATTTTCCATTGTCATTGCCTGGCTACCCGGAAGCAACGTCAGAAACAGGATGAAATTTGTATTCGTATGCTTCATCCTGGCGTGTGGTATTTCTGGCCTTCTTGAGCTTGCCGTGCTTCCATTTACTTTGGCTGATACCTATCTATTCTCGCAGTTGGAGGTGGATGGCTATGATCGTTTGGCGAGTGCACTCCGCAAGAGTGCCCGTGTATTGGCATGGTTACCTGTCGCGGGTTTGGTTATATCATCAGTAGCTATCCCTCTGGTCTTGCGTGCAGGTCTGTGGGAACGCCTGCTTGCAGCGCTTTCAAGAAACGCTCAACTACAATAAGCCATTGCATGTACTATTTCGCCTACGGCTCCAACCTGTCCACCAAGCGGCTTCTGCAGAGAATTCCCTCACCCCGTTTCGTTACGGTTGCCCAACTGTCAGGCCATCAACTGCGTTTTCACAAGCGAAGCAAAGACTGCTCCGCAAAATCCGATATACATGAAACCGGCAATCCGGAGGATCTGGTGTATGGCGTTGTCTTTGATATCTCGGATGCCGATAAGCGCATTCTGGATGGTTACGAGGGGTTGGGACAGGGGTATGAGGAAAAGTGGGCCGCACTTATCACTTCATCCGGGGAGAAGATCACGGCGGTAGCATACTATGCGACGCTCATCGACGAAACACTGCATCCCTACCACTGGTATAAGCAGCATGTTCTGAGGGGGGCGCTCGAACATGGATTGCCTGACCGCTACGTCCTGACAATTCGCAACACCCCGTCCATCGATGATCCCGATAGGCAACGACATATCCATGAGATGGGGATCTACAGCGATGAGTAACTGTTCTCAGCGACCTCTGTGTGTATCAAACATGACAATTTCTTTATTGTGTCTGCATACATACAGGGTGATTCACGCTAACTTGCTGAAAAAACATATGAAAACATCTGGTATCAGAATTGCTTGCCTAGACTGATCAGGTGATTGCCCATAGCGCCGCTGCATCGACGCATCAGGCGGGCGCCGTCACCTGTCGGATAACACAGCTGCAAAGTGATCCTGATGAAAACCTATCTCGATTGGTCCGAGTACGAGGATGCCGGCATGGGTGATGCCTATGCGGACATACCAAAAACAGGCGGCGATTTCGCCAAGGCGGTGGCGGTCTGTATCAACAGCCATCAATGCGAGACGAATACCAAGGGGGTGATGTGCCCCAGTTTCCGTTTGAACGCGTCGCCCCATCTCTCCACCGGGGGGCGGGTGCGCCTGCTCAAGGCGGCGCTCAATGGTACCCTGGAACCCCATGGGTTGCTCCATCCGGAGCTGGTGGAGGCAATGGATCTCTGCGTCAGTTGTAAGGGCTGTAAGCGCGAGTGCGAAAACAATGTGGATATGGCTCGGATCAAGATCGAGTACCAGGCCCAGCTGAATGAACGCATGGGGTTGTCGCCACGGGCCCGGCTGTTCTCGGAGTTGCCAACCCTGTTGAGCGACTACCCCTGGTTCGGTCGATTGGTAGGGTGGCGTAATCGCAGTCCCCGGCTGTCCCATCTGGCGGAACGCTTCCTGGGCATCAGTGCCCGGGTGAGTCTGCCGGTGCCAGCCCGGGAGCCGGCAACTTTCAATCGTCACTCGGAGCCCCAAGAGCGCTCGGTGCTGCTGTTCGTGGATACCTTCAACCGTCACTACACACCAGGCGTGGTGCAGGCGGCCATCGATGTGCTGGAGGCGGCGGGCTGCCGGGTGATCCTCAGTACCGATCTGGAAGACGGGGAGTCACTGACCAGTGGACGCACCTACCTGGCCCAAGGACGGGTGGAGGAGGCTCGTCGAGAGGCATTACGGGTGATGGACGCGCTGCTGCCCCTGGCCCGGGAGGGGGTGCCGATCATCGGTCTCGAGCCCTCCTGCCTGTTGACCTTTCGGGATGAGTATTCGGCCCTGGGGCTGGGTGCGGATGCTGTTTACCTGGCCGAGCAGGCGTTGCTGTTCGAGGAGTTCCTGGCGAGGGAGTTGACCGCCGGCCGTCTGTCACTGCCCTGGAAGGGCCGCGAGCCAGGTGAGGCGAGCATCCGGCTGCTGGTGCATGGCCATTGCCATCAGAAGGCCGTCGGCGCCATGAAGTCGATGCGTAAGGTGCTCAAGGCGATCCCCGGACTCGAATTCGAGATCATCGACGCGGCCTGTTGTGGTATGGCCGGCAGTTTCGGGGTCGAGTCGGAACACATGCAGGCGGGGCGCGAGATGGCGGAGCAGGCTCTGGCGCCGGCATTGCGCCAGGAACCGGACGCCCTGGTGGTGGCGAATGGATTCTCCTGCCGCCACCAGATCGACCTCACCACCGGTCGGACCGGTCTTCACCTGGCGGAGCTGATCAGCACCCGTCTGTCCGGGACGCTCGAGCGTCCAGAGGTGTTCAACTAGCGCGCTTTGCGCCGTTCTCTGTACAACAGGGAGTCAGGAGGGGAGCGGTTACTGGCCCAGTGCCTCGATGTCCCGCTGCAGCAGGGATTCGTCGCAGAGGTTGAGTTCCACCAGGCGACGCAGTCGGGTGATGCTCTCCATGTCGATGGCTTCGCAGCGCAGGCCGACCCGTTCGCCCTCCAGATGGGCGCAGCTGGCCTGCATGGTAATCAGGCTTTCACCCTGGTCCAGAACCACCTTAAGGGTGACCGGCTCTCCGGGATTGGGCTGCCAGCCCGCGGGAATGAGGGCCAGGGCGCCTTTGAGGGAGATGTCGATCAGGGTGGTGGGGTACTCGCCGGTGGCGGCGATGATCGTGGCCGGGGCGTCGAAGACGATCCGGTGAAAATGCCGACGGTCGCTGTTGTCTGTTGAATTCATAGGTCGCCTCAGGCGTGGAATTGCATCTGTGTACCACCTACCTCGATCAGGTCCCCGTCATTGAGCAACAGGGCGTGCTCACCCAGACGCTGGTTGTTGACCACGGGCGGGTGCTCCCCCTCGAGAAAAGTGATGAAATAGCCTTCTTCCCGTCGGGCGATCATGGCGCAGTCCCCACCGGTGTGGCCGATGCGGGTCATGTTTCGCTTCAGAGGAATGATCCGTCCAAAGTGCTCCCCATTGACGATCTGCAGCATCCCCTGGCTCGCGGCGTCGTCCTCGTCTTCCTCATCACTGCCTGCCTCCTGCTGAAACTGGGGGAAGGGCTCCTCCATGAGATTGCCCAGTTCCAGGGCATCTTCCGAAAAGGTCAGGGTGTGCTTGCCCACCTGAATCACGTCACCGTGGTAGAGGGGGGTCTTTTCGGTCTTCTCATGATTGACCAGGACCGGGAATGCCTCGTCCTGGGCCTCCAGCAGGTAGCCGTCCTGCAGGGTGGAGATGGTGATCTGGTGCGGGGCGATCGCCAGGCTGTCGATGCTGATCGTGCACTCGGGGTCACGGCCAATACGCGTCACCGCGTCTTCCAGATGGAAAACGTCCATTACGCGTCCTTTGAAGGTCAGTGTCAGTTTAGGCATGGATGGTTTGGGATTTTACCTGCACAAATGCAAGTATATATCGAGATTTGCAGAGAAAACACCATGCATATCACTGATTGAACCGGGTGATGGGAAGCAAACGATTCAATCGGATACCTGGCCTGCAGGCCCGTTGAAAATGGTCTAACCTCTCGTAATAACAGGGCGTTAATTGCTAATGTTCAATTAAAATCTTGCATCGACGTAATTTTGACATTTTGCAGGAATGCTGCTTAACTTCGCAGCAGTCCTGTGGATTTCAACCGCTATAAGGACCTGTTCAATGGGGCAACTTGTTACGAAAGAAGGTCCGGTGTTTCCCAATCTCTGCTTCTACCTGTTCGAGCAAGACGCTGAACGTCAGCGTTACCTGCGAAGTATCTTAGAATTTGTCGAGGGCAGGGTGCATATCCTGTCCCAGCCTTCCGACATCGAACAGCTCCCGTCCAACCCCGAGAACAGCTGTTCGGTAGCGATCCTGGGCAGCGGTCTGGATCGCGCGGGGCAGATTGGACTCGTTCAGGAGCTCTACCAGCATCAGCCGAACCTGCCGGTTTTCCAGCTCTATGACGAGCAGGAGGGTGGCCCCGAGAAGCTCGACGGTTTCGAGAATGTAGTCGGCTTTTTCAAGATCCCTACCCAGTACGACGAACTCATGGCGCTGGCCCACAAGGCCCAGGTCTATCAGGAGATGAAAAAGCCCGACGGGGCCAAATCCCGCCCGGTGGAGCTGTTTCGCAGTCTTTCAGGCAGCAGCCGCGCTACCCGTCAGGTGAACAAGATGATCGAGCAGGTGGCCGATTCCGAGGCCACGGTGCTGATCCTGGGCGAATCGGGGACCGGCAAGGAGGTGGTGGCGCGCAAGCTGCACTTCCACTCCGTGCGCCGGGGCAAACCCTTCGTTCCAGTCAACTGCGGCGCGATTCCCGGCGATCTGCTGGAAAGCGAGCTGTTCGGGCATGAGAAGGGGGCTTTCACCGGGGCCATCAGCGCCCGTCAGGGACGTTTCGAACTGGCGGAGGGGGGCACCCTGTTCCTCGACGAGATCGGGGACATGAGCATGACCATGCAGGTGAAACTGCTGCGGGTGCTGCAGGAGCGCACCTTCGAGCGGGTCGGCAGCAACCGCACCATTCCCTGCAACGTGAGAATCATCGCCGCGACCCACCGCAACCTGGAGGCGGCGATCAAGACCGGGGACTTCCGCGAGGACCTGTTCTACCGCCTCAACGTATTTCCCATCGAGATGCCGCCCCTGCGTCACCGGGTCGAGGACATCCCGGTACTGGTGAGCGACCTGATCCGCCGCATCGAGAACGAGAAGCGGGGTTCGGTGCGCCTGTCGCCCTCGGCGATCGCCGCTCTGAGTCACTACCGCTGGCCGGGCAATGTGCGCGAGCTGGCCAATCTGATCGAGCGTTTGGCCATCCTCTATCCCTACGGGGTGGTGGACGTGGGCGAGCTGCCTGAGAAGTTCCGTCCCGCCGCCGAGTTTCTGGATACCACCCAGTTGCCCGAGGTGAGCCTGGACGGGGATGAGCCGGGCACCACCCTCAATGCGCCCCGGCTGCCGAACGACGGTCTCGATCTCAAGGCGCATCTCAACAATCTGGAGTTGAGCCTGATTCAGCAGGCCCTGGACGAGGCGGACGGGGTGGTGGCCCACGCGGCGAAACGCCTGCACATGCGGCGTACCACACTGGTGGAGAAGTTACGGAAATATGGCCTTCAGCGTCAAACCGAGTCGCCGGGAATTTGACAGAAGTCTGCGATAGAAAACATAACTAACTGAAATAAAACAAAAATAAAAAATAGGCACGCATATTGCTTTGTTGTCAGTGTAAAAGATTGACTGACTACAGAGGTTACAAACCGTGTCACCCAAACCCTCCCTCGCCGACCGACAACATGCCCTGGAGGCGGCGTTCAATCTTTTCAATCAGTTATCCGAAGAGCTGACCGGCTCCTATCAGCAGCTGCAGTCCCAGGTGCTGGAACTGAGCCAGGAGCTGGCCGCGGCGCGCAGCGAACGGATGGTTCAACTCGCCGAGAAAGAGCGCCTGGCGGATCGCCTGGAGAAGCTCCTCGAAACCCTGCCCGCCGCGGTGATCGTGCTGGATGGCGAGGCTAGGATCCGCGAATTCAATCCCGCGGCCGTGCAGTTGCTGGGCGACCTCAAGGCCCTGCAGCCCTGGCCGGAGGTGGTGGCCGAGCGTTCGGTCAACGGTGCCCTCAAGGGCAACGAACTCAGACTCAGTAACGGCCATCTGCTGACCCTCTCAAGCAGCCCCCTGGAACAGGCCCCGGGCCACATCCTGGTGCTGGTGGACGTGACCGAGACCCGTAAACTCCAGGAGCGGCTGAACCGCCGCGAGCGCCTCACCGCCATGGGCGAGATGTCCGCCCAGCTGGCGCACCAGATGCGCACTCCCTTGAGCACCGCGCTGCTGTACGCCTCCCACCTGGTGAACGACGAGATCGATGCGGAGCGGCGTCAACAGTTCGCCGCGAAACTGCGGGACCGGTTGCAACACATGGAGCGTCAAATTCACGACATCCTGATGTTCGCCCGGGGCGAGGACGCGGGGGACGCCCGCCTGGATCTCAGCCTGTTGCTGGAACGCTTTGCCGCATCCGCCGAGCAGCAGTGGCAGGCCGCTGGTGTGCGCCTGTCCATCGAGGATCGCAGTGCCGGCCAGGCCTCCATGATCGGTCGTGAGGATGCGGTGCTGGGGCTGCTGGGCAATCTGCTGGAGAACGCGATTCAACAGGGAGCCCACAGGGTTCACATCAGCCTGAGCGCCGGGGACGAGATCGCCCTGGACGTTGCGGATGATGGACGCGGTATCCCCGATGAGCTGCTGAACCGAATCTTCGATCCCTTTTTCACCACCCGCAGCGGCGGTACCGGCCTGGGCCTGGCGGTGGTGCAGAATCTGGTCCTGAATCACGGCGGCGAGATCCTTGCCGGCGCTTCGAATTTGGGAGGGGCGCTGTTCCAGATGCGCTTTCCTCTGGCGGTTTCGGCGGAGGGCGCGTCCCAGGTGCTGACCCAGTCCCTCCGTCAAACCGTTGAACACCTGAGGAGTCTGTCATGAGTCATGCAACGGTGCTGATAGTGGAAGACGATCCGGCCCTGCGCGAGGCCTTGAGTGATACCCTGGAGCTGTCCGGTTACCCGGTCCGCACCGCCCAGGATGGCCGGGATGCCTTGCTGGTCATGCAGCAGGAAGCGATCGGTATGGTGGTCAGCGACGTGCAGATGCAACCCATGGACGGTCACGAACTGCTGCGTGAGGTTCACAAGAATATGCCCGGTACTCCGGTACTGCTGATGACCGCTTACGGTTCCATCGAAAAGGCGGTCATGGCGATGCATGACGGTGCGGTGGATTACCTGGTCAAGCCGTTTGAGGCGGAAGTACTGGTCAGCAAGGTGGCCGAACACCTGCCCAGCCTCATCGAGATCAACCCGGACGGACCGGTGGCCGAGGACCTGCGCAGCCGTGAGGTGCTGGAGCTGGCCCGGCGGGTCGCCCAGAGCGAGGCCACGGTGCTGCTCAACGGCGAGAGCGGAACCGGTAAGGAGGTCTACGCCCGTTTCATACATCAGCAGTCCCCCCGGCGGGAGGGTCCCTTCGTGGCGATCAACTGCGCCGCGATCCCCGAGAATATGCTCGAAGCGGTGCTGTTCGGTTACGAGAAGGGCGCCTTCACCGGCGCCTACCAGTCCACCGCGGGCAAGTTCGAACAAGCCCAGGGCGGCACCCTGCTGCTGGACGAGATTTCCGAGATGAGCCTGGCACTGCAGGCCAAGCTGCTGCGGGTGCTGCAGGAACTGGAGCTGGAGCGTCTGGGTGGGCGACGCATGATCGAACTGGATGTGCGGGTGCTGGCGACCACCAATCGGCGGTTGCGCGAAGAGGTCGAGGCGGGACGTTTCCGGGAAGACCTCTACTATCGCTTGAACGTTTTTCCGATCCGCCTGCCGCCGCTGCGGGAACGGCCGCGTGACATTCTGCCCCTGGTCCACTACCTGTTGGGCAAGAGCCTGCGTCCCGGACACAAGCTGCCGAGGATCAGCGAGGCGGCGCAGCAACTGCTGCTGGGACATGCCTGGCCCGGCAACGTGCGGGAACTGGATAACCTGATGCAGCGGGCGCTGATTCTCAACACCAGTGGAACCCTGGAGCCGTCGGATCTGGCCTTCGAGTCCACCACGGTGGAAGCGGTATCCCAGGAACAGCTGCTCCAGGCCGGTAAAGGCAAATTGCCCGAGGACCTGCGCTCGGTGGAGGAACAGATGATCCTGGATGCCCTGGAAGACGGCCGTGTCAGCCGTAAGCATGTGGCCAGCCGGCTAGGCATCAGCGAACGCACCCTGCGCTACAAGATCGCGCGGATGCGTGAAGCAGGGGTGCCCATTCCGGGCTGAGTGCGCAGAGGGCTTAACTGGTGCGAAAACTGCATCACACGGGTATCGGTACCCAACCACGGAGTGAACCATGAACAACATGAATATCGACCAGGTGCTGGCGCAGATGCGGGTGATGGCCGCCCAGGCCGGTGATCATCCCACCGAATCCCCCAAGGCGGCGGGCGGGGCCGATTTTTCCGCCCTGCTGAAGCAGTCCATCGACCAGGTGAACTCGGTGCAGCAGGAGGCGAATGCTCTGCGCAACGCTTTCGAATCCGGGGAGGGGAATGTGGACCTGGCCCAGGTGATGATCGCGGCACAGAAGTCGAGTCTCTCCTTCGAGGCCATGGTGCAGGTGCGGAACAAGCTCGTCGAGGCGTATAAGGACGTCATGAGCATGTCGATCTAACTTACTGGATAGTATAAGAAAATGGCTACGGTAAACGCGCAACAGACCACTCAGGAACTGCAGGAGGCACCGCGCCTTCAGGATAATCCCATCGTCCGCCAGATCGCGGTGATGATCGGTATCGCAGCCAGCGTCGCCCTGGGCGTGGCCGTGGTGCTGTGGTCCCAGACCCCCAGCTACAGCCCGCTCTTCGGCAACCTCTCGCAGAAGGATGCGATGGAGATCGCCCAGGCTCTGCAGCAGTCCGGCATCCCCTACGAGATCGATCAGAGCAGCGGTATCATCATGGTGCCCAGCGGCAGCCTGCAGGATGCGCGGATGAAGCTTGCCGGTCAGGGTTTGCCGCATTCGGGTTCCGCCGGGTTTGAACTGCTCCAGGAAGACACCGGATTCTCCACCAGCCGATTGGTGGAGTCGGCGCGCTATCAGCACGCCATCGAGGGTGAACTGGCCCGCTCGATCTCGACCCTGGCGAACGTGGAGTCGGCCCGGGTGCATCTGGCCACGCCCAAGCAGTCGGTGTTTATCCGTAAGCGTAAATTCCCCAGTGCCTCGGTGGTGGTGAAACTCTACTCCGGACGCAACCTGGAATCGGGGCAGGTCGAGGCGATCCAGCACCTGGTGGCTTCCAGTGTGCCGGAGCTGGAGGTAGCCAATGTCACCGTGGTGGACCAGAAGGGGCGTCTGCTGAGCAGCAAGCAGGACAGCCGCGAGATGGAGCTGTCCTCCAGTCAGTTCGAGTACACCCGGGGCCTGGAAGACCATTACAAACAGCGTATCGAGGACATCCTCTCCCCGGTGATCGGGCGGGATAATCTGCGCGCCGAGGTCACCGCGGATATGGACTTCACCTATGTGGAGCAGACCCAGGAATACTATAATCCGGATGTCAACGCGCTGCGTTCGGAACAGATCAATGAGCAACAGTCGATCCTCAGCGATGTGCAGGGCGTACCGGGCGCTTTGACCAATCAGCCTCCGGCCGCGGGTAACGCACCCCAGGTGGCCGGTCAGGGCGGCGTCGATGGGGAAGCCGGTGGCACTCCGGTCAATACCAGCAAGCGCGCTACGCGCAACTTCGAGCTGGACAAGACCATCAGCCACACCCGGATGCCCAGCAGCCGTCTGCGCCGGCTTTCCGTCGCGGTGGTGGTGAACGATCGGTCCGAAGTCGATGAGGCGGGGCAGGTGATTCCGGTGAAGCGCACCGCCGAGGAGATCACCCGCATCGCCAACCTGGTGAAGGAGGCGGTGGGTTACGATGTTCAGCGGGGTGACCGGGTGCAGGTGATCAGCGAGGCCTTCTACGTACCGGCAGCGCCGGAACCGCTGCCGGAACCCGCGATCTGGGAAGAGACCTGGTTCTGGGATACGGTGCGTCAGGTGGGTGGGGTGCTGCTGTTCCTGGTCCTGGTGTTCGGTGTGCTGAAACCGGTCATGACCCGTCTCACCAAGCAGGTCGCGCATGTCCCCCGTGAGTCCCTGGCCGGAGCGGCTGCGGCTGCCGGCGGAGTGGCGATCGCCGGTGGCGAGGGTGGCATGGGCTACCTGCCCGGAGGCGAGGATCAGGCCCTGCATCTGCCCGGACCGCGCAGCTATGAGAAGACCCTGGACGCCGCGCGCGGTATGATCGCGGAAGATCCCAAACGCGTGGCCCAGGTCGTGAAAAAATGGATCGCTGAAGATGCCCACTAGTCAAAAAGCCGAAGCCGGCAAAGAACTCGCCACTCCCGAAGTCCCGGATAAGCTGAAAATCCGGGGTGTGGAGCGTTCCGCGATTCTGTTGCTCGCGCTGGGTGAGAAGGATGCCGCGGAAATCCTCCGCCACATGGGTCCCAAAGATGTCCAGGACGTGGGCATGGCCATGGCGACACTGACGAATGTGTCCACCGACCAGATGGAATCCGTGATGCACGAGTTCGTCTCTACCCTGGAGACCCAAACCGCTTTGGGCCTCGGCTCAGACGAGTACATCCGCAACATGCTCACCAGCGCTCTGGGTGAGGACAAGGCCGGTGGCGTGATCGACCGCATTCTGCTCGGCCGCAACAGCAAGGGTCTGGAGCAGTTGAAGTGGATGGATCCCCGGGCGATCGCCGAACTGATCCGCCTGGAGCATCCGCAGATTATCGCCATCGTGCTCTCGTTCCTCGAATCCGACCAGGCGGCCCAGGTGGTCAGCCAGTTCCCGGAGCGGGTGCGCACCGACGTGATCATGCGCATTGCCACTCTGGACGGTATCCAGCCGGTGGCCCTGCAGGAGCTGGACGAGATCCTCGAAAAACAGTTTTCCGGCGCCACCAACGTCAAATCCTCCAGCCTCGGCGGAGTGAAGACCGCCGCGGAAATCCTCAACATGCTCGATGGCGCCATCGAGAGCAAACTGATGGAAGAGATCTCCGAGGTGGATGCGGATCTCAGCCAGGAACTGCAGGACAACATGTTCGTCTTCGAGAATCTGGTGGATGTGGACGACCGGGGCATCCAGACCCTGTTGCGCGAGGTCAGCACCGAGCAGCTGCTGCTGGCGCTGCGGGGCGCCGATGAGGTGCTCAAGGAGAAGATCTTCAAGAATATGTCGAAACGCGCCGCGGAGATGCTCAAGGACGATATGGAAGCCGCGGCCCCGGCCAAGCTCAGCGATGTCGAGGCCTCGCAGAAAGAGATCCTGCAGGTAGCCCGCCGCCTGTCGGATGCGGGTGAGATCATGCTGGGAGGTGGCGGCGATGAGTTCGTCTGATTCCACAGACCGGGATTTCGAGGAGATCCGTCAGTGGATTCCCCCGGAGATGGGGGAGCGAAAATCCAAGCCGATGCCGGGCAAGATCCTGCCGCCCCGGGCTCCGCCCACTGCGGAGGAGCTGGAGGCGATTCAGCAGTCGGCCTACGACGAGGGATACGAACGGGGCAAGCAGGAGGGCTTCGAATTTGGCCACAAAGAGGGCCTGACCCGGTCCCGCCAGGATATGCAACGTTACACCGAGCGTTTTGACCGCCTGCTGGAGACCTTTGAACACCCCTTGCGCAACCTGGACAACGAGGTGGAGAAGGAGCTGCTCACCCTGGTGGTCGCGATCGTCAAGCAACTGGTGCGACGGGAGGTCAAGAGTGATCCCAACCTGATCATCGGGGTGGTCCGCGAGGCCCTCTCGATCCTGCCGGTCGCCTCCCGCAACGTGCGTCTGCTGGTGCATCCGGAAGATGCGGAGCTGATCCGTGAGATCTATGCCCTGGGTGAGAGCGAAACCGGGTGGCAACTGATCGAGGATCCGGTGATCAACCGGGGTGGATGCAAGGTGGTGACGGACGCCTCACAGATCGACGCGACCCTGGAATCCCGCCTGGCCAGCCTGATCGCGCCCCTGCTTGCGGGCGCGCGGGCAATTGACGAACACAACAGCCAGGAGTAGTGCGGATATGTCCTCACCCCTGGGCAAAGAACGGCATAAAATGTGGGTGGAGCGTCTGAGACGTTACCAGGACCGGCTCGGAGACGATCGGGGGCTGGTGGTGGAAGGCCGCCTGACCCGCATGGTGGGCCTGACCCTCGAGGCGATCGGCTGCCGGGCGATGATCGGCGGGCAGTGCGACGTGGTCAGCAGCAACGGTACCCATATCGAGGCCGAAGTGGTCGGTTTCGGAGAGGACAGTCTCTACCTCATGCCCACCGGTGATATCCAAGGTCTTGAGCAGGGCGCCCGGGTGATTCCCACCGGCCGGGTCTGCGAGGCCGTGGTGGGCGACCCGTTGCTGGGACGGGTGATCGACGGGGCCGGCAAGCCCCTGGACGGGCTGGGTCCCATTCATACGGAAGAGCACCGGCCATTGACCGGCACCACCTTCAATCCCCTGGCGCGCACCCCGATCCGCGAACCCCTGGATGTAGGGGTGCGGGCGATCAATGCCCTGCTCAGTGTCGGTCGGGGGCAGCGGCTGGGCCTGTTCGCCGGTTCCGGTGTGGGCAAGAGTGTACTGCTGGGCATGATGACCCGCTATACCAACGCGGATGTGACGGTGGTGGGCCTGATCGGCGAACGGGGCCGAGAGGTCAAGGAGTTCGTCGAAAACATTCTCGGCAAAGAGGGCCTGAAGCGGGCCGTGGTGGTCGCGGTGCCCGCGGACAACCCGCCCCTGCGACGCATGCACGGGGCGATGCTCGCCACCAGCATCGCGGAGAACTTCCGCGAACAGGGTAAGCACGTGCTGTTGCTGATGGACTCCCTGACCCGCTACGCCCAGGCCCAGCGCGAGATCGCCCTGGCGATCCACGAACCCCCGGCCACCAAAGGTTATCCGCCTTCGGTGTTCGCCAAGATGCCACAGCTGGTGGAACGGGCCGGCAACGGTGACAAGGGGGGCGGCTCAATCACCGCCTTCTACACTGTGCTGACCGAGGGAGACGATCAGAACGATCCGATCGCCGATGCGGCGCGGGCGATTCTCGACGGGCACATTGTGCTGTCCCGTCGTCTGGCGGACGCCGGCCACTATCCGGCCATCGATATCGAAGCCTCGATCAGTCGGGCGATGAACGATGTTACCCGGTATGGACACCAGGAGGCCGCACGTTCGTTTAAGCATCTATACTCACTGTATCAGCAGAATCGTGATCTGATCAGCGTGGGTGCCTACGAATCGGGCAGTGATGAGCAGATCGACATCGCCATCTCGGCGATGCCGGCGCTGAACCGGTTCCTGCGTCAGGACATGCATACGCCTGTGACCCTGGCGCAGAGCCTGGAGGACTTGGAAGCCCTGTTTCCGGCGGAAGAGGAGGAGCCGCTGGAGGTACCGGCGGGACTCAACCTGCCGCAAATCCGATAATCGCACAACGGTAACCAGCCATGTCGCCATCAAAACGACTCAGACCCGTCCAACGCTTCGCCCATTCCAAGGAGCAGACCGCAGCCCGCAGCATGGGCGCGGCGCGGCGCAACCTGGAGCAGGAAGAGGCCAAGCTGCAACAGCTGAAGGTCTATCATCAGGAATATCTCGAGCGCTTCCAGACTCTGGCCGCGGAGGGCATCAGCGCTGCCCAGCTGCAGGAGTACCGGTCCTTTCTCGCGAAACTCGATGAGGCGATCCGCCAGCAGGAGCAGATCGTTGCCGCCAGCACGGTCAATCACAACAGTCACAAGGACAACTGGAAACAGAAGCACAGCCGCACCCAAGCCCTGAACAAAGTGGTGGATCGTTACGAACGCCAGGAGCAGCAGAGCGAGGATCGGCGGGAGCAGAAAGAGAACGACGATCGGAATCAGTCCCGCTCCTGATTCCGTCCAGGATTACTGGTTCAGGATGAGCACAAGGTCCCGGATCGCCGTTATCCCATCCAACACAACATCAGGTATGATGAGCGGCGTATGAGCGCTGAGAACCCCGCAACGGAATTGTCCCTACCCCCCAGTGTCGTCCAAGTCGGCAGACAGCCCATACTGGACCGCAATCTGCGGATCTACGGCTATGAACTGCTGTACCGGTCGCTCAACGGATCCGATGGCGTGGATGGTGATACGGCGACCGCCCGCACCGTGATGGACGGCTTTCTCGAATTCGGCCTGCAACGCCTGGTGGGGCCGCATCGGGCCTTCGTCAACGTCACCGAACGTTTTTTCACCACCGATCAGGATATCCCCATCGACAACAACCGCCTGGTCGTCGAGGTACTGGAGACCATCGAGTTGAGTGCGCCGGTGGTGGACGGGGTGAAACGCTGGCGCGAGCGGGGTTTCACCATCGCCCTGGATGACTACCGTTTCGAGTCCCGCTGGGAACCCCTATTGCCCCACTGCGATATCGTCAAGGTGGAGATCTTGGGACTGGATCTCGAAGCCTACCGGGAGGAGATCGCCCATCTGAAATCCCTGGGCCTGACCCTGCTGGCGGAAAAGGTTGAGACCCGCAAGGTGTTCGATCAGGCCAAGGCGCTGGGTTTCGACCTGTTTCAGGGGTTTTTCTTCGCCAGACCCCAGACCCTTTCCACCGCCCGGTGTCAGAGCAATAAAAGCCTGCTGCTGAAGATGATCGCCAAGGTCAACGACCCGGATTCTGAACTGGAAGAGATCGCCGAACTGGTGGAACTGGACCCGAACCTGAGTTACAAGATCCTGCGGGTGCTCAATTCTGCGGCGGTCTATCTGCCTCACAAGGTGGAATCGATTCACCAGGCGGTGATTTACATCGGCATCGAGAGGCTGCGCGCCTGGTCCACCCTGTTCCTCATGGCCGGTCTCGAAATGACTTCACCGGAGTTGATCACCACCAGCCTGGTCAGGGCGGAACTCTGTCGTTCACTCTCCCGGGAACTGCATGTCGGCCACCCGGAAAGCGGTTACACGGTGGGCCTGCTCTCGACCCTGGATGCGATGCTGGACCGTCCCATGTCCGAGTTGCTTGAGGATCTTCCCCTGCCTCAGCCGATGATCGAAGCGCTGTTGTCCCACCAGGGGCCCCTGGGCAGTGAACTGCAGTGCGCCATCGACCTGGAAAGCTGTCAATGGATGAGCGAGGCGGCGCAGCTGCTACCGGTGGACCAGCTCAACACCCTCTACGTGCAGGCTCTGGAACGGGTCGAAACCCTGCGCTGCGCGATCACCGAACATGACCTGATCTGACTCGGCTCAGGGTACTACCACCCCGTAGATGGGTCCTGAAGGGGTCTGGCAGACGCAGTAGGCCCCCACCTCAACCTGCTTGTGCATGTCACAGATCCCCGAATAGATGCCGCATTTGCGGCTGAACCGGGCGTCGCTCTGGGTGGTGTAGGTTCGGGTGTGGGAGGGTGTGGCGGGTGTTGTTTCGGTGTTTTTCGGGTCCGCGTGAAGGGGTGCGGTAACCACCCCGCAGAGGAGCAGGATTGCACCCAGACGGCTGATGTGTGCATTCATGGTTCTCTCCTTGGCGTTACATGCCTGTTGATATTGACTTTGATATTTGATGCTTCGAGCGATCACGGCAGATGCTCATAACCCGGTGGACGTTTACCCGAGAGCAGGTAGGCAAAGGCGATGACCTCCGCCACGGCCGGGTGGTGGTCGCCGTGGGCAGGGGAGGCAGGATTTTCGCGATCGAGATCTGCATGGGAATGGGAGTTGCCGGTTAAGTAGTGTCTCAGCACGGGTTCCTGTGAACTCTCTTAAGTATACGTGAATCCGGGCGATATCGATTGAGTCTTGCGATGATGTTGCCCGGTCGGCTGTGGAGATGTATTAGGACAGATATGCAGGGTGGCTCAGGTGGTGAGGAGTCGGCTCCGGTATTGCGGGCCGTATCCGTGGAAGATCATATTCGCTATATCGATTGGAACTGGTCGTGGAGGAGGGATGGGGTCTGGGGTGAACGTTCAAAGGGGACGGTGCCTAAGTGAAACCGTCACTTCAAATTTTCCAGGCATAAATAGTAATATGCACAGGGGTGTAGGCAAGGATATCGCGTAAGATTTTGGGAATAAAAAATCTGGTAGTGCACGCTATTGCGGATTTTTTGTAATTTATCCTTTAGACTTCGATTCGTATATTGATACACGTTCAAAAATACAATTCATGTGGATTGAATAGTAAACGCGTTAATGTGATTTGATAGGAATACTGGTAATCAAGGGGAATAAAATGAGGCTTGTATTGGCATTTTGCATATTGTCCTTAACAATATTGACTGGGTGCTCTCAGCACAATGTAGTGACTGATCACAATCCGAAGTATAAGAATATAAAGCTGGCGAATATCTATCTGCAGAAGCTTCCCAGTGATAGTAAATTCAATGTCTATGAACAGATTGAGGATGAATTGAACTTACTGGGCTATGGGGTTTCGGTAGGTGTGGAAAATACGCCGCCCGGTAACGTAGATGCAACACTTCGGTATGCAGATCATTGGATGTGGGATATCAGTATGTATCTCCTCAGTCTTGATATGCAACTGCTTGAGCCGAAGAGTTTCAATAAAATCTCTGAGACAACTGTACTCAGAACATCTTTGATACGGAAAAGCCGTAAAGACATGGCTCGTGAAGCCTTGGCTGAACTGCTGATTGGTGAAAAGGATAGGCAAAAATACATGGACTCTACCATCAGGTATAGTGGTTCAGGTCCAATTAATAAGGTTGTCATGTTTCGCGATCAGGTCAGTAAGGAATATGAGCCGCCGATCAGAGATTTTTTGAAGGAACTCGGTGCTTCATTGACGATATCTGAAGATGCTTCACCAGGACCGGGGGTTGACACTGTAGTAAATATATACACGCTCAGGGGTAAGGTGTATTTGCAGTTCCGAGCCGCCGCTACAAACAAACTGTTTGCTGAAGTCTTTATTGAAGATGTGAATTCAAGTGATGAATTCAATACCACGCATCTCCTAAAAGATCGATTGTCAATGCTGTATGACCGACTTTTGGATATAAATCAATATGGTAAGCCCTTCTATGCCGCGATTGAAAAGTGAATAGGGTGGCGAAATCATGGTCCATGCTTTCTGATAGGTGTCTATATCATTGCTCTTGATGGTCTGACTTCCCGGCATATGCCGGGAAGTTCTGAGTCTGTTATCAGAGGCTGTGAAGTTGCTGGAACTATTGAGAAGGCTAACACCACTTGTCTCGCACTCGTCTGAGCGAATTTCAACAGCCTGCTAATACGCGATTAATTAAGAGACCCGTACAGATCCCGAGGCAAGGCGTACCAAGGGCATTTCCTGCAGGCACGACATGCAGGAAATGGCCGGCTTGAAGCCCCTAATCTCTCCACCGAAGGCGTAGTGCTTATTTTTGTCGAAGAACGAAAGTGTGCGTGTCGTTGCTCAAAAAAGTGGCAAAGTGATATTCTTGACCGGCAATCACATCAACATGGATTGGGATTCCTGGTGATACCATGAGAGCGGCCGGTGCGAGGTTTATCTCCATGGGCCCTTCGGGTCTTTGCCATGAAATGGAGTCCCCCGGGGCCAGGGAACCCGTTTTGACTCCGTTGTCAGTAATCTCAATACTTCGTCCGCCGCCAATGAATCCGCTCTCCCTTTTGACCACGATCAAGGCGTTACCTGCTTTGAGTTGATCATGTGTTGCCATTGGCGCATATTGCTTGGTTGAGGCGCATGCTGTTAGCAATACCAGGGGTAAGATTCCAATAATTGCTCTTTTCATCTGGGGTCCTTAATTGCGGAGGGTTTTGCTGAATCTTAGGCGGAAATAGCTTTGTTGCTTGGACCCCCAATATATCAGCTGCATCTCTTCTGGGAAACTGCCGGCTTTTCGTAAGCGACTGACGCCTGTCGATCTCGCAGAGTGAAGATAAACGAGAACCCTGGAAGGTCCACATTTTCCCAGCAACAAGAGTTGTTCAATCATGGCTCCAGCCGTTGTGTAAGGTGCTTTCCTGCGGGGTACCTCATCCCAAGAGTGGCCGCAGCTAAGAGAAGCGTTACCAGTTGATCCTCGAACAACACACGGTCGTTACCAAACCAGCTATCTGTGACGGTCAATAAGGGCATATTGGCGAAGCACTCAGATATTTGATGGAATATCTCAACGGCTTGCTTAAATTGTATTTAGCGTAGAAACCCGCGTCCTGTGGACGCGGTCACGAGAGGCTGGCTTTGCCTGTGACGAATTAATAAGCGCATGTTAAATCCGAGGATGAGTTGTTCCCACAACGTCAACCAAGAAAAAGGAAATAACATGAGTCGATTCGAGTAGTGAATGTATGTGCTCTGGCATTGCCAGTTCCACAAAATTTGGGTTCCTAGTATCGATTTCGCTAAATGAAAGGCCCGAGAGGTATACAACTGTGTTCAGGAATACAGCAGCCTGTCGGGTTGTCGGGTAGTAGAACTGGTGGATGCGGATATGATTCGCAAGTACGTGAAATACCGGGAGAAGCAAGAGCGTCACCAAGTCCTGATAAATCTCACGAGATGATTTAAGACTGGGGACGCTCAGTAGAACCCTTTTAGGGGGCATAAGGCAATTCCGGGCCGAATGTTTAGTCAATGTTCTCATAACCCGGTGGACGTTTACCCGAGAGCAGGTAGGCAAAGGCGATGACCTCCGCCACGGCCCGGTACAGGGCCTGGGGAATCTCCTCCCCCAGGGGCAGTTGCGCCAGCAGGGCCGCCAGTTCCGGGTCCTCATGCAGTGGCACGTCGTGCTCCTCGGCCAGGGCGAGAATCCGCTGCGCCAGTTCGCCCCGGCCCTTGGCGGTGAGCCGGGGGGCGTTTTCACCGTCGTAGTTGAGGGCGATGGCGACTTCGTCCGGGTGTTTTCGTTTTCTGCTCATGCCTTCTCGTTGAGGAGTGTGTGGTCACTCGGCAGCTCGTGTTCATTCTCCGCAGATCCCTGGTAGGAAGCCAACTTGGCGACCTCCAGGCCGGCGGATTCCAATCCCCGGCGCAGGGTGTCGAGATGCTGAGAGACGCGCTGGGAAGTGTCCGGGTTCTCAGACCAGATAATCGTGGAGACACGCTCGCCGACCAGGTGCAGCTGGACCTTCATCGGCCCCAGGGGGGTGAGGTTCATGTGCAGAGTCAGGCGCCAGCCGGACGCGGCGTCCTTGCGGGCGTGGTGTGCATCGGGGGTGATGCGGAACTGGAACAGGTCGATCCCGTTTTCGTGGCGGATCGGCAGTTCGAATTGCCAGATCGGACGTCCCCCGTCCTCGGATGCGAGGGAATGCAGCTGGTTGGTCTGAATCCGCGCCACCGCGCCGTCCAGGTGCTTGAACAGGTCCAGCAGCAGTTTCACTGTCGGATTGGATTCCTGCGTCGCGGCCGGGGGCTGGCCCGGCATCGGGGCCGGGTTCAAGGGGGGAGGCAGGGGAGATGCCTGGGACTGGGGCGTGGCTGGGCTTGAGCCTTGAGACAGGAGCCCGAGCCCGGGACGCAGCACCGCCTGCTGTGCGTCCGTCAGGGACGGAGCCTGACTGATAAAACGCCTGACCAGGCCGACCAGACGCAACAGATTGAGTTTCAGATCCTGGGGTTGAGGGTTGCCGCGTAACAGCAGGGCCTCGGTCTGGTTGCCACTCAGGGGCAGGGCTCGGGCCAGGATCGCCTTGAACTCCGGATTGTTCAACCGGACCACCTGGCTCATCAGCTGTTCCACAGCCTGCCGGACCGGGGTCGGCAAGGGCGGGCCATCCGGTTTTTCCAGGCTCCGGGTCAGGGCCTGAAACAGCTGGGGCAGGGGTTGCTGACGGGGCAAGCTGCTCTTCAGCGCCATGGCGGTCAGGGTTTTCTGGCTCGGCAGGGTCAGGACCTTGAGTTCCGGAAGCTCGCCACTCTTCTCGACCTGCAGCAGCAGGGGCTGTCCCGGTTTGACGCTGAGAGTGGTTTGCGCGGTCAGTCGGGTGACGCCGATGCGCAACTGCATGGCGCCATCCACGTTTTCGCTCAACGCCGTGCCGTGCAGGATCTGTCCGGGCTGGAGCGTCTGCAGCAGTGCCCGGGTGGTGGTCGCCATGGGCAGGGGAGGCAGGATTTTCGCGATCGGGATCTGCATGGGAATGGAGGTTGCCGGTTAAGTAGTGTCTCAGCACGGGTTCCTGTGAACTCTCTGAAGTATACGTGAATCCGGGCGATACTGATGGATAAGGGGAGACTGATCGCATATCCATTGCCTTGGGGCGATCGGTTCGGTAACCACAAGTCCCTGCTTCAGGCTATAGTTTGGGTGAGTTTCAGGAAGGGTTGTGTATGTCGTCACAGGAACAAAATAAACCGCAAGGATGGTACATCAGGCATGAGGGTTTGATTACCGGTCCCCATGCCGAGGCCCGGATACGTCAGCATCTGCTGGACGGCACCTGGGCGTTGTCCGATGAGATCAGTCCGGACAAGAAAAGCTGGCAGTCTCTGTTGAGTGTCCCCAAGGTGGTGCCACTGCAGATGCGTGCTGAAGCGGGTGATGCCGGCGCGCGGGCGCAAATCGACACTCGTGACAAGTTGAGCGCCCGGGACCGGGCGGAAACCCGGCGCATTCCAGTGATTCCACTGCTGGTGCTCACCCTGGTGCTGGGTACGGCGGTTTCACTGACATTGTTCCTGAATACCGGAGATGAGTCGGACTCGCCCCAGTGCGACGCGCCACCGGGACCGGGCGTGAACTGGCGCAACTGCGTACTGGTTGGGGTGGATGCCGGATCGGCGAGTCTCGCGGGGGCGAATCTCAATAGCGCGGTGTTGCGGGATGCCCAGTTGAGCGCCACCGATCTGAGCGACGCCCACCTAGAATATGCGGACCTGCGCGCTGCGAATCTCAGCTATGCACGGATGCGGCGGGCCTCACTGCTCGGCGCCAACCTGCAAGGCGCGGATCTCAGGGAAGCTGATCTGAGCGGCGCCGATCTGCGTTTCGTGGACTTTAACGGTAGCCGGGTGGACGGGCTGCTGTTGCAGGGTGCCCATCTGGACGAGGCGATCTGGGTCGACGGGCGCAGCTGCGCTGCAGGTTCACTGGGCGTCTGCCGTTTCGGGAAATGATTCGGTTTCGTAGCGAAACACCTCGAGGGTGTCCGACCAATAATGGGGGGGTAGTCCGGCCTTCTGTTTGAGGTGGAGGAGAAAATCCCGGGGATCGGGCAAAGACTCCCAGACCGAGGGCAGAAAGGTACCCCGATGACGCCCGTCCACCAGGATCAACCCATCGATGCCCGGCCTGATCTGATGCAGAAGATCCTCCTCGGAAGTGAAGGGGATGGGTTCCGAGGGTGTGAGAATCGAGATGTGGATATCCAGGTGGTGCAGCTCCGCCTCGGACAGGGGCGGAAAGCGAGGGTCACGAAAGGCCGCGGCATAGGCATTTTCCGCCACGTCCACTACCAGCGGCTGGTACGCCTCGAGGTGCCCGATACAGCCGCGCAGCAGCCTGTTGCGATTCAGGGTCACGAAACAGGCACGCTCCACCCGCAGCGCTTCCGGATAGTCCTGTGGATCGATCTTCAATGGTGACTGATGATGCACGCCATGGCGAATCGCGTGCCAGGCAACCTCCATGAGCTGCTCACGGAGCGGTTTTGCAAGACGTGTGGTCGATGGAATGCTCATGAGACGGGTCCTCTCAGGTAAGCCTCCCTGTCCTTTAATCTTGGTGGTTTTCCTGCTGGGGTACAAGGGAGGATAGTAATTTTGAATTTTTAGTTTTGAATTTAGAATTGTGGTGTTCGCTGCGCTTACGGTTAGTTATATTCCCTCTCCCGGTGGGAGAGGGAATGCATGGATCAGAAGTCGGTGTAAACCAATAGCTTGTTAGCATGACCTGACTGGACGCACTTGATGTATTTGAAAAGCACGTCCCCACTCCCACCGGGAGAGGCCCCTGCAGCGTGCGTTGCTGACTTATTCCCAGGAACACCGGAGGGCTGTTCCCGGGTTCCGCTTCGCTGCACCCGGGCTACGGCCATACGGGAAGCTCAAGAGGCGGGAGCATCACCCCCATAGCCCGGGTGAGACGCAGTGGAACCCGGGATCCGGCAGACTGCGAAGCACTGCGGGATAATATAACCCCCCCCCAAATGTCTCCCTTCGCCCTGAGTGCAGTGATCAACGCAGCATGGCATTGCTGACCCTTACCGAAAGCTGCTGCTTCCAAAAATCAATCACTTGGAACGGGTTCCTGGGGAGGGCCAGGGGAACAAAAAACGTGAGCGCAGCGAACACCACAATTCAAAATTCAAAACTAAAAATTCAAAATTACCATCGCCCTGCCGTGATACTGGTTACAGCATTCCAAACAAATCGGAAATCCACTGGCATAGTCCTACCAGGTTCGCGATAATCCGCCCTCGTTTATGCACCCGGGAATGTTCAGTCATGTGGTTCAAGAATCTCAGGATCTATCTGTTGCAGCAGCCGTTCAACCTGACCCAGGAGGCGCTGACGGAAGGTCTGCAGGGTAAGGTGTTTCAACCGTGCGGCAGCCATGATGTCACCAGCCTGGGCTGGGACAGTCCCTTGGGCCGTCAGGCCGAGATCCTGGTGCATGAGATCGGTGGTTGTCAGCTGATCTGCGCCCGCCAGGAGGACAAGCTGCTGCCCTCCGCGGTGGTCAATGAACTGGTGGATGAAAAGCTCGCCGTGATCGAGCAGGAGGAGGGCCGCAAGGTGGGTCGCAAGGAGCGCACCGAACTGCGCGAGGACACCTATCAGCAGTTGTTGCCCCAGGCCTTCAGCCGCCACACCCGGCAATACGCGATGATCGACAAGCAACAGGGCTGGATCCTGGTGGACGCCGCCAGCGCCAACAAGGCGGAAAGCCTGATCAGCCTGCTGCGCGAAACCCTCGGCAGTCTGCCCGTGAAACCCTGGGAGAGCCGTGTGTCTCCGGCCCACGTCATGACCGAGTGGTTGAAGAACCCGGGTCAACATCCGGGGTTCAGCCTGCTGGACAGCTGTGAACTCAAGGATCGCTCGGACGAGTCGAGCGTGCTGCGCTGCAAGGGTCAGGATCTCACCGCGGATGAGATCCTGGCTCACCTGGAGGCGGGAAAAGACGTGGTCAAACTCTCAGTGGAGTGGGACGAACATCTGTCCTGCATCCTCGATGCGGATCTGTCGGTAAAACGGTTGCGGTTTTTGGATCTGATTCAGGAGCAGGCGGCGGACCACCAGGTGAGCGGGGAGATGGATGCCTTTGACAGTCAATTCAGCCTGATGACCCTGGAATTCCGAAAGTTTCTACCCAAATTGTTTGAACTGTTCGGCGGTGTCGAAACCGCTTCCTGAGACGATCGGACGGTCATGTCAGCAGACAGGGGAGATAGGCGGGTCAGCATCGGACCGCCAAGCCGTAAGTTGAGACCTGTCTCACAGGAACTGCAATAACCTACTCTTTGTTATGGTTTATTGATTCAGGTCAATGCCAGAAGAGGACGGAATCTTTACGCTTTCTCCACGCTCACGGTTGGTCGTTTCCGTGTATAGCGCTAGTCTGGCGGGGGTGCCAGGGTCCAAATGCCTCCAGGACCGCACCCCCGCCTGTTTTTTCCCCCTCACTGATCCCGCAGAAACTACTCAGTTGTAGTCATAGTATTCCAGGAACCATTCCGCGAAGCGCGCCACGCCATCTTCCAGGCGGGTGTCGGGTTTATACCCGGTATCGGCGATCAGGTCTTCCACATCGGCGTAGGTGGCGATGACGTCGCCGTCCTGCAATGGCAGCAGGTTGAGTTCCGCCTTTTTACCCAGGCTCTGTTCCAGCAGTTCGATATAGCGCATCAACTCCGTCGGCTGATGATTGCCGATGTTATAGAGTCGGTAGGGCGCGGTGCTGGTGGCGGAATCCGGATGATCGGAATCCCACTCCGGGTTGGTGTCGGGGATACGGTCGAGCACCCGGATCACCCCTTCCACGATATCATCGATGTAGGTGAAATCCCGCCGATGCTTTCCGTAGTTAAACACGTCGATGGGTTCGCCGCGCATGATCTTGTGGGCGAATTTCAGCATCGCCATGTCGGGCCGGCTCCAGGGACCGTACACCGTGAAAAAACGCAGCCCGGTGGTGGGCAGGCGGTAGAGGTGGCTATAGGTGTGGGCCATCAGTTCGTTGGCTTTCTTAGTGGCGGCGTAGAGACTCACCGGGTGGTCCACGTTGTCATGCACGGAGAAGGGCATGGAGGTATTGGCGCCGTACACGGAACTGCTCGAGGCGTAGACCAGGTGCTCCACCCCGTTGTGCCGGCAACCCTCCAGGATATGGCCAAAGCCCATCAGGTTCGAATCCACGTAGGCGAGGGGGTTGTCGATCGAATAGCGCACTCCGGCCTGGGCCGCGAGATTGACTACCCGCTGGGGTTTGTATTTGCTGAAGACATCGGCGATGCCCTGACGGTCCTCGAGCGCCGTGCGCAGGTCGGTGAAGTTCGGGTAGGCCAGGGTTCGCTCGAGCCGCGCCTTTTTCAAGCTGACATCGTAATAGTCGTTGAGGCAGTCGATGCTGATGACTTCGTCTCCGCGATCCAGGAGCCGAAGTGCCAGCGCGGAGCCGATGAAGCCGGCGCCGCCCGTGATGAGTACTCGCATGATCTTCCTTCCAGCAGATTGCGCCGGATCCAGATCCGGGCAAATGATTCAGTGTGGTTAAGCCTGGGTCTCTGAGCCTGTCAGGTCGTTGACATACCAGGACATGGCCTCGGCCAGTCCCTGGTCGATGTTGTGTGTCGGATGATAGCCCAGCAGGCGCTGCGCTTTTTCGGTGTTGGCCAGGGAGTGGCGCACGTCACCCGGACGGAAATCCCGGTACACCGGAGCAATCTCCGCGAGGTAGGGAAATTCCTCTGCCAGGAGGTCGCGGATCTTGGTGAACAGCTGGTTCAGGCTGGTCCGGTCACCCACCGCCACGTTGTAGACCTGGTTGGTCGCCTCCGGGTTGTCGCAGGTGGCGGCGAGCAGGTTGGCCTGTACCGCGTTGTCGATATAACAGAAGTCACGGCTGGTCTCGCCGTCCCCGTTGATGAACACATCCTCCTTGTCGATCATCGAGGCGACCCACTTGGGGATCACCGCCGCATAGGCTCCGTTGGGATCCTGACGCCGTCCAAAGATGTTGAAATACCTCAGGCCGATGGTCCGGAAGTCATAGCATCGGGCAAACACCTGGGCATAGTGCTCATTGACCAGCTTGGTGACCGCATAGGGGGAGAGCGGGTTGCCGATCGCGTCCTCCACCTTGGGCAGTCCGGGATGGTCGCCATAGGTGGAACTCGACGCGGCATAGACAAAGCGTTTGACCTGCGCATCCCGCGCCGCCACCAGCATGTTGAGGTAACCGCTGATGTTGTTTTCGTTGGTGGTGATCGGATCGGCCAGGGAGCGGGGCACCGATCCCAGCGCCGCCTGGTGCAGCACGTAATCCACACCCTCACAGGCCTGACGGCAGGTGTCGAGATTGCGGATATCGCCTTCAATGAAGTGAAAGCCCTGCCACTGTTCGGCATTTACCGCAGCCCGGACCTTTTCGAAGTTATGGGCGTGACCGGTGGAGAAGTTGTCCAGACCCACAACCTTCTGATTGAGGGTCAGCAGGGTCTCCAGCAGATTGGAACCGATGAAGCCGGCAACCCCCGTGACCAGCCAGGTACCGGGGTTGCTCGAAAGGGTCTGTTTAAGGGTGTCGTAGGCCGTCATAGTCTTGCATCGACATCCTGGGAGGGCAGGATGTGTTTGACGTCGTAGAGTACTCCCTCCGGTTTGCACAAGGCGCGGATCTTCTGGCTGCCCATGGCCACGAATTCCCGATGCGCCACCGCGATGATGACGGCATCGTAGGCGCCTTCCTGCAGCGAACTGATGGGGCGCAGACCGTACTCGTGTTCCGCTTCATCCGGATTGACCCAGGGATCGTAAACATCCACCTGAGCGCCGTAGTCCTCGAACTCTTTGACGATATCCACCACCCGGGTATTGCGCAGGTCGGGGCAGTTCTCCTTGAATGTCAGACCGAGCAGCAAGATCTTGTTATTCCGGCTCGCGGTGCCGCGCTTCATCATCATCTTCATGACCGTATGCACCACGTAGGCGCCCATGCCATCGTTGAGGCGGCGTCCGGCGAGTATGATCTCGGGCTGGTAGCCGATGGATTGGGCCTTGTGGGTCAGATAGTAGGGGTCGACGCCGATGCAGTGACCGCCGACCAGTCCCGGACGGAAGGGGAGGAAATTCCACTTGCTGCCGGCGGCTTCCAGAACTTCCAGGGTGTCGATGCCGAGACGGTTGAAGATCAGGGCCAGTTCATTGATCAGTGCGATGTTCACGTCCCGCTGGGTGTTTTCGATCACCTTGGCGGCCTCGGCCACCTTGATGCTGCTGGCCTTGTGGGTGCCGGCGGTGATGATGCTGCGATACAGCGCATCGACGAAATCGGCGATCTCCGGGGTGGAGCCCGAGGTGACCTTCTTGATGGTCGGCAGTCGATGTTCCTTGTCACCGGGGTTGATCCGTTCGGGGCTGTAGCCGACGAAGAAGTCCTGGTTGAACTTCAATCCGGAATCGGCCTCCATGATCGGTACGCAGACCTCTTCGGTGGCACCGGGGTAGACCGTGGATTCAAATATCGCGATGTCACCCGGTTTGAGCACCTTGCCCAGGGAGTGGCTGGCGCCGACCAGGGGGGACAGGTCCGGTTGTTTGTGTTCGTTGATCGGGGTTGGCACCGTCACGATAAAGACATTGCAGGGCTTCAGATCCTCCAGGTTGCTGGTATAGCTGAGGTGCGGCACCTCAACCAGCTCCGCGGGATCGACTTCGAGGGAGCTGTCCTTTCCCGATTTGAGTTCCGCGACCCGTGCTGCGTTGATATCCAGACCGATGGTCGGGAATTTCTTGCCGAATTCGACAGCCAGGGGCAGGCCAACGTAACCCAGGCCGAGTACACCGATGTGCACATTTCCGAGATCGATCATGCTCTGATTCCTTCCTGCTTCAAGATGGATGTGTGATTGTGTCTGTCTGCTTTGATCCGGACGCATCCCGAATGCCGCTCTTTTCTGTGTGGCCACGACTCAAACGTCTCGTCGGGATGGGTAGTCCCCGTGCCGGGATCCTGCCTTGAGAGCAGGTGTTGGAAATCTGCTGAGGCAGAAATAAGCGTCAACTGCAGACATGCTGAAAAACGTGACAATGATAGCGTGCCATGCCTTTGAAATCGAGGGATTTGGGGGTGCATATTACCAAGATCGGTTCTGGGTAAACGGTCGCGCCACCGAGGTGTGTTGGGCGGTGCTGGAAGCAGTTTCCTGAAACATACCCCGAAAAGGGCGCATGCGGTTTGATTTTCTGAGGACTCACGGCCATTCAGCTCTGAGGGGATTTCCGCTGGATGTCTGAGCGGGTCTGATCTGTGCGATACTCGGTACCTCAAGTGCAGGCCCTCTGGAGTATCAAACCGGGGGTAGCCATGCGTCGGACCTGATCCTACCCAACGGACATCATCAATGACAGAAACCAATCGGCGGGTCGCACTGGTGGCCTTGCATGCCGGTTACAGCCACAGTTCCCTGGCATTGCGTTCCTTGGCGGCCTATGCGCGTCGCCGGGGGTGTGCGCATGAGATGAAACTGTTTGAAACCCTGGTCAACACGAGTCACCAGGTACTGATCGAGTCCCTGGTCGAATTCGATCCCGCGCTGATCGGTTTTTCCACCTATCTGTGGAATATCGACGCCAGTCTGCATCTGTCCCGGATTTTGAAGCAACTGCTGCCCGAATGCCGGATCCTCATGGGAGGCCCGGAAGCCGGGCCGCGTGGCGAAGAGCTGCTCAACCAGGCCCCCGATCTGGACTATGTGATTGCCGGAGAGGGGGAAGCAGCCCTGACCGAGCTGATGGAGCGGCTGTTTGGCATTGAGGAGGACTGGAGTGCGGTCTCCGGTTTGCGCTACCGTAGTGACAGCCGGGTGGTCAGCACTCCGGTTCGGGCGGTACCGGTGGAGAACCTCCCGGGCCTGGCTGAACAGGGGATCACCGGTGAGGCGAAATCCCTGGTTTACTGGGAGACCTCACGGGGCTGCCCCTACCGTTGCAGTTTCTGCAGCAGCGCCACGGAAACCCTGCGGGTGTTTCCCATCGAACGGGTACTGGCCGATCTGCAATTACTGCGCTCCCAGAGCAACAAGACGGTGAAACTGCTGGATCGGAGTTTTCATCTGGGGAAACAGCGCACCACCGAGCTGTTGCGGCGGTTCGCGGACACCCCGGAGGGGTTGCGATTTCACCTCGAACTCAATCCTGACCGGATCTCCGAAGAGGCCATGGCGATCTTCCGTCACTGCGAACCCGGCAAGTTTCAGTTTGAGATCGGACTGCAGTCCCTGGACGACCAGGTGCTGATGCGCATCGAACGGCATATGAATGTGGATAAGGCACTGGCCAATATCCGGGAGCTGGTGGAGCAGCGTCGCCATCCGGTGCATCTGGATCTGATCGTCGGGCTGCCCGGTGAGGCGGCCTCACAATGCGCCCGTTCCCTGGACCGGACCTTCCTCCTGCATCCCGATCATCTGCAGCTGGGCACCCTGAAACTGCTTCCCGGAACCCCGCTGCAGCAGCAGGCGCATCGCCTGGGTTATCGCTGGGATCCGCAGCCGCCCTATGAAATCCTTTCCCACCCGGAGCTGAAATTCGTCGATCTGGCTCGTTTCAAACGTTACGCGGAGCTGCTGGAGCGGCTGTATAACAGCGGTTACTTGAGAAACACCCTGGCGGGGCTGGTCGAGCAGGTCTTCGGTGACAGCCTGTGCGCCTGTTTCGACGCGCTGCTGGAGCGGGGCGGACTGACTCTGGTGCGTGACAATCTGTCGCCGGACCGGCTGTTCGGGCACCTGGGTGATTTCCTGCAACCCTTCCTCGAAACGTGGCCCGTGCTCAGTGAATGGTTGCTTTGGGACTATGCCCAGTTCAGCCTGGTCAACGGCAAGACCCCCGAGTGGATCGCGGAGCGCCTGAGGGAGACTGGGGGATACGTGGTGCAGGGCAGCCGACGGCGCCTGCCGATCCTCAACCTGAACGCACAGGCCATCCGTATGATCAATCGCCAGTCCGGACGGAATCTCACTCCGGGACGCTATGCGGTCTGGCCCAGGCAATACAAAAAGGGCGTGCCGGTCGAGATCCTCCCGGTTGCGTGATCGTCCTGTGTCCGGGGGGATGCCGTCAAGTCAGACAGGATAGGCCGAGGTCTTGTATTGGCCCATGTTTTCAAGCCTTTGCGGACTATTTCTGGGAGGCTTAAGGATGGCCGCTTAGTTTCGTGTGGGTGAAGGCGTACGGTAGCCATTTTCAGCCAAAAAGTTGTAAAATCGCCCGTTGCCATTGTCCGGTGGAGAAATCATTGCCCTGCGAATTGTCGATTGTCGTTCCCGTACTCAACGAGTCGGGAAACATTGAGCCATTGCTGTCCGAAATTCATGCGGCATTGTCAACAAAGTCCGATTTCGAAGTGATTTATGTGGATGATGGCAGCCAGGATGAAACATCGGCGGAGCTCGCGCGCGCCGCATCCGGCGATCCGCACCTGCGCATCCTGACCCATCAGCAGACCTGCGGTCAGAGCCGGGCCTTGTGCAACGGCATCAAAGCGGCGCAGGGTACTTGGATCGCCACTCTGGATGGGGACGGTCAGAATGATCCGGGCGATATCCCCAAACTGCTGGAGATCGCCCGCAACGCGCGCCATGACGGCACCCCGGTTCTGGTGGCGGGTTACCGTGTGAAACGCCGCGACACCTGGATCAAGCGCATCTCGTCCCGGGTGGCGAACGGCATCAGACGTCGCCTGCTGGGGGACGATACCCCCGACACCGGTTGCGGTCTCAAAGTCATCGCCCGGGAGGATTTTCTCGATCTGCCGTTTTTCGATCACATGCATCGTTTCCTGCCTGCCCTGGTGCTGCGCTCCGGGGGGAAGGTCATTTCGGAACAGGTCAACCACCGGGAGCGAACCCGGGGCCAGTCAAAATACGGAACCCTGGACCGCTTGATCGTGGGAATCTCGGATCTGATGGGGGTCATGTGGCTGCAGCGGCGCGGATCCCACACCCGTTACACAGAGACCCGGCATGGCACTGAGTGAGATGATCTGGCTGGGTGCCGGGTTTCTGGCACAGGGCTTCTTCGCCGCCCGTTTCCTCATGCAGTGGATCATGAGCGAACGGGCCCGGCGCAGTCTGCTGCCGGTGCATTTCTGGTACTTCAGCCTGGCCGGATCGATTCTGCTGCTCAGCTACGCCACCCATCGCCGGGATCCGGTCATCGCGATGGGGCAGATGATCGGTTTGCTGATCTATCTGCGCAATCTGAAATACATTCATCCGGAATGGATGGGACGGGTTCGCCACACCTGGTTGTGGTTGTGGATCGGCGCGGTGGGCGCCGCCATGAGTGTCGGCTATCTGTTCGGGGGCGGCGCCCAGGCGCCGGTAGTGAAGATTCATGACTTCTGGACAACCTTCGGCTTCTTCGGCCAGTTCCTGTTCACCGGCCGGTTCCTCGCTCAGTGGTGGTACACCGAGCGTCACAAGCAGAGTCTGATGCCCCGCAGCTTCTGGTACCTGAGCCTGGTGGGCAGTCTGATGCTGCTGATCTATGCCACCGCGATGCTGGATCCGGTGATCATGCTGGGACAGAGTCTGGGATTCATCATCTACACCCGCAACCTGATTCTGATGTCCCGCGAAGGAAAGTACCAGACAGGCCTCTCCCATTCATGAACGGACGCCTGCGGCCATTGCTGGCAATCCTGGGCGCCTGGTTGGTGCTGACCCTGCTGGCGATCCTGTTCCGACACGCCACGGCGGTTGATGAAACCCGCTACCTCAGCGCGGCCTGGGAGATGTGGTTTCGGGGCGATTTTCTGGTCCCCCATCTGAATGGCGAACCCTATCACCACAAGCCACCGCTGCTGTTCTGGCTGATCCACGCCTTCTGGTACCTGTTCGGAGTCAGCGAATGGGCCGCGCGACTCGCGGTATCCCTGCTGGGACTCGCCGGGCTGCTGCTGGTGATCCCCATCGCCACCCTGATCTGGCCGGAGCGGCGTCAGCTGCCCCTGCACGCGGCTTGGGTGGTGATGACCTTCCTGTTCTGGATGATCTGGAATTCATCCGTGATGTTCGACCTGCTTGTGGCGGTGTGTGCCGAGATCGCCTGGTTGGGCTTGCTCCTCGCCTGGCGGGGCAGGGCCGGGTCCGGCTGGTTGCTGGCCGG
Source organism: Candidatus Thiodiazotropha sp. (assembly GCA_050305635.1). Lineage (GTDB taxonomy): Bacteria > Pseudomonadota > Gammaproteobacteria > Chromatiales > Chromatiaceae > Thiodiazotropha. The sequence continues at coordinate 50,541 of JBNLFS010000095.1, read as the reverse complement.
CCTCGGCATGGGGCTGGGCATTCTGGCCAAGGGTCCGGTGATCTTCATCTACGTGTTGCCGGGCCTGCTGCTGGCGCCCTGGTGGATGCGTGAATCCCGACCCCGATCCTGGATTGTCTGGTATGCCTCCGGGGTCGGCGCGATTCTGCTGGCCGCGGCGATCGGTTTGAGCTGGGCGCTTCCGGCCGCTGCCGCAGGGGGTGAGGACTATGCCAACCACATCCTGTGGGGACAGACCGCCGGTCGGGTGGTGAACGCCTTTGCCCATCGTCGTCCCTTATGGTGGTATCTGCCCCTGATTCCCTTGGTGCTTTTTCCATGGATCCTCTGGTTACCCTTGTGGCGCGGACTGACCAGGCGCTGGCGCGATGGCTGGGACAGCGGTGAGCGATTCGCTGTCGGGATTGCATTTACGGGGTTGACCATCTTCAGCCTGATCAGCAGTAAACAGTTTCATTACATGCTGCCATTTCTACCATTGATGGGGATCCTTTTCAGCCGCGCCCTGCAGGCAGCGGAACCCGGGGTACCCGGCATACGCACGGTTGTCCTGCCCCTATTGCCTCCGCTGGCGCTCGGTCTGGTGATGCTGGCAGCGCCATTCTTCGGATCCCTGGGTGAGAACCTGGTCTGGATGACCCCTCGTGTATCTCTCTGGGGAACGGGTATTCTGGTTTCCCTGCTGGGTGCATTCTGGCTGGCCCGGCGCTTATCCGGACTCGTCTGGCCGGGGGTTATCTCACTGCTCCTTCTGGGTGTCGGAATACCGGGGATGATCGAAAACCTGTCGAAATACTACAGCGTTCGGGAAATCGCTTCCGTGATTTATGAAGTTCAGGATCAGGACCGGGCGGTTGCCGTGATCGGCAAGTATTATGGCGAGTTTACGTTCACTGGCCGTTTGACCCAGCCCGTTCAGGTCATCAGTCGCAGTGAGATCAACAACTGGCTCCAGCAACACGAAGGCGGCCTGATTGTGGTTCAGGCCGGCAAGCCTCCAATATCCGGCGATCCCGGTGTGATCTTTTCCCAGCCCTATCGCAGCGGCTATCTGGTTTTGCGGTCGACCCCCGACTGATTGAGGCGTGACCTCAGATCGGAGGCTCCTGACGAGTTTTTTGTGGAATGCCTTTCATTCTCCACAAGAGCCTTCTCCTTGCGCTTGAGTACTGACTGCAGGCACCGGTTCGTTTGGCTCAGTTCGGATACATTCTGTGACGGCTTTTCCCGATTATTAATTGATAACACCCGTCACCCGCAGCCATTTCAAGCAGCTTCAGAAGAAAGCCGCTATCGCCGTGTCGGTTTTCCCGGTTGACAGCCCCACCAACGAGGCGTAACTTTGCGCCCCATCTTTTCTCGCAACAAAACAGGAGGCAGTGAATGAAGCAATCTCAAACCATCATGAGCCTCGTGTCCCCTCTCGCCCGATAATATCTTCCGGTCGTTCGGACCGGGCTCCAACAGACTTTTTTACAAGCAATGCCGACAGGCTTCCGGCGTGGTGATGTTTGCTGTCATCGCTCTATGCCTTTGCCGTGCGGCAGGAGTGAACGATGAATCAATCGAGAGGTTGGCTCGATAGAGCCAGACAACTTTGTGGCGAAATCGGCGAAGAAGACGGGGTTGATCCACGTCTGCTCTCTTCGACGGGTACGGCCGAAAAAAAGGGTCACAAAAGCAAACAATTCGGCAAGGCGGCAAAACGGGTCTTGTCGTTAAAGATGAGTGAGTTCAGTGACCCGAAACTGCAGTCTCTTTCCATACTCGAGGTGACGAGTCAGCATGAGGGTCAATCGCTGCTTGTCATACTATGTTGTGATGACAGGGTTTCAACTCATCAAGAGGCTGAGCTTCTACAAAAACTGCATGCATTGGAGGGGTCTCTGCGCGCCGCGATAGCCCGCGCCGTGAAGAGAAAACGTATTCCGTCCCTCAGGTTCAAGCTGAAGCACTGGGCACAACTGGACGAAATGGGAGAGTGCGATGCCTGTTGTTAAGACAATCAGTAAAGGTAAAGTTCCAGTAAAAATCTACACCGACGAGGTCGATGCGGGCACGATGCAGCAGCTCTACAACCTCGCGCAGTTGCCTATCATTCACAGCCATATCGCCGCTATGCCCGATGTTCATCTGGGCAAAGGAGCAACCGTGGGATCAGTCATTCCCACCAAGGGAGCAATTATCCCAGCGGCAGTGGGCGTCGATATCGGTTGTGGTATGAATGCCATTCGGTTGTCGATAAAGGCCGGTGATCTGCCGGATAATCTGCGTGCTTTGCGGCTGGCGATCGAAGCGGCGATTCCGGTCGGTTTCAATATGCATAAGAGTGATCGGGCGCGCGAGTCGACTATTCGCGCGTTGTCGGGTGGACTAGACCGCATTCTCAACAAACACCGCAAGATCTACTCGCTGCAGAAGCGGCCATACCAGACCTGGATACGTCAGATCGGTACCCTAGGCGGCGGTAACCATTTCATCGAGCTCTGTCTGGATGAAAATGCAGATGTCTGGGTCATGCTGCACTCGGGGAGCCGGGGTGTGGGGAATGCCATCGGTCAGTACTTCATCGAGTTGGCGCGGAAGGACATGGGGCAGCATATCGTTAATTTGCCGGACAGGGATCTGGCCTATTTCAGCGAAGGGGCGAAGCACTTCGACGACTATGTGGAGGCGGTCGAGTGGGCACAGGACTATGCCATGGCCAACCGCCGGGAGATGATGCACTTCATCCTCGACGCATTACGAAAGAATCTGCCGAAGTTCGGCATCACCAAGGAGGCGATCAACTGCCACCACAACTATGTGGCGCGTGAGCACCACTTCGGCGAGAACGTCTTTATAACCCGCAAGGGGGCGATACGTGCAGGCGAAGACGAACTGGGCATCATTCCCGGCAGCATGGGCGCCAAGTCGTACATCGTTCGCGGCAAGGGAAATCCAACTTCGTTCTGCTCCTGCTCGCACGGCGCCGGACGCAGGATGAGCCGCAACGCTGCCAAACGCCAGTACAGCGAAGAGGATGTGGAACGGCAGACGGCAGGTGTGGAGTGCCGTAAGGACAAAGGCATCATCGATGAGATCCCCGGTGCCTATAAGGATATCGACCGGGTCATGGAGCACCAGAACGATCTCGTAGAGGTGGTGCATACTCTGAAGCAGATTGTCTGCGTGAAAGGTTGATGTGACGCCTGCCAGACGCGGTTAGGACCACCCTCAAAAGGAAGATGGAATCAAAACATCGGATCAGTGCCACTACTCGAGTTAATGTTGATAAAGCGGGCGTCACCGGATTCAGCCGAAAATCCAGGGGGGGACTGGATTGAGACCAGATGGACGGAAATTTCGGGCATATCCAGGCGCTCGTTATGCGTGCAAGTCGGAATAGTTCAAATCCAAGCTGCCCTGCTGAACAGGTCGTTTGCGCTGGGCTTGTCCGCGATCGGCCCTGAATATCATCTCATCGCTTTGTTATGTCACCTCATTTCTGTCTTTGAGTCCGTTCAGGATGGTTAGGGCGGAAACGCTGCATTGCTGTTCGATCAACGGCTTGATGATATCCCGAACGCGGGCTTCCACCCCCTTACGTCCGGGCAGTTTGCATGCCGTGGCGCAGTGCTGCCAGGAGTGGCCCTGCAGCACACGCATGATCAGAAGAAGGCAATCGTCTCCAGCTACCTGCTGTTCGGCCAGTCCCCACAGTGTCAACCGCTCAATCGGGGCCTGGCTGATCTCATAACCCCGCTGGCCATAGGCAAAGGCGATCAGATCGAGCCAGTCCTGATGGGAGAAGGTGTCCGTACCCGGGAATTGCATGCCTGCCAGCAACGGAGCCAGCCATTCGGCAGGCAGGTCCGTCAGGGGTTCGCGCAGTAGGGGCGGCAATTGGCGGGCGAAGCGCTCTCGGGCATCCTCCAGCAGGGAGGATCCCGCGGCGCTCAAGCCCCGCAGAAACATTGCGGACGGGACACTGCTGCTGGCGCCGGAACGGATCCCAAGGCGTACGGCTGACAATTGGTTGTGCCGCCAGAAACGGACCAGGTCCGGGGTGACGCCGCAACTGACCCCGAGATAGTCGAACCTCTGCACCCGGGCATGGTCCTCAATGGCTGCCAGCATGCGCCTGCCGAGCCCTCGGCCCTGAAGCGCAGGGTGCACGGCGATGCGCATGATGCGCAGACCCCGCAGGGTTGCCGCGTAGGTCAGTCCCAGATGGGCGGTGAGCGACTGGGCCAGCAAGTGACCCCGGGGGCGTCGGACGCCGGACCAGATCTCCTCAGCCAGGGGCTCGGAAAAACCCCCTTCGGCGGCCAGCAGCGCCACCCCCAGAATCCGCCGTTCCTCACGCAGCAGCATGATCTGCAGGTTGGGTCCGTCAAGGAGGTGACGCAGGTCCAGGGGGGTGGTTCGGTAATGCGCCAGGATCAGCAGACCGAACAGCTGCCGCAGATCCTCCTCCGAATCCAGCAACGCCCCCTGTTCGGGGAAGGACAATTCCAATTGCCGCTCGTCGAGCCGGTCCTGGCGGTTGATCTCAGCGGGTTCCGCGTCGAGAGCCAGCAGCCGGAACACGGTTTGCTCCACGGGGTCATCAGGGTTCCAACGGATCGGGTGGCGTAGCACGAGTTCATGCCACTGCGGCCGAACTTCGTCCAGGTGTTTTTTGAATCGGTGGTTGAACCCCATGCCGGTGCCTTCATAGCCATGCACCGTGGTGGCGAAGACGATTCTCGGATACCTGGCCAGCAGAGCCTGCAGCATCGGGGTGGGGATCGCGGCGGCCTCGTCCACCAGCAGCAGGTCAGCATTTCGGGGGTGATTGAGCAGTTCGTCCGGGGCGACGAACTCCAGTGCTTGCAGGTCTGGCGTCGCCAATCCGGCACTCCGCAGGCGCTGTTGATAGCGTTCGGCCTGCTCGAACAGGCTGGTCACACTCTGCCGCGACGGGGCGGTGACCTGGATACGGGAGTAGCCCTCATCAATCAGCTGCGCCGCGGCGATACCCAGTGCTGAGGATTTGCCCCGTCCCCGGTCAGCGGTCAGTACCAGGGGACGGTTGCGGTGTCCCAGGGCAGTGTGGCGAATGGCCTCGACCGCCCGGGCCTGGTCCGGGGTTCTGCACAGACCATCCAGCGGGAAGGGATCCGGGCTGACCCCCGGGACTATTGCGCCGGGCCACAGACACTCGGGGGTGACCCGGGTCACCCGGGTGTCCCGCTCCAGCAGTCGCGCCAGGCGGGCGAGGAACAGGCTCGGATGTGAGGAAAGGTCATAGTTGGCCACCGCAATGCGCGCGCGCTGGGGGTCCGGAAAGTCCGCCCACTCCGCCAGGGGCGGGGTCAGCAGCAGCAACAGGCCGCCACCCTGCAGAGTGCCGCTGAGCGCGCCGAAGGCATCCGGGTCGAAGCCGGAATGGCTGTTATAGATCAGCATCCCGGTATCGCTGCCGAGGCGGGTCAATGCCCGGGCATTATCCAGCGTGGGGCAGGGGAGACTGCCCTGGGCGCCGATCCACAGCGGGTTACTGTCACCCAACGCCTGGACAATTTGATCCGCACCCTGGATACACCAGGGTTCGGCACCGCACAGGCAGACCATGCGGCGATGCCCCTGCTGGCGAGCCTGCTTGCGGAGACGCAGCGCCAGAGCCGCGAGGGATTCCCGGTTATCGCTGTGGGGTGTCGCAGGCGTGGTCATGGTGCATTGGGTGGTCCATTTGCGGCCATCATACCCCATACCTCCTCGGGTACGGGAAGGGTCCCGGCAGTCGGTCATGACCTGCACTATCCCGACCGGGTGATCTGTTGAATTGGTGCAGGGGGCCTAAAATAGAGTTAGCAGACTGTTGAAATGCTACTCAGACGGTATGATCCAGCGTTGCAATTCGCTCAAAGTGCTTATTTACTCCAGTAATCTGCGCTTTTTCTATGAATTTCGACTTGTCTCGCGCACGTCTGAGCGAATTGCAACAGCCAGTTAGAGACCGGCGAACGACGGGGTGATGCTCATGGAAACCTACTTTCCGACACACTACTGGCATGCACTTTCCGATGACCGGGTGCAGTGCGATCTCTGTCCCCGCTATTGCCATATCAAAGAGGGCAAGCGGGGGTTCTGCTATGTGCGTATGAATCATCAGGGTAGGGTGGTGCTCACCACCTACGGACGATCCAGCGGATTCTGTGTCGATCCCATCGAGAAGAAACCGCTCAACCATTTCCTCCCCGGTACCCCGGTGCTCTCGTTCGGCACCGCTGGTTGCAACCTGGCGTGCAAATTCTGTCAGAACTGGGACATCAGCAAGTCCCGCGAAATGCAGACCCTGGCGGACAGCGCCGATCCGCAGACCATTGCCGAAACCGCCCGCCGGTTGGGATGCCGCAGTGTGGCCTACACCTATAACGATCCGGTGATCTTTCATGAGTATGCCATCGATGTGGCCCAGGCCTGCGAGGATTACGGCATCAAGTCGGTGGCGGTCACCGCCGGCTATGTCTGTGAAGCGCCGAGGGAGGCGTTTTACCGCCACATGCACGCGGCCAACGTGGACTTGAAATCGTTCAACGAGGATTTCTATTACAAGCTCACCGGGGCGCATCTGGAGCCGGTTCTGGATACCCTGCGCTACCTTAAGTCGGAGACCTCGGTGTGGTTTGAAATCACCACCCTGCTGATCCCCGGCGAGAACGATTCGGATAGGGAGATCGAGGCATTGAGCCAGTGGGTGGTGGAGAACCTGGGACCGGACGTGCCGCTGCATTTCAGCGCCTTCCACCCGGACTGGAAGATGCGCGATCTGCCACCCACCCCGCACACCACTCTGAGCCGGGCAAGACGCATCGCCATCGAGCAGGGGGTACGTTATGTTTATGTCGGTAATGTCCATGACAAGCAGGCCTCCAGCACTTGGTGTCCCGCCTGCGGCGAGCTTTTAATCCAACGCGACTGGTATGAGCTGGGACACTGGGGACTGGATTCCCAGGGATGCTGCAAACATTGCGGAGCACCGCTGCCCGGGGTGTTCGAGGCGCAACCCGGAACCTGGGGCAGTCGGCGCGAGCCGGTGAGACTCGCCCTGGTCTGATCACATCAACCTGTTAGAGGAGTTGACCATGACCACCATCCGACAACCCGCGGTATCCGACCTGTTCTATCCGGGTGACCCCGACCAGTTGCAGGCCATGCTGACGGGTTATCTGGGCAGGGAAATCCCCCCCGGCACCGTCCCCAAGGCGGTAATCGCGCCCCATGCGGGCTATATCTATTCCGCGCCGGTGGCGGCAAGCGTCTATGCCCGGCTGAAACCTCTGGCCGGGCAGGTGCGGCGGGTGGTTCTGCTGGGACCGGCCCACCGGGTGCCTTTCTATGGACTGGCGGTGAGCGAAGCCGACCTGTTTCGCACTCCCCTGGGTGATATCGCCGTGGATCATGCTGTGATCCGCAAGCTGGATTCCTTACCCCAGGTCGTCCATCTGGAACAGGCACATGCCCAGGAACACGCGCTTGAGGTGCAACTGCCGTTCCTGCAGATCGTGCTCGGTGAGTTCAGTCTGGTGCCCATCGTGGTGGGGCAGGCCACCGGGGAGGAGGTGGCCGAGGTGCTGGAGCAGCTCTGGGGCGGACCTGAAACCCTCATCGTCATCAGTTCCGATCTCAGCCACTATCACGATTATGCCACCGCCCAACGGATGGATCGCCGCACCAGCGAGGCGATTGTCTCACTGCATCCGGAACAGCTGGACTACGAGGACGCCTGCGGGCGGATCCCGGTTCAGGGATTGCTGTTACAGGCGAAACGCCACGGGCTGGAGGGGGAACTGGTCGATCTGCGAAATTCCGGGGATACCGCCGGCAGTCGGGACCAGGTGGTCGGTTACGGTGCCTACGCCTTCACACCTTCCGCATGAGCGGGCGTTTCGTACGTGATCCCTATGTCACCCATGTCGCCCGCTGGCTGCACGAGCAGGGCGGAAGACTGATCCCGGACAGGGTCGAGGCCGAGGCCTTTCTGCAGGCGCTCGATCCTGAGGATGAGAGCTTCTCCTTCCGCACCTTCTCGGATTCGGGGTATACCCGCAGCGGTTTCCAGGACCCGCTGGAAAAGGCACTGCACGGCACCCTGGCCGAATGCTGGGATGACCTGGTGTGGCTCAATCAGGCAGGGGCCGTCATTACTGTGACCATCAACCAGACCAACGGGACTGGTCGCGAGATCCGGGACATCATCCGGGTCCGGGCGGTGTTTGTCGACGATGATCGGGGTTCGGAGCGACAGGCACTCCAATGGCCGCCGCATCTCGTGGTGAACACCTCGCCGGGTCATTTCCACTACTACTGGCGAGTGGCTGGCATGCCCCTGGAACGCTTCTCCCGGGTCCAGCAGAGCCTGGCTGAACGCTACCACGGAGATCGGCGGGTGCAGGCGCTGAACCAGTCGATGCAGGTGCCCGGATTCTGGCGTCGCAAACGGGTCTGTCAACCGTGCCTGCCACGCCTCGTCGAGATCCATGCCGCACCCCCTCTGGACACTGCGGCGGTCGATCGGCTGCTGGCTGATTGAGTCCGGCCGGACAGACGAAGACAGTCAGAGGCTCGTCCCGGCGCCTTGGCGTGCCAGAAGCGCCGCGCCGTAGGCGGCCTCCTGGTGCTGCGCCACGAACACCGGGACCTGCAACCGTTGTTGACGAATCTCACGCCACCCCGGATTGCGCGCTCCGCCACCCATTGTAAAGACCCGTGTCGGGTAAGGGGCTCCCCGTTTCTGCAGCAGTCGGTAACCCCGGTGCTCGATGTCCGCGATACCCTCCAGCATGGCCTGGAAAAACACCACTGGGTCCCTGGGACGGGGGGTGAGTCTGGGGGCTTTCTCCGGGTCGTTGTCCGGGAAACGCTCCCCCGCTGCCGGCAGCGGGTAGTAATCCAGACCGGTCCTCCGCAGCGGTCTCAACGAACGGGTCATCGCCTGCATCTGGCGATCGCTGAAATGCTGACGTAATACCGCGCCTCCGCTATTGGAAGCGCCACCGGCCAGCCACAGTTCACCCAGCCGGTGACTGTAGATGCCGTATCGCGCATCGGTGACCGGTCGGTCGGTGAGGACCTTGAGCACCAGGGTGCTGCCCAGTGAGGTGACCGCGTCACCGATCCGCTGAGCGCCGCTGGCGATGAATGCCGCATTGCTGTCGGTGGTGCCGGCGATCACCGGAATACCCGGGAGCAATCCGGTCGCCGCAGCCGCCGCGGTATTGACGCTTCCCAGGGGGGTTCCGCAGGGCGCCACTTGAGGCAGGCAGGCGGTGGGAATATCGAGCGCCCCAAGCCACTCGGGCCAGCAGCGGTTGAGGGGATCATAGCCCAGCTTCAGCGCATTGTTCTCATCGCTGAGTGGATAGTGTCCGGTGAGCCGTCCGACGATCCAGTCCGCCTGGTGAAGGGCGAGACTCTCCGGGTGCGGATGAATGCGCCGCAGATGGAGCAGCTTGGCCAGGCTGGAAGCGGCGCTCAGCACCGGGCTGTCGGGGGGGGCGATCTGCTTGAGGATGGCCAGAGCATCCCGCGAACGGGTGTCGTTGTACATCAGCCCGGGGGTCAGCGGCACTCCATCCCTATCCGCGAGCAGCAGGGTTGCGGAGGTACCGTCCACGGACAGCGCGGCAATCTCCCGAGGATTGATCTGCCGGGTCAGCTCATTCAGTACCTGGCGCACCGCGTCCCACCATAGGCGGGGGTTCTGCTCTTGATGTCCTGGCTGCTTCGAAATGGGGGCAGGCAGCGATACAACCGACAGACCCTGAACCGCTCCCGAGTCATCGACCGCGATCCCGCGACAGCCGGAAGTACCCAGGTCGATGCCGATGAACAGACTCACCGCAGACCCGGGCCTTTCTGCTTCAGGGCAGGCTGACCGGAGTAGGGGGTATCCAGCCCTCGGCGCGGTGTTCCGCCACCACGGTGGTGTAGATGCCCCCACGCACGTTGAACTCGGCGCTCAGGCGCATGAATCGGGGGGTGGTGGCGCGTACCAGGTCAGCGAGGATTTCGTTGGTCACCGCCTCGTGAAAGGCGCCCTGGTCGCGGAAAGACCAGATGTACATCTTCAATGCCTTCAGTTCCACGCAGAGGCGGTCCGGGACATACTCCAGGGTCATCTCCGCGAAATCGGGCTGCCCGGTCTTGGGGCAAAGACAGGTGAACTCGGGAATCGAGATGCGGATCGTGTAGTCCCGTTCCGGTCGGGGATTGTCGAAGGTTTCCAGGTCTTTACTCGGTTGGCTTGGCATGGTCGAAAACTCTGATAGGAAAAACGCGTCGGATTATACGTGACCCATGCAAATTCGACCAAAGGGTAAGATCCGGGCATCTCTCAAGTCATGATCTCCTGGATCTTGGTCAACAGGGTGTGCCCGTACAGCGGCTTACTCAGATAATGCGCATCGAGTGCCTCACAGGTCATCCGGATCTCTTCGCTGATACTCGCGGTCAGCAGGATAAACGGCATCGGCTCTCGCCCGGATGCATGATCCCTGAAGAACTTGATGACATCCAGGCCACTTTTACCGGGCATCATCATGTCAACGATGGCGAGGTCGAACCGGTCGGTTTGAAGCACATCAATCGCGGATTCGCCATCATCGACCACGAAGACTTGGTGCCCCGCCCGCTCCAGGGTGTTGCCGGTTACCAGCTGGTTGATTTTGTTATCATCGGCAACCAGAACCCGAAGGGTGCTCGTACGGGATGGTTGGCCCTGGGAAGACTCCATGTCGCCACGGGCATGGGTGGGTGTGTCCGGTTGCAGGCTATGCAACAGGGTATGGAGCTGATCGGGATCAACGGGTAGTGGCAGCACACTGGCATATTTCGCAGACATGATATCGAAGCTCGGCGAGATATCATGAGCTACCAGGATCCTGTCCTGTTCCGTATCTGTTGACCGTTCATTGAAAAGTCTCTCAGATCGGGGGGGCGACCGTGAATCCAATAGGATGGTGGATGATGATGTCGATGAACTGAGTTCGGGTTGCACGCTGCAACGCACACCCCACTGTTCCAGCCATTGTCTCAGTTGATCAATCAAATGATCGTCGTGTGACACGATCAGAATGCCGTCGGGGAAATGCAGTGATTCGCATCTTGTCGGGTTGTTCTGGCGTTCGAATGGCAGCCTGAGTGTGAATGTGCTGCCTTGACCCTGAATGCTGGTTACAGACAGCTTGCCGCCCATATGTTCAGTCAGCTGTTTTGCGATGTTCATGCCGAGTCCGCTGCCGCCAAAACGGCGCGTGATATCTTCGTCCTCCTGGCGAAACGGTTCGAATATGAAGTGTTGGGCCTCTTCAGATATACCGATGCCGGTATCGGATACCTCAATGCGCAGTGCAATTTTCGAAGGACGAACCTGATCGGCTGATATACGAATATGTATCTCACCCTGCTGGGTGAATTTGACGGCATTACTGATCAGGTTGACCAGCACCTGGCGCAGGTGGGGTTCGTCACCTATCAGATGGTAGGGGCAGTCTGAGTCGAAATGCCTGTGCATCCGCAGGTTCTTGATGCCTGCTTCGTATTCGAACGGCTCCAGTACGCTTTTAACGACGGCATGAAGATCGAAAGGTCGCTGTATCCGACTGATCCGACCCGATGCGATCTTGCTCATGTCGAGCACTTCTTCGAGTAGATAGCGCAGTGTCGTGGTCGAGGATTGTGCACCATATACCAGGGAACGCTGTTGGTCGGTCAGTCGTGTGGCGTTGAGCATCTCGAGCAGTCCTATCACACCGTTGATCGGAGTGCGGATTTCATGACTCATATTGGCAATGAAGCGGCTTTTGGCAAGGTTGGCGGCTTCCGCGGCGTTCAGCGCTCTTGAGAGTTTGGCCAGCAGAGATGCGACATAGACAGGCAGGATTATCAGGCCGATCCACAGACCCCAGCCGGTAGTGGAATTGGCGCGCCAGTAATCGTTGTTGAGCAGCACCAGGATGAAACCCAGCGCAGCCAGAACCGTAGCGGCCACAAGGTATCGAGCGCCATATCGCAGCCCATATCCGGAAGAGACCCAGAGATAGACGATATACAGGGGGGCCATGGTCTCCCCATAGTAGTAATGCATGTAGGTGATCATACCCATGTCACCGATCATGCTGACGATGCGCCGCGCAATCGATATTCCGGGATTGCGTGCGATGAGGATGAACAGGGACAGGGAGAAAAGCAGGCAGGTCCCAAGGACGACCAGTCCGTGATGCAATGGGGCGGAAATCGTGCTGATCTGATCCGCTATAAGCAGGTAGAGGGTCACGGCCAATACGATTACCGTGCGAACCAGAGCCTGCTCATGCTCCGAGTCGGGTCGGTTATGAAAACGAGACTTGAGACGTTTGAACCACGCCCCCTTATCCATAGGTAGCCTGCTTGGTATATCGCCGCTTAGCCAGCATACAAATGTTCAGCATCATCCGTGAGAGTGATCCGCCAACCCTGTGAAAACCCATACGATAACAGATTTTTAACTTTCACGATCGGAATTGGCGTGTATACGGAGGAAACGGCCTGGATATGCCTTGGAAAACTCAGGCTACGGGAGTTGTCGTAGGTCGATCGGGCTATCCCGGATGGCCAGGTTTCCCGTACTTCACATTGTGTGGGATTCTCCGGGCTTGCAGGTTTTGAACTGAAATCGTCACAAGGGGAGAGGTAATCTGTGTATGCTTTTAATAATTAAATAAAAACAATAAGTTAAATAATTAACTTGACGTTGAATGTATTTCCTGTCCCCTGTCATTATGCGAGATCTTTGGTGTGTCTTAGCCGCCCATGCGTTTGGAGAAAGGCAAGCTCACCGGATTCAAATCCTAACCCGAGCAACCGGGTCGGGATCGTCGGGCCGAACGGATGAGGCAAATCCAATCTGATCGATGCAGCGCGCTGGGTCATGGGCGAACACTCGGACAAGATGCTGCGCGGCGAGTCCATCTATTTCCTCAACGGGGTGAAATGCCGGTACTGGGATGTCACCGACCTGTACCTCGGCACCGGCCTTGGGCCGCGCAGCCATTCCATCATCGAGCAAGGCATGATCTCGCGCCTCATCGAGGCCCATCCCGAGGATTTGCGCTATTTCCTGGAGGAGGCCGCGCGCATCTCCAGGAGGGGATATAGTGAAATCCCTAGTCCTACTCCGGGCTCATCTTTGGTATGTTGGGTGCATGGCCCGGATTGCATTGAACGCCATTCGGAGCCTGCTAGTCGGCATAACAGCAACAGAAGGGAAGCAAAATGAACGGAATCAATCAGCCCCGGTCTGTACAGACCTCTGGCGGGCAGGAATCAGCCGCTGAGACATCGACAATGGATGCGGCGGTGGAGAAGCTCTATCGTAGCGCAGTAAACTCACCCAACCAGGCTGAACGGACCTTTCAACGTGCATTCGGCGGTCTCGATAGGGATCAACAGCAACACCTCGCGGGCAGGTTCATAGACTCACTGGGCGGCAGTGGGTTGGATACCCTGGCGCAGACCGTAGGCGGCCAGCATGCCTTATTGTGCGTGTACGATCATGCGGACTGCGAAACCCGAAATTTCATGACTTTCGTCCATAAACGGCAACTGGAATCGGGAAATATCGCCGTTGACTATACCCGAAGCCAAAGTCGCCAAAATCAGTGTATCGACCCGTTGGAAAAATCCCTGTCCGATCGCCAATCTATGGGGGATGGCCATGCTTTGGGCGCCTATCCCGTCGTTGATGGAAGTGTAGGCCCCAGCCAATCCTCCAGTGGAGGCCTGGCACGTATGAAACAGCAGATCGAAGCCATCAAAGCCGAGGGTAGCGGTGTTCGTCTCGGTGGTGCGACGATTTCTACCTGGGATGCCACGATTGGGGTCAGCGGGGGTGAGCGATCCTCCGGGCGCGCGTCCGGCGCACTGGCCGAATATCGTGCCCTGAGCGAAAGTGATGACCGATGGACGGTTGGCGAGCCCTGTACGGATCAGGAGGTGGGGTTGTTCACAGGCACCTTGAAACTCCTCGGGAAGGCGTTCGGAAAGGCGGGTTCCCATGGGCCGCAGGCGAGTGCGGATCTGGTTTGTGTTAGTCCTGATAAGGTGGTTGAGCGTAGTGCCGCTGAGATTGTGGATAGTGTTACAGATGAAAACAACTTCTTTGGGCGCGCTGTAGAAGCAGTTAACCAACCGACAGGCAATTGGTCTGACATCGAAAAATGAGGTCGTTTCTTAGACTGAAAAAGATGATGTATGGGTTATCCTTCATCGTAATGCTTGGTGTTACAGGTTTCACCATTCAAGCCAATGTTAAACTGCCCTATGGCGATCATCTTGTTATAGCACTTAACTTGGTAGAGCATTCATTCCCATACTATTCCCCGGTTTCTCGTGGACTATTGGGTATGAAACATGAACGATATTGCAGTGTTACTGGAACGTTCGATGGCCATGTGGTTTCCGTTGAGAATGGCGCACTGCAGTTTCTTATGGCAGCGTGGGAGAGAGAAAGGAGCGATGGTTGGGGACGTAAAGTTGATCGCGCTCTGCTCAGGGAGTTACTGGATGAGGCAATCTTAGAGTGTAATCCAAACAGTTATTCACCGGAGATTGGACCATTTTCTCCCTTAATATATGCAATCCTGATGCGAGACGTTGCACTTCTCCAGCGATTGTTGGAACGCGGTGCTGACCCGATGATGGTCATGAAAAGTACAGGAAACATGGTCGATGGGATGAATGCTATTGAGTTTGCAAAGCTCATAAAAAGTAAGCCGCGATTTGACAATGATTTAGAGGTTATAGGGATTATGATTGATAAAATGAGTAGAACGTTCACTGCACCCTGATCTACAAGGAAAATTATCAGAGGATCTTGCCTATCGATCTCACGCGGCATTGCCCAAACCTGTTAGGCGTGCGCAATCCCGGGTCCGCATTCCCACGCGGAGCGTGGAACGAGGAAGGGACAACGGATCTGCTTGCGCTCAATCGCTGTTCTCCTCTGACCTGATAACTCAGGTTTCGCCCTCCTTGGCGAGTCACTTTTCATTTTCGCCAAAAGAGCAGAGTAACCAAAAGAAAGGGCGCCTGACGGTCCCGACCCTTCGGCGAGCGCTGTGATACTCACAAAAACCGGTGGGCTGGAACTCCTTGCGCTCAAACGGCAGGCCCCGGAGCTCCGGAGGGTTGTTCCCGGGTTTCGCTTCGCTGCACCCGGGCTACGTATCGATGGAAACCGAGTCATGTGTGGGTAGCCCGGGTGAAACGAAGTGGAACCCGGGATCCGGCAGAATGCAAAGTACTGCGGGGTAATACAAAACTCTCCAGACATCTCCCTTCCCCGGTTTCGCGGGGGCATGGGGTATAAACCATGAGCAAAAATGTCGTTCTCCGTAATGGGGGAGCGTGTGGGATCCCCGCATAACCCTCACGGCACATACCCAAGCCAACCACTTCCGTCATCCCGATATATGTCGGGTTCCAGAATGCCTCAGGGTGCTTGAATCAAATTTATCCGGAAATCGCCGCATTGCTAGGGAAGGACGCTGATATGGCGTTAATAGTTGCTATAAAACAGTGGGTTAGGAGAGGCTTGTAAAGTTAAGAATTTTCCTCTGTCCCCTGTCATATAGGCGGTCTTTGGTGTATCTTAGCCGCCCATGCGTTTGGAGAAAATAAAGCTCGCCGGATTCAAATCCTTCGTCGATCCCACCACGGTGCCCATCCCGAGCAACCTGGTCGGGATCGTCGGGCCGAATGGATGCGGCAAATCCAATGTGATCGATGCGGTGCGCTGGGTCATGGGCGAAAGCTCGGCCAAGATGCTGCGCGGCGAGTCGATGGCGGACGTCATCTTCAACGGCTCCACCGCCCGCAAACCGGTGGGAACCGCCACCATTGAGCTGATCTTCGATAATTCTGAAGGCCGCGCGGGGGGGCAGTACGCCCAGTACAACCAGATCTCGGTGAAACGCCAGGTCTCCCGGGACGGCCAGTCCTTCTATTTCCTCAACGGGGTGAAATGCCGGCGCAGGGATATCACCGACCTGTTCCTCGGCACCGGTCTCGGGCCGCGCAGCTATTCCATCATCGAGCAGGGCATGATCTCGCGCCTCATCGAGGCGCGTCCCGAAGATCTGCGCAACTTCCTGGAGGAGGCCGCGGGCATCTCCAAGTATAAGGAGCGGCGCAAGGAGACCGAGACCCGGATACGCCACACCCGGGAGAATCTGGAGCGCCTTACCGATCTGCGGGATGAGGTCGCCAAACAGTTGCAACACCTGCAGCGCCAGGCGGCCACCGCGGAAAAATATCAGGTACTGAAACAGGAGGAGCGCCAGACCAAGGCGGAACTGCTGGCCCTGCGCTGGCATGCCCTGGATCAGGACCTGCAGCAGCGGGAGCGGCATATCGCCGAATTGCAGAACAACCTGGAAGCGGCCCTCGCAGATCAGCGCAAGCTCGAGGCGCAGATCGAAACCGAACGAGAGCATCTGGTCGAGGTCAACGACCAGTTCAACGAGGTGCAGGGGCGTTTCTACCGGCTCGGAGCGGAGATCAGCGGCCTGGAACAGGCGATCCAGTTTGCCCGCGACACCCAGCGTCAGCAGCAACAGGACTTGGAACAGGTCAGCCAGGCCTACCAGGAGTCCGAGGCCCACCGAGAGCAGGATGAAGGACGCCTGGCGGAGCTGGTGGAGAGCCTGCTGACCGTCGAACCGCAACTGGAACAGGCACGTCTCGAGGAACAGCAGTTCGCCGAAGCCCTGACCCAGGCGGAGCAGGCCATGCAGGCCTGGCAGCTGGAGTGGGAACAGTTCAATCAGCAGGCCGCGGAGCCGGCCCAGGCCGCTCAGGTCGAACGCACCCGGATCAACCATCTCGAACAGCAGGGCAGTCAGCTGGAGCGCCGCCTGCAGCGCTTCGACGAGGAGCTGGGTCGTCTCGATGACAGCCGCCTGCTCAGCGAAATCACCGAATTGGAGAGCGAGGAGTCGACTCAAAAGGAGATCCTCGACGGCATGGGTCAGCAACTCAGCGAGACCCTGGAGGGGATCAACCGGCAGCGGGACGCCAATCATCAGTCCAACCAGCATCTCGACCAGGCCCGTGCGGCGCTGCAGTCGAACCAGGGCCGCAGGGCCTCGCTGGAGGCGCTGCAGCAGGCGGCCATGGGGGACTCCGACAAGGGACTCGCCGAATGGCTTGAGCGGGCACAGTTGAAAAACGCCCGGCGTCTGGTGCAGCAGATCCAGGTGACTCCCCGCTGGCAGCAGGCGGTGGAAGTAGTGCTCGGGTTTCACCTGCAGGCGGTCTGTGTGGATCGCCTGGACGATCTCGAAATCCTGATTTCGCAGCTCAACAAGGGTTCACTCAGTCTGTGGGAACCTCCCTCGGGTCTGAATACGGATGCCCAGACCACGGACCGGGATCTGGCGTCCCAGGTGCAGGCCCCCTGGGATCTGCAGGGGCTGTTGGCCGGGGTCCGCATGGCGGAGAGTCTCGCCGATGCCCTGCAGCGTCGTCACGGGCTCTCTGCCGATGAATCCCTGATCACCCCGGACGGTATCTGGATCGGCCGCAACTGGCTGCGGGTTACCCGGGAGACGGATCAGAATGCGGGCGTGCTGGCCCGGGAAGAGGAACTCCGCACCCTCAAACAGCGTCTCGATGAACAGCAGGCTCAGGTTGTCGAACTGGACGAGCAGCTGGCGCTCGGGCGCGAAACGCTGAAACAGATGGAACAGGAGCGGGAGCAGATGCAGACCCGCTTCAACCAGGTCAACCGGACCCTTTCTGAGATCCGTTCCAACCTCAGCGGAAAGCGTACCCGCGCCGATCACCTCAGGCAGCGCCGGGAGCAGCTGCTGCAGGAGAAACAGGAGATCGCCGAGCAGATCGGCAACGACCAGATGCTGATGGAGGAGACCCGGGAGCGCCTGCATGCCGCTCTCGAGGCGATCGAAACCCTGGGCAGCCGCCGGGAAGAACTGGTGATGCGCCGCGACACCCTGCGCCAAGGCGTGACCAGCGCCCGGGAGCGGATCAACCAGCAACGCTCCGGGACCCATCAACTGGCCCTTCAGGTGGAGTCGATGCGCACCGTACAGGGCTCGCTCCGGCAGAACCTGGAACGGGCACAGGGACAGCTGAGGCAGTTGTCGTCACGCCGCGACGAGTTGCAGATGTCCCTGGAAAATGCTGAGGAGCCGCTGCTGCGTCAGGCCGAACAGCTGAATCTGAAACTCGAGGAGCGCGCTCAGGTCGAAAAGGAACTGAGTGCGGCAAGACAGGGTCTGGAGACCGTGGACGGACAGCTACGCGAACAGGAGCAGCAGCGCCACCAGGCGGAACAGCGGGTTCAGGAACGCCGCGAGCGGCTCAACCAGGCCCGGCTGCAGAGCCAGGAGGTTACGGTTCGCCGCAGCACCCTGGAAGAACAGCTCGACGAGGGCGGTCTGGATGTGGAGGCGCTGTTTCGCAGCATGCCCGAGGAGGCCAACGAGGCCAGCTGGCATGAGAAGGTTGAGAATCTGGCCAGCCGCATCCTGCGTCTCGGACCGATCAACCTGGCCGCGATCGACGAATACCAGGAGCAGTCCGAACGCCTGAAGTACCTGGAAGAACAGCACACGGATATCACCAGCTCCCTGGAGACCCTGGAAAACGCCATTCGCAAGATCGACCGGGAGACCCGCACCCGTTTCAAGGAGACCTTCGATCAGGTCAACTCCGGGATCAAGGATCTTTTCCCCAGGCTGTTCGGCGGCGGTCATGCCTACCTGGAACTGACCGGCGAAGACCTGCTCGACACCGGCGTCACCGTGATGGCGCGACCCCCGGGTAAGCGCAATGCCAGCATTCACCTGCTTTCGGGCGGGGAGAAGGCGCTCACCGCGGTGGCTCTGGTATTCTCGATTTTTCAGCTCAATCCGGCCCCGTTCTGCATGCTGGACGAGGTGGACGCGCCGTTGGACGACGCCAACGTGGGGCGCTTCTGTGAAATGGTGAAGTCGATGTCGAGCCAGGTGCAGTTTATCTTCATTACCCACAACAAGATCACCATGGAGATTGCCAATCAGCTTTCCGGCGTCACCATGCACGAACCGGGCGTCTCCCGCCTGGTGACCGTCGATGTGGAGGAGGCGGCGCAACTCGCCGCGATATGATCCATGGATTCCACCACCCTGCGTATCGTTCTGCTGGTTCTCGGCCTGGTGTTCCTGGCTGCGATCTATGTATATGAAACACGCCGTAGAAAGCGGGCCTCCGCCCAGGCGAAGCGGCGGGTGGCTCCGCAGATGCGCGAACCCGAGATGCGGGACTATCCGGAAATCGGTCACGGGCGGTCACACCTCGAGGCGGCTTCCGGTCATGAGGAGGACGACACCTGGGTCAGCTGGGACGAGGAGGAAACCGAACCCCTGAAGGACGATGTGGACTACCTCACCGATCTGCGTGCCGATGACGAGCCCGATACCGAATTGAGTCTCGAAAACGACGAGGAGTTCGAGATGCCGGAACAGCAGGAGCTGTTCGGCTTCAGTGCCCAGGAAGCCTCCCCCGTGGATGTGCCGAAGCTGATCATACAGATCAACATCAAGGCGAAGGGCGCACCGTTCCCTGGCCTGGATATCCATAAGGCGATGCGCGAGACCGGGTTGGTCATGGGCAAGCTGAATATCTACCAACGCCTCGTCGGTGGAGATCAGCAGCATCCCCAGTTCAATCTCGCCAGCATGGTGGAACCGGGCGTGTTTCCGGCCAAAGAGAAGGACCTGGTGGGATTTGCCACCCCCGGATTGACCCTGTTCACCCAGTTACCGGTCCCCGGGGACAGCATGGCGGTGTTCTCCGACATGCTCTTCACCGCGGAGCGTCTCGCCGCGATCCTCGGCGGGGACCTCCAGGACGGATCCCATAGCGCATTGACCAAACAGACCATCGAACACCTGCGAGGCCAGATCATGGAACATCGGCGCCAGGTGCAACTGGCCCGGAGCAAGGCTTGAGCGTACCCGAACCGGTCATTGAGCAGATCGATCGCCTGCGCCAGGAAATCGACGACCACAATCGCCAGTACTACGTCTTCGACGATCCGACAATCAGCGACAGTGGCTACGATCGCCTGATGCGTGAACTGCAGGCACTCGAAGCCCAGTATCCGCAACTGATCACCCCCGATTCCCCGACCCAGCGGGTGGGCGATAAACCCCTGGAGGGTTTCGAGGAGGTGGTCCATGCGGTGCCGATGCTCTCCCTGGACAACGCCTTCGATGAGACCGAAATGCAGGAGTTCGAACGCCGCATCCGGGACCGTCTCAAACTGTCATCCGATATATCCATTCACTACCAGGCTGAGCCGAAGCTCGACGGCCTGGCGGTGAACCTGCGTTACCAGGACGGACGCCTGGTACAGGGTGCGACCCGGGGGGATGGCAGCCGGGGTGAGGACGTCACCAGCAATGTCCGAACCATCAAGGCGATTCCCCTGAAATTGCAGGGAACCGACTGGCCGTCCGTACTCGAGGTGCGGGGTGAGGTGTTCATGCCCCGCCAGGGGTTCGAGGCCTTCAATGAGCGCGCCCGGGCGGAGGGGCAGAAAACCTTCGTCAATCCGCGTAACGCCGCGGCGGGTTCCCTGCGTCAGCTCGACCCGCGCATCACCGCACAAAGGCCCTTGACCTTTTACGCCTATGGCTTCGGTGAGGTCACTCCGCCCCTGCAGACGGCAAAACTCAGTCAACGCATGCAGCATCTGCGTGATTGGGGCTTGCCCATTTCGCCCCTGATGGCCGTGGTGGAGGGCAGTGCGGGTTGCATCGACTATTACCGCAACATCCAGCAACAGCGGGATAGTCTGGCCTATGACATCGACGGGGTGGTCTTCAAGGTGGATGAACTGGCGCTGCAGGAGCTGCTCGGTTTCGTATCCCGGGCGCCCCGCTGGGCGGTGGCCTACAAGTTTCCCGCCCAGGAGGAGATGACCCGGGTGGAGGCGATTGAATTCCAGGTGGGGCGTACCGGGGCGGTCACCCCGGTGGCCCGACTCCTGCCGGTCTTTGTAGGCGGGGTCACGGTCAGCAATGCCACCCTGCACAACATGGATGAGGTACGGCGCAAGGATGTCCGGGTCGGAGACCAGGTGATCGTACGCCGGGCCGGCGACGTGATCCCGGAGGTTGTCCAGGTCGTCCTCGCCGAGCGCCCGGATGATACCCGGCCGGTGGCTTTACCGAGCCACTGCCCGGTGTGCGGGTCGGATATCGTCAGCCCGGAGGGTGAGGCGGTAGCCCGCTGCTCCGGCGGCCTGTTCTGCCCGGCGCAGCGCAAGGAGGCGATCAAACATTTCGCCTCGCGCAAGGCCATGGATATCGAGGGCCTGGGTGACAAGCTGGTGGAACAGCTGATCGAACGGGGACTGGTCACCACCCCCGCGGATCTTTTCGCCCTCAGCGTGGATCAGTTGTCCGGGCTGGAGCGCATGGCGGAGAAATCGGCGCAGAATGTCCTGGATGCCCTCGCCAAGAGCCGCAACACCACCCTGGCCCGGTTTCTTTACGGTCTGGGTATCCGTGAGGTGGGGGAGGCTACGGCCCAGGCACTGGCGCAGCACTTCACGACCCTGGAGGCGATTGAACAGGCGGACGAGACGACCCTGCGGGAAACCCCGGATGTAGGACCGATCGTGGCGGCGCACATCGCTTCATTCTTTCGTCAGCCCCATAATCGGGAAGTCATCGATGCCCTGCTCAAGGCCGGGGTGAGCTGGCCCCGAATCGAACGGCCTGAGGTGGATGCACAGCCCCTGGCGGGTAAGACCTTTGTCATCACCGGTACCCTGAGCCGGCCCCGGGACGATTTCAAGGCGGAGCTGATGGCACTGGGCGCCAAGGTCGCCGGAAGTGTCTCTGCCAAAACCGACTACCTGGTCGCCGGGGAAGCCGCCGGTTCAAAGCTCGCCAAGGCGGAAAAGCTGGGTGTTGCCGTGCTGGACGAAGCCGGATTGCAGGATCTCCTGACGACCCACTGATCACATGTCGGTTTGATGAATTCGGGGAAAGATCTCTATCACCCCGGAATTCGCTTCCTGTTCACAGGATCCTCCTACACCTCGTTCCCACGCTCTGCGTGGGAACGCATACGACTGGGAAATTTTTATTGCGAAGGAACCCTCAAGACAATTTTTGGGTTAACAGAAAAATCACATGCAGCATGAGAATGGAGAAGTGCAATGGAAATTCATGAGCAGAGGCAGAGGCCAAAAGGAAGCACTATCATAGCTGCTGTTTACTTACTATTAACCCGGCACCTAAATATGCCATGTTCAGCCGAAGCGTGCCTGCCATTGCCTGCGAGTCACGCCTTGATCAAGGGCATGTAGCCCTCAACATGGCATATTTAGGTGCCGGGTTAATAACAGCATGCATTAATGTCTAAAGGGGTGTCATTGGTGAGAACAATCTTGGATATACTTTGATTGGTATTGGTATTTTCCAAATAATAGTAAGTGCTCTATTTTATGGTTTAAAAAAAGGCATATTACGTTGTTTCTGCGATAAACATTCTTGCACTACCCAAACCTGTTAGGCATGTGCAAGCCCGGGTCTGCATTCCCACGCGGAGCGTGGGAACGAGAGTGGCAACTGATGGGAAATGTAACCAAAAGAAACGGCGCCCGATGATTCCGCCCCTGTGATGCTCACAAAAACCGGCGGGATTGGAACTCGCTACGCTCAAGCAGCCAACTCCGGTGGGTTGTTCCCGGGTTCCGCTTCGCTGCACCCGGGCTACGTTGCTCGGGACACACGGGAATCTCAAGAGGAGTGAACCTCACCCGAGTAGCCCGGGCGCAGCGAAGCGGAACCCGGGATCCAGCAGAATGCAAAGCACTGCGGGACCATGCAAAGGATCAGCGGCTACTGTTTGGTCAACGCCATAATTCAAAATACAAAACTTAAAATTCAAAATTACTCATCCTGGTTTCGACTGATCTTTTCCAGGCGATAGGCAAGCTGGGCACGGCTCAATCCCAGCATCCTTGCCGCCGAGGCCAGGTTGCCTTTGGTATAGGCAACGGCTTCCTTAATGATCTTTTGTTCTAATGCCTCTAAGGTCAGGCAGGGTCGGGTTGTATCATCGTTTTTCAGCAGTTCGAGGTAGCACGGATCTTCTGCGTCCAATTCCGTGTTGCTGTCTGTTGCGGCATTGGCTTGAAGCGTCAATCCTCCGTGTTGATCCAGGGAATACAAAGCGTCAAGTGATACATCCTCGTTGCGGAAGATATGGGTCAGATCGATCAGCCCCATTTCATCTGCTGCGATCACCCCCCGTTCCACCAGGTTTTGCAGTTCCCGGATGTTGCCCGGATACTGATAGCTGAGTAATACGCGGATCGCTTGCTGGGTAAACCCCTTCACCGTACGGTCATGGCGTTGACTGTATTGATAGAGGAAGTAACTCAGGAGCAGGGGGATATCGTCGCGGCGTTCACGTAGCGGCGGCAGGTGGATGGGGTAGACATTCAGACGAAAGTACAGGTCCTCGCGAAACTGGCCGGCTTCCACCTCCTGGCGCAGATTGACATTGGTCGCGGCTACCAGTCTCACATCCACCTTGATCGGTTTCGTGCCGCCTACCCGTTCGATGATCCCCTCCTGCAGGGCCCGCAGCAGTTTTCCCTGGGAGACCAGACTGAGGGTGCCGATCTCGTCGAGAAACAGGGTGCCGCCATTGGCGCGTTCAAAACGCCCAGGACGTGAGACGGTGGCGCCGGTGAAGGCCCCGCGCTCGACGCCGAACAGTTCGGATTCCACCAGGGTGTCGGGGATTGCCGCGCAGTTGATGGAGATGAAGGGTTGGGATTTTCGCGGGCTGATATTGTGCAGCATCGCGGCGAACATCTCTTTGCCCACCCCCGACTCGCCGGTGAACAGCACCGTCGCGCGGGTGGGGGCGACCCGCTGCAGCATATGGCAGGCGGTGTTAAATGCCGCGGAGATCCCAACCATGTTGTGCATCTCTTCGGTTGGGAAGGGGGTGTCGGGCAGTACCAGAACCTTTTCATCATCGGAACTGGGAGGGGATTGGTACGCTCCGGTGCTGATAAAGCCGTTCGCATTGATGTAGTTCAGATCTCGTTCCACATCGGGCCAGGCCTCAGCGGGTTTTCCGATGATGTGACAGCTCTGGCATCCTGCGGCCCGGCATTCGGTTTCACGGAAGATGATCAGCTTACCCAGCAGGGTGGTGACATACCCGGTGGCGTAACCGGTAAGACTCCAGCAGGCGGAGTCTTTGCCGAGGCCGAATGCGGCCACATGCTCTTCGACCTCATGGGAGTTATGCCACAGAAACTCTCCCTGGTACTGGCCTTTTTCTACATCGAACTGCAGCTGCAGGGGCTCGACTTTGACCATCCCCTCGAGGGCATGCAGACGTGCTCCCGCCAGGAGCATGGCGGTCAGATCCGCCCCCGCCCACTGTTCTCTCACCATCTCGGCGTCGCGCATGCCGGAAACATAGCCTGCACGGGTTAGTAGTCCCCGGGTCTGTTCCAGACCCAGTATGGATATGAGTTCTTTGCGCAACACACCCATGGAGGAGCTGCGCATCAGCAGCATCCGTTGATCGTTGAGCCAGATGCGCCCGTCACCGGGAGAAAAGAAGAGATGTTCGGTAAGGTCTTGAAGGGTGGGGGTAGCTTCGTCCAGCTGTTTTGCTTCATCCGGCGAGAGCATTCCACCGGTCACACGAGAAACCTCAGCCAGAGATATGCGTTTAGGAGGCATCGGCATCAACCGGGAATATGTTACGAAATGGTGAAATCATAGCAGGGATCCTCTCGTGTTTTTCATGAAATCCTCAATTATTTCAAATGACATCGATTTGATGCGATGCAACATAATCGGCTCGTTACGCGCTTAAAATATCAAGAAAATTGATACTTATCACCCTGTGCGGTGCAGCATGCCGTAGTTGTCATTGAGTTGGCATGGTGTGTGCTAAATATTGTCCAGCTCAATAATTAACCCCAATAAACCAAATACTTATATTGTGGAGGATGCCGAATGGTAGCGACTAGCAAGGCCCAATTACTCGATCCCAGCCAATGGTCGGGAAAGATCTTCACCGGTAGCTGGACAGCGTGCCAGGGGGGAGCCTATCCCATCCTCGAACCCGCAACCGGAGAAGCATTGGCTGAGGGAGGACTTGCTAATGCCGCTGATGTGGCTCAGGCGGTCCAGAACGCACAGGCACTCCAGCGGGTCTGGAACGACATGGCTCCCCGGGAGCGGGCCGCACTGTTCCGCCGCGCCTCGGATATCCTGACCGCGAGCATGGATGAACTCGCCGTCTGGGTTTCACGGGAGACCGGCGCGATCCTTGCCAAGGGACAAATCGAGGTGCGCGAGGCGGCGGAGCTGTTGAATATCGCCGCCGCCATGTGCCTCGATACCCAAGGGGTGGTGCTGCCTTCCACGTCCGGTCGGCTCAGTTATGCCAAGCGCATTCCCCTGGGGGTGGTCGGCGTCATTTCCCCCTTCAATTTCCCCTTGATTCTCTCCATGCGGGCGGTGGCTCCAGCCCTGGCCGCGGGCAATACCGTAGTACTCAAACCCGATCCCCAGACCCCTATCAGCGGGGGCTATATCATCGCCGCGGCGTTGCACGCCGCCGGTTTGCCCGCAGGCGTGTTGCAGGTACTGCCCGGTGGGGCCGAGGCGGGCAATGCCCTGTGCAGCGCACCGCATATCGGCATGATCGCCTTCACCGGTTCAACCGCAACCGGGCGTCGGGTGGCCGAGACCGCGGGCAAACATCTGAAAAAGGTCGCCTTGGAGCTGGGCGGTAAGAGCCCGCTCATCATTCTCGATGACGCGGATCCGGAAGTGGCGGCGAGCAACGCAGCCTGGGGCGCCTTTTTGCATCAGGGGCAGATCTGCATGGCCTCCGGGCGCATCTTCGTGCATGAAAAGATCGCCGACGAGTTTACCCGTTGCCTGGTGGAGCACGCCGGTCGCCTGCCGGTGGGCAACCCGGCGACCGAAGAGGTCGCCATCGGTCCCCTGATCAACGCGGCGCAACGGGACAAGGTGCACAGCATCGTTACCGAGAGTATCGCGGCGGGAGCAAAACTCGAGATTGGCGGTGAGTTCGATCGGCTCTTCTACAAACCCACGGTACTGTCGAACGTGAAGCCGGGCATGCGTGCCTTTTCCGAGGAGGTGTTCGGACCGGTGGCCAACGTCATCCGTTTCAGCAGTGACGAAGAGGTCATCGCCATGGCCAATGACACCGAATACGGTCTCTCCTCGGGCATCATCGCCCGGGACATCGCCCGGGCTCAGGCCATCGGTGATCAACTCAACTCCGGCATGTTGCACATCAACGACCAGACGGTGAATGACGAATGCGTCAACCCCTTTGGCGGGTGTGGCTGTTCGGGTAACGGTGGAAACATCGGCGGACCGGCGAATTGGGAGAACTTTTCCCAGTTGCGTTGGATCACCGTGCAGGGCGCCGCACATCCCTATCCCTTCTGAATATGCGGATCGGATAGGGCAGGGAGCGATTTTGAGTCACCCAGCGGAGGGGTGACGCTGCAAGCGTAACGGCAGACAGAGGGACGATTACGTGCAACAGGATAACGATATGCGAGCGGTGCATACCCGAGGGGACACCGCCGGACTTCAACCCAAATGGGAGGATGCATGATAAAAAAACTACCAAGCCGCGGTATGCTGACGATGGCGGTGCTGCTTGCTTCGCCGGCAAGCCACGCATTCAAGTTCGATACCGGGGATTCCGATTTTCGGGTGCGTTGGGACAACACCATCAAATACAGCACGATTTATCGCCTGGAGGATCCGGACGAAGAGCAGTTGGCACGCTACGAGGGCAGTCCCGCCGGTGACGGTGATCGCAACTTCGACAAGGGGATCGCTTCCAATCGTCTCGATCTTTTGACCGAGTTCGATGTGGTTCATGGGGGCAACAAGGGATTCCGCATCAGTGCCGCTGGCTGGTATGACACGGTCTACAACGGCAAAAACGATAACGATACCGGTCTGTCCCACAACACCAGCGTGGATTCCGACGAATTCAATTCCGAGACGCAAGATGCGGTCGGTAAAGATCTGGAATTGCTTGACGCATTCGGTTTTTTCAAAACCGATATTGCCGAGAAGCCGGTAGGTGTTCGGCTGGGACGGCATACGGTCATCTATGGCGAAACCCTGATGTCTGGGGCCAACGGAATCGCAGCAGCCCAGGGGCCTGTGGATATCGTCAAGGCAGCCACGGTTCCTGGAGCGCAGATCAAAGAGTTCCTGCTGCCCACCAATCAGCTGTCACTGACCTTCCAGCCCGTGGATAACATTTCCCTTGGGGCCTATTATCAGTTCGAGTGGGAAAAGTCCCACTTTTTTCCCGCCGGCAGTTTTCTCTCCCCTAATGATGTGGTGGGACCTGGCGCCGAGTCGTTCCTGGATACCCTGCCGGTGTATCGCACCGACGATATGGAAGCCAGGGACAGCGGACAGTGGGGCACACAGCTGCGTTATCGGCCCGAGAGCGTCGATGTCGAGTTAGGCCTGTATGCAGCCAACTATCATGACAAGACGCCTTCGGCGATCTATGTCAATGTCGGTGAGAATGCCTTTCTGAGCGGAATCGGTTTGACCCCGCCTGACAATATCGCGCCGGCCTCCTATACCCGGGTCTACCATGAAGACATTCGTACTTATGGCATCAGTGCCAGCACCGTGCTGTTCGATGACAATGTCTCCATCGAAGCGTCTGTTCGTGACAACATGCCGCTGACCGGTGGCATGTGTCCTCAGAGCAATCTGGCGGGTTGCGGTTACTTTATCAATACCACCACCCTGCTGGGCGGACCCGCTTACGATAATGGTGACCATCCCGGCTATGCGGTGGGTAAGACTCAGCACCTGACCCTGGTGGATATCCATATCTTTCAGCCCAATCCCGTGCTCAGGGATGGCGGTTCGGTGGCGATTCAGTATGACTACCATCGGGTCGGCAGCGTGACCGATAACGAGTCGATGATCGATACCACCACGACCCGCAGCGCCTCCTCGGTCACCCTGGCATTCAACGCTGATTACTTTCAAGTGGCCGATGGCCTGGATCTCTCCTTTCCGGTGGTGTTGACCCGCAACCTGCATGGTCGTTCGCGGGTTTATGTAGGTTGGGTTGAAGATGGCGGTTCCCTCGATCTCGGGGTGAATTTCAAATACCGCAATAACTGGAAGGGTGGGCTGAACTACCACCATTTTCTGGGTGACGAAGGCGCCAGCATCGGCGCCGGCAGTTTCGATCAGACTCAATATGATCGTGACTACGTCTCTTTCAACGTCTCAGCCAGTTTCTGAGCATTCAGGACAGACAGGTTAATTACATGATGAAGAAAACGATGACTATGACAACTCGCACCGGGCTGCTCACGGCCGTGTTATTGGCGGCGATGACAGGCTCCGCCCAGGCGGCAGTGAGCGCCGAAGAAGCGGCCAAGCTGAAAACCACCTTGACCCCCATGGGCGCGGAGCGTGCCGGCAATGCGGATGGCACCATTCCCGCCTGGGACGGAGGCATGACCCAGGCGGCTCCCGGATACAAGTCGGGGGATCCACGGCCGGACTATTTTTCGGACGAAAAACCGCTCTACTCGATCAATGCCGCGAATATGGAGAAGTATGCGGACAAACTGACCGACGGGGTCAAGGGGCTGATGAAAAAGTACCCGGACTACCGTATCGACGTCTATCCGACCCATCGCACGGCGGCGGCTCCGCAGTGGTATTACGACAATACCTTCGCGAATGCCACCCGGGCGAAACTCACCGGTGACGGTTATACCTTTGAAGGTGCGTATGGCGGAGTGCCTTTTCCGATCACCGATAACCCTCATGAGATGATTCTGAATCACCAGACAGCCTGGACGCGGGGTGAATCCTCCACCAGTCCGTCACGCTGTTTCACGGTGACCCCGGATGGCAAGATGTCGCTGGTCAGCGATGGCACTCAGAACCTGCAGTTTCCCTACAACTACCACGACGGCAATCTGGAGAATTATAGCGGTTTCTACAATATTGGCCGCTATGTCCAGTCGGCGCCGGCGTCCAAGGCGGGTGAGTCGATCCTGGCCCATTTCCCCACCGTGGAGGGCAAACGTATCGGCCTGTGGCAGTACCTGGTGGGTCAGCGCCGTGTGCGTCGCGCCCCTTCGGTCTCCTATGACACGCCCGATTCGGTGACCTCCGGCATGGGTTTCTTCGATGAGGCCTTCATGCAGTTTGGGCCCTGGGATCACCATGAGTACAAACTGGTGGGGAAACAGGAGATCTATGTCCCGTACAACAACAACAAGGCCAATGCCGCGGCACCCGAGGCGCTGTTCACTCCGAACTTCATGAATCCGGATCTGGTGCGTTGGGAACTGCACCGGGTGTGGGTGATCGACGCTACTCTGGCGCCGGGTAAACGCCATGTGGTGGCCAAACGCCGCTTCTACCTCGACGAGGATACCTGGCAGATCCTGCTGACCGATGGCTGGGATGCCCAGGGCGACCTGTGGCGCATGGTTTACACCCTGACCGAGCTGGCCCCTGATGTTCCGGCCCTGGTGGGTAACATGGCCTGGGGTGTCTACAACCTGCAGACCGGCGGCTACTACCTTAATGCCGCAACCAACGGCACCACTCAGTTCGAGGTGGTGGAGCGTCGACCCGAGTACTTCTTCTCTCCTGAAGAGTTGGCGAATCTCGGACTGCGATAAGTCTGTTTCGAGTGTGGCAACTGAGATGGGGTGGTCGCTGACCACCCCTTTGTATCCCGATAAGTAACATAATGAAACGATCACTGATAAACATTCTGCTTGGCCTCTCCGGGCTGTTGCTGGTTACCTTGCCCTGTTGGGCACAATCCACGCCAACTGTTCCAGGGGCTCTGAATAAGGTCGCTCTGTACAGCGCCAAAGCCGAACAATCGACATTGCTGAGCGTGACTCGCGCCGGATCTCGCCTGGTGGCGGCGGGGGAGCGGGGCATTATTCTCACCTCCGATGATAACGGCACGAGCTGGAAGCAATCGTTGGTACCCACCAGTGTCAATCTCACTGCCCTGTACTTTGTCGATGCACAGCGGGGTTGGGCCGTGGGCCACATGGGGGTGGTGCTGCATAGCGAAGATGGGGGGTTGAGCTGGCACAAGCAGCTCGACGGTGTCGAGGCGGCCCGGTTGGCCGTGGAGGCGGTGCGCGACAGTGGTAACGAACGAGCCATCAGACAGGCTGATTTCCTGGTCAGCGACGGTCCCGACAAACCCTTCTTCGATATTCTGATGGACGCCCGGGGCAATGGGTTCGTGGTCGGTGCCTTCAACCTGATCTTTCGCACCGAGGACGGTGGAAAGCATTGGCGCTACTGGTCTCCACGACTGGAAAATCCCTATGGTCTCCATCTCTATGGCATTGCCCGCCTTGGAGACGATTTCATAATCGCCGGCGAACAGGGATTGCTGCTTCGATCTCAAGATGGTGGCGAACACTTCGAATCCCTCGAAACACCCTATGAGGGGAGTTGGTTCGGTGTGCTCGCAACCCGGGAGCATGCGTTGCTGATCTATGGTTTGCGCGGCAATGCCTATGTCTCCCTGGATGGAGGTGAGCGCTGGCAGCCCAGTGAAACGGGCAGTCAAGCCGGCTTTTCTGATGCCATCGAGTTGAACGATGGTCGTATCGTGCTGGCCAATCAGGCCGGACAGCTCTTTGCCAGTACCGACAATGGCCGAAGCTTCCAACCCCTGGGCAGTCTTCCCGGCATGCCTTTCGCCGCACTGACCCAGGCCGAATCGGGACAACTGATACTCGCCAGTCTGCGCGGTCTGAGTCAGGTTCCATCCAACGCCCCAGCAGTTAAATTAAAGTAGGAGAATCCTGTGAGCGTGCATGCAAACGCACCGCAACAACCCATCGTTGAACGCCTGGAGGATTTCGATACCCTCTCCGGAAGTCTGGTCGAACGGGTTCTGTTCAACAATCGTCAGATGGTGGTGTTCCTGTGTCTGATCGTTACCCTGTTACTCGGATGGCAGGCCACCCGGATTCAGTTAAATGCCAGCTATGAAAAAATGATCCCCACCAACCACGAATTCGTGGTCAACTACCTGGACAACAAGGGGGATCTCTCCACCCTGGGCAACGCGATCCGGATTGCGGTGGAGTCCACGGAAGGGAGTATCTTCAACAAGGAGTATATGGAGACCCTGAGGCAGATGAACGATGAGATCTATCTGCTGCCGGGTGTGGACCGTCCCTTCATGAAATCGTTGTGGACCAGCGCCACGCGCTGGACCGCGGTCACCGAAGAGGGGCTGGAAGGCGGTACCGTGGTGCCCGAGAACTACGATGGTTCCAAGCGCAGCCTCGATCAGGTGCGGGTCAATGTGGAACGCTCGGGAGAGATCGGCCAGTTGGTGGCGGCCAATTTCAAATCGAGCATCATCTTTGTGCCACTGCTCGATATCAATACCAAGACTGGCGAGGCCCTCGACTATCACGAGTTTGCGAAACAGATCGAGCAGATCCGCAACAAATATCAGAGCGACAAGATCCGTATCCACATTACCGGCTTCGCCAAGGTGGTGGGGGATCTGATCGATGGTTTGTTGCAGATGCTGGGGTTCTTTCTCGTCGCCATTCTGGTCGCAACCGCCACCCTGTATTGGTTCACCCACTGTGTGCGTTCGACCCTGTTGGTAGTGACCTGCTCACTGGTGGCGGTGGTCTGGCAGTTTGGTCTGGTGACTCTGTTGGAGTATGAACTCGATCCCTATTCGGTGCTGGTGCCTTTCCTCGTCTTCGCCATCGGCATGAGCCACGGGGCGCAGAAGATGAACGGCATCATGCAGGACGTGGGGCGGGGCACCCATAAAGTGGTTGCCGCTCGGCATACCTTCCGACGCCTGTTCGTGGCGGGTTTGACCGCATTGCTCTGCGATGCGGTGGGGTTTGCGGTGTTGATGGTGATCGATATCAAAGTGATCAAGGATCTGGCGCTGATCGCCAGTATCGGCGTCGCGGTGCTGATCTTCACCAATCTGATTCTGTTGCCGATTCTGCTCTCTTTTACCGGGGTCAGCCACAAGGCAGCCAAACGCAGCCTGAAAGCGGAACAGCAGGATATCGCTGGGGCCAAGCACTGGCTATGGGCCACCCTTGATCTGTTTACAAAGAAACGCATGGCCACGTTTTCCGTGCTCCTGGGGTTCGCAATGGGTATCGGAGGGTATCTGATCAGCACCCACCTCCAGGTCGGCGATCTCGATCCGGGGGCGCCGGAACTGCGGCCTGATTCCCGCTACAATCTGGACAACGCATTCATGGTGGAAAACTATGCCGCCAGTTCCGACATCTTCGTCGTGATGGTAAAGACAGCCGACGACAGTTGCAGTCGCTACCAGTCTCTATCCCTGGTGGATGAGCTGGGGTGGGAGTTGGAACAGCTTCCCGGGGTGGAGGCGACCAACTCTCTGGCCAAGCTTTCGCGTATTGTCTCCGCAGGTTACAACGAGGGGAACTTCAAGTGGATCGGACTGGTGCCCAACAACGCCGTATTGGGTGGGGTGCAGAGTCGGGCGCCTCGGGAAGTGATCAACACCACCTGCAGTCTGACCACCCTCTATGTCTATCTCACCGATCATAAGGCCGAGACCCTAAGTAGGGTTGTGGATGTGGTGCAGAGCTACATTGCTGAACATCCCACCCCCGACGCACAGTTCCTGCTGGCGGCGGGCAATGCCGGTATCGAGGCAGCCACCAATATCGTGGTCAAGAAAGCCAGTCACGAGATGATGTTCTGGGTCTATGGCGCAGTGATTATCCTCTGCTGGATCACCTTCCGCTCCTGGCGCGCTGTGGTGGCGGCGGTATTGCCCCTGGTGCTGACCTCGATCTTGTGTGAGTCCCTGATGGTGATGTTCGGCATGGGAGTCAAGGTGGCCACGCTTCCCGTGATCGCCCTGGGTGTGGGCATTGGTGTCGATTACGCCCTCTATGTACTCTCCGTGATTCTCGCCTATATGCGAAATGGTGAGAGTCTGTCCAAAGCCTACTATGGCGCGCTGCTGTTTACCGGCCGGGTAGTGGTGCTGACGGGCGCGACTTTGGCGATCGGTGTGGCTTTATGGGCATTTTCGCCGATTAAATTTCAGGCGGACATGGGGATATTGCTCGCTTTCATGTTTCTCTGGAACATGCTTGGGGCGCTGCTGCTGTTACCGGCCCTGGCCTATTTTCTACTCCCGCAGCAGTTAGAATCGGCTGTGGAGGTATCCGATCTGGTAACAACTCACAGTTGAGGGGGCGTTTTCATGCAATCACGCGTGATTCGATTTCATGCGAGCGGAGGACCTGAAGTCCTGCGGATCGAAGTGGAGTTGCCGGCAGCACCGGGGCCGGGCGAGGTCGTAATCCAGGTTGATGCAATTGGCCTAAACCGTGCTGAAGCAGCATTTCGGGCAGGGCAGTATCTGGAACAGCCCGAGTACCCCGCGCGCCTGGGATACGAAGCAAGTGGTACGGTGCGTGCCGTGGGTGAGGGTGTGAAGCACTTTGTTGAGGGCGATGATGTGTGCGTGATACCTTCGATGAATCCCATGAGCCAATACGGTGTCTATGGCGATTGGGCGAAGGTGCCTGCCGAGGCGTTGATCAAACGTCCCACGGGTATAAGCGCCATTGAGGGTGCTTCAGTCTGGATGCCCTATCTGACCGCCTACGGGGCCCTTGTCGATCTGGTATCGATCGGAGCGGGGGATCCGGTACTGATCACCGCCGCTTCTTCGAGTGTCGGTATTGCGGCGATTCAGATGTGCAATCGTCTCGGTGCAGTTCCGATCGCATTGACCCGAAGTGCCGCTAAGGTCGATGCTCTAAGAGCACAGGGTGCCGCGCATGTGCTGGTCGGGAGTGCGGACGGCGTTGTGGACGAGGTATTGCGGATTACCGCCGGGAACGGTGTGCGGGTGGTGTTTGATCCGGTTGCCGGTCCCGGCGTGGTTGCCCTGGCACAGATGCTCGGGACAGACGGTCAGTTGATTCTCTATGGAAATCTGAGCGGAAAGGCGGCTGAAACTCCTTTCCCGTTTTTCGCGGCAGTTGCAAAAGGTCTGTCGGTACGTGGCTATCTGGTTTTCGAATTGACCGGTGATCGGAAGCGTCGTGATGAAGCCATTGCATTTATCTCACAGGGATTGGAAGAGGGTAGCCTCAAGCCGGTTATTGCAAAACAGTTTCGTCTCGATCAAATCGTCGATGCGCATCGTTACCTGGAGTCCAATCAGCAGATTGGGAAGGTCGTGGTAAACACGAGTGTCGTGGTGTAATTCGAATACTTGAATTCGCTGCTCGATATGTGATCCTTCACCAGGTCCTGGAGGAGTTGAAATGACACAAGATCCCCGTGAATTGATTGATCGATCACCCATGTCAAAGTGGCAGATCAGTGTCATCACCCTTTGCATTCTCCTGGTATCCCTGGATGGTTTCGATGTGCTGTCGATCAGTTTTGCCGCACCGGGTATTGCCAGGGAGTGGGGAATCGATCGGGCTGGGTTGGGGATTGTCCTGTCGATGGAACTGATCGGAATGGGGTTCGGGGCCTTTATTCTCGGCCAACTGGCGGATCGTATCGGACGCAGGCCGACCATACTGTTAAGTCTTGTGCTGATGGCGGTTGGCATGTATCTGGCCTCTATTGCGGGCAGTGTCGTGATACTTTCGATCATTCGCTTATTCACCGGCCTGGGTATCGGCGGCATTCTTGCATCGGTCAATGCCATGGCGGCGGAGTATTCCAATGCCCGCTCGCGCAATCTGTCGGTTTCGTTGATGGCGGCGGGATATCCGCTTGGCGTGATTGTCGGTGGTTCAGTCGCCACGGTGCTGTTGGCAAATTTCGATTGGAGATCGGTGTTTCTCTTCGGTGCCATTGTGACACTGATATTCCTCCCCGTGGCCTGGTTGCTGATGCCCGAGTCGATCGCCTATTTGATGCACAAACGACCTTCGGATGCCTTGCAACGCATCAACCATACCTTGAAGCGCATGGGCCGTGTTTCACTCGAAACACTGCCCCCTGAACCGGATAAACCTGTCCATCCGCGGTTCGCCCGGCTCTTCAAGCCCGATCTGTTGCGCGTCACGGTGCTATTGTCGGTGGCCTATTTCGCGCACATCATGACCTTTTACTACATCATCAAGTGGATTCCGAAACTGGTGGTTGATATGGGGTATTCGCCTGCGCTTTCCGGTACGGTGCTGGTGTGGGCAAACGTGGGTGGGATCCTTGGTGCGGTTTTGCTGGGATTGCTGACCAGGCGTTATTCCGTGAACAATCTGGTTATTGGCGCTCTGTTGCTCGCGGCGATGATGGTTGGCGTATTTGGCGCCGTGCAGGCATCCTTGTTCGAACTCTCGCTGGTTGCCGGGACCGCCGGGTTCTTCATCAATGCTGCTATAGTCGGCATGTATGCCCTGTTCGCCCAATCCTTTCCTACCGAGGTCCGCGCCGGCGGCACCGGGTTTGTGATTGGAATCGGTCGGGGTGGTGCGGTGATGGGACCGGTCGTAGCCGGGTTTCTGTTCCAAAGTAATCTGGGTGGCTTGCTGATGGTTTCGGTAATCATGGCGGTTGGCTCGTTGATCGCTGCTGTCGCACTTGTTTTTATGCCGCAAAGAACGGCAAAGGCCTCAGAGCTCTCGTCGGCGTCCAATGGTTTGAATGGTGCCTGAATCGGCAGGGCGGAGGTGTTTCGCTTCTTCACGCTACCCTTCACTGGAGAGAACGAGAAGAGACTTGAGTTCCTGCTATGGTTGGTTTAGGTTGTATGAACCCTGGCAAGATGGATATGTTTCGCAATTCAATCTGGCCGTCTGTAAACGAATGGATCGAAGTGAGCGATATGAATTGTCCAGGTTGTAAAATCGGCAAGCTGATTCCGAGTTATATCGATGAACTGTTTCGTGCGCATACCTGTCCGGAATGCGGTGGAAATTGGTTGTTGATCGAAGATTATATCGCCTGGAAAGAGCGATGCCCGGAACATGCATTTGATAAAGAAACAGCCATTGAGTACGAAGATAGCGCCAAAGCGCTGATATGTCCGGTATCCGGAGTGGTGATGCAAAAATACCGTGTATCCCATGACACCGGGCATCGTCTCGACTACAGCCCGCGAGTCGGTGGCGTATGGCTGGACAAGGGAGAATGGGAGTATCTGAAAGCCAAGGGAATTGCCGGTGGGTTGAACAAAGTGTTCACCAGCCAATGGCAAAAGGCCCTGCGCGATAAGTCAACGCAACTTTCGTTCGCGGATATCTATCGGGAGAAGTTTGGCGAGGAGGCCTACGCGAAAGTTAAAGAGATCAGGGAGTGGTTGAACCGCCATCCGCAAAAGGCTGATTTGAGAGCTTACCTGTTAGCTGAAAACCCCTATTCTGCTGAATGATTTTTCCTCTCGTTCTCACGCTCTGCGTGGGAATGCAGACCCGGGTTTAACATATCTCCCAAAAGCAACGGGTACAATATGGCCGAGATCGGCATTCCCATGCGTAGCGTGGGCATGAGGGGAAAGGGAAATCTCCTTGGTTTATTCAGGATCTTTTCAGCCATTCCATCAGGATGGATAACACTTCCCCCGGTCTTTCCATGGTCGACATGTGTCCGCAGTCGTCAATCAACCGCAGTTCACTGTTGGGTATCAGCTCATGCATTTTTTGGTGACGCTGCGGCGTGCTCCAGGCGTCCTGTTTGCCACAGATGACGAAGGTTGGGCAGCGAATCTGCGCAAGCAGTGTGGTGGCGTCCGGGCGGGTCAGTAAAGCCCGGGTCTGGCCTGCGTAGATCTCTCCTGACATCCGGCCCACCATCGCCAGGATGCGTCCGAGCAGTTCGTCGTCCTCTTGACGGGCCGGGGCGATCATCGGGCGAGCCCAGGTTTCAGCAATGGCCGCGATGCCTTGCGCCAAGGCCTTGTTCACCATGATGCCCCGCTTATCAGGCTCCTCGGGGCCGGCGGATTCGTATCCCGTATCGAGCAGCGCCAATCGTTCGATACGCTCCGGTGCCTGACGATATACCTCCAGTGCAACCCGTCCCCCCATCGAGTGTCCCGCCAGGGAGAAGCGCTGCGGCGCTTGATCGAGAACATACTGCGCCATCTCTGTCAGTGAATCAAAACCCTGAAAACTTAAGGGTCTTGCCGTATATCCCTGCAGTTCCAGAGCTGCAACCTGTGATTCCCAGACGGTGGCGTCGCAGAGTAGCCCGCATAGGAGATAGATCGTTTGCATAAGATGAGTTCCTCGGTTCTTGATCGTCTGTCGATACTACACCGTCATTGCGGCACAAGTCGGTATCGAGAGGCCATCAGGTCATATCAAGAGTCCTTCGGCATTTGGCAGTAACTTCTTGCATAGGATATCGCCTCTCTCTATACTTGCGATAATATCAAGTAGCTTGATACTAAGCGAATTTTCAGAGGAGAAACCTATGACTGATTATCAAGGGCGCTGGGAGACTGTCGAGGTCTCGGTTGAAGAGGGTATTGCCTGGGTTACGCTCAACCGTCCGGAGAAGCGCAATGCCATGAGTCCGACGCTCAACCGGGAGATGATCGATGTGTTGGAGACGCTGGAACTCGACGATGAGGCCGGTGTGCTGGTATTGACCGGCGCCGGTGAGTCCTGGACCGCGGGGATGGATCTGAAAGAGTATTTTCGTGAGGTCGATGGCCAGTCCGAAATTTTTCAAGAGCGTATCCGTCGTGACTCCTGCCGCTGGCAGTGGCAACTGCTGCGCTTCTACAACAAACCGACCATCGCCATGGTCAACGGCTGGTGCTTCGGCGGCGCCTTTTCTCCGCTGGTGGCCTGCGATCTGGCCATTGCCGCCGATGAGGCGACTTTCGGTCTGTCCGAAGTCAATTGGGGCATACCGCCGGGCAATCTGGTGAGTAAGGCTGTGGCCGATACCATCGGTCTGCGTCAGGCGCTCTACTACATCATGACCGGTGAGCCCTTCAGCGGTCAGCAGGCGGCGGAGATGGGGCTGGTCAACAAAAGCGTTCCTCTGGCTCAGCTGAAGGAAGAGACCAAGATTCTGGCCTCTAAACTGCTGGAAAAAAATCCGGTGGTCTTGCGTTATGCCAAGCATGGCTTCAAGCGTTGTCGTGAACTGACCTGGGATCAAAACGAAGATTATCTGTACGCCAAGATCGATCAGTGTATCGGTCGTGATCCGGAGAAGGGTCGCGAGAAAGGGATGAAACAGTTCCTCGATGACAAGACCTTGAAGCCGGGGCTGCAGAGCTACAAACGCTGATCGATTGTCGGGAGAGATCGCCATGACTGAGGTGAAATTACTGATCGGCGGTCGTGACTGCGACGCCGGCGACCGGACAACCTTCGAGCACTTGAATCCGGTGACCGGTGAGGTGGCGTCGCGGGCGGCTGCCGCGACACTGGCCGATGCCGATGCGGCCTGTCAGGCCGCCGCCGAGGCTTTTCCCGCCTGGGCGGATACCGGACCCAACGAGCGGCGAAGGTTGCTGCTCAAGGCGGCCGATCTGCTGGATGCCCGCGCCCCCGAGTTCATCGCTACGGGTATCGCCGAAGCGGGGGGATCGCCCATGTGGTATGGCTTCAATGCAATGCTGGCGGCCAGCATGCTGCGTGAAGCGGCCGCCATGACCACCCAGGTGGCCGGTGAGATCATCCCCTCCGACGTACC
This sequence comes from Candidatus Thiodiazotropha sp., assembly GCA_050305635.1. Taxonomy (GTDB): domain Bacteria; phylum Pseudomonadota; class Gammaproteobacteria; order Chromatiales; family Chromatiaceae; genus Thiodiazotropha. The sequence goes on along the minus strand of JBNLFS010000095.1, from coordinate 11,719 downwards.
GGGTTTGATGGCGATGGGCGTGCGTCAGCCGGCGGGAGTGGTGTTGGGCATCGCGCCCTGGAACGCGCCGGTGATTCTGGGGGTTCGCGCGATAGCCTTGCCCCTGGCCTGCGGCAATACGGTGGTGCTCAAGTCTTCGGAAAACTGCCCGGCACTGCATCGCCTGATCGGTACCGTGCTGCAGGAGGCGGGATTGCCCGATGGGGTGGTCAATGTGATCAGTAACGCGCCCGAGGATGCCCCCTCCCTGGTGGAGCGGTTGATTGCGCATCCGGCGGTCAGGCGGGTCAACTTCACCGGTTCCACCCATGTGGGGCGCATCATTGCCCAGCAGGCGGCGAAACATCTCAAGCCGGCCTTGTTGGAGCTGGGTGGAAAGAATCCGTTGGTGATACTCGATGATGCCGATCTGGACGAAGCGGTGCAGGCGGCGGCTTTTGGCTCCTTCTTCAACCAGGGCCAGATCTGTATGTCCACCGACCGGATCATCGTGCGCCAGGAAGTGGCGGACGAGTTCATCGCCCGATTGACCGAGAAAACCCGCTCCATGCGGGCCGGTAAACCGGGCGAGGAGGGGGCGGCGCTGGCCGCCATGATCGATCCCCGGTCAGCGCAACGGGTTGCCGCCATGGTCCAGGATGCCATCGACAAAGGGGCTCTGGTGACCACGGGCGAGACTCAGGTCGACGGATCGATCATGCAGCCTGCGGTGATCGACGGCGTTAAACCGGAGATGCGGCTCTATCAGGAGGAGTCTTTCGGTCCGGTGGTGACGGTGTTGCGCGCAACCAGTGACGACGAGGCGGTGGCATTGGCCAATGACAGTGAATATGGCCTTTCGGCCGCGGTCTTCAGTCGCGATATCCCTCGCGCCATGGCGGTAGCGAAGCGTATCCAATCGGGCATCTGCCATATCAACTCTTCCACGGTTGCCGATGAGGCGCAGATGCCCTTCGGCGGCGTAAAGGGTAGTGGTTATGGTCGTTTTGGCGGTAGGGCGGGGATTGCGGAGTTTACCGATCTGCGTTGGATCACCCTGCAGAACACGCCGCGTCACTATCCGGTTTGATTGAAGTTTGGGGGTGGTGCGGGGATATGTCATTCCATTTCGAAGTCTCGTTCCCACGCTCTGCGTGGGAACGCATATCTAAGCTACGATGTAACGATCAGACATGATTCTTGCGCCAAACCTGAAGTCTGCATTGCAACGCTCCGCGTGGGAACGAGCGTATGCCTGTCATGATGTTTCCCGTGTTGCGAAAAAACGCCCCAAATGCACTAATCGTGGTGTCTGAAAAGCGCCACATTGATCAGTGCGCGCCGGGCGTGTTCGCGCATCATGGCATCGACCCGGGTCCCCTGGCGATTGCGCAGGGCCGCAACGATCTGCCGATGGTCCGACTGGGCCAGTCGCATCACTTCCCGGTGGCGTTGGGCGATGAGTTTTGTGCGCGACTCACCACCCAGCACAGCCATCGCCGAGGCGAAGGGCAATTTATCGTTCAACGCCAACGCCCCCTGCAGGGCGCGGTTATCGCATGCCTGAACGATCGCCCGGTGAAAGCGGCCATTCACCTCCGCCCAGCGAATATCGTCGTCGGCCCCGTAGCCCTTTTTTTCGACAATCGCAGCCCCCTCGCTCAGACAGGTTTCCAAGGTCTCCAGCAAATCGCTGTCGGGGCCGGCTTCGGCGACCAGGCGGGCTGCAGTGCCTTCCAGAACGCCGCGGAGGTCCACCGCGTCTTCGATCTCTTTGGCGCCGAACGTCATCGACCGGTATCCGCGCTTGCCGGCGATCTCCAACAATCCCTCCTGGGCGAGCACTTTCAGCGCTTCGCGCACCGGGGTTCGGGACACACCCAGTCGCTCGGCGATGGGGATCTCTGCCACGCGCTGACCGCCCGGCAGTTCGCCGCACAGGATCATCTCGCGCAAGCGCAAGACCACCTGGTCGGTCAGATTCGGTGCTCCGTTCGCCATAAGAAATTTGGTACCTTTCAGTCTGGTGAGCTGTCGCGTTTTTACAGGTCGCAACAGGTTTGCCTATCCTATCGACGGCTTTACCAGTCGGCAACTCGTAAGATAGGTCACTCGAACAGCTGTCGTGCTGCCTCAATATCTCAATCGGTCAACAGGAAACGCCATGCAAGATCTTTACATTGAAGTCGCGGGATGCCTGGTCCGGTATCGTGATTCCGGATGCGGGCAACGGCCTCTGCTGTTCATCCATGGCATCGGGGAGTCTCTTGAATTCTGGATGCACCAGGAATCACTGGCAGGGGACAATTGGCGCACCATTATGCTCGACCTGCCGGGGCATGGTTTGAGCGCTTCCGGTGATCAACCCTATGATCCAGCCAAATTCGCCGCTTTTTGCTGGGCATTCCTCGATGCGATCGGTATCGATAGGGTTGGGCTGATCGGTAACTCCATGGGAGGCGCCATCGCGATACTGATGGCCGACGCTCAAACGTCGAGGGTGGACAAACTGCTGCTGGCGAACGCCGCCACGCTGGGCCGTGAATCGCCTGTTCCATTCCGCTTGATGACTTTACCCATGTTGGGGGAGCTGATGACCCGGCCGGGCCAGCAGGGAGTGAAACAACAGCTAAACGCGATCTTTCATGATCCCGGGGTGATTGACGAAGTGATACGTGCTGTTGTTATTCGCAATGTCATGAATGGGGAAAGGGCGCGGGATTTTCTTGCTACCCTCAGGGGGATGACGGATTTTGGTGGCCAGAAACAGGCTCTGATCGATGCCGCCACATCTGCGTTGAAGAAGATGGAACTGCCGGTGCTGTTTTTGCATGGACGTCTGGATAGGGTGATACCTTATCAGCACTCAGTGACCGCTCACGCCTGGGTAGATAACGCCAGACTCGAAATTTTCGAGCAATGTGGCCATACGCCTCAGTTCGAAAAGCCGCAAATGTTCAATGACGCAATGACAGGCTTTTTCGAAGGCTGAGCTGATAGCGCCACGCATCGTTTCCACGCAGGGTGTGGGAGCTGAAAAATGCCCATTTCTTGTCGGGTTACGCTTCGCTAACCCGACCTACGGTTCTTTCCCAAAACCCTTTTGTAACACCCTTTAATTGGAATGCGGAAATGCACCTGTTGGTGGAAAATGTATACAAAATTAGCTTTGTCTTCTTGAATGTCTCGGGAATGTTAATCCGCAAACCTTAATAATTGTCCTATTTATGTAGGACAATGACCTATTTTCCCTCAATTCTTATGCCTGTTCCGGGTGAAATGCCCGATAAATTGTATACAATTTCCCCATGTATATGCTTCGTCTCTGGTCAGTACGCCACGCGCGCGGTTTGCGGCGGTTGTATGAATTCTTCTCCCGACTGGCGCCCCGGGTGGCGCCGCTGGTGCGCCTGATCGGCACAAAACCCGCGTTGAAGGTGATTCATCCCTTGGAACGGGCGGCCAAGGGATTGATGTTCGATTGTCATGAGTGCGGTCAATGTGTGCTTTCGGCAACCGGTATGGCCTGTCCGATGAACTGTGCCAAGGAGATGCGCAATGGTCCCTGCGGCGGGGTGCGTGACAACGGTCACTGCGAAGTGAAACCGGAGATGCGTTGCGTCTGGGTCGAGGCCACGGAGGGCACCAAACGCATCGCCGCGGACCGTCTGGCCCATCCGACCCCCTTGCTGCCGGCCATCGATGTGCGCAAGCGGGGCAGTTCCACCTGGATTCAGGTCATCGAGGGTCGTTCCGATCCGGCTTTTCAGCCTCCGGTTGGGGCGCGCAGCGTAGCTGAGTCTCAACTCGGCAGTCTGGAGAAGGCCTGTCGTTCCGGCCGCTTCGTGGTCACTGTGGAGGTGGCGCCGCCGGACTCGGCCGATCCCCAGGCGCTGCTCGCCCGGGCCGGGAAGTTCAAAGGGCTGGTGGACGGTATCAATATCACCGACGGGGCGGGGGGCAACTGCCATATGTCCTCGGTGGCCGCCTCGGCGATCCTCGCCGCTCACGACTACGAGCCGGTCTATCAGATTGCCTGTCGGGATCGCAATCGCATCGCGATTCAGGGGGACATTCTCGGTGCCGCCGCCCTGGGGGTGAAGAACATTCTCTGTCTCACGGGCGACGACGTCTCCCAGGGGGACCATCCCCAGGCCAAACCGGTGTTCGACCTCGATTCGGTTTCCCTGCTGCACATCGCCCGGGGTATGTGCGACCAGGGTGAGTTTGCCTCCGGTCGCAAACTGGAGACGCCGCCCGACCTCTTTATCGGTGCCACCGCCAATCCCTTTGTGCCGCCCTATACGGACCGTATCGCTAATCTGGAAAAGAAGATCGTCGCCGGCGCCCGGTTTATCCAGACCCAGTTCTGTTTCGATCTCAAAATGTTCGATGAGTTTATGACCGAGGTGCGCCGGCGGGAACTGCACAAGCGCGCCCATATCATCGTCGGCGTGGGTACCTTGAGTTCGGCCAAGGCGCTGAAGTGGATGGCCACCCATGTGCCGGGTGTGCATGTGCCCGGCGAACTGCTCGAACGCATCGGCGGTGCCGAGGATCAGAAGGCCGCTGCAAAGGCGGCCTGTGTCGAGATTATCCGCAACCTGGCCAGTATCGAAGGGGTGGCCGGAGTGCACGTCATGGGCCACCGTAACGAAGAGACGCTGGCCGAAATCATCATTGAATCGGAGCTGCGCCGCCAGCCCCGCCTGCAAACCGCTTGAGGAGAGCCTTTCATGAACGATATGACGGACGAAGAGAAGCAACTGGTCGAATGGCTGGCCGATATGTATGAGGATGAGGCCATTGCACTATCCAACAAGATGTTGTTGGAGGATGGCAAGGATCCCATGCGGGTGCTCGATCTGTGCCGCACCGCCATGGATATCGTCGGTCAGCGCTTCGAGGAGGGGGAGTATTTCCTGCCCGAACTGGTGCTCGCGGGCGAGATGCTCGACAACATCGGCGCGGTGGCCAAGCCGCTGATCAAGCAGACGGACGGGGAGGAGCAGAAAAAACTGGGCAAGGTGCTGATCGGCACCGTGCACGGCGACCTGCATGACATCGGCAAGAATATCGTCAGTTTCATGCTCGACATCAACGGCTTTGAAGTGAAAGACATCGGCATCGATGTGCCGGTGCAGACCTTCATCGACGAGATCAACGACTTCCAGCCCGATGTGGTCGGCCTCTCGGGTTTTCTGACCCTCGCCTTCGACTCCATGAAAGAGACCATCGAAGCCTTTGATCAGGCAGGGATGCGTGACAAGTTCAAGATCATGATCGGTGGCGGACAGATCGATGAAACCGTGCGCTCCTATACCGGCGCGGATGCCTTTGGCGTCAATGCCGTCGAAGCCGTGAACCTTTGTCGTGGGTGGATGGGTGTCGCCGCATGAGCAGGGAGCAGGGGCCCCGGGAAGCGGGGATGCGAGCGTCCGCGAATGCGGCGGGTCACCGACAGGAAGGTGTTTCAGGATATACCAAGCGATCGGAGGTGACGGGCATGAGCAGGGAGCAGGGGCCCCGGGAAGCGGGGATGCGAGCGTCCGCGACGGAGTCCTGGATTCCGGCATTCGCCGGAATGAGTACGGTAACGTTCGGATACCGTCCCGGCTTGTTGTTCCCCCAAATAACGACCTTTCCAACACAGACAACTTATCAGAGGTGACCGCATGAACGCGCCACTTGAACAGACCCCAGAAGCCAAGGCCGCCTACGATGCCCGCTTTCAGCGCATCATGGATTGCGTCAATCTCAAACAACCCGATCGCATGCCGGTGGTGCTCTACGCCACCTTCTGGCTGGCCAAATACGGTGGCATCACCTGCCAGGAGCTGATGCACGACTACGACAAGCTCATGGAGGTCAGCGAGCGCTCGGTGCTGGAGTTCGACCCGGATGTCACCGCGCCTCACTTTCTCAATTGCGGCATTGGCAACGTGCTGGAAAAGCTCGAATTCAAACAGCTGCAGTGGCCGGGTCACGGGGTGGGGGAGAACCAGCCCTATCAATACCTCGACCGCGAATACATGATGGCGGACGAGTACGACGATTTCCTGTTCGACCCCACCGGCTACTATCTGCAGAAGTACCTGCCCCGGGTGGCGGGGGCCTTCTCCGGTCTCGATCAGCTACCGGTCTTTCCCGGTATGGCTTACCTGCGTCTGGCCGGTGGCATTCGCCCCTTTGCCAAGCCGGGGGTGCGCGAAGCCTTCGAAAAGCTGGCCGCCGCCGCCGAAGAGGCGGAGATCTTCTTCAACCACCATCTCGAATTCGTGCAGCGGGTCAAGGCTCACGGCTACCCGCTGGCCAACGGTGTCATCGCCGTCTCGCCCTACGACTACATCGCCGACTATTTCCGCGGCGCCACCGGCATGATGAAGGATCTGTTCCGTCACAAGGAGAAGTTGCATCAGCTGCTCGACAAGGCGTGCACCATGCTCACCCGGCAGACGATCGCCGGGGCCAAGGCCTCGGGGCATCCCATCGTCATGATCCCGGTGCACTGGGCCCCCGATGCCTTCATGTCGCCCAAGCAGTTTAACGAGTTCTGGTGGCCCCCCTTCCGCAAGATGATGATGAGCATGATCGATGAGGGGTTGATCCCCATGCCCCTGTGGGAGGCCGACTGCACCAAACGCCTGGAGACCATCAAGGACATCCCCGAGGGCAAGGCTATCTACTGGTTCGAGCGTACCGACATGGTCAAGGCCTTCGAGGTGCTGGGCGATCGGGTCGCCCTGCGGGGCAATCTGTCGCCTTCTCTGTTGACCACCGGCACGCCCAAGGAGGTGGATGCCGCGGTCAAGCATCTGGTCGACAATGTCTGGAACCAGGGGGGTAATCTGATTCTCGATGCCGCCTTCGGTATTCCCGACGAGACCCCGGTGGAGAACGTGCGCGCCATGTTCGATGCCGCGCGCACTTACGCGGGTTGATCCGGCAGGATATCGGAAATGCCTTGTGTTCGTGGCGTCGATCTGAAGCGAGAACTGGCGAGTGGTACCCTGGCGGGGTTGTCACCGGCCAGTGCGCGTCTGCGTGAGCAGGCGGTTGCCATGATTCGTGACGAGGGGCTGATCGAGGCCAGCTACAGTTACAACATCGTGCCCCTCGATTACCCCGCCGACGGCCCCCGTTTGCGGGCTGGTGGCGAGCATCTGGAAGCGCCTCGCCTGCTGCCCGAGTCTGGCGAATTGACGGCATTGGGTTGTGGTGTCTATACCCTGGGTGGACGTTTCGAAAACCGGGTCCGGGCTTTGTTCGAGGCGCGCCGCGCAGCCCTTGCGGTGGTATTGGACGAACTCGGTATCGAACTGCTCTACGCCATGGGGCGGCGCATTCAGGACCGCATGCTTTCCGAATGCTACCGCAAGCGACTCAGCATGGGGGCCGAGCTCCACGCCGGCGATCCGGGTCTGGCGCTGGACGCTCAGGCAACGGTGCTGCGTCTGGCCGAAGCGGAAAAGATCGCGGTGGGTCTGCACCGGGGGCAACTCATCACTCCTCTCAAATCGGGTTCGGTGGTGTTTGCCGTGGGGCGGAATCTTCCCGAGGTGGCCTGGTCCCGCTGCGAGTCCTGTGCTTCCAAAAACAAGTGCAATTTCGGTCGTCGACAACGTGCCACCGCACCCACATCCATGAGCGCCTGAGTGTGAACGACAAGACCCATACCCTGCGTTTTCCCCATCTCGATCGAGCGATTCCGGTGAGCGAGGACGAGACCCTCTATCAAAGCGCCCGTCGCCACGGGGTACGTATCGTTGGCGCCTGCGGGGGACGCGGCACCTGCGGCAGTTGCGTGGTGCGAGTCGAAGCGGGGACGGTGAGCCACATCAATGGCGAGACGGTCAAGCCGAGCAAATGGCAGCGCGCCTGCCAGCTTTATGCCCGCTCAGACTGCACCCTGGAGGTGGCGCCGCGCTCCCTGGCGCCGGTAGTGCGGGCAGAAGCGGATACCGGAACAAAGGAGCGCTTGCCTTTGGCGAGTTCCTTGCGTCTGGCCGATATCAGCCTGCCCGCCGCCAGCCTGCGGGATACCCTGGCCGATCACGACCGGGTGCTGCGTGAGCTTGGGGATCGCCAGGCGCGGGTGGACCTGGCCGCCGCCCGGTGTCTGCCGGGTCTGTTGAGGACTGAACCCCATGCCAGGGAGTGGTCGTTACGGGTCTTTGAACGGGCGGGAGAACTTATTGGTTTTGCCCCGGCCGACAGTCCCATGCTTGGCCTCGCCATCGATCTGGGTACCACCAACGCGGCCGGTTTCCTGATTGATCTTGAAACCGGAGAGCGTCTGGCCAGCCTCGGTATCGAGAATCCCCAGGTGGCCTGGGGTGCCGATCTGGTGAGTCGACTCAACCACGCGGTGGGTGACGAGGCGCAGGCCCGAGAGCTTCACCAGGCGGCAATCGAGGCGATCAACGCCCTGGCTCACGATCTCTGTTTCAGCGTTGGTTACAGCGTCGGTGACATTCTGGATGTGGCGATCTGCGGCAACACCGCCATGCACCATCTGCTGCTCAATCTTCCGGTCCGTCAACTCGGTCGCGCCCCCTTTGTCGCCGCGGTGCGCGAAGGCATGGATCTGAAGGCGCGGGAGCTTGGCCTGGCGGTTGCTCCGGGCGCCTGGGTGCATGTTGCGCCCAACGTGGGCGGGTTCGTGGGGGGCGACCATGTGACAGCGCTACTGGCCACCGAAGCGATCTGGACCGCTTGCCAGACGGCGCTGGTCATGGATGTTGGCACCAACACCGAGATCACCCTGATCCATGCCGGGCGTTTCTTTTCCGCCTCGGCGCCTTCGGGACCCGCCCTCGAAGGGGGGCATATCGGTTGCGGCATGCGTGCCGCCGAAGGCGCCATCGAACGGGTGCGCATCGAGGCGGGTCGCCTGCGGGTCGAAACCATCGGTGGCAAAAAACCGATCGGCCTGTGTGGTTCCGGGGTGCTCGATACCCTGGCGACCCTCCATAGCGGTGGCCTGGTCAGCGATCAGGGCCGGCTTGCCACGGCCCACGCGGACATCGTTCCGCATCAGGGTAAGCGGGCGGTGCGCCTGGCCAAGGGTGTGCACTTCACCCAGGACGACGTACGTGCCGTCCAGTTGGCCAAAGCGGCGATACGCACCGCCACCGAGCTGTTGCTCGACGAAGCGGGGCTGGATGAGCACGCGATCGAACGTTTTGTTATCGCCGGTGCCTTCGGCGCCTATATCGACATCGACAGCGGTGTACGTATTGGTCTCTTTCCCGACCTGCCAAGGGAACGTTTTGTGCAGGTGGGCAACGCCGCCGGTGTCGGTATTCGGCGCATGCTGGCCTCTGAAACGGCACGCCAGCGGGCCGCGGAACTGGCAACTGCCTGTCGTTATCTGGAGCTCAGTTCCCGTAGCGATTTCCAGAAACGCTTTCTGCGGCATATCGGATTCAATGACGGTCCTGTCAGATTCAACGACAAAGGGCCTGGCAACAGGCTCGTTACAGCACGAGAGGAGACTCTTTAAGTGAACAACGGTTTCAACATCGGCATTATCGGCGAGCGCATCAATCCCGGCTTCAAGTCGACCCGCGCCCTATTCGACAACGAGGATCTTCCCGGCATCCAGGCCCTGGCGGTTAAGCAGGCCGAGGCGGGGGCGCGCTACCTCAACGTCAATATCGGCGCCCGGGCGCTGACCGATCCCGAGTGGATGGCGCGGGTCATCGAGGCGATCCAGGAGGTGGTGAGCATACCGCTCTCGTTTGATTTTCCGAGCAAGCGTGTGCAGGCGATCTGCCTGAGCTGTTACGACCCGGACAAGGCGGGAGGAGAGCTACCCATCGTCAACTCCATCACAGAGCACCGCTGGGATCTGATGGAGCTTTATAGTGAACACAAATTCAAGGTAATCCTGATGGCTTCGGAGCGGGTCGAGGACGGGGTGGCCAAGGGCAATAAGACCGCCGAAGAGATCTATACCACGGCCCGGCGCGCCGCCCTGCGGTTGAAGAACGACTATGGCATGCCGTTGGATCATGTCTTTATCGATATGTCGGTCTCGGCCATCATCGCAGACACCGAGGGACTCAACAGCAGTACCGTGGAGGCGATCCGCCTCATCGGTGATGACCTCGAGCTGAAAGGGGTGCATATGATGGGGGGGCTCTCCAATATCGGCCAGCAGCTGCCCCCCAAGGCCGCGGACGGTTCCGATCTGAAACACAGTCTGGAAAACGCCTTCCTGACCATGACGGTGCCCCACGGTTTCGATTTTGTCCTGGGTACCCCCTGGCGTGGCTATGAACAGCTCGGTGATGATCACTATGTACTCACTGCCTACCGGAATTTCCTGGAACAGCGGGGCAGCAATGCCCTGCGCGCCGTACGCAAGTTGTATCGGGCATGAGCATGGATCCGTTCGACGAGTTTGGTCTTTGTGTCCAGGGATGGTTCGACGGCGAACGTCACCATCCTGAACCAACCAGCTTTATCATTAAGTGCGGCAGGATCGCTGAGATCGATCCGGGCGATCAGCTGCAACACTATGTCCGACGGGGTCTGCTGACATTGACCGGCAGCTTCCTGATGCCGGGACTGGTCGATGCCCATGTGCACTTGTTTCTCGACGGTGCGCCCACGGATGGCACGATCCGTTCGGCCCATCTCAAACAGCCACCGGAGGATCTTACCGAAGCGGCCCGGCGCAGCGCCCGCCAGGCGTTGGCCTGTGGCGTGACTCTGGTGCGCGATGCCGGTGATCGTCACGGTATCAACAACCGCATTCGGGAAGAAGCCAGAACTTCCGGCGATCTCTGCCGGGTGCGTTCCGGTGGTCTGGGCGTGAAACGTCCCAAGCGTTATGGCGCCTTCATGGCCCAGGATGTAGATAGTGAAACCGCGATCCGTGAATCCGTGACCCGGTTGGCCGAAGACAATGATGAGATCAAACTGATCCTCACCGGAATCATCGATTTCGATGCCGGGGCGGTCACCGATGAACCCCAGTTCGATCTGGCCTCGACCCGCCTGGTGGTGGAGACCGCCCGCGCCGGGGGGCGCCAGACCTTTGCCCATTGCAGCGGAGAGAATGGGTTGGCGATCGCGGCCCGGGCGGGCATAGGCTCCATCGAGCACGGTTTCTTCATGAACCGGGAAACCATGGCGATCATGCGCGACAACCAGGTCGCCTGGACGCCCACCTTCTGTCCGGTGCAATTTCAATGGGCCAAACCCGAGGCGATCGGCTGGTCCGCCCGGACGGTCGACAACCTGCGGCGCATTCTCGACAGCCATGCCGAGCATCTGCGTCTGGCCGATGAGATGGGCGTGACCCTGCTGATGGGTACGGACGCCGGCAGCATGGGGGTTGAGCACGGCTACGCCCTGTTCGAGGAGATTGATCGCTATCAGGAGGCGGGGCTCTCCCTCGAGAAGACCTTGCGTGCCGCTACATCGACCGCCCGGCGCCACTTCGGTTTCGAGCACAGCAGGCTCGAGTCCGGCGCGCCTTTCGACGCGGTTCTACTCGAAGCTTCGCCCTTCGACGATATCACCGTTCTACGCCATCCCCGTCAGGTTTGGCTTGGATGAAATGGTTCCTTATCCGTCACCCCATTCGCTCAATGGTATGGACTCCTCCTCGACCGAGATCTAAGGTCGAGTTGAGGGCGTTGCTAAGCAAACAAAGGAGTCCATACCATGAAAAAGACTACCACTATCAGTATCGATCTGGCGAAGAGTGTTTTTCAGATTGCCATTT
>JBNLFS010000094.1:0-42596 GCA_050305635.1 Candidatus Thiodiazotropha sp. | reverse complement strand
GATGCTGGTGGAGACGCCGAGCCCGCGCTCGCTCATCTGTTCAACCGCCTCGTAGTTGAGGGTACCTGAGCGGGAGATCACGCCAATCCGCCCCTTCTCGTAGATATGCGCCGGCATGATGCCGACCTTGCACTCGCCCGGTGTGATCACCCCGGCGGTGTTCGGTCCGATGATGATCGCCTCGTGGCCGATCAGGTAGCGCTTGACCCGCACCATGTCCTGCACCGGCACCCCATCGGTGATCACCACGATCACCTTGATCCCGGCATCGATCGCCTCCATGATCGCGTCCGCACTGAATGCGGGGGGTACGAACACCACGCTGACATCCGCTCCGGTCTCCTGCACCGCCGCCTTGACCGTGTCGAAAACCGGACGATCGATGTGCACCTGTCCACCCTTGCCGGGAGTCACCCCTCCGACCACTTGGGTACCCATGCGCATCGCCTCCTGGGCATGAAAGGTGGCATGTTGGCCGGTAAAACCCTGAAAGATCACCCGGGAGTCTTTATTAACCAGAATACTCACGCCATTGCTCCTTGGACTGCCTTGACCGCCTTTTCTGCGGCATCGCTGAGCCGCTCGGCATGTATGTAAACCAGTCCGGATTGCGCCAATATCCGGCGCCCCTCCTCCAGATTGGTACCCGCCAGCCGGACCACGATCGGCACCTGGACCTGAAGGTCCGCCATCGCCTTGACGATGCCCTCGGCAATCCAGTCACAGCGGTTGATTCCGGCATAGATATTCAGCAACAGCACCCTGACGTTGGGGTCCTCGAGGACGATGCGGAAAGCATTGGCGATCTTCTCCGGGGATGCCCCGCCACCCACGTCGAGGAAATTGGCCGGACGGCCGCCGTAAAGACTGATCGCGTCCATGGTGGCCATGGCCAGTCCGGCCCCGTTGACAATGCAGCCGACGCTGCCGTCCAGGGCGATGTAGTTCAGATCGTGACCGGAGGCCTCCACCTCCTTGGGGTCTTCCTCGTCGAAATCCCTCTGGTCCGCAATCTCCGGCTGACGAAACAGGGCGTTGCCGTCGAAGGACATCTTCGCATCCAGAGCGAGAAACCGGTCATCGCCGGTCAGCACCAACGGATTGATCTCCGCCATCAGGGCGTCCTTGTCTCGAAAAATGCGGTACAGGGATTTCATGATCCGCCCCGCGCTGACGATCTGTTTGCCGCTGAGTCCGATTCCGGCAGCCACCTTGCGACACTGGAAGTCCTGCAGACCCACGGCGGGGTCCACCACCTCACGGATCACCTTGTCCGGAGCCGAGGCCGCCACCTCTTCGATATCCATGCCCCCGGCGGCTGAGGCAATGAGCGTGATGCGCTGGGTGGTGCGGTCGATCACCAGGCCCAGATAGTATTCGGAACGGATATCCTGCATCTGCTCAACCAGTACCCGGTTGACCAGCCGGCCCGCCTCCCCGGTCTGTTTGGTCACCAGACGTCTACCGATCAGATGTTCCGCATGCTGCCGCACCTCATCCAGAGTCCGCGCCAGCAGCACCCCACCGGCCTTGCCACGCCCGCCGGCATGGATCTGCGCTTTGACCACCCAGCCCTCCCCGCCGAGCTGCTCGGCCGCACCCAGGGCCTGGTTGGCGGAGTGGGCCATGCGCCCCTCCGGGACGGGAATCTGATAGTGGCGGAACAGATCCTTGGTCTGGTATTCATGGATGTTCATGCCACCACCTCGTGATCTGAGCTGCGTCTCACCTGCTCCATCTTCTGCAGCAGCACCTGCGCCTGGCGAATCGAGGCGGCATCGATCATACGCCCGTCCAGGCTGACCGCACCCAGCCCTTCGGCCTCCGCCTGCTGCAGCGCGGCAATGATCCTTCGGGCCCGCTCCACCTCCGCATCACCCGGTGTGAACACCTGGTTTGCCAGTTCGATCTGGGACGGGTGGATAGCCCATTTGCCCTCACCCCCCAGGGCGGCAAAGGACTTGGCCACTGCAAGAAACCCTTGGGGATCTTTGTAATCGCCAAAGGGTCCGTCGATCGGACGCAAACCGTTGGCCCGGCAGGCGACGATCATTCGCGACATGGCAAAATGCCACTGATTGCCGAGATAGACCTGACGATGTCCCTGCTCATCCGGATCCGCCAGTACGAAGTAGTCGGGATTGACGCCCCCCATGCGGGTGGTGCGCGCCTGGACCGAAGCCGCGTAGTCCGCAACACCGAACACCAAGGCCTCGAGGCGCTGCGGACAGGACGCAGCGATTGCTTCCACGTTGGCCATGCCCATGGCGGTCTCGATAAGCGCGTGGAGATTGATCGGTTTGTAACCCTTGGCCATCTCGATCTGTGAGAGCAACATCTCGACAAACTCCAGATCCGAGGGCTTGCCCACCTTGGGGACCAGAAGCGTGTCGAGTTTGTCACCGGCCTGCTCGACGACATCGACGATATCGCGATAACAGAAGTGGGAATCCAGCCCGTTGATCCGAACAGACACGGAACAGCGGGACCAGTCATAGTGATTCAGTGCATGGATGGCGTTCTTGCGCGCCTGCTCCTTATCGGGGGGTGCCACGGCGTCTTCGAGATCGATGAAGACCAGATCCGCGCCGGCATGGGGGGCCTTTTCCAGCATTCGCAAATTACTGCCCGGCACGGCGAGTTCGCTTCTGTGCAGGCGATTCCTGTTGGCCATAGTTATGATACCTCCGTGGTTATGTATTGTTATTAACCCGGCGACTAAGTATGTCGTCTTCAGCCGCGTCCATGCGATGACGTGAAATTATGAATTGTGTGTGATGATGGCCGGACGACTACCAGGTACGATTCTGCCCAAAAGTGGAGTACTTCAATTCCCACAAATAGGGCAAGTATTTACCACATGCGCCGGCCAAATGACAGAATAAACCATTGTTCTGGATTAATAAAACAGCATAACAAACTGTTTTTTAATATATTTATTGGTTCGCCATATTACCCATGAATCATGATGCCACTGACCCGCTCATGATCATCCTATTCCCGTCATCGAGACTCAGGCAGGGGGACTCCAGGTCTTACGGTGACGAAACGATAGGGGACGGAGACCATGCCCTGAGCCGTGGAGATCAACACCCGGGCCTCCCATTCCATGGCATCGCGAACGCAAACCGGCAACATGCCGCCACTGTTATAGACACCCGGATCGGTGGATGGACCGAGGGTTACCCGATTGAACCCCATGTTCATATCCGTGCCCGCGAAATCGACCTCAACCTTATCGGCGTTCAGACCCTGCAACACCACCTGAAGCTGCAATGGTTTAACGACCGGTATGCTGCGCGGTTCAATGGAAAAGCTCACATAGGCACCATCCGGCAACCGGGTGGTACAGGGACCCTGGCGCAGATCACACCGGGGATCCACGGATGCTGACAGGCTGATCGTAGGAAACAGAATGGGCCAGGCTTTGTAGAGTGCGACGCCGAAGATGGCCAACACCAAAACACCCAGAGCGGCCCAGTAGAAACGCTTGTCTTGGAGCATGCCTTTTCGGGAAGTCAATGGCAAACCACCTATGTCAATCAGTTACAGTGTTGAAGCTGTCGATGTTAGCACAAGCCATTCCGCTCTTACCCACATCGATGGCTTCCCAGCATAGTAGCCCGGGTGCGGCGAAGCGGAACCCGGGAACAACCCTCCGGAACTCCGGGGCTGGCTGTTTGAGCGCAGCGAGTTTCAGCCTCGCCGGTTTTTGTAAGCAGTGCAGCGCACCCCGATGTGCGGGACAGTCGGGCACTTTTTCTAATACTTACTTTTCTTTATCTCGTTCCCACGCTCCGCGTGGGAATGCAGGCTCGGACTTGCACATACCGTACAGGTCCGGGCAATACAGCGTGATATCGATAGGCATTCCCAAGCGGAGCGTGGGAACGAGGAAAATGGCAGGTTCATTTCAACCGGGCTGCGCATTCTATGCTGATTCTATGCTAAAAATCGAACGGCCATCTGAGCACGCACCCAGACTTCTGTGACTAATGGATCAGGAGGAAATCAATGAAGGCGTCTCTGATGCCATCCATGGACAATGTCGCGCAGACAGTCATGAGTCGATGGTTGACGCTTTCTGACATGGATCGGCAGGATGGCCATCCTACCCATATGTGAATGGCGTCCCCAAGGGGAGTCGAACCCCTGTTACCGGCGTGAAAGGCCAGTGTCCTAGGCCTCTAGACGATGGGGACAGGTCTCTACAAAAGCCCCTTTCGAGAACCGCTTGTAAAGTGGAAGGCGAAATCTACGGCACTTTAGTCACTCTGTCAAGGCCGACTCCGACAGAACATCCCAACTCATAAAGAAAAATCCTCCCAATCCAGATGCCGCGTGATCACCCGATTCCGACACGGCCTCCATCCGGTGATTTTCAGGCCGATGGCTGATCCTCCGGCCCGACGAATTGGCTTGGTGGGTCGATGAGATAACCCTGCACATAGTCGCAGCCACGCAATTTCAGAAAGGCCCGTTGCTCCTCAGACTCGACACCTTCCGCCACCACCGCGATTCTGAAAGCATGCGCCAACTGAATCATCACCGTGACCAGATTGGCATCATTGCCGTCCACGTTGACATTGCGAATAAAGTCGCTATCGATCTTGAGCAGATCGAAGGGAAACTGGCGCAAATGGCTGAGCGAGGTATGGCCGGTTCCGAAATCGTCCAGTGCAATGCGTGTGCCCAGAGCCCGGGCCTGTTGCAGAAAGACTTTCGCCTCCGGGTATTTCTCGGTGAGGATCTCCTCCCGGATCTCAAGAATCAGGCTGCCGGGAGGGATCTCTCCGGAAACCATCGACTGGAGCAGCCGCCGACAGAGATTCTGATCGTTCAACAGACGGGCCGACAGATTGATGGCCAGCGTGGCACTCTGTCCGCTCAATGCATTTTGACGCTTTTGGAATGCCAATGCCTGTTCCAGCATCGGGATGAACAGCGTATTGATCAAGCCGGTTTCATTCAGCACGGAAAGAAAATACTCCGGTTCCAGGATACCCCGTTCGGGATGCTGCCAGCGCAGCAGGGCCTCGTAGCAGAACAGCTCACCATCTTGGGTCGCAACGATCGGTTGATAATGAAACAGGAACTGACCGGCCTCCACGGCATGGCGGATTTCGTTCTGAAAGCGCAGGGTGGCCGGCGAGTGGGTGTCCATTTTGCCGGTAAAGAACCGATACCCCGCCCTGCCCTGTCGCTTGGCTTCATACATCGCGGTATCCGCATCCCGCAGCAGGTACTCGACCGAAACGTCATCGAAAGGCGCCACGGCGATGCCGATCGAGGCACTGACCCGGAGTTCATTGCCGGCAATCTCCATCGGCTCTGAGATCGCATTGAGTATCTTCTCCGCGAGTGGCTCAAGGGACTCGCGACTGCTGATACCCTCGATGAGGATGGCGAATTCATCACCACTCAGGCGGGCCACCGTGTCGGAACTACGCATCAACGAAGTCAGCCGTTTCGCGATGATCTTCAGCAGTTCATCACCCACCAGGTGCCCTAGACTGTCGTTCACCTGTTTGAACCGGTCGAGATCGATGAACATCAATCCAACCAGGACATCACCGCGCATTGCAATCGCCAAGGCATGTTCCAGGCGATCCCGAAACAGGATCCGATTCGGCAGCTGCGTCAACGCATCATGATGCACCAGATGATCAAGATGACTCTGCCGGTTGTGCACCTGACGACGCATCTCACTGAAGGCGGTGATCAGATCCTGGGTTTCACGCAGGTTGCTGGTGACCAGATGAGGCCGGTCATCGGAGATCCCGCTGGCTTCCTGCTTGAGTGCCTGGGCGGTCTGGGCGATCGGCTGAAGCAGATTGCGCTTGATGAACTGGTAGGCGAGAAACAGCATGATCATGCCCAAGGCGGCGATGACCAGAATCGATGAGGACAACTGCTTGGCCGTATAGGTCAGCTGGGTGATATCATCCGCGGACTGGCTTTCGAGGGTCAGGTCGATACTGGCGAGGTGCTGATGCATGCGTTCAAAGATCGGTGATACATGCTGCTGCATGAACTGTAAGTCCATGCGCCAAGTCGAACGATCAAAGAACTCCCGGACCTGTTTGAAACTCTCCATCCAGCCAATGTAGTTGACCTCCATTTCCCGCAGCACCTCGGACATGATGAAATTGGGACTCTCATGCTCAAAGTGGTACTGCATCTCCCTCAGTCGTTCGGAAAACCGATTTGCCAGTTCCAGCACATTCGCATAGCGTGACTGAGGTTCAACATCCTCCTGAGTGGAAAACAATCCAAAGCGGTTGGCCACCATCAACCGCAATTCTCCGGTCATACCGAACCAGAGCCGCTGCAGGTAGGCGAGATCGGAGACCACGCGGATCTTCTCCTTATCGGTCAGGTCGGTCTCCACCTCCAGAAACAGGATCTGCAGATCCCCCAGCAACCCCTGGTTGTGCGGATACATCTCCTCCAGCATCAGTTTCATGGCCGGAAACCAATCCTGTACATCATGCCGGACCGCAACCAATTGCTCGATCTTTTCCCGGAGGGTCACTCGATCCCTGGACAGCGCCTCGACACTGTCTGTTTGAATCCAGCGTACCTGGCTCATGACCTGTCTGAGTTCATCCAGGGATCCATCCAGAGCGTCCAGGGTATTGTGCAAGGTTTTGAGATGAGTCTGATCCGGCTCAATAAGAATCCGCTGTGCCTGATTCTCAATGAGATTCAATTCAGACTGTACATCCGCAAGAATGCCGGTCGTCTGGATACGGGAGGTGATGTTGGTGATCTGGGTACCGGCAGTGGTGCGAACAAGATTCCAGCCAAGATAGGAAAAGGTGATCAAGGCCATGCCAACCAGAATGGCGAAATAGGCATAACGACCCCGGTAAGAATCCAAACCGGGGATCAGGGCCTTATATCGATCCAACCATTCCAAACCAATATCCGTTAATTTTCTTGAAGTTATCGCTGCTACGGTCTGTTAACACCGACCCTGACGGCCGGACTCAGATCTGACATAGTCATCCGTGATTTCAGAGATCTGTGTGACTTGCCGGCCATTCAGGCGAAACAGGCCCCTCTGCGAAGGAGAAAACCGAGTATTGCATGGGTGATGACGCCCTGCATCCCTAACCTATAACCCGTCCTGGCTGCCCCGTACAGAGCTGGATTGTTACGAATCAAGGCGCGACACGATACAGGAATTGAACACACAACCATTGACCCAGCGCAGCTAATCAGAAGAAAAGAAGAAATATTCTTATATTTCAATTAATTTAATACAAATACCAGAAACCGGCAGAGGACCTTTAACGCTCTTTGAACGCAACTCAGGGGTGTCTGGGAACGGGATGAATTCATCGATGCTCAATGGTTCAAGAAGCTACAGAGTGGCCATCTGGGGATTTACCCGCCAGCGGTTTGCACCCATCGTGGTGTCTCCGGGTGACAGGGCTATACCTTTGGTGACAGGCTATTGGAATGCTGCTCAGACACTACGATGCTGCATTGATATCCGCTTCAACGTGCTCATTTACCCAGTAAGCCGCGCTTTTTCTGCGCATTTCGCGGGGTTAAGAAGAATCAGGTTGATCCCGCTTCGCATTGGCTCACCAATTTTGCCACCAGGGAGGATGTGACTTGTGGCTGTGATTGCAACAGCAGATGCGGACCATCAACTGAGTAACATTTCGCTGCGGGAAAATGCCGCTTTAAATCTTTCCAACAATCTTTGCCGATCAGATGATCGTTCTGAGCCTGAAGATAGAAAACCGGCCTATCGGATTCGATCCGGGGCGCCTGGAGGCCGTGCAATACCCGGATGCGTTGTTTCAACAACCCGGCCGGCACTTGGGTGATCACCTGCAGGAATTCCCGGATCAGGGCGTCTGAGGCCTGCTGCCCCAGAATCAGGCTGCGATAGAGGTAACTCGGTACAAACCCGCCCGGCGGCCTGTCGAGTGGCAGCACCGCACCCAGCCTCAACAGCCAGGGATTGGGAGATTTGAGAAAGGAAGCAACGAATATCACCCCCTTGAGTTGCGCCAGTCCCATAGCCATCAGGTGCGCGGCAATCAACCCGGAATAGGATTCAGCCAGAAGAACAAAATCCTCCTCGGGGAGTTGCGGGAGGATTCGGTGTGCGAGTGTGCCATGATCCTGCGGGCCGTCATTGGGCAAAGGAACGACCTGCGCATCGCCCGGATAGTGTTGCAAAAACCCCTTGAACAGTCGTCCGGTACCATCCAGTCCCGGTAACAGAATCAATTTCATCGAATGGTCACCCTATCGCAATAAAAGATTCACCTGACTGAAACCCGGGTTTGCCATGCTTCACATGTGAGTCTCCGTTTACACGGGTAGCAGACAATGCGTTCAAGTTTCATCGATTATCTGGTCGGCTGGCGATTTCTGTTGAACAGGGATTACCGGGTTCATGTGCTCGACCGTTGGGAGGCGCAACCCTGGTTCATTACAGGCGCCGAGATCATTTCAGGCATCGGCAGTGTGCTGTTTTCCGCCCTGCTGGTGGCCATACTGGTGTTCGTCGTACTCGATTCCTGGTTTCTCTGAGCTGGATCACAGCCCATACTGAAATCTCCGGCGGTCAAGGGCCTGCCCCCCCCCGGGATGAAGCGCAGCGTAATCCGGGACCGGTCATCACTTCGATCCCCCCGGGTTACGCTACGCTTCACCCGGGCTACCCATTATTCGATTGAGATAATCATTGGCTCGAAATAGCGATTTTAGCGGCAAAAAAAAGGGCCAGTAAACTGGCCCTTTTTCAGTCACCGGATCAAGTCGATCAGGCTTCGTCCACCGCTTTCATGCTCAGACGAATCCGTCCCTGCTTGTCGACTTCCAGTACCTTGACTCGAACCATATCCCCCTCCGCCAGCTTGTCGCTGACCTTCTCGACCCGCTCATTGGAGATCTGGGAGATGTGTACCAGGCCGTCCTTGCCCGGCAGGATGGTGACAAACGCACCGAAGTCCATCAGCTTAGCGACCTTGCCTTCGTAGATGGTACCGACTTCCACGTCCGCGGTGATCAGCTCCACACGCTTCTTGGCTTCCTCACCGGCCGCCTTGTCCACGGAGAAGATCTTGACCACGCCGTCGTCGGTGATATCCACCGTTGCGCCAGTCTCCTCGGTAATCCCACGGATGGTCACGCCGCCCTTGCCGATGACATCGCGAATCTTGTCCGGATGGATCTTGAACTCGATGATACGGGGAGCATGCTCGGACATCTGGCTGCGATGGGTATCGATGACCTTGTTCATTTCACCCAGGATATGGATGCGGCCCTCTTTGGCCTGATCCAGAGCGATCTCCATGATCTCCTTGGTGATGCCATTGATCTTGATGTCCATCTGCAGGGCATTGATACCCTCCTGGGTACCGGCCACTTTGAAATCCATGTCGCCGAGATGATCTTCGTCACCCATGATGTCGGTCAGGACCGCAAACTTGTCACCTTCCTTGATCAGGCCCATGGCCACACCGGCCACCGGCGCCTTGATCGGCACACCGGCGTCCATCAGGGACAGACTGGTGCCACACACGGAAGCCATCGAGGAGGAACCGTTGGATTCAGTAATCTCGGAGACCACGCGGATCGAATAGGGGAAGTCGCCAATGGTTGGCATGCAGGCCAGCACACCGCGTTTGGCCAGTCGGCCATGGCCGATTTCACGACGCTTGGGACTGCCGACACGACCGATCTCACCCACGCAGAACGGAGGGAAGTTGTAGTGCAGCATGAAGTGCTCACGGCGTGAGCCTTCCAGGGCGTCGATGATCTGCGAGTCCCGTTCGGTACCCAGGGTGGTCACGACCAGAGCCTGGGTCTCGCCACGGGTGAACAGAGCCGATCCGTGAGTCCGCGGCAGTACCCCGGTACGCACACTGATAGGCCGCACGGTCCGCGTGTCGCGACCGTCAATGCGCGGCTCGCCATCCAGGATTCGAGTGCGCACGACGCGTTTTTTCAGCTTCTCCAGGGCGCCCTTGATCTGATCCGCAGTCCATCGGGGTTCACCATCCAGCTCCACCGCGCCGAGCTTCTCGACGGTGGCATCGACCACCTGATCGATGGCCGCGTAACGATCGAGTTTGTCTGCGATCCGATAGGCGTCGCCGATTCCCTGAGCCGCCTCGGCCTCGACCGCCGAGGTGAGGTCTTCGTCGACCGCGGGTGGGGTGAAAACTTCCTGGGCCTTGTTGACTTCGGCGGCCAGTTCTTTGATGGCCTGAATCGCAACCTGGAACTGTTCGTGACCGAACAGCACCGCGCCCAGCATGATCTCTTCGGAGAGCTGATTGGCTTCGGATTCCACCATCAGCACGGCCTCTTCCGTACCGGCCACAACCAGGTCCAGATCGGAGTGTTCACTCAATCCGGTTTTGGGTGAGTTAAGCATGTACGTGCCGTCCTTGTAGCTGACCCGTGCCGCACCCACCGGACCCTGGAACGGCAATCCGGAGATCGCCAGCGCCGCGGAGGTACCGATCAGTGAGGGTATTTCGGGATCAACCGCCGGGTTCAGGGACATCACGGTGATGATGACCTGCACCTCGCTGGCGAAGCCTTTTGGAAACAGCGGACGGATCGGACGATCGATCAGGCGAGCGGTGAGGATCTCCTTCTCGCTGGGACGCCCTTCACGACGAAAAAAACCGCCGGGGATCATACCGGCGGCATAGGTCTTTTCCTGGTAATCCACGGTGAGCGGGAAAAAATCCCGCGGCGTACTGCTCTTGTCAGCCACAACGGTCACCTGGACCACGGTGTCGTCCATGTTCACCATGACGGCACCGTCAGCCTGCCTTGCGATTTCACCTGTCTCGATGGAGACCTTGTTGTCTCCCCATTGGAATTCTTTCTTTATTAAAGTCACGGTTGAATCCTTGGCTTGTTTCGTATTTGGCAGGATGATTTAGCGGCGCAGACCGAGTCGGGCGATCAGGTCTTTGTAACGCTGAAGGTCTTTGTCCTTCAGATAATCCAGCAGTTTGCGGCGGGAGTTGACCAGGCGAACCAGACCCTGGCGGGAATGGTGATCCTGTTTGTGCTGTTTGAAGTGTTCGGTGAGCTGGGTAATGCGGCCGGTCATCAGGGCAATCTGTACTTCCGGTGAACCGGTGTCGCCCGGGGCGCGCTGATACTCTTCAACAATCGTTTTCTTCTCTGTCGCACTCATTGACATGACGTGTCTCCTGTAGGTTACGTCGATAAAAAATGGCCACTTGAAAGGCCGACCCGACAATGAGTTCAGGCCGTCCGGACCGGTTAAATCTGGTTGTTTTGTTCAGGCTCTACCTGGAAGACCGCGTAGTATGCGCGTTCTGGGCGGATACGGCAAGCCACGCTCGGCCCGCCCCGCGGCTCAACCCGCCTGCATCAGGCGCTTGGGCGCTACCCGTCCGTCATCCAGGATCTGGCCAACTCCGAGAAACTCCGTTTTGTTGGCATACAGCCGGACCCAGCCACTGGTCGGTGCATTCGGCACCAGGATGGGCTGTCCCTGCTTCATGTAGAACGCGGCATCCGCTGTCAGCGCCACTTCCGGCCAATTGGCCAGGGCGCTCTCCAGGGGCAGCAGCCACTGGTCCATCTCCTCGAAACGCTTGTCACCGAAGGCAGCCTGTACCTGTTCCAGGGTCAGCATCTCAGCGTCGCTGTAGGGGCCGACACCGGTGCGCCGCAGGGCGCTGACATAGGCGCCGCATCCCAGCCGCTTGCCGATATCCTCGGCCAGGGTGCGCACATAGGTCCCCTTGGAACAGTGCACATCCATTTCAAATTCGGGCAGTTCGAAGCCCAGCAGCTCAAGGGCGTAGATTTGGATGGTTCGCGGTTCACGCTCCACCTCGATGCCCTGCCGGGCCAACTTATAAAGACGCTCGCCCTGGTGCTTGACGGCGGAATACATGGGTGGCAGCTGCTGCTGTTCGCCCATGAACTCGTCCAGGACTGCCCTTAGGCGCTCCTCGGTCACCCCGCTGGGATCGGCCCGTTCGATCACCTCGCCCTCGGCATCGGCGGTGGTGGTGGTCTCCCCCAGCTTGACCCGCACACGATAGCGCTTGTCCGCATCGAGAAGGAATGCAGACAACTTGGTTGCCTCCCCCAGGCAGATCGGCAGCAGTCCGGTGGCCAGCGGATCGAGGCTTCCGGTGTGCCCCGCCTTGGCGGCCTTGTAGAGAAATTTTATCTCCTGCAGTGCCTTGTTCGAGGTCATGCCTTCTGGTTTATCAAGCAGCAATACCCCATTGATATTGCGCCCTCTGTTACGACGACGTCCCATATTAGTGCTCTAAATCGAATTGGAGGAGTTCTGTTCGGTTTGATCAGGATGGTTTTTCAGTCACGGCACGCTCGATCAGGTGGGTGAGATGCTCCCCATGCTCAACCGAGTCGTCGTAGACAAAATGCAGTTTGGGTACGCTGCGCAGCTTCATGCTCTTGCCCAGCAACCAGCGCAGATGACCTGCGACCTGGTTGAGGTGGGAGGCGCTCGCCTCCCGGCTGAACTGGGCACCCAGGGTCGTGAAATAGACCTTGGCTTGGGAAAGATCACGCACCACGCGCACCGCCTGAACGGTGACCATGCCCAACCCGGGATCCTTGATTTCATCCCGAATGAGCATCGCCAGTTCACGCTGCATCTCGGCCCCGACACGGTCGGTACGCTGGTAATCCTTCGACATGCGGGTTTATACCGTTCTCGCCACTTCGGTGCGTTCGAAGACTTCGATCTGATCACCCGGTTTGACGTCGTTGTAATTCTTCACGCCGATACCGCATTCCATGCCGCTCTTCACCTCGTTCACGTCGTCCTTGAAACGACGCAGGGATTCGAGGGCGCCCTCGAAAATCACCACATTTTCACGCAGCACGCGGATCGGACTATTGCGTCTCACCACACCCTCGAGCACCATGCAGCCGGCGATTGCACCGATCTTGGAGTTGCGGAAAACATCGCGCACTTCCGCCAGACCGATGATCTCTTCACGAATCTCCGGTGACAACATACCGGATATGGCCTTCTTCACATCATCGATGATTTCATAGATGATGCTGTAGTAGCGCATATCAATGCCCTGCTCTTCGACCACCCGGCGCGCGCCCGCATCGGCACGCACGTTGAAGCCGATGATGATGGCATTCGAGGTGACTGCCAGGTTGGCGTCGGATTCGTTGATACCCCCCACACCGGAAGCCACCACCCGCACCTTGACCTCGTCGTTGGAGGTCTTGATCAGGGAGTCCTTGAGCGCTTCCACGGAACCCTGCACATCCGCCTTGACGATGATATTCAGGGTCTGGGTCTCGCCCTCGGTCATCTGGGTGAACATCTCTTCCAGCTTCGCCGCTTTCTGGGCCGCCAGACGGGTATCGCGTTGACGGTCGTGACGCAGTTCCGCCAGTTCACGGGCACGCCGCTCATCACTCACCGCACGCACGTCGTCACCGGCCTCGGGGGTACCGGAAAGACCCAGCACCACCACCGGGATGGAGGGACCCGCCTTTTTGATGGAACGGCCGTTCTCATCGAACATCGCACGCACACGACCGTACTCCTTGCCCGAAACGATCATATCGCCTCGGTTCAGAGTACCGGACTGCACCAGCACGGTGGCCACCGGTCCACGCCCCTTGTCCAGGGAGGACTCTACAATGGAACCGGTCGCGGGACCGTCCTCGACCGCTTTGAGCTCCAGGACTTCGGCCTGCAGCAGGATGGCGTCGAGCAACGCATCGATGCCCTCGCCGGTCTTGGCCGAGACGCGCACGAACATGGTGTCACCGCCCCAGTCTTCCGGAATGACTTCCTGTAGCGACAACTCCTGAATCACCCGGTCGGGATTGGCGTCCTCCTTGTCGATCTTGTTGATCGCCACGATGAGGGGAACGTCCGCCGCGCGGGCATGCTGGATCGCCTCTTTGGTCTGGGGCATGACGCCATCGTCCGCCGCCACGACCAGGATGACGATATCCGTGACCTTGGCGCCACGGGCGCGCATCGCGGTGAAGGCCGCGTGGCCGGGGGTATCCAGGAAGGAGACCGTGCCCTTCTCGGTATCGACATGGTAGGCGCCGATATGCTGGGTGATGCCGCCCGCTTCACCAGCCGCCACGCGACTGGTGCGGATATAGTCGAGCAGAGAGGTCTTGCCGTGATCGACATGACCCATGATGGTGACCACCGGCGGACGGGAAACCAGCTCGCCCTGGATCGTGGCCTCATCCTCCCGACTCAGCAGATCGGCTTCGATATCCTCTTCCCGCTGCATGACCGGTACGTGGCCCATCTCTTCGACCACCAGGGTCGCGGTATCCCGGTCCAGCACCTGGTTGATGGTGACCATCATGCCCATCTTCATGAGCACTTTGATCACCTCGGCCGCCTTGACCGTCATGCGCTGAGCCAGATCGGCCACAGTAATCGTATCGGGCACCTTCACCTCGTGGACCACGGGTGAGGTGGGACGCTGGAAACCGTGCTGCGCCTCGCTGGGTGAGCCGACGGAACGGCGCTGTTTGCCGCCGGGTTTCTTTTTCCGGCGACCGCGCAACTCCTCGGACACATGCAACTCTTTGCGCTCGGAACGGTTGTCGTTATCGCTTTCGTCAAAACCTTTTTCGGTGCGGCGCCCATCCTTGCGGCCTTTCTTGGCGCGTGCCGGATCGGTCTTGGCTTTCGCCTCGATCTCCTCGCCCGCCTGCTCCGCGGGACTGCTCGCTTCCTCTTCCATGAGTTTCTTGGCAGCCTCCTCCGCCATACGTTTCGCCTCTTCCTCCGCGGCTTGCTTCGCGGCCTCTTCCTGCTCCCGCTTCACAGCATCTTCCGCGGCACGCTTGGCCGCCTCGGCCGCCTTGCGCGCTTCGATCTCGGCATCGATGGCCGCCCGTTCCTTGGCCTGCTGATCCAACGCCTTGCGAGCCTCCTCGGCTTCGCGAATCTTGGATTCGTCCGATTCCACGTTAGCGCGTTTGACGTAGGTGCGCTTCTTGCGGACTTCGACGCTCACGGTCTTGGCCGGTACCGTCGAGGCACGGCTGGTGCTGCGGCCGCTGCCCGTCGGCTGGCGTAGTTCGCTCACGGTCTTACGACGCAAGGTCACTTTGCTCGGCGCGGTCACCGTGGTGGTCTTTTTCTTGCCATGACTTTCGCGCAGATGCAGCAGCAGCTTCGCCTTCTCTTCGTCGGAGATTCTGTCCTCTGGGCTCTTGGCCTGGATTCCGGCATCCGCCAACTGTTCCATCAACAGGTCGGCAGGAATGCCTACGACGTTTGCAAGTTGTGCTACCGTTACTTCACTCATTCATCAGGCCTCTCGAATTTGCCTTATCCATCTCTTGCCGTGCTGCGCATATGCGCTGAGCAGGGCTTCCCCCACCGTTCGTAGCAGCGCGTTATTTCGCCTCTTCGAACCAGGGCGCCCGCGCGGTCATGATCAGCTGACCCGCCCGCTCCTCATCCATGTCATCGATCTCCATCAAATCGTCGATGGACTGTTCCGCCAGGTCTTCCATGGTGACCACGCCGCGTCCCGCCAGGGTGAAGGCCAGCTGTTGATCCATGCCTTCCATGTTGAGCAGATCCTCCGCCGGTTCCTTGAATGCCTCTTCGTTGGCGATGGCGCGGGTCAGCAGAAAGTCTTTGGCCCGGCTGCGTAGCTCATTGACCAATTCCTCATCGAATTCCTCGACCGCATACATCTCCTCGATCGGCACATAGGCCACCTCGTCGACACTGGTGAAACCCTCCTGCACCAGAATCGCCGCCACGTCCTCGTCCACATCCAGCTGCTCCATGAAGGTTTCCATGAAGCCGCGGGCTTCGGATTCGCTCTTCTCAGATGCCTGGGCCTCATCCATGACATTGAGTTCCCATCCGGTCAACTGGCTGGCCAAGCGAACATTCTGTCCGCCGCGCCCGATCGCCTGGGAAAGATTCTCTTCGCTCACCGCAACGTCCATGGTGTGGGTATCTTCATCGACGACGATGGAGACCACGTCCGCGGGTGACATGGCATTGATCACATACTGGGCAGGATTGTCGTTCCACAGGATGATGTCGACCCGCTCGCCGTTGAGTTCGTTGGAGACCGCCTGTACCCGGGAGCCCCGCATGCCGACGCAGGCTCCGACCGGATCGATACGCTGATCCATGGCCTTGACCGCGATCTTGGCGCGGAGTCCCGGATCACGGGCCGCGCTCTTAATCTGAATCAGGCCCTCGCCGACTTCCGGCACCTCAAGTTTGAACAGTTCCATCAGCAGTTCCGGCATGGTGCGACTGATGAACAGCTGCGGACCCCGGGGTTCCGAACGGATTTCATAGAGATAACCGCGTACCCGGTCGCCCACTCGAACCGATTCCTTGGGAATCATGTGCTCGCGGCCGATGAACGCTTCGGCATTGCCGCCCAGATCGAGAAAAACATTGCCCCGGTCGACGCGCTTGACCACACCGGTGACCAGCTCACCTTCACGCCCCTTGTAGGCTTCGACCACCTTGGCCCGTTCCGCTTCCCTGACCTTCTGTACGATGACCTGCTTGGCTGCCTGGGCGGCGATGCGACCGAATTCGATGGATTCGATAGGCTCTTCGACGAAGTCGCCCACCTGGATCTCGGGATCGTCTTCACGGGCTACATCGAGAATCACCTGACGCAGAGGCGCATCCGGTTCATCCTCGGAATAGGCTTCCACGACTTCCCAGCGACGGAAGGTTTCATAGTCGCCCGTGGCTCGATCAATGGCAACCCGCACCAGGATGTCGTCGCCGTTGCGTTTCCGTGTGGCGGATGCCAATGCGGCTTCTATGGCCTCGAAAATGATGCCTTTCTCAACATCTTTTTCGTTGGAAACCGCATCTACGACCAGCAAGATCTCTTTACTCATCAATTGCTTCCTAAATTCAAAATTCGGGTATCACACGCGCCGAATCGACTAAATCGATCGGAATCCGATAGAGTGTCCCATCGTCTTCAATCAATACCTGATTGTCTTCCACGCCACCCAGCTCACCCGTGAACCGGTGACGACCCTCAATCTTTTCATGAGTCTTGACTCGTACACGACTGCCCTTGAAGCGTTCGAAGTGGGCCTTTTCAAACAGCGGCCGGTCCATCCCGGGGGAGGACACCTCCAACTGGTAACGCTCCTTGATCGGATCTTCCACATCCAGCACACCACTCACCTGATGACTGACCTGAACGCAGTCGTCCAGAACGATGCCCTCGGGATGATCGATATAGATCCGCAACAACATACCGGACTTTCCCTGACCGGTCAGCTCGATACCCAGCAATTCATAGCCTAGGAGTTCAACCTCCTGGCGAACAAGGGTTTTCAGCTTTTCCGGGGCAGTCCGCATTTTTTCCACCGCAATAAAAAATGGGCGCTTGGCCCATCCGTTCAGTTCCGCGAACAAGTAATCGGCAGTATCACTGCCGGTGGCGCCAAGCACTTGTTCTCGAAAACAAAAAAACCCCGCTATCGGGGCTTTTATTATAGTTCACTGCATCATTTGCAGTCTGATAAATCTGCAAATTCGGCGCGAATTCTAGCACAGGGACTTTGTTGACGCAATTTGTCCCAAACGTCCGGAAAAAGTTCCGGATCCTGGCCTCTCAGGAGAGGTTTTGCCGCTAACGGCAGAACCTCGTTCCGCCAAAAGGACTACCCTGCCAGGGGCAGGGTGAAATAGAAACTGGCTCCCCCCCCGGGGTTGTTTTCGGCCCTGATGCTGCCCCCCTGCAGCTCCAGCATGCGCCGTGCGATGGCCAGCCCCAGACCTGCATGCCCCCGGTCCGGTCCGGTTTTACGCCCGCGATAGAAGGGATCGAACAGGTGCTGCAACTCATCCTCAGCAATGCCCGGGCCGGTGTCCGACACGCTGACACAGACCTGGGACGCCTCCCGTTCGA
Organism: Candidatus Thiodiazotropha sp.; assembly: GCA_050305635.1. Classification (GTDB taxonomy): domain Bacteria; phylum Pseudomonadota; class Gammaproteobacteria; order Chromatiales; family Chromatiaceae; genus Thiodiazotropha. Next base: position 24,663 of record JBNLFS010000094.1, on the reverse strand, counting down.
AGGAGAGCCGGACCCGCCCCCCGGGCGGGGTGTGATCCAGGGCATTGCCGATCAGGTTGTCCAGCACCCGTTCGATCATCGCGAAATCCGCATTCACAAAGGGCGGATCTTGCGGAATCTGCCAATCCAGGGTAACCCCGCCCTGCTGAGCCCTCAGCTGGAATTTCTGGATCACGTCCTGAACCAGCTCCGCCAGAGACATCGGTTCACACACGGGCTGGGTCTCCCGGGCCTCGAGCTGGGCCAGCTCGAACAGGTCCTCGACCATGCGTTTCAGGCGGGTGCTCTGATCCAGGGCAATCCTGAGGTAATCCTGCTCCCGGGCTGCACTGAGTTCGCCCCGCTTCATCTGCAGGGTTTCCAGATAGCCGTGAAGTGCGGCCAGGGGGGTACGCAGATCGTGGGACACCTGGGCCACCAGTTCCCGACGCAGACGATCCTGATCCTTCAGCTGCCCCCACTGATCGGCGATGGTGCGAGCCATCTCCTCGAAGGCGGCGCCCAGACGATCCACCTCGTCCCCTTCGGGGCGAAACTGCTCCGATAAGGGCTCGTGACGGGTAAATCCACTCTGCTGAAACGAGACCATGGTCCGGGAGAGTCGCTGCAGGCGACGGGTCAGCCAATGGAACAGCAGCAGACCGGTCAGCAGGCCGAAACCGAGACTCAGGGCAACCGCGCTGGCGCTGTACCTCAGGGCATAACTCTCCTGAACCGCCTGCTTGGCATTATCGTATTCCTCTCCTCGAAGGACTACGTAGAGATATCCCTCAGCGCCCTCCCCGGCAGGCACCTGAGTTACCGAAAAGGCCTTGCGACGTTCCAGGGAGCGTGGGTCGTCGCCCAATAGAGGGAAGCCCTCACCGCGCATGAAAGCCTGAATCGGCGCGGTATCCACACGGGTACGCTTGACCTTGCCAGGATCCGCTGAGAACGCCAGGATATTGCCCTGGGCATCGAGCAGGTAGATCTCGATGCTGGGATTGATCTGCATATAGGTATCGAAGGTGCGCTTCAGGGCCTTGTCGTTCATCTCACCATCGATGACCAGGTTTCGATCGGTTACGATGCGCTGCGCCAGATTCTTGTTGAAGTGCTGGGTGATCTCCTGCAGGTAGCGGTCCGTGTTGGCCACGGTGATCAGGGTATACACCAGACCCGTCACCAGAAAAAGCCCAATCAGGGCCAATGAGAGACGGGCGTAGAGAGAGTGGAACATGTTGCCAGTACCTCACTGACGTCGTGATGTCGATCGGTTGGGGTTCATGCTCATGCCCCGCGCTGATCGTTGAACTTGTAGCCGACACCCCACACTGTCAGGACATAACGGGGCTGAGCCGGGTCGCTTTCGATCTTCGCCCGCAACCGGTTGATATGGGAATTCACGGTGTGCTCGTAGCCGTCGTGCTGGTATCCCCAGACTTTATCGAGCAACTGGATGCGGCTGAACACCCGCCCCGGGTGGCGGGCAAAGAACAACAGCAGGTCGAACTCCCGGGCCGTCAACTCGACGGAACGCCCCGCAACGGTAACGTTGCGGCGGGTGACGTCGATGCGCAGGTCGTCCCACTCGATCAGTTCGTCCCGGGGGGCATCCGCCGCTGAACCGTTCATCGCGTCCATACGCCGGAACAGCGCCTTGATACGTGCCATGAGTTCCGGAACGCTGAAGGGCTTGGTCAGATAGTCGTCCGCCCCCATCTCCAGACCGACCACCCGATCGAGTTCCGTGGATTTCGCAGTCAGCATGAGAATCGCCTTGTAGTCACCGGAGGCGCGGATAGTGCGGCAGAGCGTCAAACCGTCCGTGTCCGGGAGCATCAGGTCCAGCACCACCAGCTGATAGCGGCCCTTCTTCAACAGGGACATGGCGGCAGCCCCGTTGGCCGCGATATCCGCCGAATAGCCGGCATCGGTCAGATGCGTCTGAACCAGATGGGCGATATCCGGCTCGTCTTCGACGATGAGTATGTTGCGCTGCATGGATGACTCTCCTCATGCTTCATTCTGAGCATTTCAACAGATAGAGATAGCACAGTCCTCACGGAATTATCACAAAATCGTCACCGATGGCTGTGAGCCGGGTAGTACAGGGCGCTGACGCATCAAGCTTTTCGCTATGCTGCGACTTGGTTCTGATGTTCATGAGATTTATGGGGTACGAAGGCCAACTAGCCGGCGATACCGCCTGTGAAAATGGCGTTCATGGTCAGCCGTTCGCGCGAAGAAAAGAATCTGGAGAATCATCGCAGTGTACATGACCAATGAAGGTCTGTGGGGATTTTGACTATGGGAATCGAGCCGGTAGGTCGGGTTGGCGCAGCGTAACCCGACCTACAACTCAAATGGTCCATTCAAGAATACCGAGCCATTTCGTAAGATAATAAAAAATCACACACAAATAAAATAGAGACATACTGATAACAAAAATATAGGTCACGCCTTTTTCAAAGGGAGTCGCGTATCGTGAGATCTTAAATTCACTATTATATATAGGATCCTTGATATGACTTGGTAGAGCACAGGAAAGAAGAAGTCTAATATTTCTTGAGAATCCAATAATCCTACATTTTTGTATTCTACCTAATGAGTGATCTTTCAGAAGTTTGCAAGTGTGTAGATACAGGGTAAAACGAGAAATCAATAGACTCAGTATTACCAACACAACACATAGCGCTGAAAATAATGAATAGTACAATTCCCACATTGATAAGTCGTTATTCGAACAGGCTGTAGATTTTACCGGCAATTATTTGAACGCCATGATCAGCGCCAATCGCCGCAGCACCACCAACAATCACCCCTGCTAAAAGCCCGATAGGCGACAGTGCAATTACTCCACCAATTACCACACCCGCTGCAATCCCACGCGTAAAACCCGCTGACTGCACCACAGCCTCCCGCTTCCAGGCCGGATCATTGGCATTATATTTATCGACAACCGATTTTGTGCGTCATCGCAGCGACTCGCGGGAATCGATTCCCTGACAGGGCGGCCATTCAAGTTGACACTCTCGGTAGTGCCAAAGCTGTTCCTCTCGAACAGGGGCAGTTTCTTATGTTCCAGCGTATCGCTCAATTCATTGAAAGTGCGAACAAGCTCCTGCTCTTTTCTTGCGAGGGTTGCGGGCGCCGCTTTATGATTCTTTAAATCATCGTACTGCTTCAGGTGCCCATCGTATTTACTATTTTGTCGAGTATCTGTTCCGATGCGTTGAAGAGTCCAGCCCCAGCTCCGCCATTGAAGGTGTTGACCTCGCCCATATGGGAATATCCCGTACCGCTTTTTCGGTGCTCTGCGGATTTAGAAGCTGGCTTCAGGCCGCTGATCGGTGAGCCAATAGAAGTGGTAAGGGGGGATCACCAGTTGTTGTTTGAACAGCCGGGGGGATTCGCCGGAACAGAGATCCCTCAGGTTGCCGTGCTCGAACATGCCTCGGTTTCCGAGTGAATTCAACTCGAGATACTGGGGAGTATCCTTGAAATTGCATACCACGAGCACGGACCCCAGAGGCATGAAGGGATCGCTGCGCAGAAACACGAACAGATGGGGATTGTCCACGTCGATCAGTTCCCGATTATTGAAGTCGGCGAATGCGGGAATGCCCTTGCGGGCGGCGATGAGCTTTTTCAGTCCGTCGAAAATGCGCTGTTCAGGGGTCCCATGCTGATGACGGCGTTCGGCGCGTTCCCAGTCGATTCGCGGGCGTTGCATCCAGCGATTGTCCCCTTTCTTGTTCTCGTCGTTGAGGAAACTGCAATCATTGAGTGTGCCGAGTTCATCTCCGTAGTAGATCAGGGGAATGCCGCCGAATGAGCAGATGAGGCTGTGCAACAGCAGAATCTGCTTGACGGCGTGATCGATTTTTACGTCATCGTTCGATTCTATGGCGGTCTCCAAACCCACCAGGGACGCCAAGGATCCTGAAATTCGGGCATCCCCGGTTTTACTGTTGACGCCGAAGGGTTGGCCACGCGCTGGAGAGTCGTCGAACCGACCGGTAAAGTAATCCACCAGAAAGCGCCGATGGGCATAGGGCTCGTAGCCGGCGCGCACGATATCCGCATCGTCGAAACCCAGGCCGATGTCGTCGTGGCAGCGCAGGTAGTTCAGCCAGGTAGCGCGATCGAGTTTGGTCGGCAGGCTTTGAATGCCCTGCCACAGCAGCTTGGTGTTCTTGGTAGCCACCGCATCCCAGAGCAAGGCCATGAAGGTGGCGTTGTAGGCGATCTCGCACTCCTTGGCAATCACCGCGTCCTCGCCGAAATATTTGATGATCTCCACCGGCGCCACAATGGCCTCCGCGACGAATAGCACTCCGGGGGCGGTGACCTGACAGCAATCCTTCATCAACTGCAGGAGAAGATGCGCTTCCCGTTCATTCTGCGAGGTGGTGCCGATCTTCTTCCACAAAAAGGCCACCGCATCGAGTCGCAGGACGTCCGCTCCCTGATTGGCCCAGAATAGGATGTTGTCCAGCATTTCGATGAACACCGCGGGATTGCTGTAGTTGAGATCCCACTGGTAGCTGTTGAACACCGTCATCACCCATTTCTGCATCGCCTCGTCCCAGGTGAAGTTACCGGGTGAGGTCTCAGGGAAGATTTCCGGCATCACCTCTTCGAACATGTCGGGGACATCCCGGTTGTCGAAGATATAGAAATAGTCCTGATGCTTCTGTTCGCCGGCACGGGCCCGCTGGGCCCACTCGTGCTCGTCCGAGGTATGGTTGAGCACCATGTCCATAACCAGCAGCATGCCCCGTTTACGACACGAGGCGGACAGGGCGTTAATATCCTCGAGGCTGCCGAAGCGGGGATCCACATTGCGAAAATCACTGACGGCGTATCCGCCGTCACTGGCACCCTCCGGGCACAGCATCACCGGCATCACATGCACCATGTTGACACCCAGTTCCTGAAGGTAGGGCAACCGGTTGCAGACACCCTCCAGATTTCCGGCGAAACCGTCCGCGTAGAGCGCCATGGCCACCCATTCCTGGCTGACAAACCAATTGTGGTTCTTCTCCCGCTCACTATCGAGCTGTTTGAGGGAGACGTGACGCTGCACATAACGGATCGCCATCACCTCAACCAGATGAATCATCTGCTCCTTGAAATCCTCCCGTTTGCCATAGAGGTGGTGAAACAGCAGATGAATTCCGTAGAAGTTGGCGCCCAGCCGGGTATAGAAATGCCGCAAATCCCGTTTGCGGATCTCGGTCTTCAGTTCATCGAGAATCTGATTCAGCAGTGAATGGGAAACCTGTTCATACATGGAGTGTGGCTACCTTGATCTTTAGAACACCGCTTATCCGGTGATTTCTGACACCTGTGCGGCGGATCGTTTCATGTACGGGTGCGTCCTCATTGTAGCATTCCCCAGCTTTGCAGAAACGGACGGTAAAAGCCGGGGTCCCTGACCGTGGCGCCGCGCTGTCCGACGATGGCGGAAGCGAAGGTCTGTGCCCGCTCGAGGCTCTTGGCCAAAGGCCAGCCCTGGTACAGACCCAGCAACAGCACGGAGGTGAACGCATCCCCGGCACCCACCGTGTCCACCGTGCTCGTAACAGCCTGAGGGACGACCGAAACAGGTGGCTGTTGTTCGGTGAACACCACTGCGCCCTGAGCGCCCCGGGTCAGAATCAATCCCTCCAACCCGTACTCACTACGGAAGGCTTCAGCGGTGGATTCCAAGCCGTTTGCACCACCCCACAGTGCAACCAGTTCATCCTGATTCAACTTGACCCAGTCCGCCTGGGACGTCCACTCGAGCACCTCTTCCTTGCGCCACCAGGGCGGTCGCAGGTTGACGTCCAGAAACACCCGCTCAGGTCGCTGTTGCCTAAGCGCCGACAGGGCCTGCCGGGAAACCGGCTGGCGCAATGCCAGGCTGCCGTGGTAGAGCATCGCACCCTTGGGAGGTGACAATTCCTGAGGATCGATGAAATCGTAGGCCACACCGGAGAGAATATCGTAACTCGGCTCCCCGTCCTCGAGACGAATCTCCACCTTTCCGGTCACATGTTCAGGATCCTGTTGCAACCCCCTGGTATCCATACCCCAATCGCGCATGGCCTGCTCGATCTGCCGCCCCTCTTGATCCTGTCCCACCCGGCTGACAAGGTACGGTGACTGGCCGAATGCCTGCAGATGCCAGGAGACATTAAACGGCGCGCCACCCAGCACCTGACTGCCGTCTGGAAAGCAGTCGTAGAGCACCTCGCCAAAAATGATCAGTTTTTTATTGGTCATAGTGAGAGATCTGATTTTGTGAGTCTTGTGTTCAGCGATGCAGATTGTTGAAATCCAGCTCAGCCTGTAATACCGGGTTCCGTCTCCAGCACCCTGCGGGCCAACTCAGGATGATAGTGGTGCACCCCTTCGAGGATACCAGCACCGTAGTTGCCATTCATCCCCAGATAACCTCCCAATGCCTGGTAAAACCGCGCCTCGGCGCCCTGCTCCGCGACCCGTTCCTTCGCCTCGAACTGCACCTGCGGCAAGGCATTGGCCACCAGCACCGAGGGGATCGGACTGACCAGCACATCCAGATCGTTGCCGCTGTCGCCGGAAAACAGCACCTCCTCCACATCCAGGCCGAGATGCCGGCGGAGAAACTCGATGGCCGGGTATTTGCCCGCAGCAGCAGGCAGCAGATCGAGCAGCCCGGTCGCGGTGGTTTCATCGATGCTCCAGATCAGATGCGCCGACACACCCAGTGAACGCAACCGGCTGTGCATCCGTTCACGCAGGGCCAGCGCATCCTGATCCGGCGAGGCATAAAAACTGAGTTTGTATCGGTTCTGTTTCTCCGGCTCTTGCAATTCCAGCTCCGGCCACTCCTCGAACAGCTGTCGCAGCGCTGCATGATCATAGCCCGCCCAGTCCGGCGCAATGAGATCAAACCAGTCCTGCATCGCCAGCCATCGGCCATGCGCATCCAGGGAATACACGGTCGACCCCACATCGGCAATCACATAATCCGGTCTGGGCAGTGCATACTCGGCCATGGCCCGTTCGACCAGACGCTGATCACGACCACTGACATAGGCCAGGTGAATGCTGTCATCCTGACACAGCCGGGCGAATCCCTCCCGCGCACCGCTCGACTCGGGCTGGGGACCGTTGGGCAGCAGGGTGCGATCGAGATCCGTGCAGATCAGCAGCTTACTCATCGTGTTCTAAGGGGACCTGGCAGCTGTGGAAAAAGTCGTAATGATCGATGGCTTCGAGAATACCCAGGGCATGGGACTGCTGTGCAAAATAGATCCGCTCATGATCGATCATATGCGACAGCTCCTCATGATGCCGATTGGCAACCACTACCGCGAGGGTATTGCCGCGCATCATGTCCTCATCCGAACCCGACCCGCCCGCAACCAGTATGCGTTCGAGGGGAATGTCCAGGCGTTGGGCAACATATCTCAAGGCCTGTCCCTTGGAAGCCCGGGAGGGCAGGATATCCAGGAACTGTCCGAAGGCGTGGATGACGTTGCAGGTGAGTTCCTCCTTGTGCAGCAGTGCATTGATTTCGTCCACCGTGGGCGCCTTGCTGGGATCGTAGTGGTAGGCGATCTTGAAGAAGCTCTGCTCCTCCCGGGATTGCGGATTGATCCCGGGCAACCCGGACAGGACCCGGCGTATGCTTTTCGGCTGCCACAGATGATCGATGTGTTCGACCCAGTAGTCATCCATGGCGAGGCTCTTGGTGTAGTGAATCTTGGTGCCCAGTCCGGTAATCAGCACATCGGGGATGGGAATCGAGAACTTCTTCATGACCGACAGGGCGTCATCCAGGCGGCGTCCGGTGGCGATGCCGAAGCTGGTGCATTTTCGATTGTCACGCACCACTTCGATAAAGCGCTTGAGACCGGAGGTGTTGCCCAGCAGATTCTGATCCAGATCGGTGAAGATGGCCCGGTCGCGGTCGCGACGGGTGATGTGTTTCAACGGCTTGGTCGGCAGGCGTTCGTGAGTCGCAGGCAAGGGCGAAATCGATGCAATGTACTTACGCGCATGCGCCTGCCAGGAATAGTGTTTGCGCACACCGGTGAGACCGTTGCGAGAGTAGGTGCGCCACAACGGGTCATCATGTAGCAGTTTGAGCAGGCTGACGCGAATCGCCTTTTTATCCAGCGGATCGATCAGCAGCCCGTTGTCGCAGTTGCCGATGATATCCACCGGACCTCCGTTTTCCGTGGCAATCAACGGCAGGCCGCTGGCCGCGGCCTCCAGCAGCGTGAGACCAAAGGGTTCGGTCAGGGCAGGATTAATGAACACACCCTTGGATTGGGTGACCAGGCGATAGATGTCCGGCACTTCCTGGGCCAGGTGACGCTTGGGAATGGCGACGTGACCGTAGAGGTCGTAATAGTCGATCAGCATCAGCAATTCGGTCATCACCGATTGCGGACCGCTCTCCATCTCCCGGATGTCATCCCGGTTACCCGCCACGATCACCAGGTTCGCCGCGTTCTGCAATTCGGTCGATTCCCCATAGACCTCGAGCAGGGTTTGAATGTTCTTGCGTTCATCCGCACGGGACAGTGCCAGGATCATCGGCTTGTCCGGCTTCTGCAGGAACCGTGCGAGGCTCTTGGTGAAATGAATCTCCTCGTTTTGCGACCTGGGCGGGTGAAACTGGGTCAGATCGGTACCTGGCGGGATGACCGCCATGCTGTCAGGCCGGTAGTAATCGTAGAGGCTGTATTGCTCATCGATCTCCTGGTGGGTGCTGGTGATCACCAGATCCGCATTGGCCAGCACTTCCTCCTCGGCTTCGATCCGGCGCTCCATGTTGTAGCGCTCATTGATCAACTGACGGGCCAACCCCTTGGCCAGCAGGCGCTGCTGCTTATCGCGACCCAGGGAGTGTCCCGTGTGCACCAGTGGGATACCCAAAAGATGCGAGAGTTTGACCCCGACATATCCCGCATCGGCATAATGGCTATGGACGATGTCCGGCATGCGTTGTTGCGCATTCAGCCAGACCAGGAGGTTATCCATGAAGCTGTCGAGATAGTCCCACAGGGTCTCTTTGGGCAGGTAGGCTTCGGGGCCGGCGTCGATGCGCACGATGCGTGCCTTGGGCGCGAGGATCTCCAGGGGTTCGGCATAATCATCACTGACATCCGAACCCGTGACCCGGCGGGTCACCAGATCCACCCGGCTCACCTCGTCACAGTCCGCCAGGGCACGCGCCAGATCGACGACATATTTGGTTTGGCCGCCGGTATCCGCGTCACGCCCGAGTTCCAGATCGTGACCGCGAATCAGTCCGTGTATGCTGATCAGGCAAATGTACATAATCCGGTCAACGGCGGCGTGGTTTCCGGCAGGATCCCATGCCCCCATTCCTCCGTCAGTCGATGGTGATGACGCAGGCATCCCATCGAGTGTCTTGTTGACCATGCCGATTCAACCGGGCGCCTGCATCGCCGCATGTCATGGCATGGCCTATTGCAACTCCTGGATGCCATTACCTTAACATGATTGAGACCTGATTAGGGGCTGTTGGTCTGAATCCACATGTTCTGGCAGGACATATTTGACTCGCACCAGGCAGCATACGTGCAGTCAAAAAGGGATGATGCGTGGTAAATTTAACAGGTATTTGTGAAAATTTTGCACAAAACAATTTGATTACCCATGACTCTCAGGCATGCACGTGAAACCACCAGCCCTCGCGCATTATTGCGTGTTGAAATGAGGAATTCGCTTCACTCAAAAGCCATTAGGCCCCCTCTCCCTGGCCTTCTCCCGCGAGGGGAGAGGGTATCCAATGATCAAGAGTCGAAGTGAACGGGTGGAGTAATTCCTCAAACGGATGTGAGCGCTTGTAGCCCGGGTGAAGCAACGCGTAACCTGGGAAGAGTCGAAACCCGCACGCCCCGGATTCCGCTGCGCTTCATCCAGGCTACAGAGGTAACATGTTCAGTGAGGCGGCGGTGTGTTGATCCCCTCTCCCTCTCGCCGAGGAGAGAGGAAATGCTTGGATCAATCTCAGCCGGCAGGTCGAGTTGGCGCAGCATAACCCGACGCAAAGCATCGAATCACATACTCTGTGTCGGGTTACGCTGCGCTAACCCGACCTACGCATTCCCGGCCACCCACCGGGTAAAATACGCATGGCCCAGCTGGATGGAAACGGGCCAATCCAGTGTCTGGGTTTCATAGTTGTTCGTTCAGTCGACTGATCAGACACTCTAGGGAGGCTTATTTGAAAACCCCATGATCCAGGTTGTCCAGTAACACGAGGGTCACATCTGCGTAACGCAGGATGGCCACCCCTTGGTGGTCCCTGAGAAACTCCTCGGCATCGGCTTGGGTTTCGAACGGAATCAACTCATGCCCCATGGGTCCCAGTACATCGGAGCCGATCACATACCAGGCCTGCCGGGCATCGATCCTCTGCAGGCCGTAATATTCGGTCACCCCGACGGTTTCAATCTCGCTCAGTTGATGGTTCGGCGCCCACTTGTCAAGCTCGAGCAGGTATTTAAACAAGTCCTTGGCGCCATCGAAATGGTGTGCATGACCGTCTTGATACTGAGCCGTTGCAACCCACTCCGGATACTTCGCCACGAACATACCACACACCGGACAGGTATCCCTTGGACCGGGTGACGGTAGATCCACGGGTTGTGCAAACAGTGGCACTGCCATCAGGGAGCCCAGCATCAGCAACCCGCTCAGCAGTGTCTTGAAAGGCCGTTCCAATCGCTTCATCATCTTTTTCTCGGGTTGAGCGTGGTCATCCGGCGAACCGTCGTCCGCCGGATGTCACCCGCATTATCCTTGCTGTTGCTTCATCTTTTCCATCATGCGCTGTCGTCGTTCAAGGCGCATTTTGCGCACCATCATGGTGTCCTTAGCCATACCCAGGTAGGCATCGCTCAAGGCTGCATCGAAATTCACCAGTTCCCCGCCGTTCTCAGCCATGGCCTGCTTTGCCGCCGCTTCCGAGGCAAACGCCATCTTGCTGTGCGCGGTCATGGTGCCTTTGAGTTTCGAACCCATCAGGTAATGGGCCTCGTCCACGTTCACCAGGGGTTTGATCGCCTCGCTGGAACCGAAATCCGCGGCATAGATGGCCTTCGGTCCCCGATCGATGTTCAACGAAAGACTGATCGCCATGCAGTGGATGGAACAGGTCCCGTCCACCAGACCGTCATCATAGTGAACCAGGTGACGGCTGTGGTGCCACTTGGTGCGGTCCATACCGCAATAGGGACAGGCTGCATACTTTTCCAACTCATTTTCCAGGGGCTTGTCATCCGGCGCGGTCTTGGGGATGAACTGCAACGGGGTGCCATCACCTTCGCAGGCGGCGCCCGTGGATTTCACCCAACCCTTACCGGGAACCATGACCCCGACGCCGGGACCGGCCAGGGCCGTGCCTGACACACCCGCCAGACCCGCGACCGAGAGTACCTTCAGCATTTTTCTTCGATCCATTTTGTGATCATCACACATCGTGTTTTCTCCTGTTGTTTACCACTGTAACTTGAATTTTGAATTTTAAATTCTAAATTTTGAATTGAGGTGTTCGCTACGCTCACGGTTTTTATCCCTTCACCCCCGGTGTAAACAAAAAAATCGTGAGCGTAGCGAACACCTCAATTCAAAATTAAAAATTAAAAAAATCACCAGTTGGCCAGCCCCCGCATGACATCGTAGAAAATCAGACCCTCGTAGACCGTCCACAAACCCAGCAACACCACGCCGACACCCGCGGCACGGGTCAACCAACCCCGTACACCGGAACCGATCCAGGCACCGAGTAAAGACACCATCACCATGGACGGCAAGGTTCCCGCACCGAAGCTCAACATCAACATTCCAGCACGCCAGGGATCCGCCGTGGCCGCCGCCTTCACCGCCACGGAAAAAACCAGGCTGCAGGGCACCAAACCGTTGAATGCACCTGCCAGATATGCGCGCCATCCGGGAAGCGATTGAGTCAGTGACGAGAGGGGCACTTCGAGCCGTTGCGGTGCTTCGCTCTTTCGAAGGCCGCTGAACGCACCGAGCATCTGCAAACCGAGCAGAGCGACCAGCACTCCGGCGACAATCATCAGAATGCCTTGGGTTTTCCCGATGAAACCACTTTGCACCAGCACATGCCCGAGCACCGCCCCACTGACGCCAAGCAGGGTGTAGATCGCCACCCTAGTGGCGTGAAACGTCACAACAGTCTTGAGACGGTCCCGGGGCCGGGCATGAATGAAATACCCCCCATTGATACCGCCGCACATGCCCAGACAGTGGAAACTGCCAAAGATGCCGGTGGAAAAGGCGATACTCAGGGAGATTTCGTTCAAAGCTGATCGCTCACCAGTTGTTCGAACAACTCCGCGGAAGACTCACCCAAAATGCGCGTGGCCAGGTGCCCTTGCCGATCGAGTATGAACGTGGTGGGCAAGCCGATGACCCCATAGGCCCTCGCCACGGCACCCTCCTGATCGAGCAGGGTGTCGTAGCTGATACCCAACTTCTGAATGAATGCCGCTGCCGTTTTCTGGTCCTGCCGGACGTTCAGGGCGAGTATCCTCAGCCCCTTGTCCCGGTATTTGTTATAAACCGGTTCGATCGCTTTCATCTCGCTTTCACAAAACGGACACCAGTCCGCCCAGAAACGGATCACCACGACCTGACCCGCGAAATCCTCGGGAAAACGGCTCACCCCGCCTTCCAGGCGTTGCAGTTCAAAGCGGGGGGTTGCCGCCCCTTTCGCCAGACCCGAGGAATCGGAACCACCACATCCTGACATCAGGATCAGCCCGACCATCAGCAACAGACCCACTGCACGGCGCACTACCACCAGACACCCTCCATCGTGAGATTGGACCGCCATACCACAACCACCGAAAACAGATAAAACATCAGGAAAAACAGCAGCGCCAAGCCCCCCAACCGGGGCGCCATGCGAATCACCGTGGAGCGCAGACTCGGCAGCTCCCGCCAGGGTGTCACCACCCCCGCACTCAACGCCAGAGCAGCCCCGAGAAACAGGGGCAGATAGAGCATGTAACCGATATAGTCATAACCCGACTTGAGGATACAGAACGGGCAGTGATGATGCGGATGCTCATAGATATACAGCGCCAGGAAGGAGACGATGCTCACCAGCGCCACCACGAACGCAAGGGTTCCACAGAGTGACAGCAACCAACCCGTGCGTCCCCGCAGCAACACCCACAAGCCACTACCGATCACCAGCACCCCGGAGAGGCTCAACAGGATCAACGCGCGGTCCGGCGCCAGACCGGACACCTCGGCAGCCACCCCCTCGGCATCCGCGGAAAACAGAGTACCGCAGCAGGAGGTGATCACCTGGGGATCCATGCCGAGAAAGAACTCCCCCTGGAAAATGAGTTCCGCCACCACAAGGGGCAGCGCCAGTAGCAGCAGACCGTATTTGTAACGGATCAGTGGATAGTCGTAGCCCCGATTGTCGATGTAGTTGAGGGTCAGCCAGAGGGCGCCGAAGAAAAACACCCCAATCTTGATAAACAGGGTCGGCCAACCCCAGGCATTGACGTTCAACACACCGGTGGCGCACATCGCCCCAACAAACTGCCCCGACAGGGATTCCGCATTGTAGACAAACAGCAGCAGGGAGAGCAGCTCAAAGGTAAAGGTCCAGATCAACAAGGTGGAGATCAGATAGGTTCGGCGCTCGAGACGCAGTTGGCGTTCCGTACCGCTGTCGATATCCCAATGAAGCAGCACCTGCACGGCGAACACAGACGCCATCAGCACCATCAAGGTGTCAACCATTGAAACCAGCAGCAGAGCCATGATCGCGGGATTCAGCAGCATCGTCTAGCCTTCCCCGGTCGTGATACCGCCATCACGCATGCGCACGATCTCATCGACCACCGGTGAGTCGAACACCTCGGGATCGTGACTTGAGATCAACACGGTCTTACCTGAGCTGCGCAGATCCGCCATCAGCCCCATGAACTCAACCGACAAGCGGCTGTCGAGATTGGCGGTGGGTTCATCTGCGATCAGCACCTGGGGATCATTGATCAATGCGCGACAGATGGCGACCCGTTGAGCCTCACCACCGGACAGCCACTCCACCGGGTTATCCGACTTCGATGACAGATCGAAGCGATCCAGCAGTTGACGGGCAGAGGCCAGCAGCTTCGGGTAAGGCAGCCCCAGGGGGTATGCGGGCAACATGACGTTTTCCAACACGCTCAAGCCCGGAATCAGATTGAAGCGCTGAAAGATAAATCCAAAGGTATGGCGCCTGACATCTGTAAGAAAGCGTTCAGGGAGTCCGGAGATCACACGCCCATCGAGCAGGATACGTCCCCGGGTGGGTCTGGACAGACAACCCACCATGGATAGCAGGGTGGTTTTACCGGATCCACTGGCCCCATTCAGACAGGTGATGCGGTTCGCCTCGAAATCAATCGACACACCGCGTACCGCCCAGAACTCATTGGGCCGACCCTGGTTGAACGCCTTATGCACATCGTCGAGTTCGATCAGCATGGGATCACCGCATCACCGCATCAGGATCGGTGATCGAAGTGCGCCAGACCGGGATGATGGTCGCCACTACATAAGGCAACACCGTAAAGAACAGCAAGGTCGCCACCTGCAACCCATCCACGGTAGGCAGCAGTTGAAATTTCGGATAGAGCACCGCCCAACCTTTCAGAACCGGTTCAAACAGGGTTGCGGAGGCATAAAAGACATGAACATAAGCCGACAGATAACCCAGCAGAAAGGCTGTCAGGGAGATGATGGCACCCTCCCAGAACTTCATCCGCATGACATCGGCGGTTTCCCAACCCACCGCCTTGAGGATGCCGATCTCGCGCTTCTCCTCCGCGCTCAGACCCGAGGCCTTGTCCCAGGCAAAGATCACGAACGCAAGCACCGCCCCAACCAGCAACACAAAGACAACGCCCTGTCGCCAGGAGAAGACACTGTCATAGGTACGCAGGATCTCCTCCTTCAGCACCGGACGACTGTCAGGGAGTAGCTCGGTGAGTTTTTCCGCGACCTTGCGCACCTCTCTGGGATTTCGTACCGACAACACCAGATCGGTATAAACCCCCTCCTGAACTCCGAACAGGCGGCGGAAAGCCTGCGGAGACATGAGCAAAAGATCAGAACTCATAAACTCCGTTTCCGGGTTGAGGATCTCAGCCACCTGAAAACTGTAGGCACCACCCTGAGAGTCGCGCAATGTGAGATAGTCCCCGAGTCCCAACCCCCGGGTACGGGCAATGCCCGAGCCGATCAGAATCCTATCCAGGGGCAAGGCCTCCTGACCACCCGTCATAATCGTATAATTCGCCTTCACGGCAGGATCGTAGTAGTAGCCCCACAGACGCCCCGTCTTTCGCGTGACACCCCGCAGACGGCCGATTTTATCCAGGTAGCCTTCTGGGACCAGTGCCTGGCGACCGGCAAGAATACGCTGTACGATGATCTCCGGGGATGATTCGAGCAGGGACTGGGCCTGAGAACGCAGGGCATGGGTGAACAGGGTCACGGACGCCAGCATGAAAACGATCAGGGCATAGACCAGCAACAGACCGAAACTCTTACCCTTACGTCGCAACAGGGACGAAAGCGTGTACTCGATCAGGTACCTCTGACGCCTCAACAACTGCATCATGGCACGAGGCTCCGAGGCGGTTGCAGAAGCGAACCGGTGGGAAAATGCCCAAGAGCCCCGGGGTGATCCTGAAAAGCCGAATTGAGATCCGCAAGACTGGGATGCCGGGTATACCTCGCCTCCGTGAACAAGGCAGGGTCACTCAAGCCTAGTTGAAGGACCAGATCCCGGGTGGAGTGTTGTTTCTCAGCCAAAGTCATCCGGACTCGGCCAGCATCTATCCATGTTGCTGCAAATCCGATGCCCAGCAAGGCAAAACAGGCGAGGAACAGATTGGCTCTTCTCATCAGGTTGGCGGGTGACCCACGCGGACTCAGGGAATGCGGGTAGTCTAGCTACATGAGGGCGTCATTCTCATTGACATGAATCATTCTGTAAAACAAATAGTTGCGAGTTGTGTCAAATCACCCGGAATGCTCAGTATAGTTCAGTGATATGACACATTTTCACTGGATATTTTGGGAAGATTGTTGATTTGATCATCTTCGATAGCAGAAGAAAGAGTGGCAGAATATCGGTAGGGGCAACGATTGAAGTGTACTATAGTGCAGTAGGGACTATAGTTCTGATTTCGCCTAACGCACACTCGAATCCCCTACCCTTAAGTGCCCAACCTAACAGGCTGTTGAAATTCTACACAGACGGTACGGTCTTGCGTTGAAAACCGCCTCAAAATGCTCATTTACTCCAGTAAACTGCGCTTTTTCGGCGGCTTTCACCTTGTCTCGCACTCGTCTGAGCGAATTTTAACAGACTGCCAAGAGCCTGCATCACTCCTAAATAAAATATAACAATCATCCATTTCATCGACCCTCGAAAGTATACACATTTCCATCGATTGCCAAACTCCCATCGCTCATAACAACGACGAAATATCTCGTCTGAACGCCGGTATCAAATGTCAATGTCATTGTAGTTCCACTAAGGCTTGCCTGACCCGCCCTTTTCAGATCAGTGCTTCCAAAGGAAAAGGCTGATCCCGGACCATCTATTGTAGAGACTCCCAGTGTATGAATACCCTCGATGGTGTAGAGAAATCGAGAAGTGTCATTGAAAGCATATACTCGATCTTCATAGCCATTGTTACAGTATCCAACATCGTAGCAGCCATAGTTCCACCACGTATAGTTTGACCAGACACCCGAGAGATCATCGGGTAAAGCGAGACGTGCAGATCTCGCGCTTTCACCACCAATCTCGACGATTTGACCATTCTCATTAACCACTGAATAGCTTTCGATTTCATTCCCGAGTGGGGAGAAGAATGTCAGAGTATTGCCATCGAATTGATAAGTGTCGCAAAAGGGCAAACCATTCGGTTGTGTACGACTGCAATCAAGACCGGTATATGGCGTTTCACCTCGATAAGCATAACCATTAGCATCAAACCAGAAATGGTCCGCTCTGTGATACAGATCCATTACACTATAAAAGTATACTGAGCGAACATAACGGCCGGAAAGTGCAACGGTCGGTGGCGTTGGTAGTGGCGCCTCCTGTGCTCCATACACAGGATCGGAGATCGGTTCGTCATCACGCCAGCAATTCAGCGTTGATGGCCCCTGCGATGATCCATTATCAAAAAGACCATCGGCATCTGTTGTCACATAACCAAATTCACTTATGCCGCTGTCATCTGTTTCATAGTAGGCTATCTCAGCCCCATCAAGCGCACCATCACTAAACACAACGGTAGTTTCAAAATCTTTGATACTTTCAATAGCATGCCAAGTACCCTGGGTATTGCCTAGCGAATAACGTCCATCCATTGATATAGCGAGAATAACATCTTTTCCAGTATCAATATCTCGACATGTATAGTCACCCGCGTTTAGAGAAGCCCGCTCAAAACTCAACTGCGCTCTGGCTTCACTGGCCCCGTTCTGGTAACAACTTGCCGACCGAGCATTCGGAGAGATATTAAAGTATTGCCCATGTGTATCAAAATAGACCTGCACAGCTTGACCATCCAGAGGGCCGCTGCGAAACTCAATGTCGAAGTCATCATCATCTGAAAGCACCTGGATAGTACCTGAACCAATTCCCGTGGAATAGGTGTTACCAGAAACGACAATCATATTCCGACCATTCACGAACACCCATTCCGGCTCAATGCACACATCAGGGCGCGGTGTTCAGTGACTGCTGAGCCTGGCCATACTGGAAGTCGGAACACGAATTTGGAAAAAAGGAACGCAGGAAGAACTTGACCTGACAGGCGTTCCACTGAAACCAGAACTGTCAGATCAAGTTGCGACTACTCCAGTTTGTTCACTTACTTGAATGGGATCAGGTTGAGGGGAAAACCTCCGCCTCCTGACAGATTCGGCCCGCCTCCGCCTAGCATGCCACCCAGCATGCTCAATGGGTTTGGCGGTGAAGGCATACCACCGCCTCCGAACAGACCAAGTGGGTCTAAAAATGAGGGCAAACCTCCACCACCGGAGTTTTGTTGAGGGCCATTACCGGGGCGATCACAATGATTATTATGCCCATGATCACGATGCCCGTGATGGTTCCCATTATCATGATGCCGGTGGTGATGCCCGTGGTGATCACCAATGGTGTCGCCTCTGCCTGGATTAGGTGGTGGAATATCATTTCGACCGCGTCCATCATCACAGACAATGTCTCTACCAGGACCGCCGTTGATGTTATCGTCACCTGAACCACCACTGATAAAATCATCGCCGAAACCACCATTGATGGTATCGTCACCCGATCCGCCTCGGATAGAATCATTTCCGAAACCACCGTTGATGGTATCATCACCCGATCCACCGTTGATGGTATCGTTACCGGCTCCGCCATTAATAGTATCGTCACCCGATCCACCATTGATGGTTTCATTCGCATAACCGCCGGTGATCGTGTCATCACCACTTCCACCATTCAGAGTAACGTTGTTTTGCCCACAGATTTGAAAACCTCTTGAGGTGATATTGTCGTTACCGCTACCACCATTTACAACCAGATTTCTAGACTGTTCTGCGGTTAAATGGTAAGTCTTGCCATTACATGTGATATCGGTTGAGCCATCCCAATGGGTACAAACGTCAATGTTGTCGTTTCCATTCGTACCGTTGAATGTCGTCCTACCGTTCTCATAAACTATTGATGATCCATCACAGTTTTTTTGCACATCAGGTCGATAACAGCCACCCGGCAGGATCTGTGAGCTTCCAAGCTGACTTCCTTGCATAGCATCCATATCTAATTCTCCATGAATATAGTGAAACTCTCGTTGATATTCAGATAATTATCTGAACCTGCAGTAAACAAAAATATAATGTTGATTTCTAGTTAGTAATATCACTAACTAGGGCTATCCCGTATAGTCTATCTTGGCCACCTACTCTTCCTATTGGTATTGATTTGGGTGGCGGCGGGCCTAACAAACTCACGTTCAGACTCAAGAGTCAGAACATGCAGGCGTATTGACGGCAAGCGCCAAAGAATCAGTCTGATTGTGCCCCCTCCGGTTTCATGTTCCAGGGCAGTAAGACTTCGAACTTCACGAGGCTATCGGCGGAGGCGATATGCTTGAGAATGTGGCTTGATTCATAGACTTTTAAATGGAATAGTGGGTTGTCCTGCCCCCATCGGTTCTTATCATGAAAACTGGCTATCTGGTCCTGATTACGCACCCTGACCACCCGGGTATGATGCGGGTTTCGATCCGTGATGACTTGCCGAACACCCAGGAGAGTGTGGATGGCTCGCATATTCGCTATATCGCCCGGTTTACGGATGTCGAGGCGGCACATATGCACTTGCATGATCGGCTGGGGCATACGCTGGTTGATGTGGATACTCACCTCTATCATGCGGATCTGATCCGTGCCATTTCCGCTGCGGAGTCTGACATGCTGGATCATCAGCGAGTCTGGATTGATCCTGAATTGGATGAGGGTGCTCGATCGGCGATTCGGGAGCAGACGGAAGCCTTTGTGCTGCGGAATCGTCGGTGGGATCGGATTTGGACCTTTGTTGGGGGTTTTTTTGTTGTTTTGTTTATTTTGCTGAATTTGTTGACGGTTTGATGGGTGGCGTACTGTTTTATGGCGTGCCGGAGCGATTGGAGATTGCTTTGCACTGCCCGCATGAGTGGAAGTATCGATTAGGGGTTGTCTGATGTGTTGATACCCCTTCTCCCCGGCCTTACCAGTAACCCCTCCCAAACGATTGGTTTTATGGAGCCTCAGTTACTGGAGTCATGTCAGCATCGCCATTGAGCTGCATTGATCTCTGCAATAAGGGCTAAGGGAGCTGTCTGGAGGGTTTTGCATTATCCCGCAGCGCTTCGCATTCTGCTGGATCCCGGGTTCCACTTCGTTTCACCCGGGCTACGGTTGGCGTTAGGTCTTGGGGCGCATTTGGTAGATTTCGTCGAACAGGGCTTCCAGGTGGGGATGGGTACCACGGATGCCTTTGACCACGTCACTGGCCCAGTCGAAGTAGGCTTGGCGGCGTTCGAGTTCCCAGCCGACCGGTGGGCTGCGTTGTATATCCCTCAGGTTGGCGATTTTGTCGGCCAATTTTACCAGCCTGGCCTTGTCGGAGAGGTGGGGTGCGTGGTGGATTTGCATGGCTTTGCGTTCGAGCTTGCTCAGGGTTTTGTCGTCGGTGACTTCCATGACCAGGCTTGCGATGACCAGTCCGAATTCATTTTCGATCTCCTCGACACGAGTTTCCGTATCCTCGATCGTGTCGTGCAACAGCGCGGCAGCGAGGGTCTCCGCGTCTTCTATCCCAGCTTCGTTGACCAGAATATTCAGCAATTCGATCGGGTGATTGACGTAGGGGGTGCCTTCCGCGTCTTTGCGCCGTTGATCGCGATGCTTACGCGCCGAAAAGGTCAGGGCTTTGATGGTAAGTGACAGGTTGTTGTTATTCATGAATTAATGGCTAGCACTTTTTGTTGATTGGATAGCGGCTGTCAACGGCTCTCGAACTCAGCTGGAACGGGTTCTAAGCTGCCGAGGCCGATTTGGAATCCGCCCTGCTCCGACTCTCTGCCTTGAGCTGCTCAACATGAGCGATCAGGGTATCGACGGTCTCTTTGAGCAAATCGAGTTCTTCTAGGGTCAGGTCATTGAGCTGTTCCAGATTATACTCGATGGTGTCGATGATCTTCTTGTGGGGCCGCTGCATCGGACGCATGAAATAGCCGGTGATGGTCGCGACAATCGCGCCGAAGAACAGCGCCGAACCGATCACGATCCAAGTCCCACCGATGAGCTTCGCCCAGCCGGAACTGGGAGTATCGGCGATGCCCGCTGTGGAAAACGCAGCGATGCCCCAGTAGAGGGCTTCGCCGTAGCTGGTCAGGGTCGGTTGGACACTGGTCTGCTCCGCGAAGTAGACCCCGGCGGAAAACAGCAGCCACAGTGCGATGAGCAAGACCACCATTTTGCTGAACGGGGTGTGGTTGGATATGTCATGGTAGAACCTTTTGAATCGGGTGTGACTTTTTCCTGGCCGCTTCATGATTGCTCCCCTGAGATCACCGATCGCTCCGAATGAGCGCGTCGATACGATCCGCATAGACCGTCTCATTGTATCGAATTATCGCCACTTACTGTTGCTCAGTAGTACCCCAGAACATTCAACAGCCAGGGCAGAATGATGGCGGTTGTAAAGGTAGCCAGGGCCATCCCCAAACCCGAGAAGGCGCCCATCTCCTGGCTGATTTGAAAGGCGCGGGCGGTTCCGATGCCGTGAGCGGTGATGCCCATGGCGAACCCCTTGATGCTGTCGTCCTGAATGCGCATGAGTGCGAATATCCGGGTTCCGACCGCGGCCCCCAGGATGCCGGTGATCACCACGAATACGGCGGTCAATGAGGGCAATCCGCCGATCTTTTCCGCGATACCCATGGCTACCGGAGCTGTCACCGACTTCGGCGCCAGTGAGCGCAGTGTCTGCGCGCCGATCCCGAACATCTGGGCCAGCAGTATCGAACTCAGGGCGCCGACCACCACCCCCGAGACCAGGGTAATACCCAGAGGCAGCCAGAGTCGCTTGAGTTTGGGCCACTGATGATAGAGGGGCACCGCGAGTGCGACGGTCGCGGGTCCCAGCAGGAAATGCACGAACTGGCCGCCTTCGAAGTAGGCGCTGTAGGGTGTGCCGGTGAGCAGCAGAAGCGCGATCAACAGACTCACGGAAAGCAAGACCGGGTGCAACAGGGGGTTGGCCTTGAATCGCATATAGACCCGATAGGCCAGTCCGTAGGCGATCAGGGTGATCGTCAGCCCCAGCAGCGGTGTGGTGGAGAGGTAGACCCAGATGGCGGCGAGATTCTTTTCCGGCATGGATCAGGACCTCCCCGAGCGCAGGCGCAGGGTCAGCCAGAAGATCCCGGCGGTTGCGGCCAGGGTGATCAGGGTGCTGAGCACCAGGGTGAGAAGGATCGGCAACCAGGCATCGGCAATGAGGTTGAGGTGTACCACCAGGCCCACGCCCGCCGGGACAAAAAGCAGGGAGAGGTGACTCAGCAGGGTGCTGCTGGCCTGGTTCAAGGGCTCAGTCGAGCGTCCCCGAATCAGCAGGGTCAGAAACAGCAGGAGCATCCCCACGACCGGCCCCGGAACCGGCAGACCCAACCACAGTACCGTTATCTCGCCGATGAGTTGGTAGATAAGAAGAAGGGTGATGCCGTTGATGAAGCCCATGCTGCCTGCCCCGCGCGTATGTCTCTGCACATCCTCGGTCTATGGCGGGCGGTTTGTCAACGCAGGTGGATTGAGTGGTATGCGCCTCTAATGGGATGTGTGGGGAAGGTGTCGCGCCGGTTCCTGGGTCGACCGGGGATTCCCGGATTCCGCTTCGCTGCATCCGGGCTACGATTGGGCGGGTTATGTTGGATCATTGGGGTGGTCTTTTGCGCTGAAACTGATATGTTGCCGGTTTTTCACTGGTGGATTTCATGTCTGATGCCATTGCCCGCCTCAAGGTGCTCAGCGCCGGGATCGTCAGTTTGATCCTGACCCTTGGGATTGCGCGTTTTGCCTATACCCCGATGCTGCCGCTGATGCAGCAGCAGGCGGGATTGGGCATTGCCGAGGGCGGCTGGCTGGCTTCGATCAATTATGTGGGCTACCTGTGCGGGGCGATCATCGCTTCGTTGATCAGCGACCTGGTCCTGAAGGACCGGCTCTACCGTCTTGGACTGGTGTTCGCGGTGCTTTCCACCGTGGTGATGGGTATGACCGATCAACTCTGGGTGTGGGCGGCATCGCGCTTCGTTGCGGGTTTGAGCAGCGCGGCGGGACTGCTGTTCGGCTCCGGGCTGATACTCAACTGGCTGATCCGCCATGATCACCGCAGTGAGCTGGGCATTCACTTTGCCGGGGTGGGCGCCGGAATCGTGGTCTGCTCCGCCCTGGTGGAGTTTCTCAGCGGCGGGTTCGACTGGCATGAACAGTGGTGGATCCTCAGTCTGACCGGGGCTGTACTGCTCATTCCTGCCTGGGCCTGGCTGCCCCCACCGGATACCACCCGCACCACCCGCGGCGGTGCCAGTATGCATGATAATCCGCCGAGCCGGGACTTTCTGCGCCTGTTCATTCTGATCTATTTCTGCGCCGGAGTCGGCTATGTGGTCAGCACCACCTTTATCGTGGCGATCGTCGAGCAGACCCCCGGTCTCTCGGGCAGCGGTACCTGGACCTTCCTGCTGCTGGGCCTGGGCGCCACTCCCGCCTGTATCAACTGGGACCTGATTGCTCGACGGGTGGGTGACCTGAATGCCCTGACCCTGGCATTCGTGCTTCAGGTGGTGGGCATCCTGCTGCCGGCACTCGTCCCCAACCTGATCATGACCTTGCTGGGCGCGCTGCTGTTTGGCGGCACCTTCATCGGCATCGTCAGTCTGGTGCTGACCATGGCAGGTCGCTACTACCCTACCCGTCCGGCCAAGATGATGGGAAAGATGACCATCTCTTACGGTGTTGCGCAGATCGCCGCACCGGCGGTGACAGGGCTGATCGCACGCGATAGCGGCAGCTATGAACAGGGACTCTACCTGGCGGCCGGGGTCATGTTCATCGGCTGCCTGTTGATGCTGCGACTCAAGGCGATCGCCAAGCGGGATGCCTTGCTGGGTTGACCGCTACCTGCCGATACGTGTCTGCCTTGCATCGACCGATCAGCCATTGTGTCAAACGTCGACGGGCAGGTGGATGTAAGGGACATCCGCCGTTTCGCCCACTTGGGAGCGTGGATACTAGGATTCCGGCGGCCCAATGTCAGCATCGCCATGCCGCATGGATCTCTGCGCCCAGGGCGAAGGGAGAGGCCTGGAGGTTTTTGTGATATCCCGCAGTGCTTCGCATTCTGCCGGATCCCGGGTTCCACTTCGTTTCACCCGGGCTACGGGTGATGCTCGCTCTTCTTGAGATTCCCGTGTGGCCGTAGCCCGAGTGCAGCGAAGCGGAACCCGGGAACAACCCTCTGAAACGGGCTGTTTGAGCGCAGCGAGTTCCAGCCCCGCCGGTTCTTGCGAGCATCGCAGCGCTCCCCGCAGGGGCGGGACCGTCGGGCGCCCTTTCTTTTGCTTTATGGCGAATAAGAAAAACGACTCGCCCAGAAGGGCGAAACCGGCGATATCAGGTCAGAGGAGCACAGGGATGAAGCGTAAGCAGATGCGTTGTCCCTTCCCCGTTCCACGCTCCGCGTGGGAATGCGGTCCCGGGCTTGCGCACGCCTAAAAGGTTGGGGTGATATCGATCGGCGTTCCCACGCAGAGCGTGGGAACGAAATGCATTTTCAAACCTTTCATCTGTGTGGCTGAGCATGCGGGGTAATCAGGTAACCGTATGGCACCGGGATCCGGTTTGGCGACCGGATCCCGGCGAGGCTCAGAACTCCATTCGGATGCCCAGGCTCAGGTTATTGCTGCTCCAGCGACTGTTGGCGAACAGGGTGCCGAAGTCGAGGAAGCCCACCAGACCGTTCTGGAACTGGGCCGAGGTGCCCAGACGCAAGCGCATGTAGTCGCGGTCCGG
>JBNLFS010000093.1:0-5792 GCA_050305635.1 Candidatus Thiodiazotropha sp. | reverse complement strand
CTCGCTGCTGCTCAACCTGGCCCCCAGCCCTTACGCGGTCCAGGAGATCGCCCTGTGGATGCTCGGCTCCCTGGCCAATGTGAGCCGCGACGATCTCCTCCTGCTGCTGCCGGGCACCCTGCTGGGCTGGTTGCTGATCGCTCGTCAGGGACGCGCCCTGGATCTTCTGACCCTGGGGGAGGAGGCGGCCAGTTCCCTGGGGGTGGCGCTGCCCCGCTTGCGCAGACGGACGTTTCTGGCGGTCGCCCTGGCGGTGGGTTCAGCCATCTCGGTGACCGGGGCCATCGGCTTCATCGGCCTGGTGGTGCCGCACCTGCTGCGCCCCCTGGTCGGCTACCAGCCCAGCCGCCTGCTGCTGCCCAGCGCCCTGGGGGGCGCACTGCTGCTGTTGCTGGCGGACATCCTGGTGCGCGCCATACCCCTGCCCGGCGAGATCAAGGTGGGTGTGATCACCTCACTGATCGGCGCACCGTTTTTTCTTTGGCTGATACTCCACGGCCGGCGGAGGGCAGGATGAGTCTGCTCAAGGGACAGGCACTGCGGGTGGTCCGCAGACAGCAGGCCCTGCTGGACGGGGTGGATATCGCACTGCAACCCGGTCAGCTGCTCGGTCTGATCGGTCCCAACGGGGCGGGCAAGAGCACCCTGCTGAGACTTCTGGCGGGCATCCGCAGCGCGGACAGCGGAGGCGTGCTGTTCCGGGAGGCCCCCCTGGGAAGCTATGAACCCGCCACCCGGGCCCGGCATATCGCCTATCTCCCTCAGGCGGGGGACGTGGCCTGGCCGATGAGCGTGGAGCGATTAGTGACGCTGGGTCGCACGCCCCATCTGGGGCCCTGGCAGCAGCCCGGTCCCGGGGACCGGGCAATCATCGACCGGGTTCTCGCCCGCACCGATCTGCTGGGTTTGCGGCACCGCCCCTATGACACCCTCTCCGGCGGGGAGCAGGCCCGGGTCAGACTCGCCCGGGCACTCGCCACCGAGGCGGATGTTCTGCTCGCCGACGAACCGGTGGCGGCCCTCGATCCGGCTCATCAACTGGATGTGATGGACCTGCTGCGGGAGAACTGTGACGCCGGGCGCGCGGTGATCGTGGTGCTGCACGATCTCTCCCTGGCCGCCCACTACTGTGACCGGCTGCATCTGTTGCACCGGGGCCGCACCCTGGCCGAGGGGGATCCCGGCGAGGTGATGAGCGAGGCAAATCTGCAGGCCGCCTATGGGATCACCCTGGATTCTGATGATCGAAAGCGCCCCTTCAAACTACCGTGGCGGCGATTGAACCTGCCATCAGGCTAAACATCACCATGGCTCCATCACTTTATGAAGGTGGTGAATGAACGCTTTCCTTCGTTGTTTTTAGTAAACGCCACAGATGCCAAATGGTAATCGTCGTTCCCATCAAAGAGCGCTATCAGAGGACCCGATTCAATCAGGATCTTTTTCATCTTTTAGCTCGTATTTTTTCCTTTAAAAGAGCCTTTCTGTCTTTAGCCCGGTTACTTTGACCGCTGGCATACCTTCCAAAAATATCACTTCCAAGCTCCCAAGCAGAGGGCTTGCCTAACCTAGTGATATATTCTGTAACGCTTTTTCTGATTAGCTCGGACTTGCTGACCCCCAATCTATGGGCGGCATCATTAATGGTTTTTTCAAGTTTGGGATCAAGCCTTAAAGTAATCATGATCGATCTCCGGTCGCGCTGTATTACATTCAGTAATACATCCATTGGTGATGTCAAATCGCAGCATCACGCAATAGGATCAGGGCAAGCCGCATTGCCATATTGTGAAGGCTTACAGGGGTTCCGGTTTATGCAGGGCGAACCCCTGGGCGTAGTCGATACCCATCCCCTGCAGGATGTCGGCGATCTCCTGCTTGTGGACGAACTCCGCAATGGTCTGAATGCGGTGGACCTTGGCCACCTCCATGATCGAACGCACCACGGCCAGATCCCGTTCGTCGCTGTCCAGATTGCGTACGAACAGGGCGTCGATCTTGAGGTAATCCACCTCCAGCTTACGCAGGTAGGCGAAGGAGGAGAGCCCGGTGCCGAAATCGTCCAGGGCCACCTTGATGCCCAGGCTCTGCAGGGTCTTGATGAATCGCTGCGCCTGGTCCAGGCGGGTGATCGCGGCGGTCTCGGTGATCTCGAAGCTGATCCGCCTGGGATCGATCCCACAAGCATCGATCTCCCGGGTGACAAACTCTGCGAGGTCGTCGTGAGTCAGGCTCAGGCCGGACAGGTTGATGGCGAAGGCGGTCTGCGGATCATGTCCGGGGCCGAGCGCCCCAAGCCGGCGGCACAGGTTGCGGATCACCCAGCGGTCGATTTCCGGCATCAGGTTGAAACGCTCCGCCGCCGGTATGAAGCGGTCCGGAGTGTGGATGACGCCCCTTTCGTCACGCATGCGCACCAGGATCTCCGCATGGGGCGGCCGCTCGGGGCGCAGGGGCACGATGCGCTGGTAATAGAGTTCAAAACGGTCTTCCCGCAAGGCCCGGTTGATCTCTTCCACGGAGAGGAACTGGGCGCGCTGCACACGATAGTAGTCATCGCTGTCACGGTAGACCTCGATGCGGTTGCGGCCCCGGTCCTTGGCCGCATAGCAGGCCTGATCCGCGGCGATCAGCAGCTCGTCGATGCCCCGCTGGGCATCCAGGATATTGACCAGACCCACCGAGGCGCCGAGCTGAAAGTGATGCCCTTCAAAGATGAACTGCTTGGCGTGGATTGCATCGATCAGCTTGCTGGCCAGACGCTGCGCCGACTCCCCGTCGGTTTCCAGCAGCATACCGAACTCATCTCCCCCCAGGCGCGCCAGAAAACTCTGCCCGATGGTGTGCTGCATGATCGCGGTGATCTCCTGCAGCAGATTGTCCCCGGCGCTGTGGCCGCAGGTGTCGTTGACCAGCTTGAACTGGTCCAGATCGATATACAGGAGAGTGCGCGGGGTTCCACCGATGCGCAGGCTGTCCAGGGCCTCCTGCAGGCGGGTTTCGAAGGCGCGCCGGTTGAACAGCCCGGTCAGGGCATCATGGTTGGCCTGGTACTCGAGCTCCTCGCGTGCGTAGTGCTCCAGGGAGATATCCCGGATACTCGAACGGTAACCCAGTGAGGCCCCCTGTTTGTCGAAGATCGGTTGCCAGGACATGGCCACCCAGACGATGCGTCCGTCCTTGCGACGGATACGGAACTCCTGGTCGCGTCCGGTCTTGCCCGCCAGACCCAGCCGGTGACAGCGCCCCACCAGTCCCACATCCTGATCATGCACGATCGGCAGGGGATAATCGGGCATGGCAAAACACTCCGGCGGGGTGTAGCCGGTCACTCGACGGACTGCGGGATTCACCCAGCGCAGGTGCCCATCGGGGGCCAGCCAGCTCTCCCAGCCATAGGTGTAGTCGGCGATGGTGCGCGAGCGCAGATCGCTCTCCTCCAGCGCCACGATGCGGTTCTGCACCGCATCCGCCATCAGATTGAAACGCTCCGCCAGTTGCGCGATTTCGTCCCGACTGGTGAGCGACAGACGGGCCTGATAATCGCCGTCGGCAATGCGCCCGCTGGCTTCGATCAGCGCCCTCAGGTGGCGGGTCAGCCAATAGCCGATCATGGACAGCAGAATCACCGTCAGACTCACCTCCGTGAAGGCGATCAGGAACCCCTGGGTGAACAGCTCATGTTTGGCCCGGGTGATGTAATCGGTGGACAGTCCGTATTGCACCCAGCCGTAGTCCTGGCTCAGATAGTCGACCTTGAAACGTACATGAGTCAGATCTGCGCCCGCGCTACTGCGCCCCGCCTTGGGTAGCGTCGCATTGTCGTCCCATCCGGCAGCAGCGAGGATGCGCCCGGCATTGTCGGTCACCACCAGATATCGGATATCTTCCGCCTTGCGCCAGCCGTCCAGGATGTCGCGCAGGGTGGCATAGTCACGGGAAGCCAGGGGTACCGCAACCGCCGTCTTGTAGGCCAGCTCCATGGCCTGGATACGGGACTCTGTCAGGCGCTCCATATGGGTCTGGATGAGGCGCACGCTGTTGCCCACCAGCAACCCCAGCATGACCACCTCCACCAGGATACTGGCCAATAGCAACTTTCCGCGTAGTGAATGTCTCCAACTTAACCACGATGCCATGGGATATCAGCCTTCGGTCATCCCCTGCTGAGGCGGTTCACATCCGCGCGGATCATGGCGCCCCGCTGTCGAGGTGCATCAACTCCTGCACGATCGGTATGTAGGGCTTGAGTTGCTCGATACTCTGGTCATCGACGGTCAGATAGCCCCGGTAACCGGTATCGTGGAAGAAAGCTGCGCCCTCCGGGGTCGCTGGAAAGCTCTTCAAAGCACGTTTCAGGCGTTCGATTTTCTCCTCGCCCAGACGCTCGTGGGCCAGGGTCATCAGGTGGGGCACCTTAACCTCGGTGGGCATCACCCGGATGTGCTCACGCACATCCTCCGGTACCTGCTTGAGGGGTGTAAAGGTGGTCAATGCCGCATCCAGATCACCCACCGCCACCGCGGCGATCGCCGCGCCATGGGTGGTCTTCTCCAGCACCAGGAAATCCTCATCCGCCACCAGTCCCTGTTCGCGCAACCAGCGTAATCCACCGATGGCTGAAACGGAGAGCCGGTTGGGCAGGCCAATGCGTTTACCGCGAAAGTCCTCCACGCTGCGGATGGTGGAACCCTTGTTGAGCACGAACACCGGTTGCAGGGCGGTGTCGTAGCGCACCAGAGGCACATACCCGGCTTCGAGACACATGACACCGAAATGGGGACCGGTGATCAGCAGGTCGAACTCTCCCGCCAGAGAGTCCCGCTGAAACTGGTCATAGTTCGCCGACGTATAGATGTCGATGGGCTGGCCGATGCCTAACTGCAGGTGCTGGCGCAGCGGCTGATGGGTCTTGATCAGCGCCAGCGTGCTGTTGAACGGCATGATCCCGAGTCGCAACGGCTCGACCGGATCGGCCGCGGACAGGGGAAGCCACCAGAGACACAGGACCAGCAACGGAAGCCGTCGCATGCTGAACCCGGATAACAGACGACATCTCACGAACGGGGGGGATGATTTTTCAGACATAGCAGCCTCATCGGCAACAGACAGACTTTATTGAGCGTCCATTGCTCTTTGGCAACGATAAAAGTCTAGCACGACCTTGGGATAACTTTGCGTGGAGCAAATATTTACCTGATTACCCAGCAAGATCAGCTATGCTGACACTCGATTCGAGCATTTGGGTAGTGTTCTGAAGAGTTTTGAGTTTTGAGTTTTGAGTTGAGGTGTTCGCTGCGCTCACGGGTTTTTGTGTTCCCCTCTCCCTGGCACCACCCAGGAACCGCTTCCAAGTGATTGATTTTATAAAGTAGCGGCTATCGCCAAGGATCAGCAACGCCATCTTGCATTGATCATCACGGGTGGGATAAGAGATGCACCTGGAGAATTTTGTATGCGCCCTCAGAGCTTCTCAGTCTGCGGGGTCCCGGGTTCCACTGCGTTTCACCCAGGCTACGGGGGTGAAGCTCGCACCTCTTGAAGTTCCCGTGTGTCCCGAGCGAGAAGCGCAGCAAAAACCGATCAGCGGGGCTGGCTGTTTGAGCGATAGCGAGTTCCAGCCCCGCCGGTTTTTGTGAGCATCGCAGCGATCCCCGAAGGGGCGGGACAGTCGGGCGCTGTACGGATCAACAACATAGGTAACACATTATTACAGATACATGGGTAACACATTGTTAAATGCATGAGTACCAACAAGGGAGGTGCCCATGCCCTGGCAAGAGATGAATCCT
>JBNLFS010000092.1:0-64897 GCA_050305635.1 Candidatus Thiodiazotropha sp. | reverse complement strand
GGATCGGCCATGCGCTCGAACTCGACGCTGGTGATCACGTTGGCGATGCGATCGTAGCCGTAGGGCTGGATCTTGTTGGCATCGTAGGGTTTCCAGCCGGTGGCCCAGATCACTGCGCCGGCCTTGAATTCGATGGTCTCTTCCTGCATGTCCAGGTCGATGGCGTTGACCTTGCAGGCATCCTTGGCCTTCTGCGCATCGTCGGTGCCGATGATCGCGGGATCCAGCACGAAGCGCTGCGGGTGGGCCATGCGGTGGGGCAGGTAAGCGCCTTTGCGCTTGCCGATGCCGTAGTTGAATTCGTTGTCGAATTCCGCTTCCACGGCGCGTTCGCAGTTGCCGCAGCCGGTGCACTTCTCGTTCACGTAACGGGGGCTGATCTTGACGGTGGCGGTGTAGTTGCCCGCTTCGCCCTTCAGGTCGGTGACCTCGGCCATCGTGATGATGTTGAGGTTGGGGTTCATCTTTGCCCGGCGCTGATTGATTTCCAGCCCGCAGGTCGGGAAGCAGAGCTTGGGAAAGTATTTATAGAGTTGAGTCACGCGACCGCCGACATAGGGGCGCTTTTCAACCAGAACGACCTGCTTTCCCGTTTCGGCGGCTTCCAGGGCGGCAGTCATGCCGCTGATGCCACCACCGACCACGAGAATAGTCTCATTGGTTGCGATTACTTCCGTCATGGATGGTCCTCCGTTGCGGAATGGCTTTGAAGAATATGGTTAACCTCGGACCCGCATTGCTTACCTGCCGGCTTGGTTATTGCTTCCCGACAACCCTTTGGCCGCCCGGGATTCTGGACCCGATACCATACCCGTCTTCCGCAATGGCTTCTATATCCCGGGAAGGCAAATTCCATCGAATTTTTGAATGAGTTGATAGAAATGGGTGATGGAGTATTAGTCAATTCTAATGAATTGAGTTTTGAATTATGAGTTGTGAATTTTGAATTGGGGTGTTCGCTTCGCTCACGGGGTTTCACTCCCCCTCTCCCCGGCCCTCTCCCGCGAGGGGAGAGGGAGTGCGTATTTCGAGCGCGTCGAGCCCTGTCGGCCAGGAGGTTGTCCAGCAGATTAAACCCACCCATCTCGACCCATGCATTCCCTCTCCCCTTGCGGGAGAGGGCCAGGGAGAGGGGGAATCAATATGGCTGCTATCCAATTGTTTTAATGTTAATTATTGTATTTTTCGCATTAAAGCTGCCAAGGGCCAGAGAGTAATCAGGAGAGAGAATATGATGCTGGTCAATGAGGCAAAAGACAGCAATCATAACCGTGAGCGAAGCGAACACCCCAATTCAAAATTCACAACTCAAAATTTACTTATCTTCCGTAATTGGAAAAATGGTGATGAAAGGTCCGGCTGCCTTCCAGCAGCATCTGCTCAAAGACGTCGGCGGGGACCGGCGGGCTGTAGAGATAGCCCTGTCCCTCCTGACAGCCCATTTTCTGCAGCAGGGATTGCTGGGCCATGGTCTCGATGCCCTCGGCGGTGATGCGCAGGCCCAGGTTCTTGCCCAGGGAGACGATCGCCTGGGTGATCGCCACTGCGTCGCTGTCGTGGGGCATGTCGCGGATGAAGGAGCGGTCGATCTTCAGTTTGTCGATGGGTAGCTGTTTGAGATAGGACAGGGAGGAGTAGCCGGTGCCGAAATCGTCGATGGCGATGGACACCCCGAGCTTTTTGAACACGTCGAGCACCGGCACGGAGTGTTTCATCTGCCCCATGAAGATACCCTCGGTCACCTCCAGCTGCAGCATGTCCGGTGGGCAGCCCGATTCCGCGATGATCTGTTCGAAGCGCAGGATCAGGTCAGTCTGCATGATCTGCCGGACCGAGAGGTTGATCGCCATGCGTCCCTGGAACAGGCCCTGCTTGAACAGATAGCGGGCCTGCTCACAGGCCTCCTTCAACACCCAGATGCCGATCTCGTGGATCAGGCCGGACTCCTCGGC
The DNA here is from genome assembly GCA_050305635.1 of Candidatus Thiodiazotropha sp. GTDB lineage: Bacteria > Pseudomonadota > Gammaproteobacteria > Chromatiales > Chromatiaceae > Thiodiazotropha. The sequence goes on along the minus strand of JBNLFS010000092.1, from coordinate 62,945 downwards.
CAGGGGTACGAAGCGGGCCGGCGGGATGATGCCGAGACGTGGATGGTGCCAGCGCAGCAGGGCTTCAGCGCCGGTCATCTCGCCGTTGCGCAAGGAGATCTGGGGCTGGTAGTAGAGCAGCAGCTGGTCGTTCTTCAGGGCGCTGCGCAGCTCGGTTTCCAGCAGCAGGCGTTCGAACGCGGTGCGGGTCAGTTCCGAGGTGTAGTAGCGGTAGTTGTTGCGACCCTGTTCCTTGGCCTGGTACATGGCCGCGTCCGCATTCTTGGTCAGGTCGGCCACATCCTTGCCGTCCTCCGGGTAGATGCTGATGCCGATGCTGGCGGTGACATGCAGCTCCCGTCCGGCGATCTTGAACGGGGTCTTGAACTTCTCCTGGATCTTCGAGGCGACCACCGCCGCCTGGCTGGGGTCTTCCAGGTTCTCCACCAGGATGGTGAATTCGTCACCCCCGAGGCGCGCCGCGGTATCGTCGTCGCGCAGAATATTCTGCAGACGCTTGGCCACCTCCTTGAGGAGTTCGTCCCCCATGGCGTGACCCAGGCTGTCGTTGATGTTCTTGAACCGGTCGAGATCCAGGAACAGCACCGCCAGCTGCCGATTCTGCCGTTTTGCCTGGGCGATGGCGTGTTGCAGGCGATCCTCGAACAGCAGCCGGTTCGGCAGGTTGGTCAGGGAGTCGTGATGCGCCAGGTGCTCGAGCTGGGACTGGGTCTGCTTGATGCTGGTGATGTCGGAGAATACCGCCACGTAGTGGGGGGCTTCATGCTGTTCGTCGCGCACGCAGCTGATGGTCATCCAGGCAGGGTAGACTTCGCCGTTCTTGCGCTGATTCCAGACTTCGCCGCGCCAGGAGCCGGTCTGTCTTACCTGGTTGCGCAGTTCATCGAAGAACTCCGGGGGATGACGGTCGGAGATCAGGATGCCGGGATGCTGTTGGATGATCTCGGTCTCGCCATAACCGGTGATTTCGGAAAACGCCGGATTGACCGAGGTGATGATGCCGTTGGCATCGGTGATCAGCACCCCCTCCATGGTGTGCTCGATGATCTGAACCGCCTGCTGCAGCTTGGCGTCGGACTCCTTGCGGTGTGTCACATCGGTGAACACCAACTGGATCGCGGGCTCTCCTTCATGCTCCACTTCACTGACGAAGACCTCGACCTGGATAATGCCGCCGTCCGCGCGATAGAACCGGGTATGACAGGGCTGGCAGATGTGTTGATGCAGTTTGTCCGAGATGTCTTCGCCAAACCGGGTGGCGTCATCGGCCAGCAGTTGGCCGGCCTGTTTTTGCAGCAGCGGGGATTCAGGTGATGTGGCCAAGGCTTTATTGGCGGCCTCGTTCAGGTAGACGATCTGCCCATGCTGGATCAGCAGTATCGGGGTCGGGGAGTGGTCCACCAGTTGCCGGTAGCGATGTTCACTGCGATGCAGCGCCTGTTTGGTCAGCTCCGCTTCGCGTCGGATTTCAGCCTCTTTCAGTTCCCTTCGAATCGCCGGCGCCAGGCGGGTGAGGTTGTTCAGGTTGACATAATCGTTGGCCCCGGCCTTGAGCAGGGAGACCACCTTCTCCTCGCCGATATGGTTGGATACCAGGATGAAGGGGATGTCGAGTTGGTAACTGCGCAGGATGTTCAGGCTTTCCTGGGGGTCGAGTTCGGGTACGTGGGAGGCGGCCAGAACCAGGTCCCAGGTTTCATGCTCCAGGGCCTGTTGCCGTTCCTGTGAAGTGCGGATATGCCGGATAACGGCATCGTCAAACTCAAGCAGCAATGTCTGTTTGAGCAGGTCAAAAGTGGTTTCTGAGTCCTCGAGGACAAGGACCCTGAGATGGTCGGATGTTGACGCTCCCTGATACATGACTTGAAATGTTGCGCTACCGAGTCCCATGAAGTCGGGTTCTCGCGGACGCCCTTTCTAATCCCGGTATCGGGGGCAGGATTGTGGAACGTTAGTCATTTTCGTTTGTGGCATCCGTTATTCCCATTTCTGACACTAAAGTATAATCGGAATACCCTGTGCCTGTAGTGACTTCCTATCGCTGGCGCCCCTGTGCCGGGCCCCTTTTCCGAATATTTGCCGACCATTTAACACTCTCAACCATGGCCTGGGGGAATTAAACCCCTAAGCGGGAGATCGACGCTCGTTAATCGTGCTGTACTGGAAATACTCGCACATCCTGCGCACGCCCCCTAATGTATTCCTGCAAACTACTATGTTGCGCGGACCGCTGCAAGCAGGCCGGGTCTGCGATGGTGTGGCTGGATATCGGGTTATTCACGGGGTTGCGTCACCTGCCGAGGCTGGTTAAGTTCAATAGATCACCCAGAATCCCGATGCAGAGAGGATCCCTTGAACGCAAGAATACTGAGGCCGGAAGCTTATCTCTTCGAACATGAGCCCTACTACGAACCCATCCACGACGAAATTGCGGTGTTTGAAGCCGCTTATCTAAACCAACTCCCTGTGCTGCTGAAAGGTCCCACCGGGTGTGGCAAGACCCGCTTCATGGAACACATGGCCTGGCGACTCAAGCAGCCCCTGATCACCGTATCCTGCCATGATGATCTGACCGCCTCGGATCTGGTCGGCCGGTTTCTGGTCAAGGAGGGGGAGACGGTGTGGGTGGACGGACCGCTGGCCGTGGCAGTGCGCGCCGGGGGTATCTGCTATCTGGACGAAGTCGTCGAGGCGCGCAAGGACACCACGGTGGTGATTCATCCGTTGGCGGATGACCGTCGGGTATTGCCCATGGAGAAAGTGGGTGAACTGCTGGAAGCACCGGACAGTTTCTGTCTGGCCATCTCCTTCAACCCCGGCTATCAGAGTGTGCTCAAGGATCTCAAGCAGAGTACCCGGCAGCGGTTCGTGGCCCTGGAGTTCGACTATCCGAGTGCCATGCTGGAGCAGAAAATCATCGAGAAGGAGGCGGCGATCGATTCGGAGTGGGCGGCCAAACTGGTGAAGTTTGCTCACATGACCCGCAATCTCAAGGGCAGCGGTCTCGATGAAGGGGCCTCGACCCGCCTGCTGGTGCATGCCGCGAAACTGATGGCCAGCGGTGTAGCTCCGGTGGTGGCCTGCCGGACCTGTGTGGCCCAGGCATTGACCGATGATCCTGACATGCTCACAGCGGTCAATGAACTGAGCGCTTCCCTGTTCTGATGTCATGGCCGGTCATGTTTCCTGCAATAAAGGATGCACTCCGGATTGCGCATCCGACGGTCATGTTCCGTGTGCGGTCGCCCTCACCGGGTCGGGTTTTCGCGCAAGGATCGGATCATGAATGACGAATCGTTGGTGGACGAACTGGAGCGCCAGCTCGATGAATATTTCGAGGTGGAGTTCACTTTTCGGATCACCCGGGGTATCGCTGAAAAACTGGTCAGTCTGCCCCCCGGGCAACGCAATTTCATCATCGACTGGTCGCGGCGCATTGCCAGCACCCATATCGAATTGGGTTACCGGTTCGCCGAGCAGGGGGAACGTGCTTTGCAGTTGATGGATGAGACGATGATCGAGGCGTGGATACTTCGCGCCATGGATATCTACGACCGATCCGGTCTGCATGCCGCACTCAAGGTGATCACCCAGATGGAGCTGTTCGTGCAACAGGGGCGCGAACGTGCATCGGCGAGTCTGTTCGAGGAGGAGGTCGGTGTGCTGTTGCCCTTCGTGCAGGGGCTTTCCGGGAGGAAACTGAAACTCGAGCAGAGTGATCAGCTGTACACCGACGGTGAAGCGATCTATCTGCCCGCGGTGATGGCCCATCTGCCGGAGAAGCGGGACAACTTTCTGCTCTACAAAGTGGCGGTGGCCTACCATTGGGCGCAGACCCGGTTTGGAACCATTCAGGGTCCGTTGCTCGAAGCGTTGATCGATCACCGGGATGCTCCGCATCTGCTGCGCTGCTTTCATCGTCTTGAAAGCGAACGTTTGAGCGCCCGACTGCAGCGGGAGTTACCAGGGCTGTACCGGGATATGTTGCGTCTGCAGCAGGCGCTTCAACCGGAGGTGGTTATGGATTCCCCGGTCTGGCATAGCGCGGCAGAACAGGTGCGCAACCTGGATGCCCGGGCGGAGGATACCTTGCGCCTGGCGCAACGCCTGGTGGGTGAGCCGGTGCCGCATGCAAGCGTGTTTCACGGGGTCTTCAAGCCGGATGTTTTGCTGGGGAAGCTGAACAAGCGAATCAAGAAGGACAAGGCGAAACTGCGCGTGGCGCTCAAACTGATCAGCGAAGAAATGAAGCAGGAGCAGGATTCCGGAGCGCAGACCCGCGAGCGTTTCGATCTGGTCCGGGATGAGCCGGATGGATTCTCGGAAGAGCTGCAGTTCGAATTGCAGATGGATGGCAAATCGGTGCCGGTGCCCGAGGATATCAAGGGCATCATGACCTCGATCGTGCTCGATCTGGGCGATATCCCGAACGATTATCTGGTGCCTGCCGGATCCGGGGAGTACGATTATCGCGAGCTCGAGGAGAACACCCTCAATGCGGAGGATGTGTGGAGCGGTACCTACCATGAGGACGGAGCGTTCCTCTATCCGGAGTGGGACTACCGGCGCAAACACTATCGCAAGTCCTGGTGCGTGGTTCGCGAGATGACCATCAAGGCGGCGGATGACGATTTCGTCGATCAGACCCGGCGCAAGTACCAGCGGCTGCTGTCGAGTTTGCGCAAGACCTTCGAGGCGATGCGCGACGAAGACCGGCTGTTGAAGCGTCAGGTGTATGGTGACGGCGTGGATATCGATGCCTTTGTCGAAACCTGGGCGGACCGGCATGTGGGCCTCGAGATGAGCGATCGTCTGTTCACTCGAATGCACCGCCAGGAGCGCAATATCGCGGTGATGTTCATGGTGGACATGTCCGGATCCACCCAGGGGTGGGTCAACCGCGCCGAGCGGGAGTCCCTGGTGCTGCTGGCCGAGGCGCTGGAGACCCTGGGGGATCGCTATGCCATCTATGGTTTCACCGGCATGACGCGCAAGCGCTGTGAGATCTTTCCGGTGAAGACTTTTGAGCAGACCTATGATCGGGATGTGAAGGCGCGCATCAGCGGTATCCAGGCAGGGGACTATACCCGCATGGGTGCGGCCATCCGGCATCTCAGTTACCGACTGGCCGAGGTCGAGGCGAGAACCAAATTGCTGATTACGCTGTCCGATGGCAAGCCGGACGATTATCATGACGAGTACCGGAGTCAGTACGGTATCGAGGATACCCGTCAGGCCCTGTTCGAGGCCCGGCGGCAAGGCATACATGCCTTTTGCATTACCATCGACGAGAAGGGGCAGGATTACCTGCCGCACATGTACGGACCGGCGAATTACACGGTCATCGATGAGGTCGAACGATTGCCCCTGAAGGTTGCGGATATCTACAAGAAGATAACCACGGGCTAATAACAAACGTGGCGGAGCCACACAATCAAACCAAAACACCACCGGAGGAGACTATGAAGAAAGTATTGTTGGCAACGACCGCCCTTGGGCTGGCGATTTCAAGCGGGCTGAGTGCTTCGCCCATGTATGGTTACCCTATGCAGAAACCACCAATGGCGTCCATCCAGGAACAGCAGGCCGGCCCTGACAGGGTGCTGCGCGAAGGAATGACCAAGCTGCTCAAGTTTCTGCGTCAATCGGACAAACCGAACGCCCAGGCCATCGGCGGTTTTCTGGAAACCGAGATCGCACCCTACTTCGATTTCGATTACATGGCCACCTGGGTCTCGGGACCCATGAGCCGGGGTATGACTGAACAACAGCACCGGGAGATGGCCGAGCAGTTGAAGACCCTGTTGCTGGGTACCCTGACCACCCGACTGGGCAGCTATCAGAACCAGGATGTGCGTTTTTATCGTCCCCGTCGTGCGGGTGAGAATGAGGTCAAAGTACGTGTGGGCATACTTCAGGCAGGCGGCTATCCGGCAAATCTGGATTTTCGCTTCTACCAGGGTAAGGACGGCTGGAAGGTGTTCGATGTGACGGCCAACGGCAACAGTGCCCTGGCCTACTATCGCCAGTATTTTCAAAACCAGATGCGCGGCAACCGGCCTCAGGGCGGTTACGGATACCCGCGCTGATCAATCCGCATGAGTAGTACGCAGCAACTGGGTCGCTGGATGGTTGTGGTGGCTTGGTTGCTGTTGCTGGGGTTGCTGACTCTGCTGTTTTCCCACTGGTTGGAGCAGCGCGACAATCCCAACCGGGATCTTCAACTCAGCTTCGAGGGGACTGGCGCGGAGGCGGTGGTGTTGAAACGCAACCGCTCGGGTCACTACCTGGCGCCGGGCAGGATCAACGGCGTGGATGTGACCTTTCTGGTGGATACCGGTGCGACCTATGTCGCCCTCTCATCCGATCTGGCCGATCAGGCCGGGTTGAAACGGGGTGTGCGCAGTCAGGCGCAAACCGCCAGTGGCGTGGTGACCAGTTGGCTCACGGTCATCGATGATCTGCAATTGGGTTCCCTGCGAATGCATGATGTGCGGGCCGCGGTCATCCCGGAGATGCCGGATCGTCAGGTGCTGCTCGGCATGAGTTTTCTCAAGCATCTGCGTCTGGAGCAGCACCAGGACGAACTCATCATCTCATTGCCCCAGGCTATGTGAAGATCAATCCGAAGCGTGAGGGTGAAGTGGATCAGGTCAGCGAGAAGAGGGGGAGGTACGTGTCAGAGAGGGCTGTCGCTGCGGATGCGCAGCGACAGCCTGAAGCGCAATCAACCGATCTTGTCTTTCAGAGCTTTCAGAGCGGTGACTTTTACAACCGTTTTAGCCGGCTTTGCGGGAATCTTGATGGCCTCGCCGGTGGCCGGGTTACGACCCATGCGGGCTTTGGTGCGTGGTTTGATGATGCGGCGGACTTTGACGCCGATATCAGGGATCGAGAATTCACCAGACCCTTTGCGTTGCAAATGGCCGGAGATCAAGCCATTCAACGAACCGAAAACAGCAGCGACATCCTTCTTGGACAGGCCGGTTTCCTCAGAGATCACAGCGATGATCTGGGTCTTGGTCTGTTTGGCGGGGATGGCTTTCGGACGGGGAGCCGCGACAGCTTGTTTAGCGACTACTTTTTTCTTTGCTGCTTTTTTGGCAGTCTTTTTTGCTGCTTTTTTGACGACCATAGGGTTGCTCCTTCTTGAGAAGTTAGGGTTGCGTGCTAAAAATAACACAGTTTTTCCGCAGGTAAACAAGAATTGTCTGTTTTACATGCATTTTTATGTTTTGACCGGCACACAACGGAGTAAATCGTGATGGCTGTGTCAATTCAACGAGCAGACTATCGGCCAATAATTGCAACAGTTGAGTTTTTTTCGAGGAATCTATTATGCGCAGGATATTGATATTGGTGTTGTTGAGCCTTTCCCTGTCACCGGTCATGGCGAAAGAAGTGGCCGGTGTCGATCTGCCTGAGCGTTTCGTGAGGGAGGCGGATCAGGCGGCCCTGCAACTCAATGGCGCGGGCATTCGCGAGAAGTTCTTTTTTGATATCTACCTGATTGCGCTCTACCGTCCGCAGCCACAACAACAGGTCGCCCCTTTGTTGCAGGAGGAAGCGCTCACCCGGATCGATATGACCATCCTCTATTCAGAGATTGGTCAGGAGAAGTTCGCCCGTGGCTGGGAAGAGGGATTTGCCGCCAATCTGTCGCAACAGGAACTGGATGCGGTACGCGAGCGGCTGGATCAATTTAAAGGTCTGTTTGGCAGCTTGCACGCAGGAGATCACATCGAAATCGACTACATTCCGGAGCAAGGCACACGGGTGCGCATCAAGGGTCAGGATCAGGACGTGATACCCGGGTGGGATTTTTTTCAGGCGCTGTTGAAGGTTTGGTTGGGTGATGCCCCGGTCAGCTCATCCTTGAAGTCCGGGTTGCTGGGACTGGACTGAAGCCTGGTCGATTGGGAACGCCTGGTTTCACAGCATCAGGCATACGCCGCCGCGACGTTCATCGGCGGCGCCCTGCAGGCGACCCTGTCAGTCGGTGAGTACCGAATGGGCGCCGCCGAAAAACAGGCTTTTGTTCTGCCAGAACTGCTGGCGTGGAAACTCATCCTCAAGACGACGGCAAATGTCAGGATCGATACCCGGTTCGATACTCAGCAACCCCTCCTCGAAATGAATCCTCGGTTGTGACACGGCGCTCTGCAATGACAGACCGTGATCCAGATGATTGAGGAGCACCTGCAGGATCGCGCTGCGGATCCGATTGGATCCGCCGGAACCCGTCACCAGGGCATCGCCCTCGCGAGTCATGACCAGGGTCGGCGCCATCATGGAAAGCAGGCGACGGTTTTCAGTCCAGGTATGAAATCCACCGGGGTTCAGGTCTTCCTCACCCAGCATGTTGTTCATCATGATCCCGGTGTGGGGAATCACGTATCCGCAACCTTCTCCATTGGATAGGGTCAGGCTTGCCAGGTTGCCCTGGTTGTCGGCAATGCTGATCTGGGTGGTGCCCCGGGTTGATCGTCCGCCCTGCCGCATCATTCGTTGATAGTCGTTTGCCACGCCCGGATCGAGAATACGGGCAAGTCGGTCATGTGGTTCGCTGCGCGCGGCCTGGGTGATGCGCATGGCGCGGGCGAGCTGACGCAGTTCGGTTTCCGAGTAAGGCGCACCCATGGGTTCCCTCCGCTCGGATAGCAGGCCCAGAGCGAACGCAATCAGTGTCCCGCCCAGGGAGGGCAGAGGGTTGGTAATCAACTCGGCGCCGCGGTAGTGAAAGTTGAGGGGTGTGCGCACGGCCACCGGGTAGTGCTCGAGGTCGTCCTCGATCAGATGTCCGCCATGCTGACGGCAATCCCTGAGCAGATCCCGGGCGGGTTCCCCCTTGTAGAAGAACGCTTCACCTTCCCGATGCAGCGTGTCGAGGAAGTCGGCCAGTTCCGGTTGCCGGTGACACTGACCCTCACGAATCAATTCATGGGGATTGTCTGGAAGGGAATAGAGCGTGCGGGTTGCCGGGCTGGCCAGCAGGATGGGTTCGACGATCCGACTGATCCGATGCTGGAAGGGGTTGATGATCACCCCGGTGCGTGCTCTTGCGATGGCGGGCTGGAAAAGATCGTGCAGAGGCAGACGACACAGATCCCGGTGAATGGCAAACAGGCCGGCCACGAACCCCGGGGTGGCGATGGCGCCCAGACCGATGTGGAAGGTTTGCCGGGTGGTGCCGAAATTGGCTTCGATGGGATAGAAGTCCAGCGCCTCACCGGGTTGTCTGCATCGAGGGGTTTGGGCGAAGAAATCGTAGACCCGTGGAGACTGACCCTGGGGGCGTGCGGTAAGAAATCCTCCGCCACCCACCGAGGCCAGCACCGGTTCGGCCACGCAGGCGGTGAGCATCGCGGCAACCGCTGCATCGAAGGCGTTGCCGCCCAGGGAGAGGGCCTCCAGTGCCGCCGTGGCGGTTTCCCGGTGACCGGCAGCGACCATGCCCCGATGGGATGACTTGTTCGGGTTCATGTTGAATCAGTGTGACATAAAAGGTATGGATCCCCCAGCCGGGATATGCGACCCCAGTCGGGAGGGTGGCCCGGTCGTTAAGCGTCTCTCAGGTTGCCGATCCGGGTGACAGGGGTTGGGTGACGGGCCGCATGCCTGTGCGGGTTTGGCGAGAGCGTGAGGAGGCCTGTTGGGGATGTCAGCAGCGCTCCTTCGGCTGTATACTTTTTGACCTGTGTCGTTGCATTAATACATTAACACCGCTATGGTTTGCGGATTCTCACGGAAATGCAAACCGAATCACATTCATCCAAGGGACAGGGATTTCTCTTTCAGCTTTTGATGAGAGCGCCGATACATAAGGAGCAGTATGACCCTCTGGTTTTAGGATTGAGATTCCCAGGCGTGTAAGAATGGCCGTGCCAAACAGTAAAAGTGACGATGTCCTACTCAAGAATCTGGTTCCTCTGAATACCCTTTCAGATGAACAACTGGGTCATCTGCTGAGCCAGATTGTCATCGAGAAGGCGAAAAAGGGTGACTACCTGTTTCGTGAAGGTGATACGGATCACCAGAACATCTATCTGCTGTCCGGCACCGTCGCCCTGCTCTCGGGTCAGAAGGAGATGGACCTGATCAGCAGCGGCACCCCCACCGCCCGATTCGCCCTGGCCCACCAGTTGCCCCGCAAGCACTCCGCACAGGCCCGCACCGCGGTCAGCTACGTACGCATCGACAGCCGCATGCTCAGCGACATGCTGGCCCGCAGTCACAGTGCCAGTTACGAAGTCAACGAGATCGAACAGCCCAGCAGCGACGACTGGATGAGTCTCCTGTTGCAGTCTCCGGTATTCCAGCAGATTCCCCCCGCCAACCTGCAGCGGGTGATGATGCGCATGGAAGAGATCGAGGTCAGCGCGGGCGACATCATCATCAACCAGGGTGATGACGGCGACTACTTCTATTTGATCAGCCGGGGGGAATGTCTGGTCTCCCGGATTCCCGAACAGGGGCATGCGCCCGTGGAGCTGGCGCGTCTGAAAGCCGGCCGGGGATTTGGTGAGGAGGCGCTGATCTCCGACAAGCCCCGGGGCAGCTCCGTGGTGATGGTCTCCGACGGCATTCTGGTGCGTCTCAACAAGCAGGACTTCATCGAGCTGGTCAAGCAGCCTCTGTCGCGCACACTCAACTACGATGAAGCCAGGGATTACATCGGCAGCGGGGCGCTCTGGCTGGATGTGCGTTCGCCGGAAGATTACGAAGAGGGCCACCTGCCCGGGGCTATCAACCTGCCGTTTTTCTCCCTGAGATTCCAGGCATCCAGTCTTTCTCTGGATCGTGCCTATGTCATTTACGGTGAAGAGGTGGGTCAATCCGCTACCGCTGCGTATCTGCTGACCGAGCGGGGCGCGGAGGTCTTTGTCGTCGACATCAATTGGTCCGAGCTGGCCGTAAAAGCCGGTCTGAAACAGGTCGAGGGCGAGACGTCGGTCAGCAATGTCATCGATTTCAATCGGGATGACGCCTCCGCTGTCGAGGGTGTTGAAGGGCAGCGTCAGACGATCAACCGCCTGCAGAAGGCGCTGAGCGAGGCGCGCCACACCTTCGAGGATGAGCTGAGTCAGCGGCGTACGGAAATCCGTCTGCTGCGCCAGGCCCTGGCGGTGGCGAAAAACCGTCTGGAAGCGGAAGAGCGGGAGGTTCAGGCCGCCCAGTCTCTGAAGCAGGAGCTGGAGTCTCTCAAAAAAGCGTTGGCCCAGGGCGAGGCCCAGCAGGCCGAAAGCGCGCAAATCGCGGCAGCCGGCGATGCGCTGCAGGCCCGGGTGAACGAGCTGGAGCAACGCCTGGAGACCACCCAGCAGGAGCTGACGGGCGCCCATCAGCTGACCGATGAGGCGAGGCGGCTCAGTGATGAGCTGCAGCAGCAGCTCAGCAGTCAACAGAGCCGCTTCGAAGAGAGCGAGGGGCGTCTCAAAGAACAGATCACCGAATTGCAGTTCGAGCTGGACAGCGCCCGCGAATCCGGTGACAGCGAATCCCACAGGAGCGAACAATACGCCGCCGAGATTCAAGCGCTGAAGCAACAGGTTTCGGAGCTGCAAGAGCAGGCCCGCATGTTCCGTCAGACATCCGAGGAGACGCTGGCTGAACTGACCCGTGAACGGGATGCCTTGCTGGGTTCGCAGCAGGAGGCCGAAACCCGTCAGCAGCAACTCTCCGAACAACTCAACGCCCTCAACCAGGCCCAGGAGGAACTCCGCCAGAACTTCGAGGCGGCACAGGCCCACAATCAGACGCTGAGTGACGAACTCGAACAGGCCCACGCCTCCTACGCGGCCCTCAATGATTCACAACAGCAGCTCGAGGGCAGCCTGCAGGAGACCTCCCAAGCCCTGGAGCAGGCCCGCCAGGAGCAGGAAACCCTGAACCGCGCCCTGCAGGAGCAGCAGGAGGCCCTGAGTCAGGCGGATCGCCAGTATCAGGAATCGATGCAGCAGCAACAGCTCGCGCATCAGCAGCTCGTGGATGAGCTGAATGCACAGATCGAATCCCTCTCACAGGATGCGCAACGGACGGCCGGTGAAGCGGTCGACCAGATTGCCAGCCTGAAACAGATCGAACAGGACCTGCAGCAGCAACTCGAAGCCGCCACCGAGGTCCAGGCAGCGCTCAACAACGAGCGCGATCAGTGGCAAGGGCAGTTCCAGCAGGAGCAGGCGCGGGCCGAATTACTGCAGGAGCAAATCGAGGCGCTCGATGAACAGCGTCAGGGGCTGGAGTTCGAACTCGATCAGCTGCGTCTGATGAGCAACGAGGCGGAGAACGATCATCAGCAACGCCTGGCCGCATTGCAGTTGGAAACGCAACAGTTGCAGGCGGATCATGAACGCCTGCAAGAGGCATTGCAGCAACAGGTCGAGACCCTGGCCGAGCGGGAATCCGCCCAGCAGGCGGCCGAGTCCGAGCGCAACCGGATGCAGGAGGTCCTTGAGCGCCAACAACGGGAAAGCAACGAGGAGATCAGTCGTCTGCAACAGCAGTTGGTCGCTATCGAGCTGGAGCGGGACCATGCCTTGGAGCGCGAATCCCATCTCAATCAGGCTCTTGAAGAGAGCCGGCTGGGTAACGACGAAGCACTGATCTCCCTGCGTGATCAGCTGCAGGAGGCCCAGGCGGAGACCCGGCGGCAGAGCGAACAGCGGGTGGCTTTCGAAGCCCGTCTGGAGCAGGAACACCAAACCGCGGAATTCCTGCGGCGTTCCCTGGAGACCGCCGAGCAGGCGGTGCAGACCACATCCGAACAGTTGGCCGATGCACAGCAGCAACAGCAGGCGCTGGTGGCGCAATTGCAGGAGCGGGAGCAGTCTCTGCAGCAATTGCAGCAGCAGCGCTCAGAGACCGAGACACAGCTTGGCCAACAGCAGTCCGAATTGCAGGCGCACCTGTCACAGCTCGAGGAGCAATTGCAGGCCAGTCAGCAGTCGGCAGAGCGGTTGTCGGCTGAACTCGATACCACCCGGCAGTCACTCCAGGCACTCGAACAGGCCCGCGCGGATTGGGATGCGCAACAACAATCCCTGACGGCGGAGCATGCACAGCTGGAACAGCAGCGTGATGACGCGCTGGCGCAGCTCGAACAGGCCCGCCAGGAGCATGAAGCCCGGCTGCAGGAGCAGATGGCCCGGTTGGCCGAGCTGGAACGGGAACTGAAACAGGAGCAGGCTTCGGGGGAAGCGACCCATGAGTCCCTCGCCGGTCTGCAGGCCTCGCTTGAGTCCCTGGCGTCGGATAAGGCGGCACTGGAACAGCAGTTGCGCGATGCCCAGGACGCCTTGCAACAGCGCGAGAGCCGTTTCTCGGAGGACCTGGCCGCCCAACAGCAGGCCCTCGCCGCGCTGCAGCAGGAGCTGGACCAGGCCCAGGGTGACCAGGGGCGCATGGACCAGCTGACGACCGAACTGGAAGAGGCCCGTCAGCAGCGAGATGACTACCAGGCCTCGACCCAGGAGGCGCTGCAGGTTCATCAGGATCGGGAGCGGGAGCTGGTGCACCAGCTCGAGCAGCTGCAGCAGCAGCACGATCAATTAAAGGCGGATTGGGACAAGGCTCAAGCCGAACTGGCCCATGCGGTGCAGCCACAGGCCCTGGAAGCGGCGCGCCAGGCGCTGTACGAGGCCGAGGCACGCGTCGAGGAGCTGACCCGGGAAGTCGACGGTTTGAGGGAGGTTCAGATGGAGATGGAAAGCCAGCTGACCGATGATGTGGATACAGAAATCCATGCTCTGAGAACCGCTCTGGAAGCCGAACAGATGAAGCGGGAAAAGATCGAACAGCAGGCGAAGCAGGCGGATGTGCTGCGCCGCGAGCGTCAGGTCCAGGAGGCGGCCATCGAGATGCTCGGCGATGATCTCGAAAAGCTCACCCAGGAAAAGACCGAACTGGCCAGCGAACGGGATCAACTTGCCAAACAGCTTTCGGAGATGCGTGCCCAGTACACCGAACTGGTCAATGAAAACGATCAGCTGCACTCCGAGATGAGCGGCTTTCGCGAACACACGAGCGATTCCAACCTGGCCGACGACCTGCTGGTGCAGATGGAGGAGTTGCGGATTCGCGCGGAAAACCTGGAAACCGAGCGCGACAACGCCCAGTCGGAGGCGAGCCGGATGCGCCGGGAAGTCTCCGAACTGCGCAGTGTGATCGAAACCTATGTCGAGCAGATTCAAGACGTGCAGGCTTTCGGTGTGGACGATCAGGTCAACGCTCTGCGCACCGAACTGGATATGGTGAGGCGTCAGGCGGCCGACGACCTGGAGCACATGCGTGCCGAACTCAATAAGGCTCACAGCCAACTCAAAGCCTCATCGAATCGGGATGTGGACGAAGTTGCGGCCCTGCAGGCCAGTCGCCAGGAGATGGTCTCCATGCAGCAGGCCCTGTCGGAAAGGGATCACCTGTTGCGGATGTCGCAGAATCAGTGTCGATCCCTCGAGGACGCGGTCGAGGACCGGGATAAGGAAGTGGATCAATTGAAACGCAAGCTGGAGCTGTTGATCCGCAAAACCGGTGGTCTCGAGGTCGGCGCGGTGAACACCGGCAGAGGCCTCGAAACCGACGACTCCCGGCTTTCCTCCCTGTCGGCGTCGGAACTGGGGGACGAGAACGAGTCCAAACGCCCGTCCCTGGGGCGACTGTTCCGCCGTAAATAGTTGCCCATGCGGGTTCTCGCGGTCGGCACGGCAACCCTGGATATCGTCAACCGGGTGCCGGTCTATCCCAGGGAAGATCAGGAGCTGCGCGCCACCGCGCAACAGATACGCCACGGCGGCAATGCCGCCAATACCCTGGAGATGCTCAGTCATCTCGGGCACCAGGCATACTGGGCGGGCTGTCTCGCCGATGACCCCTCGAGTGCGCAGGTTCGCCGCGGGCTGCACGATTCGGGCATCGATGACCGCTGGGCCCGGGTGCATTCCGGGTGTGTCACTCCCACCTCGTACATACTTTCCAGCGAAGCCACCGGATCCCGCAGCATCGTCCACTACCGAAACCTACCGGAGTTTGAATACGAGGATTTCCTGACGATCGACCTGGGTGGCTTCGACTGGTTTCATTTTGAAGGTCGCCATCCCTCGGCGACCGAACGTATGTTGGCGCACGCCCGGGAACGCTACCCCGGGGCGCCTCGGTCCCTGGAGCTGGAAAAGCCCCGGCCCGGTCTGGAGCGATGTCTGGCTGATGCTGACGTGGTCATGATCTCCCGGGTCTACGCCCTGTCCCAGGCGTGCCACTCCGCCCATGCCCTGTTCGAGCGTGTGCGACCCATGGCCCCGCGAGCCCTGCTGTTTCTCGCCTGGGGGGATTCCGGGGGTTGGTGTCAGACGGCCGACGGAATCCTCGCCCATCGGCCGGCTTACCGGCCGCCGCAGGTGGTGGACACCCTTGGGGCGGGGGATGTTTTCAACGCCGGGTTGATACACCGCCTGCACCTCGATTGGGATGCGTCGGCGGCACTAGCCTTCGCGGTCCGGCTGGCGGGCGAGAAATGCGGCCACACAAGTGTAGTGTCCTAAATTAATCCGTTATTTTAAGAGCGATCCTGGAATGATGTTCCGATTCTTACTGAATGGAACCCTGGTCCTACGGACAACGTGAAGCGCCCCTGATGGCGCTGAAATTTTCACCACGAAGGACACGAAGAACACGAAGGGTAGAATTTGATGAACGCTCGAGTCGTTGCTTCGTGCGCTTCGTGGCGAGAGAGATCGACTAGGGTCAATCAAGATATTGGAGAGGACATCTTGATCACCGGTTATTCTCACGCGGAGCATGCTAACGCGTCGATAGAGGCACGATCCATTTAAGACGGGTAGCGTATCTGAGTTCACCCTTCGATCTATTGAAGCGTTACTTTTCCGAATAATATAGGATGTATTTAAGACACTACACTAGGATAGCCCCATTAACCCGGATGACGCCTCTGCGCTGGTGCTTTGCGAATTCAACGAGCTGCCCGATCCGGGCAGTCGCGGCTTTTGTATCGAGCGGGCAGGGCAGCCTCTGGCGCTGCTGGTCGTGCGTCGCGGGGATGAGGTCTTCGCCTATTCGAACCGCTGCCCCCACACCGGGATCAACCTGGAATGGCAGGCGGACCGTTTCCTGGATCTGTCCCAATCCTTTATCCAATGCGCCACCCATGGCGCCCTGTTCCGCATCGACGACGGCCTGTGCCTGCGGGGACCCTGTGTCGGTCAGCGCCTGACCCCGCTCAAGGTCGGAGTGGTCGGAGCGCAAGTGGTGCTATCGGTCTGAGCGTAAGGGTCTCAGGTCGCTGTTCGCCACATCTTCCACGACACGTTCCCACGCCCTGCTTGGGAACGAGATCAAGGCATCACCCGCGTAGCCCGGGTGCAGCATCGCGGAACCCGGGTCCCGGCAGAATGCACAGCACTGCGGGTCAATACAAACCCCTCCAGGTGCGTCACTTTTTCCCTCGCGGTACATGGGAAGACCAATAATCAAACACTGGGATGAGGTTTCTGAATAAGTTGAGAGCGGTCAGGATGTCCGAAGTCTGATTCAACGGCGCTGGACAGTCACCGTAGGTCGGCTTAGCGCCGCGTACCCCGACATGAAGCGGATGGGGCTGTTCGTCTGGCTCGTTCCCACGCTCCGCTTGGGAATTTGTACATACCGATACCATGATTGATACCCCAGCATGACAGGTACGTCACGGCCCGGGTCTGCATTCCCACGCAGAGCGTGGGAACGAGAGAAGAGGTTCCTGGGTAGGGGGAGAGGGGTATTTCTTCCCGAAGTCGGCTTCAGCGGTGCTGATCAGGACCGCTAATCCCGCACAAATAAATGCCGGGCCCGTGGGCCCGGCATGGGTGGTACACGAAGAGGCATCCGTCGCCGCTAGCTCATATCGTCGAGAAAGGCATTCAAGTCTGCCAAGACCAGCTCGGGTGGCATCTGCCTCTGCGTGTGGGATTCATGGGTTACCGGCACCAGCCGTAACTCGAGGTCGTAGGCGCTAACGGTCGCAGCAGCTACGAGAGTCGGGGCGGTAACGCCGGTTTCAACCATCTGGCCGGTACTCATGTCGTAGACTGTTTTCATTTAGCACCTCCTGCATCGCATTTGAAACGGGGCCGCTGTCACTTTATATAGCGGCGCCTTAGTCACAATCTTTAGGGAGCGGAGGTCTCGCACTCAGGGTCAGGTTCCCGAACCGACGGACTACCGGAATCCTTCAAGTCTGACTCCAACATGCCGATTCCGGGGGCGAGTTTCAACGTCAGGAACTCAGGGGTTTATAGCTCTTGCGGGTTTGCGGAGGAGCCGGCATGATGAAAAACTCACTGCAATCCGATTTTTTCAATCCTTCTCGTCAAACAGGTCGAGTGGATTGGCGTGGTTGTCGCCCGCCGGCTTATCCAGATCCACCCCGTAATCATCGCGGCTGAGGTCGTAGGAGCCGGACCAGTCCTCCGGCGGAGCGATACTCACCACCTCGAGTTCCTCCCAATCGTCCAGATCGTATTCGGCCACCGTGCCATCGTAGAACTGAACCTCGATTACGCCTTCATCCCGGTCGTACGCAACCACTTCCAATTTGTCGCCATCCACGGTTTTGAACCAACTGCCGACTCGTATTATTCGTGAATTCATAGATTTGGCTTCTCCGCTGTTAGTCCGATTCCGCAGGGGCGGGGGGTGCGGTTTCGGTTACTGGAATTATGCGCCGGTTTGCGAACCCTGAAAACGAATGTAGTCTATTTTCTGCGAGCATTCTCCCGAATTTTCAGGGTGCTGGGTTGGGGGGGATCTCCTCTATGGGGCTGTGACGTCATGTTCCGGGTAGCTGTAACCCAAGGCGTCGAAAAAGTGGGTCGATCGGTCCGTCCAGTGCGGCTGATAGATATCAATGTAATCTGTCTGCAGACGTTGCAGACTCTGGTCCAATGCGGCCTCGATATTGGCTGGATCGAGGGTCAGGTCACCGCTTCTCAGGGTGCGGGGCTCCTCCGCGGGAGCGGCAACCTCGGCGGCCAGTATCACCCGATCCCGCCGTCCGCGACGGGCGAACCATCCGCCGATAGGGCGTTCGGTCTCGCCCTGGGTCTCGGCTCGGGGGGGGAACCGTGTGCCGTTCCGCCGTGTCGATTAATTAATACCGGTCGCCAGGATCCGGAGCGGCGGGTTACGGGCCTGCGTTTCACGGTTTTGCCTGCCGAAAGCCAGGGTGCCGGGACACCAGGTATTGACCTGGATCGGTATGCCGGTGTTCGGTAGATCAACGGAGCGCTCCCGGAGGTTGTGCCGGGGGGGGCGGAGAGCCACCTGTCCCGGATACACCGGCATAGGATAAAGGCCGGGATGGGATATCCGACCCTGTTTCGATGAGCGCGTACACGAATCCGTGAGTCAACCGCCGTCTAGCTGTAGCAGTCGGCCGAGAGGTTTGGAAACAATGGAACTGGATGGTGATCTTTTTTCTGGATCCCTGCTGACAGGGCTGGCCGGGCTGTTCGTCATCACCTTCGGTCTGGCGCTGCGATATGCGCCCTGGCGAAGACTCACCGAGCAGGGGTTGCTGCATGTCTTTCTGGGAACCGTGGTTGCGTTGATCGTACTATGGCATATGCGCGGTCAGATCCAGCCCGGCCTGTCGTTTCATCTGCTGGGGGTGACCGTTATCACCCTGATGTTCGGCTGGTCGTTTGCCATCCTCATCGCCAGCCTGGCCCTGGTCGCGGTGAGTTTGAATGCGGGCTATGGCTGGCAGGGTTATGTGGTGAGCTACCTCACCGTGGCGCTGGTGCCGATCAGTCTTTCTCACGTGGCCCTGATCCTGGTGCGTTCCTACCTGCCGAAACACTTTTTCGTCTATGTACTGGGTAACGGCTTTTTCACCGCCTGGCTGGTGGGATACGTGAGCGGTTATCTGGCCATGCAGATGCTGGTGTTGAGCGGTGCCTACACCATGGCGGAACTGCAGGTGACGGTGATGCCGTTTTTCCCCCTGATGTTCTTCCCTGAGGCGCTGGTCAACGGCTGGATCATCACCATGATGGTGGTGTTCTTCCCGGCCTGGGTCTATTCCTTCAGCGACGAACAGTACATACACGGCAAGTAAGCCCCTTGCGGCAGTGCTCGGTTTGACCGGTCCGGGGATGTCCCCCTCCGAGGGTCTGGGGTATAGTCCTGGACTCCGGTATTTCCGCCGGGTGAATCGCTTTGAACTGAGTGTATCGGAGGACGGCAATTGAGCTGGTGGGGCAAACTGGTTGGTGGCGCGTTTGGCTATATGCTGGGGGGCCCCCTTGGGGCGGTGCTCGGCGCGGCGCTGGGACACCGCTTCGACAAAGGGTTGAAGGGACTCCCGGATGATGAAGGTTGGGATCCCGGGGACCAGGAACGGGTTCAAACCGCCTTTTTTACCGCAACCTTCTCCGTCCTGGGACATATCGCAAAGGCGGACGGCCGGGTGTCACCGGACGAGATCCGCCTGGCCGAAGCGGTCATGGCGCAGATGTCCCTCTCCGAGGCGATGCGTAAAACCGCAATACGCCTGTTCAACGAGGGCAAGTCCCGGGATTTCCCCCTAGACCAGGTGGTGACCCAGTTCCGCCAGGAGTGTCACCGTCGTCAGACCCTGATCCAAATGTTTCTCGAGATCCTGATCCAGGGCGCCTACGCGGACGGCCGCATGGACCGGGACGAAGAGTCCCTGCTGCTGCATATCTGTCAGCTGCTGGGTGTCTCCGAATTTACCTTCCGTCAGCTCGAGCGCATGATCCGCGCCCAGTCCCATCAGTATCAGGGTGGATCCCAGTACAGTGGGGGCGCGCGGCGTCCCCCGCCCCGTGCCCCGGGGCTCTCCCTGGAGGACGCTTATGCGATTCTCAATGTCACCCCGAGTGCCACCGACCCGGAGGTGAAGCGGGCCTACCGCCGGTTGATCAGTCAGCACCATCCCGACAAACTGGTATCAAAGGGTTTGCCTGAAGAGATGATGAAACTTGCAGCGCAGAAGACCGATGAGATCAAGAAGGCCTACGAGCGGGTGAAAGAGGCCCGCGGTATGAGCTGAATCGGGTTTCCCGGCGGACTCTTCAGGGGTCTCGTGCCCACGCATAGCGTGGGAACAAGTTCACTGCCATGACTTCTGGCGCATTAATGCACCGCCATCCCAAATCAGTCGGAATGACCTGTGGATGGATAACCCCCATCGCCTATGTTTACTGCAAATCATCGCGGGTGTGTGTCGCCTTCAGCCAGGCGACGATCCTCTGGTTGAGGCTCTCCTGCAGGCCTTTGAAAAAGTGATCGGCCCCGGCCATGGCCTCCTGGCGATATCCGGGCTGTTGCGTCCGCTGGGCGATTTTCCGGCGCTCCGTCGCGCTCTGCACGACCGCATCCCGATCCCTTTGCCCATACAGGTCGTAAAGGGGAAAACGCCGCTGCGCGAGGGCCTGCCTGACCGGGTCCTGCTCCGCCTGGGTCGGTATCTCCAGACCGATCGCCACCATCGCCTTCACGCCAGGGGCGTTCGGAGTCAGGGTGTAATTCAGCGCCATGACCGCCCCCAATCCATGCCCGACCAACACCAGATCGGTGATCTGGCGCCCGCCAAAGTAGTCCACCGCGGCCTGGATCCGGTCATTTGCCTGTGCCAGCAGCGGCTCGAGTTCGGTACTCCCGGGCGGAGCCTCCAGGGCCGGCATCTGCAACGACAGGGTGTCCCAGCCCTGTTCCGCCAGGACCCGGCGTAACGGGTGGATCACCTCATGCCAGTCGGCATGGGTGCTTGCGTCGTGCAGGAGGATTATGCCTCCCAGGGCCGGTGCCCGGTCGCTGGGGTTGTGGATCGCCAGAAAGCGGGTCCCACCGGTGTCCAGCCAAACCGCCTCACCGGACAGGTCCGGGGTATCGAGTTCCGCCGAGAGGCGTTGTTCCAGGGTCAGGTTGGCTCCCTGTACGCAGGGAATGAAAGCCAGCAGGAGCAGGCACAGGCGTAGCATCGTCACATCGGTTACTCCCAATCCGGGGTATCCTGAAAGGTAATCCAATGAATGCCCCTCGGCAACCGGAGTGCGCGTCGCGATGCCATGCCTATTGCGCTCAGGGATTCAATGGGAATGCTGAAAATGGCGGGACTTTGGGGTAAAGTGGCCGTCCTTTTGAAAATTGCGGCGTGCAGCCCGCCGTGTTTCACCTCCGAACGCCGGGTCGGGGCTCCCTCGGGACAGCCTTGCAAGGGTGAGTGTGTGAAGCTCGGATCGGGCAGACGCCAAGCTTCCGGCCAAGGGCCGGGGTCACAACCGTAGGAGAGAGTAACATGGCCAGACAGTCCGATAAGATCGCCCCTTCCATCCTGTCCGCGGATTTCGCCAAACTGGGAGAGGAGGTGGACAACGTCCTGGCATCCGGTGCCGAAATCGTCCACTTCGATGTGATGGACAACCACTATGTACCGAACCTGACCATCGGTCCCCTGGTGTGCGAGGCCCTGCGCAAACACGGTGTGACCGCTGACATCGATGTCCACATGATGGTCAAGCCGGTGGACCGGATCATTCCCGATTTCGCCAAGGCGGGCGCCACCTACATCACCTTTCACCCGGAGGCGTCGGAGCACATCGACCGCAGTCTGCAGCTGATCCGCAACGAAGGCTGCAAATCCGGACTGGTGTTCAACCCCGCCACCCCCCTGAGCTACCTGGATTACGTGCTCGACAAGGTGGACATGATCCTGCTGATGTCGGTCAACCCGGGCTTCGGTGGACAGAGCTTTATTCCCGCCACTCTGGACAAGCTGCGTCAGTGCCGCAAGATCATCGACGATTCCGGCTTCGATATCCGCCTGGAGATCGACGGCGGCGTAAAGGTCGACAACATCACCGAGATCAAGGCCGCGGGCGCCGACACCTTCGTCGCGGGCTCCGGTATCTTCGGCTATCCGGGGGATAACGATGCCAACCGCTATGACAGCATCGTCGCCAAGATGAAGGCGGAACTGGCCAAGGTCTGAGGCTGACCGGTCCGCGAAGTCATGCTCAAGAAACCCGAAATGATCCTCATCGACGTGGATGGCACCCTGGTCGACAGCGTGCCGGATCTGGCCTACTGCGTCGACGAGATGATGAAGCGTCTCGACCGCCCGGTGCACGGCGAAGACAAGGTGCGCGACTGGGTCGGTAACGGGGTGGAGCGCCTGGTGCGCCGGGCCCTGGTCGGGCAGCTAGAGGGTGAGCCGGATGACGCGGAGTTCGAACGGGCCTACCCCATGTTTCTCGAACTGTATGCGCAGAACACCAGTCAGCGCTCGCTGCTCTACCCGGGGATTCGCGAGGGACTGGACTATCTCAAGGCCGAGGGCTACCGTCTGGGTTGCGTGACCAACAAGGCGGCCCAGTTCACCCTGCCGCTGCTGCGTGACCTGGGTATTCACGATGACTTCGAGATCATCATCGCCGGGGATGCCCTGGCGAAGAAGAAACCCGATCCGCTGCCGTTGCTGCATGCGGCGGAACAGCTCGGGGTGGCGCCCGCCGCCGCACTCATGGTGGGGGACTCCCAGAGCGACGTGAAAGCGGCCCGCGCGGCGGGTTTCCAGATCGTCTGCATGAGTTACGGTTACAACCACGGTGAGGACATCCGCAGTTACAATCCTGACGCGGTGATCGACTCCATGGTCGAGATTCAGGAGTGGCTGTAGAGAACGGGTCAGATGGATAAGCAATGGAACAACAGACTCATTTACGTCATGTAAAGATCGATGGGTTTAAATCCATCAAGCATCTCGATCTGGAGATGCGCCCCATAAACATTCTGATCGGCGCCAACGGTTCCGGAAAGACCAATTTCATCTCCCTATTCACTTTGCTGCGCAATTTGTCGGAAGGAAAGCTTCAGAACTATGTCGAGCGGCAGGGGTTTGCCAATACCTTTTTCCATTTCGGCTCCAAGAGAACACCTCGAATCTCGATAGATCTGAGCGTGGGACAGAATGGATACCACGTTGACTTCACTCATGGGGTAAGCAATGACTCGTTGGTGTTCGAGCGCGAATTTTGTACTTACTTAAAGTCACAGAAGCAATGGATGATAAAAGGTCAGCGGGGAGAGAGCGGACTGCTGAGCAGCTCCGAAGCGGAAAGTGGGCATGTGAGGGACTATACCCGAAAGTACATGCAGAGATGCTGGGTCTACCATTTTCATGATACCTCGCCCACGGCGGGTTTCAAGCAGGCCCAGTCCGTGCAGTCGAACACCCGTCTCTATCCGGATGCGAGTAATTTAGCACCAGTGCTTCGTCATTTGCATGACCACTTTCTACCCGCTTATCAAGAGATCGTGAGAGCCGTTCGAGCGGTTGCTCCTTTTTTTCACGATTTTTATCTTGAACCGCAAGGTGAGACCGGCAACGAATCGTTGTTGCTTCGCTGGATTCATCGTGATTACGAGGTGCCATTTTCCGCTAATCAATTGTCGGATGGAACAGCCCGGTTCATTTGCATGGCGGTGCTTTTTCTGCAGCCTTTTTTTTTCCGCAGCGGCACGATCATTCTGGATGAACCTGAGTTGGGACTGCATCCGGCAGCGCTTGATGTGTTGGCAGACATTATTAAATCCGTCTCAAACGAGAGTCAGATCATCTGTTCCACGCAGTCGGTAGCCTTTGCCAACCGGTTCAAACCCGAGGATTTTATCGTGGTCGACCAGGAACTGGGCGCTTCAGTCTTTCGGCGACTTGGAGATGTAGAGCTCGATCACTGGCTTGATGACTACGGTATGGGCGATATTTGGAGCAAGAATCTCATTGGAGGAAGACCTGAATGGTGAGGATAGGGATATCCGTCGAGGGTTTAACCGAAGAACTATTTGTCAAACGTCTGCTGCAACCCCATTTTGGTGAGCTTGGGATTTACCTTACCCCGATTAGTATTGGGGGTAATGTCTCAATAGATCGGGTTGGGGGTGAGCTGGAGCGCCTGCTATACAGTTTTAATTATGTAACAACCTTTTTCGATTTCTATGGGTTCAAGCGTAAGCATGTCGAAGAAACCAAAGCGTCTCTGGAAGCACGAATCGAGGCGTCAGTAAAAGAAAGTTACAGAGATCGCCTTATTCCTTACGTGCAGATGTACGAATTTGAAGGATTGCTTTTTTCAGCGCCGGAAGTCATGGCCGAGGTACTTCATTCAGTCAAACTGGAACAGTGGGCGCTTTCTGTCCTAGCGGATTTTGATGACAATCCCGAAAAAATCAACAATAGTCCAACGACATCCCCATCAAAGCGACTTCTTTCTCAAGTCCGCTATCTGAAAACGACGCATGGACCGGAAATTGTTGTGGAGACGGGAATGAAAAGACTTCGGGAAAAGTGTCGAGGGCTGAATGACTGGTTGACGCGCCTTGAAGCCCTGGGAAGCATGCAATCATAAATTCCGGCTTGAGTCAGAGCAGGGTTTTCGAGTAAGGTTAAGCATCTAAAAACGATTGCCCCGATTTTTTACAATGATCCAGTATTCGCACAATATGATTTCGATGAACGGTACGCGATGGCGTTGGTGATATCCAACCCGAACCGGACCGTTTTATCATCGTTTGTGTGGAGAGGATCATGACCCCCCAAGAATTCGACACCCTGGCGCAACAGGGTTACAACCGCATACCTGTCGTCTGCGAAGTGCTCGCGGATCTCGATACCCCCCTCAGCGTCTACATGAAACTGGCCAATGGCCCGTATTCGTACCTGTTCGAATCGGTACAGGGCGGAGAGAAGTGGGGCCGTTACTCGATCATCGGTCTGCCCTGCCGAACCCGCGTTCAGGTGACGGGACACAGTGTGGCGGTGATCACCGACGGCGAGGTGGTGGAACGCTGCGAGGTCTCCGATCCCCTGGCGTGGATCGAGGACTATCAGAGGCGCTTCAAGGCGGCCGAGGAGGAGGGCTTGCCCCGCTTCAACGGCGGCCTGGTGGGCTACTTCGGTTACGACATCATCCGCTATATCGAGCCCAAACTGGCGATCTGTCCCAACCCGGATCAACTGCAGACACCCGACATCCTGTTGATGGTGTCCGATGAGTTGGTGGTGTTCGACAATCTCAGCGGCCGGATGTATGTCATCGTCCATGTGGATCCCAGTCAGGGCGAGGATCTGGCCCAGGCCCGGGCGCGCATCCGGAAGCTGATCGCGCAGATGCGTCAGCCCCGTCCCGCGGAGTCCCGGGGACCGGTGCGGCAGGTGGACGAGACCGATTTCGTCTCCGGCTTCACCGAGCAGGGTTATCAGCAGGCGGTGGAGCGCATCAAGCGCTACATCCTCGACGGGGACTGCATGCAGGTGGTGATCTCCCAGCGCCTGTCGATCCCGTTTCATGCTCCGCCGCTGGATCTCTACCGGGCCCTGCGTGGGCTCAATCCCTCGCCCTACATGTACTTCCTCAACCTGGGTGAGTTCCACATCGTGGGTTCCTCGCCGGAGATCCTGACCCGGCTGGAAGATGGTGTGGTCACGGTGCGGCCGATCGCAGGAACTCGTCGACGGGGTTACACCGAGGCAGAGGATCGGGCTCTGGAGGCCGAGCTGCTGGCCGATCCCAAGGAACTGGCCGAACACCTCATGCTGATCGATCTGGGCCGCAACGACACCGGCCGGGTGGCCAAGATCGGCAGCGTCAAGCTGACCGAAAAGATGATCGTGGAGCGCTACTCCCACGTGATGCACATCGTCTCCAACGTGAACGGCCAGCTGCGTGACGGATTGAGCGCCATGGACGTGCTGCGGGCCACCTTCCCGGCGGGCACCGTGAGCGGTGCGCCGAAGATCCGCGCCATGGAGATCATCGATGAGCTCGAACCGGTGAAACGGGGTGTCTATTCCGGCGCCGTGGGCTATCTCTCCTGGAGCGGCAATATGGATACCGCGATCGCGATCCGCACTGCGGTGATCAAGGATGAAACCCTGCACATCCAGGCAGGCGCCGGGGTGGTGGCCGATTCGGTGCCTGAGCTGGAGTGGAAAGAGACCATGAACAAGGGGCGGGCCATCTTCCGCGCCGTGGCCCTGGCGGAAGCGGGTCTCGATCGTCATCCCTGCGATGAGGAGGCCTGAAATGTTGCTCATGATCGACAATTACGACTCGTTCACCTACAACCTGGTGCAGTACCTGGGTGAGTTGGGGGCCGAGGTCAAGGTGGTGCGCAACGACGAGATCGGTGTGTCCGACATCGCCGCGATGAAACCCGAGCGCATCGTGATCTCACCGGGACCCTGCACTCCCAACGAGGCGGGTATCTCGGTGGAGACCATCAAGACCTACGCCGGACGCATCCCGATCCTCGGGGTCTGCCTGGGCCACCAGTCCATCGGTCAGGCCTTTGGCGGGCAGATCATCCATGCCCGGGAGGTGATGCACGGCAAGACCTCGCCGATACACCACAGTGACCAGGGGGTGTTCCAGGGGCTGGAGAACCCCTTTCAGGCCACCCGCTACCACTCCCTGGTGATCGACAAGACTTGTCTGCCCGAGTGTCTCGAAGTGACCGCCTGGACTCAGCATGAGGACGGCTCCATGGACGAAATTATGGGGGTGCGCCACAAAGAGCTTGCGATTCAGGGGGTGCAGTTCCACCCCGAATCGATCCTCACCCGGCACGGGCATGACCTGTTGCGCAACTTCATCGAGGGGCGGTAGCAGGCAGTTGAAATGCTGCTCAGACGGTACGATCCAGCGTTGAAATCCGCCTCAAAATGCTCATTTACTTAAGTAAACTGCGCGTTTTTGGCGGATTTCGCCTTGTCTCGTACTCGTCTGAGCGAAATTCGACAGCCTGCTGGGATTGTCTTTCAATCCGCCCATGCGGGGGATCGCACACCGATAAGCGGAGGCGCATGAGCGTTCCACTTGCGGAAATCTACGAGTCCGTTTTATCCGCGTGGGCGGTGCAAGCATAACCAAACAAGGGGGAGAGCCGCTGTGGAGATGCAGCAAGCCATCAATAAGGTGCTGATGCGCCAGAATCTGACCGAAGATGAGATGACGAGCGTCATGCGTACCATCATGACCGGTGGCGCCACGCCGGCCCAGATCGGTGGGTTTCTCGTCGGTCTTCGCATGAAAGGTGAAACCGTGGTGGAGATCAGCGCCGCGGCCTCCGTGATGCGCGAACTCGCCTCCGGGGTGGCCATTGGCGACCTGGAACACACCGTGGACATCGTCGGCACCGGTGGGGACTCCTCCGGCACCTTCAACGTCTCCACCGCCAGCATGTTCGTCGCGGCCGCCGCGGGCTGTCATGTGGCCAAGCACGGCAACCGTTCCATCTCGTCCAAATCCGGCAGCGCCGATGCGCTCGAAGCCGCGGGCATCCGCTTGGATATCACCCCGGAACAGGTGGCCCAATGCGTGCGCGAGGTGGGGGTCGGGTTCATGTTCGCACCCGGACACCACAGCGCCATGAAGCACGCCATCGGCCCCCGCAAGGAGATGGGTGTGCGCACCATCTTCAATGTACTCGGCCCCCTGACCAACCCGGCCAATGTGCCCAATCTTCTGCTCGGCGTGTTCAGCACGGAATTGCTGGAACCCATCGCGGAAGTGATGCAGCGACTGGGCAGCCGCCACGCCATGGTGGTGCACTCCCGGGATGGTTTGGATGAGATCAGCATCGGTGACGCCACCGAAGTCGCGGAACTCAAACAGGGCCGGATCCGCCGCTTCAGCATCAATCCCGAGGAGTTCGGCGTAGCCCGCAGTTCATTGGATGCCATCAAGGTTCAGAATGCCTCCGAAAGCCTGGCCATGATACGGGGGGTTCTGGAAGACAAGCCGGGTCCGGCCCGGGATATCGTGATGCTCAACGCAGGGGCGGCCATCTACACCGCCGGACTCGCCGAGAGCCTCAAAGAGGGCGTACAAAAGGCCGATGCCGCCATCGCCAGTGGTGAGGCGCGCAACCGCCTGGATCGTCTGGTGGTGCTGACCCAGAGTTTCGACTGAGATGAACGATACCCCCGACATCCTGAAAAAAATCGTCCGCCGCAAGCGCGAAGAGATCGACGCGCGAAGCGAGCGAACCTCGCAGGCGAGATTCATCGAACGTCTGGATCAAGCCTCTCCACCCCGGGGTTTCGCCCGCGCCATTGCCGAGCGGATCGACGCCGGGCAGGCCGGGGTTATTGCCGAGATCAAAAAGGCCTCGCCCAGCAAAGGGGTGCTGCGCGCCGACTTCCGTCCCGCCGAGATCGCCGAAAGTTACCAGCGGGGCGGCGCCGCCTGCCTGTCGGTGCTCACCGACGTGGATTTCTTCCAGGGCAGCGACGCCTATCTGCAACAGGCGAGGAGCGCCTGCCAACTGCCGGTAATCCGCAAGGACTTCATAATCGATCCCTACCAGGTCTACGAAGCCCGTGCCATCGACGCGGACTGCATCCTGCTGATCGCCGCCTGTCTCGACGATGCGCAGCTCAAGGGTCTCAACGATCTGGCCCATGAACTGGGTATGGATGTGCTGATCGAGGTGCATGACGGCGAGGAACTGGAACGCGCCCTGCGGGTCGAGAACCGCCTGATCGGCATCAACAACCGCAACCTGCGCACCTTCGAAGTGAGCCTGCAGACCACCCTGGAACTGCTGCCGCGAATCCCCCCGGATCGGATCGTCGTAACGGAGAGCGGGATACTCGCGCCATCCGATGTAAGCACCCTGCGCGACCACCAAGTCAATGCCTTTCTCGTGGGAGAAGCGTTCATGCGCGCCGAGGATCCCGGTGCACGGCTCAAAGAGTTGTTTTTCTAAACCGACCCCGCCTAGTTCTAGCACTTCGGGTGGGAATATTGCACGCTGAAGTGAGAGTTTTTAATGCACTGTAATGCTAGTGTGTCTTTAAGGACAAACTTTGCAGACATAAGGAATATTTATGAAATTCGCTAAAATTATTACTCTAGTGATTTTTCTTTCATTTTTAGTGGGATGTGTCACTATTCCTGTTACCGATATGAAGCTAATAAGCACTATCTTAACTACCGGTGGTGAAGGTGAGAGATTTAAAAGAAAACAACAAGAAGGACCTTTCAAAACAGAAGACACAATATTAATGCTCACTACTTTAAAGTGGGATGATATTGAATCAGGTGCTGGGAAACACAAAACAAAATGGATTTGGTATTCAAGTGCTGAAGTAGTATCGGTAGTAGAACGTGATTTTATTTTCTATCAAACACCTTTCGAACTACGTGGATACATATTGGGGTCA
Source organism: Candidatus Thiodiazotropha sp. (assembly GCA_050305635.1). GTDB lineage: Bacteria > Pseudomonadota > Gammaproteobacteria > Chromatiales > Chromatiaceae > Thiodiazotropha. Next base: position 33,706 of record JBNLFS010000092.1, on the reverse strand, counting down.
GTTATTGGTCCAGGCGAACATAAAGTTGAACTTTTCATAGATGATCAGTTATTTGAAACACAAAAATTTTCTGTAGTAGTTCCATAACTCAGGTGTAGTCCCGTAGCCCGGGTGCAGCGCAGCGGAATCCGGGGATGCCGCCAACCCATCCGGTTGCAAAACAACAAAAACCAAAAACCAACCACCCGGGTCATCAACAGTAAACGCGGAAGCGAATATAAGATATCAATTGGGGCAGACGAACTCAGCAATGGTGAACTTCCTAAACACATCAACAATGCTCGTTCCCACGCTCCGCGTGGGAATGCAGACCCATGACCAGGTAAACACCTTATGCCGAGAGAATGTAACAAGGTATAGGTATGCGTTCCCACGCAGAGCGTGGGAACGAGGCGCTGAATACCGCAAAATGAATCCCGAAACTTGAGTTAGAAATACTGAGATCTGAGCCCGGTTCACTCGGTCTTCGGGTTCTGTGGTTTTGGCGCCTTTGTACCGGGGAGCGTTTGAGCGGCTTGATCGAATGTGTAGAGTCCTCGAAAGACCTGCTGGCTGGCGGCTGCGATAGCTTTGGCCTTGTTGAAGATCAACGCATCAGGGAAATCGGCGGGTTTGCCCTTGATCGGCTTGACGTCGCGGTAATCGTTCAAGGCCATCCAGACTACCGCTCCATTTTCAAATCGCAGATTGGGCTCCTCGAAAAGCGCTTGGATAACCGTGGCAATTTCGTCCCGTTTCAATTGATATTTTTTTCCTTTGAGGGTCCAGATGGTTTCGGCAAGAACGACGTCCGTAATAAGTACTGGCTCTCTGCCCAGGATCAATTGGGCGGACTGTGCTGCTTGGTCCGGATCATCTTCGAGCAGGTAACGTAGCAGGACGTTGGTATCGATCGCGATCATTTGAGTGCGCTTTGCCGGGATTCCTCATCGGTCATCGTTCGGTCACCCTGCACGTGCTTCAGCAATCCCTTGGCGGCGCCTCGCGTCTTTTTGACCAGGGTGAGCTGGCCATGGGCGATGAAGCTCTCAACCTCATCGCCGGGCGCGATCCCGAGGGCCTCGCATTGGCTGGCTGGGAGGGTAATCTGTCTTTTGGAACTGACTTTGGGCATGGATGTAATTTCTTTACTATTCTCTCATAAGTAAAGTATCTCCCGTGTCACACAAAGTCAATTTCACGGTGCAATACTGACAATCCGGTGTCAGTAGCCCGGCAGTAGACTGGTCGGAACAACAACATTAGGAGCCGCAACCATGCAGCCGAGAATCAACCTGATCACCCTGGGCGTGAGCGACCTGCAACGCGCCACGGCCTTTTACCAGGCTCTGGGCCTGCCCCGTTTTGAGTTTCCCGGAGAGGGGATCACCTTCTTCGATCTGCAGGGTACCTGGCTGGCCCTCTACCCCCGGGAGGCCCTGGCCGAGGATATCGGCGTGCCCCTGCAGGGAGCGGGGGCGATCACCCTGGCGCACAACCTGGCCAGCCCGGAACAGGTCGATCAGGTCATGGAGGAAGCCCTGGCGGCGGGCGCGACTCTGCTGAAGGCCCCGCAAGAGACCTTCTGGGGCGGTTATTCGGGCTATTTCGCCGATCCGGACGGATTTTACTGGGAACTGGCCCATGTGCCCCAGTTCTGGATCGGTCCCGGGGAGGATGAGCAATGAGCGACAAGCGCTGTCCCTGGTGCCTCGGCCACGAGGAGTATGTCCGTTATCATGACGAGGAGTGGGGTGTGCCCTCCCGGGATCCCCGTCACCTGTTCGAGATGCTGATCCTCGAGGGCGCTCAGGCCGGGCTCTCATGGCTGACTGTGCTACGCAAACGAGAAGGTTACCGGCGGGCGTTTGATGACTTCGATGCCGAAAAGATCGCGAAATACGGTCCCCGCCAGGTCGAACGGCTGCTTCAGGACAGTGGCATCATCCGCAACCGGCTCAAGGTCAACTCGGCCATCTCCAATGCCCGGGCGTTTCTCAAAGTGGAGGCGGATCAGGGGTTCGTTAATCTGATGTGGTCATTCGTGGACGATCTCCCGAAACAGAACCGCTGGAAAAGTCTCTCCCAGGTACCGGCCAGCACCCCGGTTTCCGATGCCATGAGTAAGGAGTTGAAGCGACTCGGCTTCCGTTTTGTCGGGTCGACCATCTGCTACGCCTACATGCAGTCCGTCGGAATGGTCAACGATCACCTGGCCGGCTGCCCGCGCCATGCCCAGGTTTCAGCGTTGTGAGTTTTGAGGGGGTAGGTCGGGTTAGCGCAGCGTAACCCGACGAGTCTTGATAAACGCCCAAGCTATGTCGGGTTACGCTTCGCTAACCCGACCTACGAATTGTGGGGTGGGTTCAGCGTGTGCCGAACACCACGATGGTCTTGCCCTTGACACTGATCAGCCCCTGTTCCTCCAGGTTCTTCAGAACCCGGCCGGCCATCTCCCGTGAGCAACCGACGATACGGCCGATCTCTTGACGGGTGATGCGGATCTGCATGCCGTCCGGGTGGGTCATGGCATCGGGTTCCTTGCACAGGTCCAGCAGGGTGCGGGCAATTCGGCCGGTAACGTCGAAGAAGGCCAGGTGACCCACCTTGCTGCTGGTCTGGGACAGGCGCTGCGAAAGCTGTGCGCCCATGGCGTAAAGGATCTCTTTGGTGTATTCCTTCAGATCGTGGGAGAAAAGCTGCTCCAGTCGCTGGTAGCTGATCTCGGCAATCTGGCAGGAGGTCCGGGTGCGCACCATCACGCTGCGTTTGGGCTCCGGCACGAACAGCCCCATCTCACCCACGAACTGACCCTTGTTCAGGTAGGTCAGGATGATCTCCCGACCGTCCTCGTCCTCGATGTACACCGCCACAGAGCCTTCTGTGATGTAGTAGAGAATATCCGCGGGATCGCCGATATGAATGATCTCGGTGTTCTTCGGGTAGCGCCTGCGATGGCAAAAAGACAGGAATCTTTGCAGGTATTCCGGTTCCTGGGGCGGCGGTTTAATGATCGTCATGATCTTGGGACTCTGAATGTAGGTGAGTGAAAGTCAGATCAGCGCGGAGCGCGATCCGACCGCGTGCGCGGATCTCCAGAACAGTCGATCCGAGCCCTCGCAAAGTGCTTATAAGTATTGTAGTTTCCTGAGTAAAGCTTAGGAGCAAGTTTAGCAACCCTTTTCAACTTGTCGAAACGAGAGTCTTCTGTAGACTCCACACAAGCGGCTAGTTTAACAAAAATCCACAAGCCATAAATTTAACGCAATTCATGTTTATCATCTATTCCGGATTGCAGATCACAATTCGGTTGATGAATGTCATTCCGGGAGGCAACCAATGAAAGCACGGGTCGTATGGGTGGAAGGCACCGCCATGATGGGGGAATCGGGCAGCGGACACGCTGTGGTGATGGACGGTCCCCCGGATCATGGCGGTCGAAATCTGGGGGTTCGGCCCATGGAGATGCTGCTCCTGGGCATGGGAGGCTGTACCGAATTCGATGTGCTGGCGATCCTGAAGAAGGCCCGCCAGCCAGTCAGCGGCTGTGTGGTGGAGCTGGAGGCGGAGCGGGCTGTCGAGGATCCGAAGGTGTTCACCCGGATTCATGCCCATTTCATCGTTACGGGAAAGGATCTCAGTGAGAAGCACGTCGCCCGCGCCATCTCGCTGAGCGCGGATAAGTACTGCTCCGCCTCGATCATGCTCGGTGCCACGGCTCAGATCACCCACGATTATGAGATCGTTAATGAATAATCTGGCCACGACCTTCGACGAGTTGGTGTCCGAATACTACCGGATCTGGTTTCGCTATCATCCCCTGGCGGCGGTGTTTGCCTCGGTTCCCGGCTACGAGGGGCTGTTGACCGCGGATGCGGACGATGACATCGGAGCGCTCAGCAGCCTGATCGGAAACCTCCTGGTCGGACTCAAGGAACTCGATTTCGAGGCCTTGGATCCCGACCGGCAGCTCGACCTGCAGCTGGTTTACGGCTCTGCGCTGGTGGAGCACCGGATGCTCCTGGAACAGGACTGGCGCTACCGGGACCCGGCTCGCTATCTACCCCTGCAGCAGTTGCAGGAGGTGGTGATCCGTCAGCCCGAACGGCTCTGTGACGCCTTGATGGGGGTTTTGGAAAAGACCCCCAACTACCTGCGAGACGCCCGGGGACGACTGATGGAGATACCCGGCCTGGTCTCGACCTTGTGGCTCGCCGATGCCCTGGAGACCCTGGAAAGAGGGATCCCCTGGCTGAAAAGGCTCGATCACGATATGCCCCAGGGCCGTGAGTGTTGTGCCGACAAAGGTCGTATGAAGAGCCTTTGCAGTCAGTCGGTGGAGGCGTTGAGCGATTTCCAGCAACAACTGATCAACGATCTGGTGCCCATCGCCTCCGGCAGCGCGGATTGTGGCATCGAATTATTGAACTGGCTGCTACACCATCGCGACCAAATGGCGATCGACGCCGAACAGGCCATGAAATATGTGCAGGGGCGCGGGGAGCAGATCGCCGCTAAGCTGAAAACCCTGGGTGGCGGCGATGCGATCCTGGCCCAGATCGATTCGGAGCCAAGGCTGACGGGCGATGAGCGCATCCAGGCCTACCGGGACGAGGCGCACAAACTCAAGCAATTCGTACAACAGGAGGCCCTGTTGCCGGATCCCGGACAACCTCTGGAATTCCGGGTTACCGACAACTGTTTCAAGCAGCCTGATTGCGGCAGCTACCTGCGCACGGACAGCGGGGGCATCTTCCTGATTCCTCATGACGATCAGGTGGGCGGTGGAGAGACCCTGTCCGAAATCCGCATGCGCAACCTCTACGGCAGCTGGGCGGGGCGCCACTATCTGGCCTGGGCCGGCGGGGTTTCCGCACACAGCCTGGTGCGTCAGATCAACCCGTCCGCGGCCTTCAAACGAGGCTGGGCCCACTATTTCGGCCGGATCCTGGAGGTCCGCGGTTACTTCGATGCCAAGGACCGGGCGCTGTTGGAGCTGCGCCGCCTGATTCTGGTGGAGCAGGCGACCATCGACCTGGAGTTCCACACCGGGCAGATCGACAGCCAGCAGGCGCTGCAGCGCCTCAAGGTCTTGTCCAACGTCCCCTGCTGGGCGGAAGTCAGTCTGACCGCCATTTCCCGACGTCCCACCGATGCCTTCATGGCTCTGCTTGGGGCCGACCTGCTGGAGCATCTGATTCAGCAACAGCAGCAGCAATATCCTGACAAGTCTCTGTTGGCGCTGCATGAGGCGCTGCTGGCCCATGGGGCGGTCGCGCTGCCCCTGGTGGTGCAGCGGGCCTGCGGCTGGGAAATCTGGGAAAGCAGTCTGCAAACGGTGCTCGGCGGATGAAGCGGCCACAGCGTCATCTGAGTATGAGCCATGTCGCCCTGAATGTCCGGGATATGCCGGCGAGCGAGCGGTTCTATGTTGAACTGATGGGCATGCAGGTCGAGTGGCGACCGGATTCGGACAATGTCTATCTCAGCTCCGGCCCCGACAATCTGGCGCTGCACCGCACGGGTGCGGAATCCTTTGACGAAGCGGCCCAGCGCCTCGACCATATCGGGTTCTTCATGGACAGCCCGCAAGCGGTGGATGAGTGGTTTGCCTTCCTCTCTGAGCAGGGGGTCAGGATGCGCAACCCACCCCGAACCCACCGGGACGGCGCGCGGAGTTTCTACTGTTTCGATCCGGACGGGGTGACGGTGCAGATCATCTACCATCCGCCGGTCAAGGGGTATCTGGACGGAAAATGACCCCGGCTTGTGGCTGAAAACAATCTTCCTCGTTCCCACGCTCTGCGTGGGAATGCATACCTATGCGAGGTGGTAACGGTAGTGGTGGAGTTCTCTACCGGGCCAAGTCTGTGTTCCCACGCAGAGCGTGGAAACAAATAATCGACGGGTTTCCCCGGATTCCGCTTCGCTTCATCCAGGCTACGGATTCCTGAGCGTGTTCAGGCAGAAAAAAGCCCGCATTGAGCGGGCTTTTTGTGTTGGCTGGGGATGGAGGATTCGAACCTCCACATACGGAGTCAGAGTCCGTTGTCCTGCCATTAGACGAATCCCCAGTTGCAGACTCGGTGCGAAGTGCCAGGCACCCGCAGCAGGCGAGCCAGACTTAGCGCTTGGAGAACTGCGGACGCTTGCGGGCTTTGTGCAGGCCCACTTTCTTGCGTTCCACCGCACGGGCGTCGCGGGTCAGGAAGCCGGAACGGCGCAGCACCGTGTGCAGGGACTCGTCGTAGGCGTCCAGAGCACGGGAGATGCCGTGACGGATGGCGCCGGCCTGACCTGTGGTGCCGCCGCCTTTCACGGTGACCTTGATGTCAACCTTGTCCAGGGTCTCGGTGGCCTCCAGCGGCTGACGGACCACCATGCGGGCGGTTTCACGACCGAAGTACTCGTCGAGGGGGCGGTTGTTGACCGTGATGCTGCCATTGCCGGCGGTCAAAAAGACGCGGGCGGTGGAGCTTTTACGGCGACCGGTGGTGTTATGCGTTTCTGCCATCTTCTTTACTCTCGTCGTTTCAGATGTCCAGCGGCTGGGGCTGCTGGGCCTGATGAGGATGTTCCGGGCCGGCGAAGACGCGCAGCTTCTTGAACATGGCGCGTCCCAGCGGGTTCTTGGGCATCATGCCTTTGACAGCGTGTTCGATCGCCTGCTCAGGCGCTTTCTGTAACAGCTTGTCCAGGCTGATGGATTTCATGTTGCCGATGTAGCCGGTGTGATGATAGTACATCTTGTCGGCCAGCTTGTTGCCGGTCACCCGGATCTTCTCCGCGTTGACCACGACGACGTAATCGCCGGTATCCACGTGAGGGGTGTATTCCGGTTTGTGCTTGCCGCGCAGACGTCGTGCAATTTCAGTGGACAGACGACCCAGGGTCTTGTCTGTGGCGTCCACGAGATACCAGTTGCGGCGGACCTCAGCCGGTTTTGCGCTTAAAGTTGTCATCCGATGTCGCTCCAATGGGAGAACTATTATGCCTCGAAAAAGACGGCGGATAATACATGATCCCATACCGCCGCACAAGACCCATGCAAACAAAAACGGCGGGATCGCCCGGATTAAAGAGGTTTGGTACGATGCGTGGCAAAAAAAAAGCGCAACAGGGGATGCTGCGCTGAAAAATGTTTACCACCAAAGGAGGATTACTGTACATAACGTATCAGTATGTTGGAATTATCTAATATACCAATATTCCTGTCAAGCGTTATCCCGACCTTTATTTTGCTATGATGCTCTCCCCTCGACAGACGCGCCCTGTCCGGCAGGCATGGGTAGCCCGCTGCCCTGGTCCTGATGTTGGGCGATGAGCGCACGGTTGAATTCCTGTAATTTTCTGTTTAGCTAGACACTTATGTTAATTAGCAGTATCGCGATTCTGGTCGGCTTGGTGATTCTCGTCTGGAGCGCTGATCGGTTTATCAGCGGCGCGGCGGCCCTGGCGGACAATCTCGGGGTATCCCCTATGCTGATCGGTCTCACCGTGGTGGGTTTTGGCACCTCGGCGCCGGAGGTCCTGGTCTCGGTCATGGCGGCCCTCGATGGGAACCCGGGGCTCGCCATCGGTAACGCCATCGGCTCGAATATCGCCAACATCGGCCTGATTCTCGGGGTCACCGCAATCGTTATACCCCTCTCAGTGCACTCCAGTGTGCTGCGCCGGGAATATCCCGTGCTGCTGGTGGTTTCGATCATCGCCTATGGACTCATGTGGGATGGGGAGCTGAGCCGTGTGGACGGCGTGGTGCTGATCTCCCTGCTGGTCCTGATGCTGGGCTGGATGATCTATACCGCGAAAACCGGTGCTGCGGACCCGATCGCAGGGGAGTATGAGGCGGAAATACCGCACAACATGCCGACGCAAAAGGCCCTGATCACCCTGAGCGTGGGTCTGGCCCTGCTACTGCTCAGCTCCCGTCTGCTGGTGTGGGGGGCGACCCAGGTGGCGGTGGGCCTGGGCGTCAGTGACGTGGTGATCGGTCTGACCATTGTGGCCATCGGCACCAGTCTGCCTGAACTGGCGGCCAGCATCACCAGTGCATTGAAGAAGGAGGATGACATTGCCATCGGCAACGTGATCGGTTCCAATCTCTATAATCTGTTGGCGGTCTTGAGTATCCCGGGCCTGCTCGCGCCGGGAGCCTTTGCCCCAGAGGTGATCACGCGGGATCTTCCGGTGATGCTGGGCATGACTCTGTTTCTGTTTCTCATGGGCTATGGCTTTGGCAAGCCGGGCCGTATCAACCGGATGGAGGGTGTCCTGTTGCTGGTCTGTTTTATTGCCTATCAGTCCTGGCTGTTCCTCTCGCTGTTGCATCAATGAGCGCCGAATTTCCAATGAACGAGAGACCGGTTTTGAAGAAAAAAGTCGACACCCCTTCCGCTGAGGAAAGAACGCAGATGATCGAGTTGGGGCGCGCCGTGATCGAAACCGAGGCCGCGGCCGTATCCGCCCTGCTGCCCAGGGTGGATGAGGCCTTTGCCCAGGCTTGCCACTACCTGTTGCACTGTCAGGGGCGGATCGTGGTGATCGGCATGGGCAAGTCGGGACACATCGGCAACAAGCTGGCGGCCACTCTGGCGAGTACCGGCAGCCCGGCTTTTTTCGTTCATCCGGGTGAAGCCAGTCATGGCGATCTGGGGATGATTACCCGCCAGGACGTGGTGCTGGCCCTGTCGAACTCCGGCGAGACCGGTGAACTGCTGGTGATTCTGCCCCTGCTCAAGCGTCTGGGGGTGCCGCTGATCGCGATGACCGGGCGTCCCCTGTCCACCCTGGCGCGGGAGTCCGAAGTGCATATCGATGTGAGTGTGGACAAGGAGGCCTGCCCGTTGGGACTCGCGCCCACCTCCAGCACCACCGCCGCGCTGGTCATGGGTGATGCCCTGGCGGTGGCTCTGTTGCAGGCGCGTGGATTCACCGCCAAGGATTTTGCCCTGTCGCATCCGGGAGGCAGCCTGGGGCGGCGTCTGCTGCTGCATGTCGGCGACATTATGCACAGCGGCGAATCCCTGCCCTGGGTGCCTCCCGAGGCGAGCCTGCATGAGACTCTGGCGGTGATGTCCGGTAAGGGTCTGGGTATGGCGGCTGTGGTCGACTCCGCGCAGCGGGTGCTCGGTGTCTACACCGACGGAGACCTGCGGAGGACCCTGAACCGCCCCATCGACATCCATCAGGTCAAGGTTTGCGAGGTGATGACCGAAAACTGCATCACCGTGGTGCCGGGAATGCTGGCCGCGGAGGCGTTGCAGATGATGGATGAGCGTAAGATCAACGGCCTGCTGGTGGTGGATGGGAAACAGCGTCTGATCGGTGCGTTCAACATGCATGACCTGTTGAGAGCGGGTGTAATGTAGGGGGGGATTGTGTGAAGGATATTCAGGAAAAGGCCGCAGCAATCAAACTGGTGATCTTCGATGTCGATGGGGTCCTGACGGATGGGGAGCTGTTCCTCGGTGACGACGGTCAGGAGTACAAAGCCTTCCATTCCCGGGACGGACACGGCATGAAGATGCTCCAAAGCGGTGGCGTGGTGATCGGCATCATCACCGGCCGCAGCTCTGAAGTGGTCCGCCTGCGCATGCAAAGTCTGGGTGTTGAGCATGTCTACCAGGGCCAGCACGACAAGTTGCCTGCGTACCTCGAATTGCGTGACAAACTCGGTCTGCAGGACGAGCAGGTTGCCTATGTGGGCGATGATGTGGTGGATCTGCCGATCATGCGCCGGGTCGGTCTGGCGGTCGCGGTCCAGGATGCCCATCCCTTCGTGGTCCAGCATGCCCACTGGCAGACGCCCCATGGTGGTGGACGGGGGGCTGGGCGGGATGTTTGTGAGCTGCTGCTCGCTGCGCAGGGTAAGCTGCAAGATCTGTTGGAAAGTTATCTTTGAAAAGGCGTTCGCTGGCTTTTCTGCTGTTGCTGGCCGTCGCCCTGAGTCTGGCCTGGTGGGTGAATGAATTGTCGCGACCTGAGTCGCCGCCGCCCTTGGCCGTCCAGGATACGCCCGATTCCTATGCGGATGGTCTGCGGGTCAAGCGTTACGATGAACAGGGTCAGCTCATCCAGAGTCTGCAGAGTCCGCGCATGATCCATTTCGATCCGGCGGGGGTGACGGAATTCACCCGCCCGGAGGTCAGGCAGTACAGTGCGGAGACGCCGCCTTGGATTCTTCAGGCCGAGAAAGGTGTCGCCCGGCATCGGGAGGAAAACCTGTTACTGTCCGGTGAGGTCATCATCGATCGGCCGGGGCGCGATGTGTTCCCCCCCTACCATATCCGCACCCGGGATCTGCGAGTGGAGATGCCGGGTGTGCATGTCACGACCGATCAGCCTGTCACGGTGACCAGCCGGGAACAGCGGATCGTGGGCCGGGGGTTGGATGCCTGGTTGAAGGAACCGGCACGCCTGCGGCTGCTGCATCAGGTACGGGGGCATTATGTGTTTGACTAGAGTGGTGCGGATGATCGGGGTGCTGTCTATCCTGGCCGGCTGCGCGGCCGCCTGGGGCCTGGAGAGCGACCGGGAACAGCCCATGGAGCTGGCTGCGGACAGTCTCTCCATCGATGAATCCCAGGGGGTGAGCCTCTATGAGGGCCATGTTGAGATCACCCAGGGGAGTTTCAGGCTCTGGGCGGACCGGGTATGGATTTACCGGCGTCAGGGCAAAACCGAAAAGGTTGTCAGCGAAGGGGCGCCGACCCACTTCGAGCAATTGCTGGAAGTTGATGGGGACCTGGTGCGGGGGCAGGCCATGAAGATGGAGATCGACCTCGGGCGCAACGAGCTGCTGATGATCGACCAGGCCCGACTGGAGCAGGCGGGCAACCAGTTCGGCAATGACCGGATCCTCTATAATCGCGGTACCGCCCAGGTCAAGGCCGGCAGCAGCGCACAGGGTAAGGAACGGGTCCAGGTCGTGATCGAACCCCAGGGCAAGCGTGAGGCGCCATGAGCCGTCTGGAGGTTGTCGGTCTGGAGAAGGCGTACCGCAGGCGTAAAGTCGTGGACGGGGTGTCCCTGAGTCTCGACAGTGGTGAGGTGGTCGGATTGCTGGGGCCCAACGGGGCGGGGAAAACCACCAGTTTTTACATGATTGTCGGCCTGGTCGAAGCGGACCGGGGGTCGATCCGCCTCAACGGCGAGGACCTCACCGATCTGGCCATGCACAAGCGAGCCCGCCTCGGTATCGGCTATCTGGCCCAGGAGCCGTCCATTTTTCGCCGGCTCAGTGTGGCGCAGAATATCCTGGCGATACTCGAGACGCGCAAGGAGCTGGATGCCCAGGCCCGGGGGCAGCGCTGCCAGCAGCTGCTCGAGGAGTTTGGTATCGATCACTTGAAAGAGAGTCTCGCGATGAGTCTTTCCGGGGGGGAGCGGCGGCGCCTGGAGATCGCCCGGGCGCTCTCCATGGAGCCTGACTTCATTCTGCTTGACGAGCCCTTCGCCGGGGTGGATCCGATCGCGGTCATCGAGATCAAAAAGATCATCACACACCTCAAATCTTTGCAGATCGGGGTGCTGATTACCGACCACAATGTTCGTGAGACCCTGGATATCTGTGATCGCGCCTACATTATCAATAATGGCAAGGTCCTCGCGGAAGGGCAAACTCATGAGATTCTTGCCAACCAGGAGGTGCGCAGTGTCTACCTTGGGGATAATTTCTCAATGTAAGGCACTGATATGTAAAGTGAATAAAACCTCGTAAAAACATCCGCCAGGTGATGAAGAAGATTCTTTCCGGGTGCGCGTGTTTTTAGCTAGAATGTAAATAAAGACATACAAATTACGTACCAGGCCCCGAATTATTCTGCAATGAAGCAGGCGCTACAGCTCCGACTCGGACAACATCTGACCATGACTCCTCAATTGCAGCAGGCGATTCGCCTGTTGCAATTGTCCGCGCTCGACCTGACTCAGGAGGTGCAGGACGTACTGGAAGCCAATCCCATGCTCGAGATCGAGGAGGAGTATGGCCAGCTCAGCCAAAAGGATTCCCGGGAGCTCGGCACGGATGCGGGACAGGACAATCAGCAATTATCCGATACGAACGACATCAACAACGAACGGGAAATCAAAACCGATAGCAGTCAGTTGACGGAAGATCTGCCGGTAGACAGCGAGTGGACGGATGTTTACGACAGCTATTTACCGCCCTCGAGCGGCAACGGTGAAGCCTCGGATAACGACTTTCTGCTGCAACGCAGCAGCGCCGCCACCCTGCACGATCATCTGGTCTGGCAGATGACCCTCACCCCCTTCACCGACCAGGATGTGTTGATCGCCACGGCGCTGATCGACAGTATCGATGAGGATGGTTATTTCAAGGGTGACGTGGAGGAGATTCTCCAGTCACTGGATGATGACGAGGCGACGGTGGAGGACGTGGAGGCGGTGCTGCATCGCATCCAGGCCTTCGATCCTCCGGGTGTCGGCGCTCAGGATCTTCGGGACTGCCTGTTGATTCAGCTGCGTCAGTTGCCTGAAGATACACCTTACCTGGCCCATGCGATCCGCTTGTGCCGGGATTTTTTCGGCCTGTTGAGCAATCAGGATCAGAACCAGATCACCCGGCGGATGAAGATCGACCAGCAGGAGCTGGCCTCGGTGATGCAGTTGATCCGTACCCTCAACCCCCATCCAGGCACCATGATCGCCGACAGCGAGCCCGAGTATGTCATTCCGGATGTGTTCGTCAGTAAGCGCAACAATCGCTGGGTGGTGGAACTCAACGGCGAGGTGACCCCCAAGCTTCGGGTCAACAACGACTATGCGAATCTGATCAAGCGCGCGGACCAGAGCGATGACAATACTTTTCTGAAGAATCACCTCCAGGAGGCGCGTTGGTTCATCAAGAGTCTGATGAGCCGTAATGAGACCATACTCCGGGTGGCGAGTAAGATCGTGGAGTATCAGCGCGGGTTCTTCGAACACGGGGAGGAAGCCATGAAACCTCTGGTGTTGCGGGACATCGCTGAAGCGTTGGAGATGCATGAATCGACCATCTCGCGGGTCACCACCCAGAAGTACATGCATACCCCACGCGGGACCCTCGAGTTCAAGTATTTCTTTTCCAGCCACGTCAATACGAGCGCGGGAGGCGAATGCTCCTCCACCGCGATCCGTGCGCTGATCAAAAAATTGATTGCCGCTGAGAAAACGGACAAACCGCTCAGTGACAACAAGATCGCCGCCATACTCTCGGACCAGGGCATCAATGTGGCCCGCCGGACGGTGGCAAAGTACCGTGAATCGATGAGCATACCGCCATCGAATGAACGTAAGCGTCTGATGTGATGAAGTGATCGAAGTGGTCTGCAGGGCCTTCACAGCCGTTCCGTTGCGGATGCATGCATGCACGAGGCAAACCGGGATGCTCCATGGCCCAGGCCCTTCGAATGAAATCCCTCAACCCATCAGGCAGTGTGATGAGTCCACTCATCTGAGATTAGGAGACAACTATGCAAATAAGCGTGACCGGTCATCATGTAGAAGTAACCGATGCCTTGAAGAACTACGTCGACAGCAAGTTCGAACGTCTTGAGCGGCACTTTGATAATGTGATAAATGTGCACGTCATTCTAAGCGTCGAGAAACTGAGACAGAAGGCAGAGGCCACCATGCAAGTGAACGGCGCCAATGTCTACGCTGATTCGGTACAGGAAGATATGTACGCGGCCATCGATGGGCTGACCGACAAACTGGATCGACAGGTACTTAAGCACAAGGAGAAGCTGCAGAGTCATCGTGCCGGCAGCGGCGCGAAATACGCGGCTGAATAACGTTGTATCAATTGAACTGGCGAGGTCTCCATGTTTCCCGACGGATTTCTGGTTGAGGAACGGATCGGCTGCGGTGTGGAGGCAGCCAGTAAGAAACGGGTCCTGGAGCAACTCGGCCAAAGACTGGCTGAGTCGGCTCCTGACCTGACTCAGGATGAGGTGTTCGATGCGCTGCTGGAGCGGGAGCGACTGGGCAGTACCGGTCTGGGCAAGGGCATCGCTCTGCCGCATGCCCGGATGTCCAAGATCACCCAGTCGGTGGCGGCATTCATCCAACTGCCTGAGGGTATCGACTTCGATGCCATAGATAACAAACCGGTGGATCTGGCCTTAGCCATGCTGGTGCCCGAGGAGGCCACCGAAGAGCATCTGCAATTGCTGGCGAAGCTCGCACGGATGTTCGACGATGCGGAATTCTGTACCGCATTGCGTGACGCGGATTCATCCGAACAGCTGTTTCAACTGATTCGTCAGCGGGAAGCCAGGCTCTCCTGAGCGGCCCATTGACGCATTCCGCAGCCCGGCCTTGTACGGGGTGAAAGTCAGGTCTGTCGCAGTAATGGATGCTACACGACGTATCCCTGATCCTGAAAGTCCGCTGCCTGCGCATGCGGCATTCCCGGGATCGGGCGCCGGTAATTCTCACGAGACGGGGAGGTGGCTTTGTGATCGGCACCCAACAGCGCGCCATCGCATGTGATGGCTTGAGCGGATCCACGCACCCTCATCGCTCCGCCCGACGGTGAATCCTATGACTTTGGTCTATACCATTCGTGATCTCTATGAGGAGTTCGCCGGCGAACTCGACCTCACCTGGAATGGGCAAGGTGAGCGGGTGCGGATCAATCTGGATTCCGAATCCCCCGACAGTCAGCAACCGGCCGGGCCTTTGAACCTGATTCGCCCGAATCAGATCCAGATCATCGGCCGACCGGAGCAGCGTCATCTGCAACGGGGTGAGGGCGGTGCCTACCCGAGTCAGCTCGAGGCTCTGTTCAATGCCTCGCCGGCGGCGCTGATCTTCACCGATGGGCTCAAACCGATGGTGGATTGTGAGCGCATGGCCCGGGAAAAACGGATCGCGCTCATGTATACCCCCCAGGGGGATAATCACGTCATCCATCGTTTGATCGAGCGGTTCAGCCAGCCGATCGGCGAGACCATCCTGACACACGGTGTTTTCATGGAGGTACTGGGCAAGGGGGTGTTGCTCAGCGGCGATCCCGCGATCGGCAAAAGCGAACTGGCGCTGGCGCTGATTTCCCGGGGCCATCGGCTGATTGCGGATGACGCCACCGAATTCTACAAAACCGGGGGCAATAGTCTGAGCGGTCGATGTCCCAAGGTGCTTCAGGATTTTCTTGAGGTCCGGGGGCTGGGTTTGATCAACATTCGCGCCATGTTCGGCAACAGTGCCATCAAACCGAATAAACAGTTACACTTGATTATCGATCTGCTGCACTTCGATGATAAAAAACTGCATGACATGGATCGCCTCGAAGGCTGTCACTCCCAGCGGACGATTCTTGATGTTCAGGTGCCGCAGACCAGCCTGCCGGTTGCGGCGGGCAGAAATCTGGCGATTCTGGTTGAAACCGCGGTCCGGCAACATCTGCTGATGATGGATGGTTACAATGCCACCGAGGATTTCGTCAGAAGACAACAATACTATATCGATCATGGCTAGCAGGCTGTTGAAATGCGCTCAGACGCTACGAGGCAAGGAGAAATTCACCGAATAGGCGCTATTTTTACCGGAGTAAATAAGCAGCTTGCGGTGAGTTTCAACAGCCGGCCAACACTACAGGCGGGATATGGCGAACGATATAAAGTTACAGATCGTCACCGGGTTGTCCGGATCAGGCAAGAGTATTGCGCTGCATACCCTGGAGGATATGGGGTACTACTGTATCGACAATCTTCCGGTCTCCCTGTTGGAATCGGTGGCGGACTATCTGTACGGTAATCCGGAGAGCATTTTTCAGAAGACCGCGGTGGGTATCGATGCCCGCAGTCAGCCGAGCCAGATACCCATGCTGCCTGAAATGGTGATGCAGTTCCGGCAGCGGGGGCTGGATTGCCACATGCTGTTCCTCGATGCCCAGCTCGATACCCTGATCAAGCGCTTCAGTGAAACTCGCCGCAAACACCCCCTGACCAGTCCCCTGCGTTCGTTGAGCGAGGCGATCCGTCATGAGCGGGAATTACTCGACCCGCTGAACGAAGTGGCCGATCTGCGCATCGATACCACTCATACCAATCTTCATGAACTGCGGGACCTGATCCGCAATCGGATCGGCGGCGAGGGTGGAAAGGTCTCGATCCTCTTCGAGTCCTTCGGCTTCAAGCACGGGATTCCACGGGATGTGGATTTTCTTTTCGACGTGCGATGTCTGCCCAATCCTCACTGGAAACCCGAGCTGAGGCCCCATACCGGGCTGGAGAAACCGGTGGCCGAGTATCTGGGGGGATATCAGGAAACCCGGGATATGCTCTCTGACCTGATTCAATTCCTGTCCCGCTGGATCCCCCGGTTCGAAGCGGACGGGCGCAGTTATCTCACAATTGCCATCGGCTGTACCGGTGGGCAGCATCGTTCGGTATACATCACCACCGAGTTGGCCAACCATTTTCAAGCGGCGGGAATGCATGTCATGAGTCGTCATCGCGAGTTGTCATGAGTATCGGTCTGCTGCTGATCACCCACAGCCGCATCGGTGAAGCTCTGCTGGAGACTGCCAGCAAGATGCTCGAGGGGTCCGAGCTGCCGGTGATACGCACCCTGTCCGTGGGTGTGGACTGCAATCCGGACCAGATCAGCATGGAGGCCCGCAGTCTGCTCGAAACGCTCGACGAAGGGCAGGGTGTGCTGGTGTTTACCGATATGTATGGCTCCACCCCGAGCAATATCGCCTTCTCATTGGCGAAGAAGGGACGGGTGAACGTGATCTCCGGGGTCAATCTGCCCATGCTGATCCGAACCCTCAACTATCCCGCGCTGGATCTCAACGCCATGACCGAAAAGGCGGTCAGTGGCGGTCGTGAAGGCATCCATTGCTGTGAGCGGGTGATCAAATAAAGAAATACCATGCTGGAAAAAGAGATCGAAATCATCAATAAACTCGGATTGCATGCCCGTGCGGCGGCCAAGCTGGTGAGTTGCGCCAGTGGTTTCAGCAGTGATGTGTCCCTCTATCGGAACGGGCAACGGGTGAATGGTAAGAGCATCATGGGCGTCATGATGCTGGCGGCGAACAAAGGCTCCCTGCTGAAACTCGAAGTGGACGGCTCCGATGAGCAACAGGCCATGGAGGCGTTGGAACGGCTGATCAACAACAAATTCGGGGAGGAGCAATGACCCTTTCCTGTCAGGGAATCGGTATCAATACCAGCCGTGAGGTGGCGATCGGTGAAGCCTACCTGATGCAACAGGGGGTTCCCGAGATCAATTTCCGGGAGATCAGCCGGGACGGGATCGATGACGAGGTGCAGCGTTTCGAAGAGGCGCTGATCGCCACCACTCAGCATCTGCGCGCGGTGCGCGATCAGATTCCCGCCGATACCGCACAGGACATCAGTGAATTCATCGATACCCATCTGCTGATGCTCGAGGATAATGCCATCAGTCAGGCCGCCATCAGCCTCATACGGGATGAATGTTATAGCGCGGAGTGGGCGCTGCAGGTGCGCCGGGATGAGTTGGTGCGGATCTTCGATGAGATGGACGATCCCTACCTGCGCACCCGCAAGGACGATATCAATCACGTGGTGGGACAGCTGCAGTTCGTGCTTGCCGGTGGCACCCCGGAGGAGCGGGGCGACCTCAAGGGACGCGTGGTGGTGGCCCGGGATCTGACGCCCGCGGAGACCATCATGATGAAGAATCAGGGGGTTGCGGCATTCGTCACGGAGTTCGGCGGCCCCCTGTCGCACACCGCAATCCTGGCCCGCAGTCTCGGCATTCCCGCGGTCGTGGGTATTCACCAGGCCACCTCCCTGTTTCGCCACGGGGAACTGCTGGTGGTGGATGGCGCTCAGGGGGTGGTGCTGGCGGATCCCACCCCGCGGATTCTCGACTATTACCAGCAGCGTATCGCTGAGCGCAAGCGCCGGGAACGGGAGCTGCGCCGTCAGGTGGATCTGCCTGCGCTGACCACGGACGGGGAGCGGATCATCCTCTATTCGAACATCGAGCTACCGGAAGATATCGGCATCACCCTGCGCAACCGCGCCGATGGGGTTGGGCTTTTCCGTACCGAGTTCCTGTATATGAACCGCGCCCTGCCCCCCAGTGAGGAGGAGCAGTTGGAGGCCTACCGCTCCGCGGTTGCGGGGCTGGACGGCATACCGATCACCATTCGTACCCTGGACCTGGGGGTGGACAAGACCACCGGGACGATTGCCGATCAGGGTTGCATGCCCTCGATCAACCCGGCCCTGGGACTGCGCGCCATCCGCCTGTGTCTGAAGGAGCCGGATCTGTTCGTACCTCAGCTGCGGGCGATCCTGAGGGCCTCCGCGGAGGGTCCGGTGCGGGTCATGATCCCCATGCTGTCGAGCATCCAGGAGCTCCGGCAGGTATTGCATATCATCGAGCGGACCAAACAGGACCTGTGCAACGAGGGGCTGGCCTACGATCCCAAGATCCCCGTGGGGGGCATGGTCGAGGTGCCCGCAGCGGCGCTGGCGGCCCGCAGCTTCGCCCGGCATCTGGATTTTCTCTCCATCGGCACCAACGATCTGATTCAGTACACCCTGGCGGTGGATCGCATGGACGAAGAGGTCAACTTCCTCTTCGATCCCCTGCATCCCTCGGTGTTGTCTCTGATCCAGATGACCATCGATGCGGCCCAGGAAGCGGGGATCCCGGTCAGCATGTGCGGTGAGATGGCGGGTGATCCCCGCTATATCCGGCTGCTGCTGGGCATGGGGCTGCGGGAGCTGAGCATGCAGCCCAGCGCGCTGCTCGAAATCCGTGAGCTGGTGCGCCAGAGCAGTCTGGCGGATCTCAGGGAGAAAACCCGGGGGTTTCTCGATCGTCTGCACAATACGGATGAAGAAGGCCTGTTCGAGCAGACTTTCCTTTAGCAGATTATTGAAATTCTACTCACACGGCCCGATCCCGGGTTCCGCTGCGCTGCACCCGGGCTACACGGTAGTGATCGAGCGGGTTCACCGAACCTGTAGCCCGGGTGGAGCAACGCGCAACCCGGGAAGACGCTCCTCAGCCGGGTGAGCGATGGCACATGTTGCAGCTCACCGGGGTGCCTTTCGCGACATGGAGGGTCCGGTTACCGTCGTCGTCACTGAGATAGTCCCGATCCGCGGCGGCGCGGGACAGGGCTGTACCTTCCAGATTCTGGCCGTGACAACTCCGGCAGGCGTTCGAGTTGTTTCGGTAGTAACGGCTGTGGTTCAGGTTCCATGAGCTGCTGTTGACGTTGTGCATGCCATGCGGTCCGTCCAGGGTCAGGGGCAGGCTGGTATGACAGACGCTGCAGTCGCTGAGGGTGCCGGCATGGCCCTGCAGCTGGGTGGCCGCGACATTGTCGTTGGATTGGGAATTGGCGTTCGGCCAGATTGCATGGGTTGAACCGTGGCACCCTTCGCAGGCAACGCCACCGTGGCCCTGACTGTTGCGGTAGAGCGTGTCATCGTTTTCGGCAAACCGCGTATTGGTCGCTGTGCGAGGCGTTGGGTTGTCGATCTGACCGTCCCAGGCTTGCGACATGCGCAATGTGGTGCCCAAGTGGTTGGTGGCGTCTCCGGTGTGGCAGGATTGGCATCGGGGTTCGTCAATCCATGCTTGGCGACTCTTTTGTCCCACCGCAAGCATACTGCCGTGGCAGTCCTGGCAGACAATGCCGGCGCCGCCCATGGCGCCCCGCAGGCATTTTGTCCTTTTACCCGGGTGGCACTGATAGCAGGTCTCCTCCAGGCTCCCCTGGCTGGGGAACACCGGCTGATTGGATGGGTCGGTAAGTTGCCCATGATAACCGTGCATGACTTGCGACATGGTGTCGTGGGTCTGCTGGGACGCATTCGGTCCCGAACCGGTCAGGTCCAGGGCTGCGGAGTAGTGGCAGGAGGCGCAAAGAACGGGCTTGCTGGCCACGAGTTGAGTGCCGTGGCGCGCATCATGGAGTAGCAGGATGTTCTCTTTCGCCGCCTGCAGTACGGAGTTGGCGTCTGTGATGTCGTCCGGGAGTACAAAGGGTATGCTGCTGCTGACAGGGGCGGCCATCTCACCCGCGGCATGACAGTTTTGACAATCCGCTTCGGAGGCGACCGGTAGAACCACGTCGAGGCTGGCCAGAGAGTTTCCGCTGGAGGCATCGCTGGCTTCCACCCGCATCAGCGGATAGGCATTAAGTTCGCCGAAGTCATCGATCGGCAGCACCGGAATGCCATGGGCGCTGAACCAGGACTTGCTGTTGTCGAAGTCGTTGAACGCCTGTGGTTCGTTGGCTGTGTAGGGGGCGCTGATGCCCGGCATGGCTTGGCCGAACATCAGGCCCTCGTCCGGTACGGGATTCAGGCCGAACAGATCGTAGACGTAGCGATTACCGGTATCGGGGTTGATACTCCAGAAATTGCTCTTGTTGACGCTTCCGGGCAGGTTTTGACTGGTGCTCGTAATGGATCCCGAGGTGTCGACCGTGGCCTGGTAACTGACGCTGGCCTGGGTGCTATCGAGCAGTTTGGGTGTGGCACCCCGTTCAATGACCTGACTGTGCACGACATTGAAGGGCGGCAGGATGACGAAGGTGGAATAGTCCAGGTCCGCACAATGCATACCCAGATCATTGAAGGCGAGGACCTGGTGGGTGCCTGAAGTACCCGGGGTGGGGGTGACGGGAACATCCGTTACGCCGCCATCGTCATCTTCATTACCATCGTCATCGTCACCATCTTCATCCTGGCTCCCGCCGTCCTCATAACCGCCGCTGTATTCATTATCACCACTGCTGCCGCCGCCACCGCAGGCAAGTAGGGTTAAGCTCAGTATCAGTAGTGTCAGCCAGGTGAGTCGATGGATCATGATCCTGCTTCCTTAGTGGGTTGGTATGGGTTGCTCTCGGATCAGTATGGGATAATTATCCCACAAATTCTCGGGCGGACACTTGAATCTATCGATATTGGATTCCGATGCTCAAAGCGAGGCAGACGAGCCTGCCGCGTTTTTGAGTCCTGTACGGGGAAAGATCAGATCCGTTCGCCGACCGCTGGAGCGCTGGTCATGTATTCGAACAGAGCTATCTTAAGGGGGGCTTAAACCCATAGGAATTTAAGGTTATTAGTTGTGGCGATGTATTTTTATGGGAATCGGAGTCTGATTGCATCGATCTGCGGTTTGTTTTGCTTTTGCGCCCGCTCCCACGCTCTGCGTGGAAACGGGTGAAAAAGTCTTTTGCATACCGGGACGGCGAATCGCCAAGCGGAAGGGTGCTGGAGATTCAGCGCAGAACGGGACTCACCCGCCAGATCTTGTGAGCATATTCACTGATCGTGCGGTCACTGGAGAAGTAGCCCATGCGAGCGGTGTTGAGAATCGCCATGCGGTTCCACTGAGCAGGGTTCTGGTAGGCCCGGTCCGCCTCGTCGCTGGTGGTCAGGTAGGAGTCGAAATCCGCGAGGATCTTGAAGTGATCCGAATTCAGCAGGTTGTCGGTGATCATCCGGTAACGGCCGGGTTCCTCCGGAGAGAAGAAGCCGTTGGCGATCATGTCGATCACCCGGCGCAGCACCGGATTGGATTCGTAGACCCGCCTGGGGTTGTACCCCTGACGGTTGAGTCGCTCGACCTCATCGGTGGTCATGCCGAAGAGGAAAAAGTTCTCCGCCCCGATATGTTCTCGCATCTCCACATTGGCCCCGTCCATGGTGCCTATGGTCAAGGCGCCGTTGAGGGCGAGTTTCATGTTGCCCGTGCCGGAGGCTTCCATCCCGGCGGTGGAGATCTGTTGGGAAAGTTCCGCCGCGGGGATGATGTCGGATGCGGTGGTGACGTCGTAGTTGGGGATGAAGATGATCTTCAGACGATCGTTGACCGCTGGGTCGTTGTCGATGACGTCGGCCACGTCATTGATCAGACGGATGATCAGCTTGGCCATGGTGTACCCGGGTGCCGCCTTGCCGCCGAAGAGGATGGTGCGGGGTACGAAATTGCACTTGGGATCATCGAGTAGGCGGTTGTACAAGGCGATGGTGCGGAGCAGGTTGAGCAGCTGACGCTTGTACTCATGAATGCGTTTCACCTGTACATCGAACAGGGTGTCGGGATCGATCTGCTTGCCCAGATAGTACTCCACAAGATCTGTGATTATGACCTTGTTGTCCCGCTTCACTTGGGCGAAACGCTGCTGGAAAAGTGCATCGTCCGCCATCTGTTCGAGCTGTTTGATATGGCTCAGATCCCGGATCCAGTCCGAGCCGATGGCTTCGCAGATGAGTGATGAAAGCCCTGGGTTGGACTGATAGAGCCAGCGCCTGGGGGTGATGCCGTTGGTGATGTTGACGATCTTGTCGGGGTAGAAATCGTTGAAATCCCGGAACGTTGCGCTGCGCAGCAGTTCACTGTGCAACGCGGAAACACCGTTGACCTTGTGACTGCCGACGATGGCCAGATGAGCCATGCGGATCCGCCGTCCGTTGGATTCGTCGATGATCGAGAGACGCCGCAGGATGTCCATGTCCCCCGGATGCAGATGCCCCAGCATCAGCAGAAAGCGTCGATTGATCTCCAGGATCAGCTGCAGGTGGCGGGGCAGCATCTCCTCGAAGATCGTCACCGGCCAGGTCTCCAGCGCCTCGGGCAGCAGGGTGTGGTTGGTGTAGGAGAATACCTTGGTGGTGATCTCCCAGGCGGGTTGCCACTCCAGCTGATGCTTGTCCATCAGCAGGCGCATCATCTCGGGGATGGCGATCGCCGGATGGGTGTCGTTGAGCTGGATGGCAACCTTGTCCGGCAGTTCCCGCAGGTTGTCGTGGTCGGTGAAGAAGCGCCGCAGGATGTCTTTGAGCGATGCGGCGACGAAAAAGTACTGCTGCTTCAGACGCAAGACTTTGTTCATGGTGCTGCTGTCGTTCGGGTAGAGCACCTTGGAGATGTTTTCGGACAGGGTCTTGTGCACCACGGCCTCGGTGTATTCACCCTGGTTGAACTGGTTGAGGTCGAAGTCCTCGTAGGCCTTGGCGCTCCACAGCCTGAGGTTGTTCACGGTGTCGTTGTGAAAGCCGGGGATCGGTGTGTCGTAGGCCTGGGCGATCACGGTATCGCCGTCGATCCAGTCGAAGTGACGGCGGCCGGTGGAATCCTGATACTCCATGACCCGCCCTCCGAAGCGGATCCGGTAGGAGACCTCGGGGCGGGCGAACTCCCAGGGATTCTGGTGAATCAGCCAGTTTTCGGGTTTCTCCACCTGTTGGCCGTTTTCGATCATCTGGCGAAACATGCCGTATTCGAAACGGATGCCGTAGCCGTAACCCGGAATATTCAGACTCGCCATGGAGTCGAGGAAACAGGCGGCGAGCCTGCCCAGACCTCCGTTACCGAGGGCTGCATCGTGTTCCAGGTTGCGCAGACGCTCCAGCTCTATGCCCAGTTTATGCAGCGCCTCGGTGCTGGCATCCTTGATCTCCATGTTGAGCAGGCTGTTGATCAGGCTGCGACCGATCAGAAACTCCATCGACAGGTAGTAGACCCGCTTGGCGTCGTGCTTGTAGTAGCTGCGCTGGGTCTCCATCCAGCGTTCGATCAGGCGGTCGCGCACCACGTAGCTGAAGGCCATCATCCAGTCATGGTCGGTGGCGGTGAACGGGTCCTTGCCGATGGTGTAGACCAGGTGATTCGAAAGGGAGCGTTGGATGGCTTTCGGATCGGTACCCAGAAAGTCATATTTGAAGGCGCTGTGTTTGATGTCGCTCATAATGGTTCATGGCTGAGGGGCAGTCACACCATGATAGACAATATTAAATGTGAGGAAAAATCCAATCGTCGACCTTGCGGGATGGAGATTCGGGGCCGGTTTGTCAATCACGAGCCCAGCGGAACAGGTCAAGGCGCAGTAGATACGGCAAGGCCCATGCGTAGACGCTCAGGCCGATGGCGTCCGCAAGCAGATCCCAGAGGGAGAACTCCCGGTATGGAAGGAATGCCTGGACGGCTTCGATAAACAGACCGTAGGCCAGCAGTGGGAGGAACTTGTTCAGCATCCACCCCCGTTTCGGCCAGGCCAGGTCGGCCAGCAGGGCGAGACACAGGAAAGCCGCAATATGCGAGACCTTATCGTTGAGACTCGCCGTGACCGGGAACTGGATGGGGGTGAACGCCAGGTAACTGATCACCAGGAGCGCGCACAACAGCAACAGGCGGTACAGCAGACGCATGCGGATTACAGGGTTTCCTTCCACAAGTTCAGTGTCATCCTTGAGCTGGCGCATGATGCCGCATCGGGTTTTCGGTTGACCGTCGCTGGGTCTGCCACAGAATCCGGCGCCCAGGGCCGCCGTCGATTAAAGGCCGGAGGTGGCCTGTTCCCGGGCGATCGCCCGATAGGCGATGTCCGTGCGGTAAAACAGGCCATCCCAGTGAATCGCGTGCGCCAGATGGTAGGCGTTCTGCTGGGCTTCGGTGACCGTTACCCCGAGCGCGGTGGCGCACAGCACCCGGCCGCCGGCCGTGAGTACCTGGTCATCCTCCAACCGGGTTCCTGCGTGAAACACTTTGGCGTCCGGATCCTCCTGGGTAGGCAGACCGGTGATCGGCAGGCCTTTCTCATAAGCGCCGGGGTAGCCGCCGGCGGCAAGCACCACGCCGACTGAGGCGCGGGAGTCCCAGGTTGCGACTTCCTGGTCCAGTTTCTTGTCCAGGGCAGCCAGGCAGTGGGCCACCAGATCCGATCTGAGGCGCAGCATGATCGGCTGGGTCTCAGGGTCGCCGAACCGGCAGTTGTACTCGATGACCTTCGGGGCGCCGTCCGCGGCGATCATCAGTCCGGCATAAAGAAAGCCCGTGTAGGGCAGGTTCTCTTCCGCCAGCCCTTTGATGGTCGGCAGGATGACCTCGTTCATGATTCGTTCGTGGGTGTGAGCGTCGACCACCGGGGCCGGGGAGTAGGCGCCCATGCCGCCGGTGTTGAGGCCGGTATCGCCGTCACCGACCCGCTTGTGATCCTGACTGGTGGCCATGGGCAGCACATGCCGGCCATCCGCCATGACAATGAAGCTGGCCTCTTCCCCTTCGAGATACTCTTCAATGACCACCCGGTGGCCGGCTTCACCGAAGGCGTTGCCGGCCAGCATGTCGCGCACCGCGTCTTCCGCGGTGTTGAGATCCATGGCGACGATGACACCTTTACCCGCGGCCAGGCCGTCGGCCTTGATGACGATGGGGGCGCCCTGCTGACGCAGATAGGCCAGTGCTTCATCCACCTCGGTAAAGGTCTGATAGGCGGCCGTCGGAATATGATGACGGGCCAGGAAATCCTTGGTGAAGGATTTCGAGCCTTCGAGTTGGGCGGCGCCCCGGGTGGGGCCGAAACAACGCAGACCGGCGGCGTTGAAGGCGTCGGTAATGCCCATTACCAGGGGCACTTCGGGGCCGACGATGGTCAATCCGATCTCCTGGTTGAGGGCAAAGCGCACCAGTTCATCGATGGCTTCCACCTCGATGGGGACATTCTCCAGCTTCTCCTCCAGCGCGGTGCCCGCATTGCCCGGGGCGACGAAGACCTTCTCCGCCAGAGGGGACTGTGCGACCTTCCAGGCCAGGGCGTGTTCCCGGCCGCCCGAACCGATTACCAGGATCTTCATCAGTGTCTGAAATGGCGCATGCCGGTGAATACCATGGCCATGCCGTGTTCGTCAGCGGCGGCGATGACCTCCTCGTCGCGCATCGAGCCGCCCGGCTGGATGACCGCTGCGATACCGGCCTGGGCTGCGTTGTCGATACCGTCACGGAACGGGAAGAAGGCGTCGGAGGCCATCACCGACCCCTTCACCTCCAGGTTGGCGTGTTCCGCCTTGATGGCCGCGATACGCGCCGAGTTGACCCGGCTCATCTGCCCGGCGCCTACGCCGATGGTCATGCCGTTACGGCCGTAGACGATGGCGTTGGATTTAACGAATTTCGCGACCCGCCAGGTGAACAGCAGGTCGCGCATCTCCTGTTCGGTAGGCTGACGCTGGGTCACTACCTTGATTTCGTGGGTCAGGGGCAGGTCGGTGTCCTGCACCAGCAAACCACCGTTCACTCGTTTGTATTCGGTGCGGTGGATCGCTTCACTGGTCCATTCGCCGCAGGTCAGCAGGCGCACATTCTTCTTCGCGCTGACCGCCTCGATCGCCGCCTCGGAGACTGTGGGGGCGATGATCACCTCGACGAACTGCCGATCGACGATGGCTTGGGCGGTGTCACCATCGAGCTCGCCGTTGAAGGCGATGATGCCGCCGAAGGCGGACTCGGGGTCGGTGCTGTAGGCCCGGTCATAGGCTTCCAGCAGGGATTCACCATAGGCCACGCCACAGGGATTGGCGTGCTTGACGATGACACAGGCCGGGCCTTCGTCGAAGCTCTTCACGCACTCCAGGGCGGCATCGGTATCGGCGATGTTGTTATAGGAGAGTTCCTTGCCCTGCAGCTGGCGCGCGGTGGCTACGCAGGCCTCCTCGATTCTGTGCTCGACGAAGAACGCCGCCTTCTGATGCGGGTTCTCTCCGTAACGCATGCTCTGCTGCTGCTTGAACTGCAGCGACAGGGTGCGGGGGAAATCGCTGACCTCATCGCCCAGACGGCAACCCAGGTAGTTGGCGATGGCCGCGTCGTAGCGGGCGGTGTGTTCGAAGGTCTTGACCGCGAGATCGAAACGGGTGGCTTGCGAGACCGCATTGCCGTTCTCGCCCATCTCCTGCAGGACACGGGAATAGTCCGCGGCGTCCACCACCACGGTCACGTCAGCATGGTTCTTCGCCGCGGCCCGCAGCATGGTCGGACCGCCGATGTCGATGTTCTCGATGGCGGTTTCGAGATCACAGCCGGGTTTGGCCACGGTCTCTTCGAAGGGATAGAGGTTGACTACGATCAGGTCGATGGGGCCGATGCCATTCTCTTTCATGACCCGGTCATCGGTACCCCGGCGGCCGAGAATGCCGCCATGAATCTTCGGATGCAGGGTTTTTACCCGGCCGTCCATCATCTCGGGAAATCCGGTGTATTCGGAGACCTCGGTCACCGGCACATCGTTCTGAGTCAGCAGTTTCGAGGTGCCGCCGGTTGAGAGGATTTCGATATTGCGCTCAGCGAGGGCGCGGGCGAAATCGACGATGCCGGTTTTGTCTGAGACGCTGATCAGTGCGCGTTTAATAGCTGTCATGGTCAATCCAAATCGTATTGTGAGAGTTTCTTGCGCAGGGTGCTGCGACTGATGCCGAGGATGGTGGCAGCCAGGGTCTGGTTGCCTCCGGTGTGATTCATCACGCTTTCGAGCAAGGGGGCTTCGACCTCGTTCATGACCAGGCGGTAGAGGTTGTTGGCCCCATGCCCGTCGAGATTCTTGAAATAGCGTTGCATGGCGTCGCTGACACATTGACGCAACGGCTCTGACTTCTTGCTGTGAGTGACCGTCAGGTACTCCTCGCCCTTATGCTCAGAAAAAACTGCTTCGATCATCATGCCGCCAGATCCCCATCGTTCTGCAGGAATTCGAAGTATTCGTGAATGGCCTGGAGCTGCTCTCCCGGCGATTCCGAATAGTTGACCCGATTCCTGAATGCCGCGCCTCCCGGGCGCCCCTTGCTGTACCAGGCGATATGCTTGCGTGCGATGCGTATGCCAAGGTACTCCCCATAAAAATCGTAAAGTTGCCCGATGTGCTCGATGAGCATCTCCGCAACCTGACACAGGTCCGGCTCTGGCAATAACTTGCCGGTGCTCAGATAACTGTGGATTTCATTAAAAATCCAGGGTCTTCCTTGCGCAGCGCGACCAATCATCAATGCGTCGGCGCCGGTCAAACTCGAAACCTCCGCAGCTTTCCGCGGGGAGTCGATGTCTCCGTTTGCAATCACCGGGATTGCAATATTCTGTTTTATTGTTCGTATCGTTTCGTATTCGGCCTGTCCGGAAAACTTACAGGCCCGGGTGCGGCCATGCACCGTCAATGCCTGGATGCCCGCCGCCTCGGCGATCTGCGCGATGCGCACGCCGTTGCGATGATCCGGGTCGCTGCCGGTGCGGATCTTCAATGTCACGGGTACGTCGACTGCATCCACCGTGGCTTCCAGGATCGCCTTGACCAGATCTTCGTCCTGCATCAGCGCCGATCCGGCTGCGCGACGACAGACCTTCTTCGCCGGGCATCCCATATTGATATCGATGATCTGCGCACCCATGGCGACATTGGCGCGAGCGGCGCGGGCCATCATGTCGGGATCAGACCCCAGGATCTGCACACTGACCGGTCCTTCCTCCCCTTCGTGATCCAGTCTGCGGACGCTCTTCCTGGTGCCCCACAGGGAGGCATCCGCGGAGATCATCTCCGATGTGGCAAGGCCCGCTCCCAGACGTCGGCAGAGCTGACGGAAAGGTCTGTCCGTGACCCCCGCCATGGGCGCCAGCAGCAGATTGTTCGCGATGTCAAAAGGTCCGATTCGCATACCAAAAGCCACTCTGCCGGAGGCTGTTCTTGGGGGAGAGAGGGGTTGGGATACTACCCGCAAATTCTCATTGAATCAAAGCTAAAATCGCGTTGAATTGATCTGAAACGGTTCCACGTTTGCGAATCGGCTGGAAGGGTGTGGAGTAAGCCATTCAATCTTCTTCAGATATCGATTCAGTCAGAAATAGAGTCTGGAAATTCTACCGTGCAGGATGGCATCAGCCCCTGGCCGGTCGTCGTCTACGGCTGTTCATTGGGGGGGGGCTGGCGAGGGAGTGGTGGGTGTGCGAGGTTGGAATATTTCACAGAAAGTCGAATTTGAAGCCGGTGACTTCACTGCCGGGGTCGACCAGTTCCAGGTCGATGTGTGTGGTGGTCTGTTTGTTGAGCATGGGCAGCCGTTGCGTGGGCAGATCGAGATACTCCTCCGGATCGAAGGTGCGTCGTGCAATCAGTTTCTCCATGTCGTTGTACAGACTCAGCTGCAACTTGGGATAGGGTTGCGCGAAGGGTGCGGTATTCACGATCTCAAGCTGCATCAACAGAATGTCCGGTTTCACGGGATGCGCCGTGAGCGCGCGTTGGACGATGACGATCTTGTCCGTGGCCCTGCGCATCGGCACGCGGCATCCCGCGACATC
This sequence comes from Candidatus Thiodiazotropha sp., assembly GCA_050305635.1. Taxonomy (GTDB): domain Bacteria; phylum Pseudomonadota; class Gammaproteobacteria; order Chromatiales; family Chromatiaceae; genus Thiodiazotropha. The sequence goes on along the minus strand of JBNLFS010000092.1, from coordinate 4,633 downwards.
GCACAGGGTGTTGAGCAGCAGGCGGCCGTTATCGTAGTAGATCAACCGGTCCCGCATCTGCCAGGCAATCTGTCCGGAAAGGGGTAGGATCAACAGCAATGAGGCGATCAGCCATAGCCAGTTGTTGCGACGGCGCCGAAGTTCCTCATCGCTGGGTTGAAATTCGAAGGGTTGATCCAGGTCATCGATCAGATCCTTGTGCGGACGGGTTTCGGACTTGTCGGTGTGTGTCCCGCGCGGTTCTGATACGGAGGGCGGGACCTGTTCGAGTTCCGCGTCGATGTCCACTTCAGTCTCATGGGCTTGCGCTGTTTGCGGTTCGTCCTCCTGAGTTTCGGCGGCGTGTCTCAGGTGGGGCTGCGGGATATCCAGTTCGATGATCTCCGCAAGACCCGGTTGCGGCAGGTCATCATCCGGTAATAGCAGGGATGCGGAATCCTGATCGAGCAGTTCCGACATCTGGGATTCGGTGCCCGCGGCGAAATAGTCGGGTTCGGTTTCCAGTCCGTCATCCAGTTCGAAGAGCAACTGGCTCTGACTGTCTCCGGACAGGGCGCGTTGATCCTCCTCCAGGTTGGAGTCCTCTGACAGGCGTGACGACTCAATGGGGGCGGAGTCCTCGACGAGTCCGGAATCTCCCGACAGAGACGGATCCGCCATTCCCGAGTCATCCGCAAGATCGTCCAATGAACGCTCGACTTCACTGTCATTGATCAGGGTCGAGTCGGGGCGTTCAAGCAGTGACTCGAAACTCTCAAGGAGTTCCGCATCCTCATCCGGATGCAGCATGTCGGCAAACTGGCTGGGAGGGGGCTGGTTGTTGAACGCCTTGGGGAATTCCTGCAGTCGTTGCAGGGCGTTGAAGACTTTATTGCACTGACAGCATCTGACCCGACCCTCTGCTGCTTTGAGCTGTTCCGTGGTAATGCGGAACAAGGTCAGGCAATGTGGACATTGGGTAAACATAGTGAGGTCAGTCAGCGCGTATGAATTAGGCTTTGCCGGGATTGTCGTTAGGTTAGATCGAACCTAGAAGAGTGGCAACCCATTCAGGGCCGGTCGAAGATTGAGGTTCGGGTGCCGCTGATCAAGACCCAGTCATCCCGCTTCACGACGGGGTCGAGCTGGGCGTAACCCTCGTATGCCCGGGCCACATCCCGCCATTGCTCCTCGAGGATGCCGGAAAGTGCGAAGCGTCCGCCGGGCTTGACCCTCTTGATCAGTTCGGGGGCCAGTTGGATCAGGGGTTCGGCGAGAATGTTCGCCACCAGGCAGTCCGCGGGTTGAGCGGGCGCCTGTTCCGGCAGGCAGACGCTGAGCTGTTCGGAGACGCCGTTTTTCAGCGCATTGTCCCCGCTCGCCTGCAATGCCTGGGGGTCGTGGTCCACGCCGATGGCGTTCGCAGCGCCGAGTTTCAGCGCCGCAATGGCTAGGATGCCCGAACCGCAGCCGTAATCGATCACGCTCTGTCCCGAGAGGGATTGACGATCGAGCCACTCCAGGCACAGGGCCGTGGTCGGGTGGGTGCCGGTGCCGAAGGCCAGTCCCGGGTCCAGTTCAATCACCACCGCGTCGGGCTGGGTAACCGTTTCCCCCACCGGGCAGACCCACAGACGCTGGCCGAAGGGCATGGGCTTGAAATGTTCCAGCCAGACCCGTTCCCAGATGCGATCCTCGATGCGCTCCCAGTGCAGCTGCTCCAGCATCGCCGGAGTGAGTGCGCTGTCGAGGGCGTCCTGCAGACCTTTGATGTCCTGATCCCCCTCGAACAGGGCGGTGACCCGGGTGTGCCGCCACAGCGGTTGGGTTTCCGGAGGGGGTTCCAGCAGCGGCTGGTCTGCCGCGTCGCCCAGGGTGACCGAAACCGCGCCCAGCTGCTCGAACAGCATTTCGAGCAGGGGAACCAGTGCTTCATCGGCATTCAGTGAGATTTGCAGCCAGGACATGTGTCGTCAGATTCCGTGTGAATAACAAGACCGCCCGGCATGGATTGCCGGACGGATCACTCCGTTACAGACCCAGTTTCTTTTCCAGGTAGTGGATGTTCGCGCCCCCGGCCTTGAAGGCGCTGTCGCGCATGATATCCAGATGCAGCGGGATGTTGGTCTTGATGCCGTTGATCACCGTTTCGTGCAAAGCCATGCGCATGCGCGCGATGGCGGAATCCCGGGTCTCGCCATGGGCGATCAGTTTGCCGATCATGGAGTCGTAGTAGGGTGGAACCCGGTAACCGCTGTAGATGTGCGTATCGACCCGGATCCCGGGACCGCCCGGGGTATGCAGCTGGGTAATGGTGCCCGGGCTGGGGAGGAATTTCTGCGGGTCCTCCGCATTGATCCGGCACTCCACCGCATGGCCCTGCAACACCACATCCTCCTGGCGATAGTTCAGGGGATTGCCCGCGGCGATCGAAATCTGCTCCCGCACGATATCGATGCCGGTGATCATCTCGGTGACCGGATGCTCCACCTGAACCCGGGTATTCATTTCGATGAAGTAGAATTCCCCGTTTTCATACAGGAACTCGAAGGTGCCGGCACCCCGGTAGCCGATCTGCCGGCAGGCCTCGGCGCAACGCTCGCCCACACTTCTGCGCTGCTCCTCGGTGATGCCCGGCGCGGGGGCTTCCTCGACCACCTTCTGATGGCGGCGCTGCATCGAGCAGTCGCGCTCGCCCAGGTGGATGGCGTTGCCATGGGTATCGGAGAGTACCTGGAACTCCACATGGCGGGGGTTCTCGAGAAACTTCTCCATGTACACGGTCGCGTTGCCGAAAGCCGCTTCGGCTTCCGCCTTGGTCATGGCCACCGCATTCAGCAGCGTGGCTTCCGTGTGCACCACCCGCATGCCGCGACCGCCACCGCCACCGGCCGCCTTGATGATGACCGGATAGCCGATTTCGCTGGCCAGTTGCTTGGTGCGATTGGAATCGCTGTCCAGGGGGCCGTTGGAGCCGGGTACCGTGGGCACTCCGGCCTTACGCATTGCATCGATGGCCGCCACCTTGTCGCCCATGATGCGGATCGTGTCCGCCCTGGGGCCGATGAAGATGAAACCGCTGTTCTCCACCCGTTCGGCGAAATCCGCGTTCTCTGAAAGGAATCCGTATCCGGGGTGGATCGCCACCGAGTCGGTGACCTCGGCGGCGCTGATGATGGCCGGAATGTTGAGGTAACTCTCCGCGGAGGCGGCGGGACCGATGCACACGGACTCATCCGCGAGCAACACATGTTTCAGATCCCGGTCGGCCTCGGAGTGGACCGCCACGGTCTTGATGCCCAGTTCCTTGCAGGCGCGCAGTATGCGCAATGCAATCTCACCACGATTGGCGATTACGATCTTGTCTATCATGGGGCTACTCAATCGATGATGAAGAGGGGTTCGTTGTATTCCACGGGCTGACCGTTATCGACCAGAATCTTGCGTACGGTGCCGGTTTTGTCGGACTCGATCTGGTTGAGGATTTTCATCGCTTCGATGATGCACAGGGTATCCCCGGCGGAAACCTGCTGGCCTTCTTCAACGAAGGGTTTACTGCCCGGAGAGGGTGAGCGGTAGAAGGTGCCGACCATGGGGGAGCGCACCGCATGCCCCTGGATCTCCTCGGCCTGCGGGGTTTCCGCGACGGCGGCGGGCGCGGCGGCCTGAGGGGCTATGGCCATCGGCGCCATCTGTGCGGTGGCCATGGCCATGGGCATGGCGGTGGCTCGGCTGATGCGGACGGATTCCTCACCTTCATGAATCTCGATTTCTGCGACATCCGACTCTTCGAGCAATTCAATGAGTTTTTTTACTTTGCGAATATCCATGATGTTCTTTCTCTGAATGTTTACTTGTTGAGCCGCGCCGCGGCGGCTTCCAGGGCGAGTTCATATCCCAGTGCGCCCAGACCGAGAATGACGCCTTCGGCCTTGTCTGAGAAATAGGAGTGTCTGCGAAACTCCTCCCGGGCATGCACGTTGGAGAGATGAACCTCAATGTAAGGTATGCCGGTGGCAAGCAGTGCGTCCCGCAGGGCCACGCTGGTGTGGGTGAACGCCGCCGGATTGATGATAATGAAGGCAACGTCATCCCGATAAGCCTGATGTATCCAGGCCAGGAGTTCGTGTTCCGCATTGCTCTGCCGGAAATCGATCGTCAGCCCGAGTTGATCCGCTTTGTGTTCGAGCCGTTGCTGGATCGTCTGCAGGGTTTCATGGCCATAGTGGTTCGGCTCACGGGTTCCCAGGAGGTTCAGGTTCGGGCCGTTGAGTACCAGAATGGTCGTCATACTATTGTTTTTCCGGGCTTTGAGCCGTATAGAGGTACGCCGGGCAAGGTCCCGAAAACGACCCTCGGAACAGCCCCTGCAGTGACAGGATGAGAATCGTTAGATTCTGCAAGATCAAGGCGGTTTTGTCCAGTTTCAGAGCATAACTGGTCACGATCGCGACAGGGAAGCCGGCTTTAAGTTTTGAGTTATTAGTTTTGAGTTGCAGGAGTTCGCTTCGCTCACGGTTTTTTTGTCCCCCTCTCCCTGGCCCTCTCCCGCAAGGGGAGAGGGGATTCACGATTTGGGTTAGGTCGTGCGCGGGTACTAACGGTAGGTCGGGTTAGCGCAGCGTAACCCGACGAACAGCGTTATTCACTTCAT
>JBNLFS010000091.1:0-7783 GCA_050305635.1 Candidatus Thiodiazotropha sp. | reverse complement strand
CGACGAGGATTCACCCGACTCCCGGGAGAGGCGGATCTGCTCGATCAGATCGCGCCATACCACGCCCTGGCGAAGATAGTTTTTGCGGCTGTTGGCGTGAGAACAATCCACCATCAGGCGGGGCTTCAACCCCACCTTGCGCAATGATTCGGAGACACGCCGCACATCCTCCGAGTCATAGTTCTCACCCTGGCTGCCGCCACGCAGGATCAGGTGGGTGTCGGTATTCCCCGTGGTGGCGACAATCGCCGTTTCACCCAGTTCGTTGATACCGAGAAAGGTATGCGGACTGGCCGCGGAGAGCATGGCATCGACCGCCACTTTGGTGTTGCCATCGGTGGAATTCTTGAAGCCCACGGGGGCGGACAGACCGGAAGCCATCTGCCGGTGCGTCTGGCTTTCGGTGGTGCGTGCGCCGATCGCCACCCATCCCAGCAGGTCACCGATGTATTGGGGGGTAAAGGGTTCGAGGATCTCGGTCGCAGTGGGCAGCCCCATGCGGTTGATGTCGAGCAGCAGCTGCCGCGCCAGACGCAACCCCTTATCCATATCGAAAGAGCCGTTCATCTCGGGATCGTTGATCAGCCCTTTCCAGCCGACGGTGGTGCGCGGCTTCTCGAAATAGACCCTCATCACCACAAAGAGGCGATCGCTGAGGGCATCCGCCAGAGGTTTCAGACGTTTCGCATAGTCGATCGCGGACACGGGATCATGGATCGAACAGGGTCCGACGATCACCAGTGGCCGGTTGTCCTCGCCCACCAGAATCCGGTGGATGGTTTCACGAACCCGGATCACGTGTTCATAAACCGCATCGTCTCCCGGCATCTCCGCCAACAAATCGAGCGGCCGAATCAGTGTCTGGGTGGAGGCGACACGCAGGTTGGCGACGCGTTGAAAGGTTTCTGTTTCTACATTCATCCGTTAATCACTCCAGACGGATCGGGTTAGTCAATGCGGGTTCAGGCCAAGGCGCCCTAAGTGACTCAGGGTTGATGCGCAACCGCCCGCGTAGTCTGGCGGATTCTACTCTTGCCTCGCGCCAAGGCGAACAAAATAACTGAAATTACCGGTTCATTCCGGGAGTTCGATCGCCAGTTCGATGGCCTGTTGCCGGCTAACCCTGTCGAGCAGGGACTGGGCCCGTTCATGCAGATAGGTCTCGATGACGGTATAGCCGCTGGGCAGCAGACGACTGGAATCCACCCGGTCGGGGTTGTAACCCTGCGAGGTCTCCCAGGCATCCGGCAGACCGTCTCCATCCCGATCAGGTTCCGGACCGGCGATTTCAACCCCGCTGAGAAACCAGGCATCGCTGGGATCGGCCGGGGCGTTTCGGCGCCAGCTTCCCGTGGCGGTGATGACCTCACGCACGGTCCGACGGGTCACCCGGTCGCGGGGAAATGCGCCCGCCTGGGAGAGCACTCGGGCGTATGCGGTGAGCGCATCATCCGTTGCCACCGGCGCCACCGAGAAGGGCTGTTCGACACGCTTTCCGAGGCGGTTGATGCGGATCCGGAAACTGTCGAGAAACCCCAGATCTCCGGCCCCGTTCACCATACCCAGCCCCTCGAGCCAATTGCCCTCAAGGTAATATCGCCCCTGAGGACTGAATCGGTACAGATCCACCCAGGGTGCATCGGGACCACGTTTATAGTAGTTATTCACCAGATTGATGCCCTCGACCGGTTTGTGGCCGTCATGCCCGAGTCCCTCCTTGAAGTTGTAGACCACATTGTTACGGAAATCCGCCGGTTTGCCGGGTTCGTAGGGTGTCAGCGAGGGATTGCGACGGGCGTTGTGGGCAAACAGATTGTGGTGGATGGAGATATTGCCGCTATCGGGATAGGCACTGAGCAAGGCAAAATTATGCGCCACACCTTTGTCGTGCCCCTCCGGATCGGACTCCTCCAGGGTGCACCACTGCACGGTCACCTCAGAGGAGTGAATGATATCCAGCAACTCGTCATTGCCCCAGGACAGGGACAGGTGATCAAGGATGAAGCGCTCCGATTTGGGTAATTGAATCACATCCCCGGTATGTCCTTTTACCGGCTTCTGACGCACCCGCAGAAAGCGGATCAGCAGATCGTGCAGCCGTTCTCCATTCGCCGGGCGGGCTACGATGCGGCCCACCAGGGTAATCCCCGGACTGGGGGCGCTCTCACCGGCGATGGTGAGATAGGAGTGCGGAATTTCCAGATCACCCCGAATCACACCGGCCACGTCAAACACCACGATACGAGGTCCCTCGGCGGAGACCGCCGCCTGCAGGCTGCCGGGTCCGCTGGGATTCAGATTGGTCACCTTGATCACCCGGCCTTGGCGCCCCCCCAGGGATACCGCACCGAAGCCTTCCGCCCCGGGAAATGCCGGAACCACCGATTCCCCTGCCTGCAGCTGAGTGGCGCACACAGCCAACAACAGGGCGCAGGCCCAAAGCCACCCGGCCACCGCCGTGCGACAAGCCTGATACCGTTGGTTGTGAAACGAACATTTTCTCATTTGGCGATCTCCTGGAAATCCCCTTTGAGCAAGGCGCACAGATCCTGCGGATCCAGGGCGATCTCGAGACCCCGTCGTCCGGCACTCACAAACAGCTGCGACAGAGACCGGGCCGAGGCATCGATGACGGTGGGCAGCGGGCGTTTCTGCCCCAGGGGGCTGACCCCCCCGAGGACGTAACCGGTGCTGCGTTCCACGGAGCGGGCATCGGCCATGACCACCTTTTTGGCCCCCAGGGCCTTGGCCATGGCCTTCAGATCCAGGGTCATGGAGACGGGCACAATACCCACGGCCAGTCCTTTGCCATCCCGGGAGACCACCAGGGTCTTGAACACCTGGGTCGGGGGAATACCGAGTTTTTCCGCGGCTTCGAGACCGTAGGACTCATGCTGCGGGTCGTGCTCGTAGCTATGCGTGGTAAATGCGATTCCTGCCTTTTTCGCCACCTCTACGGCCGGTGTCATGCGGGACCTCCGTCGAGGTGGGCGACGATCCGATGGGTAATGTACATGATCAGCAGCACCGCCCCGCCAAACAGGTAGAGGCCCGGATGAATCTCCACCTGCGCGACCACTCCGAGTTTTACCGTAACGATCATCACCGCCACCACCATCACATCCAGCATCGCCCAACGTCCGTAGTCGTGCATCAGTTTGAGCCATCGCCCGGTACGCGCCGAGGGCGCGCTCCGATGATGCAGCAGCATGTAGAGGAGGAAGATCTTCAGGATGGGCAGTATCACACTGAACAGGCCCACCACCAGGAACAGGAACCACTGCTCACGCCGAAACAGCTCCACCACCCCGGAGATCACCGAAAAGGAGCTGGCGATGAACAGGAACTTGGTAAGCGTCAGCATCGGCAGCCACAAACCGGCAATCAGCAGAACCCCGCTCAGCATGAGCAAGGCCAGCAGCCGGCGCGCGCTGGCCAGGGGTATCAGGTCGGTTGGACGCTCCGGGTTCACCGCCGCATACCCGCCTGTGAGGCACTCAAGTGATTGATTGGCAATCCGCTGACGGCTGATCGCACCGGTTGGAACCCTGGTCTGTAATGCACGCGCTGTTTCCCCGGGATCAGGTCCCGATTCGGTAAAATGCCCGGGCATTATCACACAACACCCGCATCGCGGCAGCGTCGCCCAGACAGTCGATGATTCGTCCGACATCCGAATCCTGGTAGGGTGTGGGAGCCCGGGTCGATGGCAGATCGGTGCCAAACATCAGACAATTGGGGTTCGCCTCGTTGAGCGCCCGGAGCCGGGGCTCCACCGGGAAATCGACCCGGCCGAAGCCGCAGGCTTTGACCCGCACCCCCTGCTCCGCCAGACGTAACAGAGCCGGACCGCCCTCGGCGCTCAGGCCCAGGTGGTCAACCGCCACCGCCGGGAGGGCGGCCAACCGGGATTCGAGGGTGATCAGCGCATCACCCGAGAGGTACAGCTCCACATGCCAACCCAGCCGCTCATGAACCCGCCGGGCCACCCGCTCCAGCTCATCCAGCGACCCGGAGCCGCCCCGATATAGATTGAAGCGAACGCCACGCACACCCGCCTGGTGCAACCGCTCGAGCTGCGCATCGTCCACTTCCACCGGCAGCTGAGTGACCCCCACGAAACCGGGGCCGAGCCGTTGCAGCGCCGCCACGAGATAGCTCTGATCGAAGCCCTGGAAAGATCCGGAAACCACAACGCCGCCGCTCAACGGACAGGCCGCCATTCGCTGTAGATAGTCTTCACAGGTAAACGGATCCGGCAGATAACCCCGGTTCGGAATCAGGGGAAAGCGTGGATCGATGATATGAAAATGGGCGTCGAACAGTGGCAGAGGCCGCCGTGAAGATTCCGACATCAGTTGGTGGGTTGGCCGGTGATGTAGCGTCCACCCTCGAAGGCACTGAAAAACTCCTTGATCAGGGGATGTTCCACCGGCTCAAGCCCCATGTCATGGGTGAGGTTGCGTTCCGCCACGTAGGTTTCGTCACTGGTGTTGTGCACCAGCACCCGGTACCAGGGCTGGTCTTTGGGCGGCCGGGAACGGGCGACCTGTTCATACCATTCATCCGACAGCATGAACACCGGATCGATATCCACGATCACGCCCCGATAGTTGAACAGGCGGTGATGCACCAACTCCCCCACTGCAAATTTCGCGTGACCGGTTTGAACCTCGTCGCTAGCCAATCAATGCTCCTGAACGTGTTTCTCAGTGTCTTGGATGCCGCGTTTCAGCCCGTAAACTGCAATCAGCGGGCTTGGCGAATAGAGCTTTTGGATACTGAATAGGCCGCTGAATTCACTGCGGATTCATCAGGCAAACCCTTGCATATTACTGGATCCTGCAATGTCACGATGCGGAGTTACCGCCCGGACGCCACCTCATCTTACCCTGAACACCTGCCTGTCTCCACCTGCCATGGGTGATTCAGGAAGGTGTCGGGCTGCGCTCACGGTTGCTTGCCCCTCTCTCCCCTGCCCTCACCCGCAAGGGGAGAGGGGGATTGCCTGTAGAGATTCGTGGTGCGCTCTGTCGGTCAGATTCTGCGGGATCCCGGATTTCGCTGCGCCGCATCCGGGCCACAGATCGAGATTCAAGCCGAGGTGACAGCTACCCAAACGCTCCGCATGGGAATGCAGACCTGGAGCAAGCGTAGGTCGGGTTAGCGCAGCGTAACCCGACTTGAAGTGGATGAGGCTGCCTGTCGGAATACGCTGTACCAACCCGACCTACCCACTTCGATCTTCCCGGGTTACGCGTTGCTTCACCCGGGCTACACAATCGTTTACATCCGTTTGAGGATCAAAACGCACGTTCGCTTCTGCTCCTGAGCATTGGGTCCTCTTTCCCTCGCGGGAGAGGGTGATCTAATCATCCGGGAGCGTAGGAACGGGACTATCAGGTTTTTATCAGTCCGATCACAGAGTTAACCCGGCATTTGCTACACACCACCCCCACCTGCTGGTATCATCGCAAATCTTTTGACGATAGGAGAGCGGGTACCCCATGCAACTGACCGACTATTACAAGAGTGAGGGTGATCAGGTCTCGTTTTCCCGCGATCAGGCCAGCCGCTTTGCCAAACAGGTTGCCGATGACTTCAATCCATTGCATAACCCGGATTCGAAAATGTTCTGTGTGCCGGGGGATCTGTTGTTTGCCGTCGCCCTGAACCGGCTGGGCCTGAGCCAGTCGATGAGCTTCACTTTCTCCGGCATGGTCAGTGACAATGCCCTGATTCTTCCCCAGACCGACGCGCGGGAGATCCGGGTCACCGATGCCGAAGGCAAAGAGTACCTGAGCATCCATCGCGAGGGTGCAACCACCCATGATGCGCAACTCATCCAGGACCTGGTGTGCCGTTACGTCACCTTCTCGGGTCATACCTTCCCCCACCTGCTGGTGCCCCTGATGGCGCAACAGGGGGTCATGATCAACCCGGGGCGGCCCCTGATCATGTACCAAAGCATGGCCATCCGACTGGAGCGCCTGGACATCGACAAACCGAATCTCGAATATCGCGGCGCAACCCTGGATGTGCAGGGCAAGAAAGGCATGGTGCGGCTCGACTTCCGCCTGCTGGACGGTGAGCATGAGGTGGGACATGGCTCCAAACACATGGCGCTTCGCGGATTGCAGACCTATGAGGAAACGGTCATGCAGCAGGTTGTGGACGACTACAACGGCTACAAACGCGCCTACGGAACCTGACACCGGATCCCTGAAGGGAATGCGCCCGGGTTGACCCTGACGGGCCGGTTCACTCCTTGTAGTGACTCTTGTCCAGTCCGTATCTACGCATCTTGTCGTAGAGGGTTTTACGCGGAATACCCAGAACCTCCTGGGTGCGTTTCAGGTTCCCCTTCTGCAGTTCGAGCTGCTGCTTGATCAGGCTCTTTTCAAAGCAGTCCACCTGCTGTTTCAGAGTGATGGCTGTTTCGCTGCTTTCGCTGCGCATCAGTGCCGGCAGGTCGTAATTGAGATTCTCACCGAGCAGCACGTAACGGTCGGCGATGTTGCATAACTCCCGTACGTTGCCGGGCCAGGCATGGGTCAGCAGCACCCGCATCTGCTCCCCGTTCGGCATCGGCACCTCGCGCTGATAGCGAGCCCCCGCCATGAGCAGGAAATGGTGAAACAGCAACGGGATATCCTCCCGCCGGTCCCTCAGGGGTGGAATCTCCAGGGTCACTACATTGAGACGGTAGTAGAGATCCTCTCGGAATACGCCCTGTTCACTCGCCTCCTTGAGATCGACCTTGGTCGCCGCCACCACCCGCAGATCCAGTGGAATGGCCGTGTTGGAGCCCAGGCGTTCGATGCTGCGTTCCTGCAAGACACGTAGCAGATGAACCTGAACCGGGATCGGCATGCTCTCGATCTCATCGAGAAACAGGGTGCCGTGATTCGCGTGTTCGAAACGCCCGATGCGTCGCCCCTTGGCTCCGGTGAAGGCGCCGGGCTCATGACCGAACAGTTCACTCTCGATCAGGCTGTCCGGCACCGCGCCGCAGTTGACCGGAACGAAATGGTAGTTGCGTCGACGACTGTGTTCATGCAGTGAGCGGGACACCAGCTCCTTACCGGTTCCGGTCTCACCCAGCAACAGCACATCCGCGTCAGTGTCTGCGATCTGCGCAATCGTGGACCGCAGCCGTTGCATCGAGGGGGAACGGCCGATGATGCGCGGACCGGGCAGATTGTTCTGGGTTTCCAGCTCGGAACGCAGCGTGCGGTTCTCCAGGGTCAGCACGCGCTTGTCCAATGCCCGCTTCACGGTCTCCACCAGCAGGTCGGCGGCAAACGGTTTCTCGATGAAATCGTAGGCCCCGTCCCGGATCGCCTGCACCGCCATGGCGATATCCCCATGCCCGGTGATCAGGATCACCGGCAGATTCCGATCGATACTCAATGCCTCGCGCAGAAACGACATCCCGTCCATGCCCGGCATCTTGATATCGCAGACCACCACACCGGGCCAGTCATGGGAGAGCATGGGCAGTGCCAGCTCGGCACGCTCGAGGGGCTGCACCGACAGACCGGCCAGCTCCAGAGTCTGGGCATTGGCGATACGGATGTGCTTTTCGTCGTCAATGAAGATGACTGAGCCAGGGAGGGACATCTTGGGTTGGGGTCCTTGGGTTGGTTGATTAATTTTGAATTTTTAATTGTTAATTATGAATTTCGGTGTTCGCTTTGCTCACATCTCTGTTTTAACTTTTTACAAATTATTCTATGAGATCACTGAAAATCGCCTCGTTCCCACGCTCTGCGTGGGAATG
>JBNLFS010000090.1:0-10049 GCA_050305635.1 Candidatus Thiodiazotropha sp. | reverse complement strand
TTTACCCGCATCGCAGCGCTCCCCGAAGGGGCGGGACAGTCGGGCGCCCGTTCTTTGGGTTACATTCTCGTTCCCACGCTCCGCGTGGGAATGCATACCCGGACTTGCACACGCCTAAAAGGTTTGGGTAATGCAATGTGATGTCGATAGGCATTCCCACGCAGAGCGTGGGAACGAGATAAATGATGGATTTTATGCACCCCAGTGAGTGGAGTCATGTCAGCATCGCCAAACTGCATGGATCTCCGCCCCCAGGGCGAAGGGAGACGTCTGGAGGGTTTTAGTTATCCCGCAGTGCTTCGTATTCTGCCGGATCCCGGGTTCCACTTCGTTTCACCCGGGCTACACGTATGGCTCGAACAACGTAGCCCGGGTGCAGCGAAGCGGAACCCGGGAACAGCCCTCCGGAACTCCAGGGCGGGCTGTCTAAGCATAGCAAGTTCCAGCCCCGCCGGTTTTTACCCGCATCGCAGCGCTCCCCGAAGGGGCGGGACAGTCGGGCGCCCGTTCTTTGGGTTACATTCTCGTTCCCACGCTCCGCGTGGGAATGCATACCCGGACTTGCACACGCCTAAAAGGTTTGGGTAATGCGATGTGATGTCGATAGGCATTCCCACGCAGAGCGTGGGAACGAGGAAATCCGGGAAGCTGGGATCGAAGAGGAATCCGCAATGGGTCAGTCTCAACGGGACCCGTTGCCAACAGCCCGCTAGGGCAAGACCTCGAACTCCACCGACTCACTGCTGCAGCGGTCAGCGATGCACACCTCACCCTGATAAACATAAACGCCGGTTTTCGCCCCGGCGGGAATCTTCTGCCGGAAATTCGAGCTGTGCCGTCCTTCACTCAGGGTTTTGACCTGCTCCTTTGGATAACGGGGCACCCGCTTTCCATCGAAGCTGAGCAGACGTTTTTCGGTGACTTCGAAGACCGGCTGATTCGCGGATGCGATGCGGTATTCCAATGAGAGGCTGACCGATTCACCCCGCTTGAGCTGGGGGGGATCCGCGATGACCCGCAACCCGGTTACCTCCGGTCCCGTTTCCTGCTGCCTCGATTTGCCCGGAGGCGGAGTGAGTTGCACCGGTACCGGAGGTCTGGACAAGGGCGCTGAAGCGGCGGATGCCGGCACATCCTCACTGCCCAGGAAGCGGATGGTTTTTCGGGTCAACTGCTCCTCGACCCAGGCGATGCTCGCCGTCTGGTCGGTCAGGTCCTGATAGAACTCCGTGCCCCAGGATTCATTGTTGGGCGAAAAGATAATCAGCGTGCCCTTGGCGCCCTGACGAGTTTTGAATCCGAGATAGAGCCGGTGGTTTGCGACCGGCATGACGCTCGTGATGCGGGCCACCTCACCCCCCTCCGCCACCTGCGCACCCAGATCCTGGATATGACGGTTCACGGAAGGGGTCTTGTTGTACATCGTGGCGTAGATGTTGTTTTCCGGCCGCCCCTTGTAGATCACCATGCCCAGGTGCCAGTCGACCCGAAACACGAACTCCCGTCCGACAAATGCCTGTTTCAGCTCCTGCAGGTGATCGCTGCTGAGTTTGACATTATCGGTACTGCACGCGCTGAGCAGAACCAGGAGAACCATCGGGATGATGGAAAGGCGTCGGGGTTCGCTCACAATCATACGGATCCACCCTTTGTTCTTGTTGTGGGTATGCATGGCCTTCGTCTTCTCAATTGGCACAGGCGTGCAGTCTGTGCTTTCCGAACCGGTATATACCAACCCCGGAGGGATTGGTATCCGGGTGGATCAAGTGAACTGCATTTGTTGGCTCAACCATCAGGCGCTTGCAACAACTGCTGACCCAGGTAGTCACACACCCGCCGCTCCAGCCAGTAGCGGGGAAACCCCGGCAGACCGCCCTCGATGAATCCCACATGTCCCCCATGGGCGCTCAGCTCCAGGGTGATCCCGGGGCCAAGCTGCTCCGGCCCGGGCAGGACTTCTGGCGTCATCAGCGGATCATCCCTGGCATGCAGGATCAGCGTGGGGGTCAGCACCTGCTTGAGATAGTCCATACAACTGCAGCGCCGGTAATAATCCTCCGCGTCCCGGAAGCCATTGAGCGGCGCGGTAATTCGGTCATCGAAATCGTAGATACTGCGTATCTCATCGAGGGATGCCGGCAGCGGCAACTTCCGCAGACGGCTTTTTTTCCGGGAACTGCGGCTCAGTTTGTCGAGCAGATAGCGGCCATAGAGCCGCGAAACACCCTGTTCCATGTGTCGGCTCGCTGTCTTGAGCTGGAAAGGCACCGAAATCGCCACCGCGGTCCGGGTCAAGGCATCGGCGCCCTGCTCGCCCAGGTATTTCAGCAGCAGGTTGCCCCCAAGAGAGATTCCGATCAGGGCATCCGGGCGCTCTCCCCGGATGTCGAGTTGTCGCAGAACCTCGTCCAGATCAGCGGTGGCGCCGGAGTGGTAGCTGCGCGCCAACCGGTTGGGTTCCCGGCCGCAGCCCCGCAGGTGCATGAACACCGGGCAGAACCCCGCCTGTTCCAGAGCCCGCAGCAGGGCAAAAGCGTAGTGGGATTCGAGGGAACCCTCCAGGCCGTGAATCACCAGCACCCGGGGTCCCGGGCTGCGCCGCCAGGCCAGGTCGATGAAATCCCCATCGGCCAGTTCCAGGCGCTCCCAGCTCACCGTCAGGGGACGCCGGGGACGCAACAGGCTGGGCCAGATGGTTTGCAGATGCGCGGACCTGAGCCACCAGGCCGGACGGAAGCCGCTGCTCACGATGCGGCCCGAGATTGCTTTCCCCATAATACTGAAAGACCCTGCGGGTACGGCCCCGCTCAGAGTGACGGACGGGCGTTGTGTGAAATGAAGTGAACCCGAGACTCAGTGACGCAGGTGGGACGGAGCGCCGCTGCCCACCCGTTCGAACTGGCTGACCAACAGGTTGTATCGGGATTCGTAAGAAACGGCTTCGATGATCGCCTGCTTGTCCGCATGATGCAAGGGCAGCAGGGTGGTGAGGATGTTCATCAGCCGGGCCAGCGGAATCTCGTGGATCACCCCGGAATCGATGCTCAGTTCCTGGGCGGTCATATAGCCTTCCAGACGGTCGAAAAACCGCTCCTGCTGGCTCGACTCTTCGAAATGGGGATAGTCGTAGTCCAGTTCGAATCGGTTCCAGTCCGGAATCACCAGGCGGTAGCCCCGGGTGGTGGGCAGCTCTTCCTGGATATCGAAGCGGCACACCCCGCTGAGCACGATCTCGATGCGTCCGTCGTAGGTCTCCTGGTAGCTGCTGATGCGGCCGGCGCAACCGGTGGAGTGCACAGCGTCATCCTGAGCCCGGTCACACGCCTCGGGCTGAATCATGCCGATCAGGTGATGAGACGCCATCGCATCCTCGATCATGTTGAGATAGCGCGGCTCGAAGATGTTCAACGGCAGTTGCGCACCCGGCATCACCACCGCGCCCTCCAGAGGAAAAATCGGCAGGGTATCCGGCAGTTGATCGAAGGTCTGTATGAAGGGGCTTTGCATGGTGCACTCCAGAGTATCCTCAAACCTATGAGTGCCGGATCCGGACAAACGTTCCGGCTCAACAGCCGTAGCAACCGGCGGGACATTCATGACGGCAACCACGATACCCCGAACAAAAAAACCACGACCCCGCTCAGCGAGGTCGCTGCAGGGTCAGATCAGGATCAGCGATTACGGTAACGATTATAGTCGAGTAAACCCGCAGTGACCGGGTCATGGGCCTGAATCCAGTCATGGTACCAGTCCGACTCCGCCCAGAACCGGGTGTTGGTGCGACGAATGCCGAAGCGGCCGACGAAGCGCTCGTAATCGTCACGGTCGACGACACTTTCAACCGCCATGACAAAATCCTCAAGCTGATCCCGCTCGACCGTGAAGAAGAAGTTCGGATAGGCCCCCTGCAGCCCCTTCACCACGGTGAGCGTATCCTGGGAACGGTCCCGCTGCGCCTCGCTCTCGAACATGGAGGTGATGTTCGAATAGCCCTTGTTGAGTATCAGGGTGTAGACCAGATCTTCCCCCTTGGGCAGCTTGACGCGAACGAAGGAGACATCAGGAAACACAATCAGGGATTTTCCCTTCTTGGCGGCGATGCGACGCATCATACGATCCGCCTCATGGCTGACCGAGGAACCTGCTGAT
This sequence comes from Candidatus Thiodiazotropha sp., assembly GCA_050305635.1. Taxonomy (GTDB): domain Bacteria; phylum Pseudomonadota; class Gammaproteobacteria; order Chromatiales; family Chromatiaceae; genus Thiodiazotropha. The sequence continues at coordinate 5,900 of JBNLFS010000090.1, read as the reverse complement.
TCGCAATCCTCTGCGTGGCAACGATTGATCAGGTCCTGACCGACGATCTGCTTGCCGAGTCGCTGCATCAGCAGCACGTAGAGCTCACGCTGGGTGTCTTCCTGCTCGTATCCCTTGACCGTATCGAGTGCCATGGTGACGGCAAAGGCGTTGTCGAAATTCTCCCAGACATTCTCATGCAGACCCTGGTACCAACCGTCATGAATCCTCTTGCGTTGCGCCTTGGGAAGGAAAAGCAGGAACTGGTTCTCCGCCTCCATGCGCAGAAAATCCATGTACAGGCGGGTCGTCAACTGGTGGGTCAGGTTACCGTAAATGTTAAACCCGGCCACCAGGAGATAGTGGATGCGTTCGAACAACGGATAGTCGAGGACCCAGGCGGTCTCCGGAAAATCCCCCACCAGGCCTTGGGTCACCGAGGCGCTGTCGAAATGGCGGAACACGGTCAGCCCGGCGTTGCGATTGCGCCCCTCCCCGTCCCAGATCAATTCCACCCCCTTGTGAATATCGATCACCTTCTGCTCGGAGTTGAAATACTCCTCCAAAAACAGGTTTTTGCTCGCCAGATAGTTGCGCTGACGCTCCAGGTAGTCGAGCCAGGCGGCAAAAACCCGAAGGCTGTCATCTCCCTGCGCGGAAGGCAGGTTGAGGTAGTCCACCGAGGCATTGATGAAATCCGGCTGCAGGGTGATCGACTGCGCGCGAGGCTGTAGAAAGAACACCCAGAACTGGTCTTCGATCACATTGAGGGCAATCTGGCCCCGGCACACCGGTCCCTTGATGAATCCCTCGATGAAGAAATGGGCATCATCAAGCAGGAACTCGTAACGGGAGATCGGCGGAATCGCCTCGAAAACCTTGAACGGATTGGCCGAAAGCTCGGGATCGTAGCCGGGCAGCGTATCCACGCTGTAATCCGGCTTCAGGAACAACTCCTTATAACGCGCCATACGCGCGGGCGACCACTCGTAGACACTGTGGGTTTTGAGTACCCGACTGGCCTCATAGGGCTGCAGCCGGTAGTAGTACGCACCACCGGGATCGTCGTAGGGGCGCACGCTGGCGATCTCAGCAATGGGCTCTCCCGGCGGTGAAGGCGTGCGTACCAGGCGGAAGAACTCATCCGCCGGAGACCCCTCGAAATGGATATGCGCCTGGGGCAGATGTTCGTAAATGTAGCGACTGACCAGACGTTGCTTGTTGTCCGGCTGGTTTAGAAAGGTCTCCCACGCCTGAATCTGCTGCTGCGATGCCACGGAGATTTCAACCGGTTGCGGACCCGGGGCACCCTGGGCAAGCCACCATACCAGGGTCGCATACTCCTCCTCGCTCAGATTGGGCAGACCGTAGGGCATGCCCCACAAGGGATGGTTCTTCTCCAATTCGGTGAAACCGCTGTTACTGGCGCACATCTGGGCGCGGTCCAGAGCCACATCCACATCGTCGGGCAGCATCCCCACCCGAGGCTGGGGATGACGCTGCTTCATGCGCAGCAGCTGGTACATGATCGACTGTTCCAGATTCTCCCTGGGGGACTCCGAAACGGTCTCCGGAAGCACCGGGTGAAAACCCTTGTTTCGCCACTCCGGGATCGTTTTGGCGTCGACGCCCAAGCGGGTCGGATCGATGGCCTGGATCCGAGCACCGTCGTAGACCCGGGTGGTGCTGCCTCCACGCTGCATGCCCGCATAGGAGGAGAGCTTGAGCTGGCACGGCGCATCGTAACAACCGTGGCAGACCACGCAACGGCGTTCGGTCACCGGGCGTACCCGGGTGTCGAAATCCACCGCCTTGGAGGGCATGGACAGCACCAGGTCGTAATCGACATCCGCCTGTTGCTGAGTGGGCTGTGGCGCGGAGGAACATCCCAGCAGGGTCAGCACCCAGGTGGACAAAAACAGTGTGACAAGATTCCCCAGAGTCGTTTTCATGATGCGGTGTCTTTTAATCAGGCAAGGATCAATAGGGAAGAATATATGGGATTTACCTGGCTAGCCAGGGAACAAAAACCCGATCTGAAAAGGGAAAATCACGGGATAGGCAGGCAAAAATGGCTTTGCTCAGACCACAATTATCACAATAACCACAATTAGGGATAACCCTTACACCAGTTGCCCCTGCTCACAATATTGTCAAATCACTATCTTGAGACATCGCATAATCTCGTTGCAGTGAAATGGATACAGTTCCCAATTTGAGGTTAAGAAAACAAAACCGTTGTTCAATTGTGAGTTGGTTAACGGAAATGGCCGAATACACCAGTGATGATGAATTCTCTAACAACATTCAATAAACATGGAGAAGGACATGAAGCACCATTCCGCACTAGGATGCACTTTTACACTGATCGCGGCGCTCACAGCGAGCACCCCGGTTTCCGCTGTCATGTACAGCGATACGCTTGATTTGACCGACAACCGCTATCCGACAGTCATCAATGGAACATCCGTCAATCTTGCTGTGGATATCGTCAGGTTCGATCTGGGAGATGGCTGGAATGGCCAGATGAATATCGAATTGACCACGGGGAGTTACTACGATTTCGCCACCACCCTTGGATTTGCACTGACCACCGATGCCAATGACGCCCTCTACAACGATCCGAGCCCCTTCCTGGGTCTATCAGACACCAACACCAATGTCACTGAATTTTTCAACAACAATGTGAATGGATGGGAGTTCTACAGTTGGGGCAGCAACTACATCCAATCGGGCGGCACGACGAACCTGACTGAGGCATTCGCCCCAATGATCTTCGATCCTAACGAACACTATTACGCGTTTGTTGCAGGCGGGTCCGCACTACCCACTCAGGTTGGTGTAGACCTGAATGTCAGCGCCGTGCCGATTCCAGCGGCAGTCTGGCTGTTTGGTTCGGGACTGCTGGGGCTGGTGGGCATGAACCGCCGTAAGCAGGCCAACGCCTGAAGCAATTGAAACAGTCAAGGATGATGCATTGAGTACGCCATGTGACAACGACACGAAGGGCTAAGATGCAGATGCCAGGGATGGCGTACAATCATCTCCGCCATTACCCTTCTCTGACAGCATAGAGACACTCCTGCCGCTCATTCATCACCACGGCGAGCGGAATCGTTATCCAGCAAACCAACCGCAGCCTCAGCCGTTCGCCTGTCGATATCCAATCCCAGAATGCAGTACTCTGACACGGTATCAACCGGCGTAGGATCATCGGCGCAATTACAGCCTGCAATCACGCCCGTATAGAACACACCCAGCCGAAGATGGATCCGGTCAACGGATTCAGCCACATTCAATATCATGACTTCAATGGGCTCGTCACTGACCTGACTGCTGTGTTGCAGCGCCTGCTGTAGCGGGAGTTCATGATGGGGCAGACTTTCCAAAGCCTGTTTGATCATACCGGCAAAGCGCTCACTGCCCCACGCTTGCAGGGCCTGCTCCAACTTAAGCATCGATTACCATCTCCGTTATGCTTTCTGGGTAACTAGATTTGGAATTTTGCGCTGCGGACTGCGTAGCGTCTATTGGTGTCCGGAACATTTGAAATGACGGTTGCGCTTCGGCACCGTACCCTCTGAACACTCGTCCCAGATCACCTTGTCCTGCACAACAGCTGGCACCAGTATCAGAGTTTTGCCCGTCAAATCATTGTTTTCGATCAGCAGCAGACGATGCCACCATGACCATCCCCAGTCGATGTCCTGAGTATCGTAGGTTACCTCAACCCGTCCCTCCTGACCGAGGGCGATGGAACGAATGTGTCGATCCAAGGATACTGTAGGGAGTTCCGGCGCAGAGGCGTCGGTAGCAGAGGGAAACACTGCGTAACGGGCGTGATGCACCTCCACGACTTTTCGAGCCGGCTCAGAGGCTTTCATCCCATCGCTGACGATGGTCGCAGCAACATAGCTGAAGTTGTCCATGGGAAAGACGAATGCGACCAGAATACCCAGGATCGCGAAGATGATCGCGACCTCGCCTACCGCCAGTACCGATGTCCTGCTTTGCGCCAACAGCCGGCGGCCGTGATGGATGAGGATGATACCAGGCATACCCAGCAGCAGCACCGGCAGCCAATAACCAATCTCGGTAGTAAAACTGGCAATCAGCCCTTCCCGTTCGAACCCCCGCTCTATGAAATAGCCTGCGAGCCAAAGCCCAGCCCACAGCATAACCAGTATACCGACGATGACCAGAAACCATCCCGTGATCCGTTTCATGCTACGGCCAAGCAGGTTGTGCACACAGCACATGCAGATATTTTCATAGTCAACCCAAAAGTAGCGAGCTCATGACCGTCTATCCCAACACCAATCCCCATCATTCGCAGATAGGATGCAAGAAGCCATGACTTAACAAGCCTGATTCCTGCAACGAAGAGTCTGTCGCCGCCATCAACAAACGACCCGTAACTATCCAGGCCCCCTATTCATCTGCACCAAGAAACGCACCAATATATTATGGCTGTCCAGCAAATGCGCAGCTAATACGTCGGAGGTCCCAGCAAACGCAGGGGGGACGGACTTGACCCGCGGGTTATGTGTACTAACTGTTAATATACATACCTAACGCAAAGCCAACTAAACCAACAAAAATAAGTATTTTTTCAGTACCTGTTGATAAACTGCGATTACTAAAGCTAAAACCAACCAGAACAAGCCACAACGAAGCCAATAGTGCTATTTGAAATACGTTAGCTTGAAAATACAAAATCGGCCCCATCAGCAGACCAGATAGAATTAGTAATATCTTTTTGTCTTTTTCTGTTTTTATAGGTGCTTGCGATAGAACAAAATAATAAATAAATATGACAAACAATCCAATGCCTGTAACTAAACTTAAGATTTTAACAAGTACATCCATGGCTATTTACACATAACGAGTCTGTATAAAATCCTTAGACGAAGGACACGCCTCATTTTTTGTACAAAATCTAGTCATCATTCGCTTTCCTACGTAAAATCCAGCCGAGATCTTCCTTCGAAATGCATTTACTTTCAATCTCCTTGCGATGTGTTTTCATGCCAGAGGTTTTTCTACAGCCTCAACGTCGTAAATCAGGCGACTAAAGCAGAGTGCAGCGGTGCTGTTTGGGGTCGGCTGCACTTACCCTGTTAGCCATTTTGTTCCTCTATGTAAGAGACGTGACCTTTGCTATCTATGCTGAGCCACCTCTTTCGCTGAAGTTCGTTTACCAACGACTCCTTGTCCGAATCAGAGATGCCGCCTTGGAACTGAAACATGGCACCTATGAAGTTAAGTAGCGCGGCTTTTTTGGCTGGTTTCGATTTAAGAAGCCTTTCTGCGACGTATTGAATTGTTCCCGCGTCAGTTGATTTTGCTGCTCGTTTCTCTGGGCTTTGCTCTTCCTCTTCCTTTCTTCCGAGTTGGATCAAGAGTTGAGCCAGCCGGAACTTGTCGCGGTAGGAAAGGTTTTCGCAGTGTTTGGCGATTTCTTCGTATCCCACGGTTTCCCCTTCGTGCTTTTTGTGTTGGCTAGACATAATGGATTACTCGAACACCCAAGCTAACTGTTGCACCAAGACATCAAATCTGTCAACCTGCTAACCGAACATTGGATGTACCAGATATCAAGGAGTGATGTCATGCCCAAGCCCCGAAAGGCGCTGATTTCCCTGGATGATACCGCTTACTATCACTGCGTGAGCCGCTGCGTGCGACGGGCGTTTCTCTGCGGCATTGACCCCCTCACCGGTCGAAGCCACGAGCATCGACGCCAATGGATTCTCGATAAGCTCAAAGAGCTGACCGGTTGCTTCGCCATCGACTGCTGTGGCTACGCCCTGATGTCAAACCACTATCATCTGGTGCTGTACGTGGATCGTGACGCTATGAATGCTTGGGACCAAAATGAGGTAATTGAGCGCTGGCAAAGGCTGTTCAAAGGCTCGGTT
>JBNLFS010000089.1:0-35208 GCA_050305635.1 Candidatus Thiodiazotropha sp. | reverse complement strand
TCGGAAAACAACCGGCATGAATCAAAAGACCCGCAAAAGCCACCTGAGACCCTTTTTGGGTTCAAGCGAGTTTCAGGATGAGTCCGGTATCGCGTTCAGCCTTAAAGATTACCTCGAATTAGTGGATTGGACCGGTCGAGCTATTCGTGATGATAAAAAAGGGGCGATTCCGCAAGAAATACGACCGATCATGCAACGTTTGGGTATTGAGCCGGAGGCATGGCTAACCAGTATCAACCATTACAATAAAAACTACTTCTCAGTGCTGGGTGCGCTGGACAGGATCAAAGCGTTTGCCCGTGTACAGGGTAAAGCCTGGTGTCGTGGGCAAGAGAGTGCCAGAATGACTTATGTTTGTATATCTGCTTGACCAATAATGAAAATCGATGTGATTTGATGCGAAGATTATGGGGGGGGTTCTTTAATTCGGAAATTATACGAAACGATCTCCGCTGAAATTATGGGTGAAAAACTACGCGGATACAAAAAAAGACTTTCAATTTGGTTATATGCGCTGCCATGTCAAAAACATGTTGACTGCCCCAACTCAAAAGCCAATGGCGAAATTGGGTTTCTAATTAAAACTCATAATATTCGTGATCTCTGCATTGGCGCAGAGATCAGGAAAAGAGTTTCGTGCAGGCGGTTTTGTCGCATATCGATTCGAAACGGGTGGTGTGAAACCAGCGTTGCATCCGACACGCCAGGCATTGCCCCAATTCGTTCATCAGGCTGACGATGATGCCTGTCAGGATCAGCGACCAGAAAACGGTATCAATCCATGCGTTATGGGTCAGAGCCTCGAGACCGTAGACCATGAAAGACATCAACCCGAATAACATTGCCATCGTAAGACCCAGTAATATCGGTAACATGAGCGTTTCTCCATTGCTTAACATGTAATAAAGTATATAAGTAAATACTAAATAATATATGGGGTTCGATCCCACTTTTTTAAACTAGTTCAAAGGCTATGAAAATCTTCGTTGAAACAATGAGATAGGATCAATTTTTCCAGGATTGGGGTGGGTGTGGGCGTGCCGGTTACCTGGATAGCTGTCTGAAATGTGATGAATTATGGGAATCAGGCGATTATTTTCCGGATTGAAATCAATTTTTCCTTTGTGCCGGTCCGTGGTTTACGGGTCATCAAGAGTGAAAACGGGTGCATTGCTTCTCTGGGTTTAGCGCCCAATTCGGGCGAAAAGCGCGTAGGTCGGGTTAGCGCAGCGTAACCCGACGCTGGGCGCGGGTTCGGAGTGTGATGTCGGGTTACGCTGCGCTAACCTGACCTACGGTCCAGTGATTGTGTTTTTGGACTCTGGGTGGCTTCGTGGCGATGATTATGTGATGCCCTGAATCAAGCGACCGCTTGTCCGGCGGTTTCCTGCCACATCAGCAGGCCCAGGATAAAGAAGGCCAAGGCCAAGGCGCCGCACACTAGGGTCAAGAGGCTGTGCGTCCAACGTCGATCAGTCGCCAGGAAAGACCGGCCGGAAATGAAAGCGCCCGCGGCTGTGACCAGAAAGCCGAATTCGGTGATGAACAGAGTCGTCAACAGGGGCAGTCCGCGCTCTGCGGGATCTTTGAAAACCCCCGAGCCGATCAGGACCAAAGCGAGGGTCAGGCCGAGTCCGGCTGATATCCAGGGGAAGTTTGCTTTCATTGTGAGTGCCCGACAAATTCTGTGTGTCTGGCAATACTAACCCAAAAACTCAGTACATGAGCGCTGAATCAACGCTTCACTGAAATGCTCGACTGAGTGGCCTGGGTGAAGGCCAGGCAGGCCTCACAGCCTGCGCTGGCCGGTCTGAGTGGGTTTACTTTAAATAGATATAGACGCGGTCACTCCCGGGATCCCCAACGATCAGATCCGGCCGTCCGTCATTGTTGATGTCTCCCGATGCGAGTGATTGACCATAGCCGGTCGTGCCGCCCGGTGATAGGTAGTCGTCTGAAAAGGATTCGCCCGGAGCGGGCAGGCGATGTAGGGCGCCGGTGACGTTTCCATAGCCATGGCTTCCCACGACTGATTCGGCTCCACCATTGCAACTGACGCATGACCGGCTGAGCAGATTTGAGCCAAACCCTCTGATATCGGTGCGTGTCCAGGTATCGACATAGCCGTGGGAAGGGGAGTAGGCCATGACACTGCCCTGTCCACCGAAGGCGCCGGGCGCGCCGATGAGAATCTCATTGTCCCCCTCACCCGTGAGGTCGCCGGCATCCGCGATCGTGTCGCCACAGCGTTCGCCTTCATCGATGTTGCAGTAGTAGGCATCATGCAGACTCATGGAGGGACCGTCGTAGATCAGTACCCGACCGATCCTGCCGGCGCTGCCGAAGGGATAACCGGGCGCCCCCACGGCAAAGTCGGCGCGGCCATCACCGTTCCAGTCCTTGAGCGGAACCACCGAGTAACCGTATTCGGAACCTGCCGCTCCATACTTCTTGGTCAGCAGAGAGTTGCTGGCGGCGCCGGAATAGATATATAACGCACCATCGTGTAGACCGGCATTGGAAGTGGATTCATTGGGGGCGCCGATCAGATAGTCTCGAACCCCATCGCCGTTCAAATCGTCGACAGCCGCCACCGAAAAGCCAAACCGGGATCCGGCTTCTCCGACATAGTCGCGCAAATACGTGGGTTGTGTGGTCAGTCGACTCATGACCGTGACACTGCCGTAAGCGCCTGCAAGGGGGGTGGACTGCCCGATCAGCAGATCATCCAGGCCATCATTGTCGGCATCACCCGCATTGGCCAGGCTGACCTGTTGGTCCGGGTAGCCGAGTCCGGGTAACTGAAACGAGTTGAGCGGCTGCCCTGTGATGCCGGAATAGATATGGATGGTTATGTTTCCCCCGGTACTGTCCGTCTCGGCGACCGCAATATCGCCAAAGGTGTCGTGATTCTGGTCGCCGACATAGGCGACTGCACCACCGATGAGACCATTGCTGTTGTTGCCATCACCCGGAAGAACCGCCGCAAGATTGGGGCCTGTCTTTACGAGTTCTGTCTGGATCTTAAGATCCGGCTGGTGCCCGATCCACTTCTGCGCAGGGTTGGAACTCGGGGTGCCGGTGGTTCTCAACAGCAACCGCATGGCATCGGGCAGATAGTTGCTTTGGTGCAATTCCTTGTGTTGTGCCTGCAACAACGCCACGGCGGAGGTGATGATGGGTGAGGCGCCGGATGTGCCGCCAAACCCACTGGTATACCACTGATTGGGATCGTCAAAGATGGAGAAGAAGAGGTTACCCACCAGATTGGGGCCATAACCGGTTGTGGCAATGTCCTCACCCCAGGAGAAGCTGTCGATACGCTCGCCATAGTTTGAAAAGAGCATGGGCGCGTGAAGCGTATCGGCTCGGGCTGCACCCGTGACGATGGCGCCCGAGTACTGCTCTGCGAAACTAAAGCGCTGATAGTCCGGACTGCCGTTCCCCGCACCCGGATTCGGCTCTCCGACATGGATATCCAGATCCTGATATCCGTTTCCCCCCGCCTCTACGACATGGATATTCAGGGCCGTAACCGTGCGTATCACATCGAATACGATTTGATCATATTCGATCGGTAAGCACCCATAGCAGTTGTCGGGATCTCCGTCCCAGTGGGGGCCGCCGGTCTGCTGTTCGAGGAGAATGACATCGCCCGCCAATAAAGGTGCCGTGTCGACCAGGGCCAGCTGAGCCAGTGCGCTGATGCGATTGAGGCTGCCTGAGCCTACGCTGTTCTGAGGCCTCACGGTTGCGACCTTGATTCTTGCGTCCGGTATGAGTCCTTTGACGCCGTAATTGTTATCTCCAGCAGCGAGTATTCCGAGGACCGCTGTGCCATGACTGCAGTCATCTGACAGAGGATCGAGGTCGGATGTCACTTCAGGGCCGACCAAAGGCGCTTCAAAGTCATCGATGTGGTCAAGATCCTCATGGGTTAATGTCCAGCATTCCTCGATGTCCGCGACGGTGACGCCACTGGCGTTGATGGGGGTATTCGCGTAGACGTAGTCTGTATCGATGCCAAGTGGCGCTGCGGTGGCGTAGCTTTGAAGATCTGTGAAGGGCGGTGTGATGGGTGCAATATCGTTCGGTGCTCCGACGAGTCGCATGGAGGCATAGGCCAACTGTATATAGTCTGTGGTATTCAAGCTGTCGATCAGCGCTTTTGCAGACGAGCCTTTGGGTAAAGTGACCAGGAAATACTGACTCAAATCCGCGAGTTTTGCGTGGGTGTTCTGCTGTGCCTCAAGGCGTCTTTTGGTCAAGGTTTCCGGTGAGACGGGTAGTGCCTGAGAGATCTTGCCCTGTGCATCGGATATTCTGAGGTTGATCTGTTGCAGCGCGTTGACGAGTCGTGTGTTCTTGATATCCGACGTATACAGGGTATTGCCCTTGAGTTGCGCATGACTGTTGTCCTGCAGCTTCAGTATCAACGTGCCTGGATCGGCGTTCTTGTTCCATGTGTAGTGTTCGGACGCTTTGTCGGTCGTGCCGGTTTTTGATGTTTCAATGCCACGGTCTGGTTTTGTGGTAATGAGGTCAAGGCGTGCTGCGGTTGCCGGAAGGCTGGCCGCTATAAGCAGTGTACAGCATGCTGCCAAGGTATGTGTCTGTCTCATCGTCTCTCTCCGTTTACGGGCCGTTTTGCGGTGTTGTTCTATCCTGCCGGTTTGTGTGGATAAGCTTTGCGGCAGGATGTCCGTTCTGCAGTGCATGGGTCGTTGTGGATCGTGGTACATCAGTTTCATACAGGCTATTGGATTAAGAGGGACAGGTCAGTGCCGTGCCGCACCTCGGATGAGTGACATAATCACCCGCTGATTCCGTAGCATGGCAGCGAAAATCCGGGGCATATGCGTGAAGGGTCGGGCATGGTTCTGTCGGAGGCGATCCATCCGTACGGGCAGGCTTGAAGTCCTGAAGACGACAGACTTAGTCGCCGGGTTAATAGAGAAAATGGCGTGTTAGGCGGCCAATTTCAGCAGTCTGCTAGACAAAGCAATCGGTTTTGTTCGTAATAGTTCATAACGCCCACCTAACTGAGAATTCCGAGATGACTACTGACAATCAACTCCAGAATCCGAAGAGCAGGCTGACGGTCCGTAATGCGAAACCACAAGATGTATCGGGGATATGCGACTTGACACGCCGGGTCTATCAGTCCACCGGGATGCAGGGTTATTCCCATGGTGCGGTGCTCGGGCAGATCAACCATTTTCCCCAGGGCCAGTTTGTCGTGCTGGTGGATGACAAGGTGGTGGGCTATTGCGCCACCTTTCGGGTGCGGGAGAAGATTGCGCTGAGTAAACACGGCTGGGTCGAAATCACCGGCGGTGGATACGCCTCCCGGCACGACCGGCTCGGCGACTGGCTCTACGGCATGGAGGTGTGTGTCGATCCGGAGTACCGGGGTTACCGGCTGGGGCAGCGACTCTACAACGAACGCAAAAAACTCTGCGAAACACTGGGGTTGAAAGGCATCGTGTTCGGTGGACGGTTGCCGAGCCTGAAGCGGCGTCTGGCTCAATACGGCACCATCGAGAACTATCTCGAAGCGGTCAAGAGCAAGAAGAAGCGTGATCCGGTGCTGTCGTTCCAGTTGCATAACGGTTTTGAAATCATCGGTGTGTTGCCCAATTACCTGACTGAGGATCGCGAGTCTCTGGGGTATGCGGTCCACCTGGCATGGCGCAATCCCAAGGTCGATCAGAGCGAGCCGGTGGGTCAGGAGAAGAATTACGGTACGCGGTTGCCCGACAGTGTGCGGGTGGGCACGGTTCAGTACATGCAGCGGCGTGTCCATTCGTTTGAGGAGTTCATCAACTTCGTCGCCTATTTCGTCGACGTGGTGGCGGATTACAAAGGGGATTTCGTGGTCTTTCCCGAGATGTTCACCCTGCAATTGCTCTCCATCGAGGATCAGGAACTCTCACCCGCCGAATCGATCGAGGCGCTGACCAAGTACACCCCGCGCTTCAAGGAAGCGATGCGGGAGATGGCGCTGCGTTACAACATCAATATCATCGGCGGCTCGCATCCCACCCGGGTTGCCAACGGACGGGTTGAGAACATCGCCTATATCTTTCTGCGCGACGGCACGGTACATGAGCAACCCAAGATTCACCCGACACCCAATGAGGTCTACTGGTGGAACATCGAGGGCGGCAGTGATCTGCATGCCATTCAGACCGATTGCGGCCCCATCGGTGTATTGATCTGTTACGACTCGGAGTTTCCTGAGCTGGCCCGCCATTTGACCGACCAGGGCGTGCAGATCCTGTTTGTCCCCTTCTGTACGGACGAACGTCAAAGCTATCTGCGGGTGCGCTATTGCTGTCAGGCCCGGGCGGTAGAGAATCAGATCTATGTGGTGATGTCCGGCAATGTGGGCAATCTGCCCAATGTACACAATATGGACATCCAATACGCACAGAGCGGGATATTCACCCCCTGCGATTTTTCCTTCGCCCGGGATGGGATTGCCGCTGACACTACGCCGAACGTGGAGATGGTGGCGATTGCCGATCTCAGGACCGAGACTCTGGTGATGGCGCGCAACAGCGGTACGGTGAAAAACCTCAGCGACCGACGCCATGACCTGTACAGCGTCAACTGGCGCAAGCGCTGAGGTATCCAAGTGTAGGACCGATACTGATCTTCCTCTCCTGGGCGATTGCGTGAACGAGATGAGGCGCCGAAGCGCAGCCCCCCGTTTGGCGACGCCTCGCTTACCGGATCAGTGATAGGCCTTGGATGGTGCGAGGTGCACCCGATGGGTGCCCCGGCTGGAGGCGTTGCGTCGATTCTGCACGATCAGCTTGCGGGTGATCTTTGCTTCGAGCAGGTTGATGATGCGCTGGTCGATATTTTCCGACAGGATCATCTCGCCGACACAGTGGAGAAAATCCGCGATCTGTTCGAGTTCGCGAACACTGCCGCGCGCCGGCATGAGGCCGGTATCCTGGGTGGCCAGCATCAGACCCAGTTCATACATGCGATCCTCTTCCGCGCCTTTGGGGTATTTCGATTCGTAGTCGTCTTTCATCGCTCTCTCCAGCGTCACGCTTTGGTCACTGGGGCGTCCTGCACAGGGACATAGGGGTCGTCGTTTTGCTCTCCTTATGTACTAAGCATAGAACCGGCGGTCCTGCACAGGCTGGCACAATGACGCAGTCTGTCTGTGAACTATTCACGGGGTGTTATGGGGCCAGCCCAGCTTGGATTTGACTCGGAACTGGTCAGCGGGAGGGAATGGGTTGGCAATGCGGATGACCCGGCAGGGGTTGGAGTATACTGAACGAGTGGATTACGTTCGGAGGCATCTTGAAACGGTCGTTGTTGATACGATTCGGTACCGTCATCTCGATACTGTTCCTGTTGGCGGTGTCGGGGATGCTCAGTTCGGTGTTCATCGCCGAAACCGCTGGGGGCTACGCGGCGGCGATCAACCAGGCCGGCACCCTGCGCATGCAGTCCTACCGGATCACCAGCAGTCTGGTTCAGGGAGGGGACTACACCGGTCTGCAGGACAGTAACCGGCTCGAACCGCTGGTCGAGGAGTACGATCAGCGACTCTACAGCCCGCGGATCCAGGAGATCCTGGCCAAGGGCCCGAGTCCGGAGGTTGTTGAAACCTATCAGCGGGTCGAGCGGGAGTGGCGGCAGGTGATGCGGCCGAACCTGGAAGTCTATATGCGAGAGGCCCGGCATGAGGGAACGCTCGACGCAATCGCCGTCCAGGCAAGGCTGCGGCATCTGGGCAAGGTGGATGAGTTCGTGGAGGGTATCCACCGCTTCGTTGCCGCGCTTGAGGTGGATGCGGAGGCGAAGAACCGGCAGTTGCGCGCCATCCAGCTGGTGTTGCTGGCCCTGACTTTTGCCCTGGCGCTGGTCAGTCTCTATTTCACCAAGCGCTATGTGCTGCTGCCCCTGCAGGATCTGATGCGTTGCGCCCAGGCGGCCCGTCACGGGGACTTCTCCATCCGCAGTGCGTTCGTCGGTGAAGACGAGCTGGGCCAGCTCGGTCAGGCCTTCAACGTCATGGCCGAGGATCTGTCGGTGATCTATGCCGACCTGGAATCCCGGGTGGCTGAGAAGACCCGGGACCTGTCCCGCAGTAACCGATCCCTGGAACTGCTCTATTCCGCTACCAAGCGATTGAGCGAATCCGATTTCGATGCGTCGACCCTGGAGTCGGTGATTCGCGACATCGAGCAGTTGCTGGGGGCCGTGGGGGGCACGATCTGGCTGGTAAAACCCGGGGAGCGGGCGTTGTATCGCTTTGCCTCGACCCTGGAAACTCAGGACGACGATGCGCAAGCAGGGGATTGGGACGCGCTTCAAGGTGAAGAGGACGGGGTGTCGCGGCGCTACCGGTTGGGCCCGCCCCAGCGGACGAACCTGGTTCAGGGATTCGCCGCCCCGATCCGGGATGCGCAGCAGCGCTATGGTGTGATGTGCATCGAGTTTCCTCTGGAACCCAGGCTGGAGTCTTGGCAGGAGCGGCTGCTCGAAACCGTGGCCAGTCATATCGCCCTGGCGATCAACCTGGCGCGGCAGCTCTCGGAAAAACGGCGTCTGGCCCTGCTGGAGGAACGCAGTGTGATCGCCCGGGAGCTGCACGATTCCATTGCCCAGTCCCTCTCCTATCTGAAGATTCAGGTCAGTCGCCTCGACCGGGCGCTGCAGGAGGGGCAGGACAAGGACGCGCTGCTGCAACTGACCTCGGTGCTGCGTTCCGCCCTCAACGGGGCCTACCGTCAACTGCGGGAGTTGCTGACCACCTTTCGTCTGCGGGTCAATGAGGCGGATCTCGGGGCGGCGCTGGCGAGCACAGTCAGTGAGTTTTCCGAGCGCTCCGGCATCGAGATCGCGTATGACAATCAACTCGGCTTCTACCGTCCCTCGCCGAATGCGGAAATCCATATCATCCAGATTCTGCGGGAGGCCCTGTCGAATGTGATCCGGCACGCGGAAGCCACCCAGGCAAGCGTGCGGTTGCAGGGGGATCCGGACGGCTGGGTCGAGCTCGCCATCGAGGACAATGGCATCGGTATCGATCCCCAGAGTGATATGATGCAGCACTATGGTCTGCCGATCATGAAAGAGCGGGCCGCCTGGCTGGGCGGTGATCTGGTGATCGAGGAGCTGCCCTGGGGGGGCACACGAATCCAGCTGCGCTTCAACCTCGGCGACAACGATGATCCGTCAGCCGGCGATCCCATCGCGGAGCGAAACAATCATGTCTGAATCAGAAATCCACACAGTGCTCAGCATCGATGATCATCCCCTGTTCCGCAAAGGGGTATCCGACCTGATCGGCATGGATCCCCGTCTGAGATTGGTGGGTGAGGCCACGAATGGGCAGGAGGGACTGCTGCTCGCTCAGCAACTCAACCCGGACCTGATCCTGCTCGACATCAATATGAAGGGGATGAGCGGTCTGGAGACTCTCCGGGCATTGAAGAAGACCGATGTGGACTCGCTGATCCTGATGCTGACCGTATCGGACAATGAGGAGGATGTGCTCATGGCCCTGCGTATCGGCGCCGACGGCTATCTGCTCAAGGACATGGAGCCGGAGGACATTCTCGAGTCGATCCGTAAGGCGCTACAGGGCTCCCTGGTGATCAGCGAACGCCTGACCCAGCTGCTGGCCAAGGCTTTGCGGGATGAGGAGAAGACCGTCGATACGGGGAGCCTGATTCCTCTGACCTCCCGGGAGCAGGAGATCCTGGAGCAGATTGCCAACGGCATGAGCAACAAGCGCATTGCCGACGCCCTCGACATCTCGGAGGGCACCGTTAAGGTGCACGTCAAGAACCTGTTGAAGAAGCTCAATCTGCACTCCCGTACCGAGGCGGCGGTGTGGGCCCTGCGGCGTCTCTGAGGGGCTGCTCTGGCGGGAACCTCACCTACCTATAATTGAGTAACCCAAGCTACCAACAAATTGGTAAGTTATTGAATATTAAGGGATATTCATCGGATTATCGAGTTGTTAATTGATCTGGATCAAAGTCCTGTCCCACCCCGGGTGAAACACTGATCCCTCATCAGAGGTGATCCGTGAACAGACCCATCCATCGAACCCAATTCCTGCGTGGCGACCTGAGTGGCGGTCGTCAGTGCATCCGTCCGCCCTGGTCCAAGCCCGAGGCGGTGTTTACCGATGCTTGTGAACGCTGCGGAGAGTGCATTCGGTGCTGTCCCGAACAGATTCTGATTAAGGGGGGCGGTGGCTTTCCGCAGGTTAATTTCGCCCTGGGGGCCTGCACCTTCTGCCATGCCTGTGTCGAGGCCTGCCGCTATCCGGCGTTTGAGTCTGACGATGCGGCGCAGGCAACCCCCTGGCAGCTGGAGGTTTCAATCACTCAGGAGTGCCTGTCGACCCGTGGCGTCGTGTGCCGCAGCTGCGCCGATGTCTGTGATCATGCGGCGATCCGCTTCCAGCTTCAAGTCCGTGGGCGCTCCGTACCCCATGTGATGAACGCACGCTGTAACGGGTGCGGCGAGTGTTTAGCGGTCTGTCCCAGTCAAGCGATTTCCATTTTACCGGGCCAGCGGGACTGTGCCGCCTGAGCCCTTCGAGGAGATACCCATTCATGAATATCTGCAGCCTGATTGTTCACACGCAACCTGAGCGGGGAAACGAGGTCTCCCAGCGCCTGGCGGCCTTCAAGGGCGTCGAGGTTCACGCCGGACAGGAGCGTGGAAAACTGATCGTTACGGTCGAGGATGAGGGTGAGTCTATCTCCCCGGTCTCCGAGACGATGAATGCGCTGCGGGACGTTGAAGGGGTCGTCGGCACGATTTTGATTTACCACTACGGTGGCGAGGAATCGATGGAGGAAATGAACCGTGAAATTAACTAGACGCGAATTTATCAAGAGCAATGCCGTCGCTGCCGCTGCATCGGTGGCCGGGGTCACCCTGCCGATGGGCGGTGTCTCCGCGGCCGAGGGTGATGACGGTATCCGCTGGGACAAGGCCGCCTGCCGTTACTGCGGAACCGGCTGCAGCGTGTTGATGGGTGTGAAGGACGGCAAGGTCGTGGCCAGCCAGGGGGATCCCGATGCACCGGTCAACAAGGGCCTGAACTGCATCAAGGGCTATTTTCTGCCGAAGATCCTTTACGGAGAGGACCGCCTGACCAAACCCCTGCTGCGTAAAACCAACGGCAAGTTCGACAAGAACGGTAAATTCGAGGAGGTCAGCTGGGACGAGGCCTTCGATGTCATGGCCGAGAAGTGGAAGGCTGCGCTCAAGGCCAAGGGCCCCAGTGCGGTGGGCATCTTCGGTTCCGGTCAATGGACCGTATGGGAGGGCTATGCCGCCTCCAAGTTCATGAAAGCGGGCCTGCGTTCCAACAATCTGGACCCGAACGCCCGTCACTGCATGGCCTCCGCCGTGGGTGGTTTCATCCGCGCCTTCGGTATCGATGAGCCGATGGGCTGCTACGACGATCTGGAACATGCGGATGTGTTCGTGCTCTGGGGCGCCAATATGGCAGAGATGCACCCGATCCTCTGGTCGCGTCTGACCGACACCCGTCTGACCAAGCCGGGCTGTGAAGTCCATGTGCTCTCCACCTATGAGCATCGTTGCTTTGAGCTGGCGGATAACCCGATCGTATTCACTCCGCAGACCGATCTGGTGATCGCCAACTACATCGCCAACTACATCATTCAAAACAAGGCCCATAACCAGGACTTCATCGACAAGCACGTTAACTTCAATGCGACCACCACCGACATCGGTTACGGTCTGCGTCCGGAACATCCCCTGGAGAAAGCGGCGAAGAACGCGGGTAAGGGCAAGTTCGACAAGGTGAGTTTCGACGAGTACGCCAAGCTGGTCTCGGAGTACACCCTCGACAAGGCACACAAAATGTCCGGGGTGCCAAAGGAGAACCTGGAGCGGCTCGCCAAGGCCTATGCGGATCCGGACAAGAAGGTGACCTCCTACTGGACCATGGGTATGAATCAGCACACCCGCGGCGTGTGGATGAACGGTCTGGTCTACAACATCCATCTGCTGATGGGCAAGATCTCCCAACCCGGCAGCGGCCCTTTTTCTCTGACCGGTCAACCCAGCGCCTGTGGCACCGCGCGGGAGGTGGGCACCTTCGCCCATCGACTGCCCGCCGATCTGGTGGTGAAGAACCCGGCCCACCGGGCCTTTGCCGAAAAGATCTGGAAACTCCCCGAGGGCACCATTAACGAGAAGGTGGGTTTTCATGCCGTTTTGATGCACCGCCAGTTGAAGGACGGTGTGATGAACTGCTATTGGCAGCAGTGCAACAACAACATGCAGGCCGCGGCGAACATGAATGAAGAGTCGCTGCCCGGCTGGCGCAACCCGGACAACTTCATCACCGTGACCGATCCCTACCCGACGGTTTCGGCCCAGGCCGCCGACCTGATCCTGCCCACCGCCATGTGGATCGAGAAGGAGGGAGCCTACGGCAACGCCGAGCGGCGCACCCAGTTCTGGCGTCAGCAGGTGCAGGCGCCGGGCGAAGCAAAGTCGGATCTGTGGCAGACCATGGAGTTCTCGAAACGTTTCAAGATGGAAGAGGTCTGGCCGGAGGAACTGTTGGCGAAAATGCCGGAATACCGGAACAAAACCCTCTATGAAGTACTTTACGAAAACGGCCAGGTCAACCGGTTCCCTTACGAGGGCAAGATTACCGATGATCGTGGCAATGAGTACGCCAACGATGAGTCGGAACACTTCGGCTACTACGTGCAGAAGGGCCTGTTTGAAGAGTACCGGATGTTCAACTCCGCCGAGGACCGGATCAAGCCGGGACACGAGATGGCCGAGTTCGATGACTACCACAGGGCGCGCGGAATCCGCTGGCCGGTGATCGATGGCAAGGAAACCCTGTGGCGCTTTAGTGAAGGCTATGACCCGCATGTGGAGCAGGGCAGCGGGTTTCAGTTCTACGGCAATAAGGACAAGCGGGCCAACATCATTTTCGGTCCCTACGAACCGCCCGCCGAGGTGCCCGACAAGGACTTCGATCTGTGGCTGTGCACCGGTCGCGTGCTCGAACACTGGCACTCCGGATCGATGACCCGTCGGGTACCTGAACTCTACCGGGCCGTGCCCGATGCGGTGGTATATATGCATCCGGACGATGCCAAGAAGCGTCATCTGCGCAACGGCGCCATGGCCAGAATCAGTTCGCGTCGAGGCGAGATCGTTTGCAAGGTCGACACCAAGGGCCGCAACCGAACACCGGAAGGACTGGTG
Source organism: Candidatus Thiodiazotropha sp. (assembly GCA_050305635.1). Classification (GTDB taxonomy): domain Bacteria; phylum Pseudomonadota; class Gammaproteobacteria; order Chromatiales; family Chromatiaceae; genus Thiodiazotropha. The sequence goes on along the minus strand of JBNLFS010000089.1, from coordinate 21,948 downwards.
TTCATCCCCTGGTTCGATGCGGGACGTCTGGTTAACAAGCTGACTCTGGACGCGACCGATCCACTGTCCAAGGAAACGGACTACAAGAAGTGTGCGGTAAAGATTGAAAGAGTGTAGGAGGCCGGAGGAGGAGATCCGGATGCACAGGGCAAGGGTCTTGTCGCAAGCCGGAATAAAAGTGCGGGGACCTCGCACATAAAAAAACGGCCACTCGGTGTAAAGGTGGGGCGGCGCCCCACCTGATCCGGGTCATTCATGAAGTAATGGAATGTGGTTTCTCAGGTGAGTAACGATGTCCGAGTCCGAGAAAAAAAGTGATCTGAACCGTCGTCAGTTTCTGGGCAATCTGCTCAGAACGGCCTGCGGTGTCGGGTTGGTCGGCATGGGCCTGGGACTCTATGCCCAGCGTGCCGCATCGTTACCGGCCCAGGTCATACGTCCCCCGGGTGCGTTGCCCGAAGAGGCGTTTCTCGGCGCCTGCATCCGTTGCGGTCTGTGCGTGAGGGACTGTCCCTACGACATACTGTCGCTTGCTGCGATCGGTGAGCCGACGGCCACAGGAACACCCTATTTTATTGCCCGTACCGGCCCCTGTGAGATGTGCGAGGACATTCCATGCATCAAGGCCTGCCCCACCAATGCCTTGGATCACAGTCTCACCGATATCGAGGCGTCGCGCATGGGACTGGCCGTGTTGGTGGACCAGGAGAGCTGCATCGCGTTTCAGGGATTGCGCTGTGAGGTCTGCTTCAACATCTGTCCGATCCGCGGTCGCGCTATATCCCTGGATCTGCAGCACAACGCCCGGTCCGGTAAGCATGCCCTGTTTATTCCCGTGGTTCACTCCGATGCGTGTACCGGATGTGGACTCTGCGAACGTGCCTGTATCCTCGAAGAGGCGGCTATAAAAGTATTTCCCACCCATCTGGCGAAGGGCGAGTTGGGTAAACACTATCGTCTTGGTTGGCGAGAAAAGGCAAGGAAGGGCGAGGCTTTGGTCTCGCCCGATGCCGAGCACCATTACAACCTGCCTGAGGGCGTGCAATACGACCTGCAGGGCGAGGGATTGATCCTCGAGGGTGAAGCGGTGGAGAAGCCGGTATCGAAAAGTCCGCTGGATACCCTGAACAACAGTTTTCTGGATAAGCCGTGATGATTGAGGCAGACAAACTCGGCAAAGAAGCGATCGCAACAAAAGGTTGGTTAATGGCACACCGGTATCTGATCCTGCGTCGACTCAGCCAACTCGGCATCCTGGCGATATTTCTCAGCGGTCCGCTGTTCGGGTTGTGGATTGCCAAGGGTAACCTGGCCTCCAGCCTGACCCTGGATGTTTTGCCACTGACCGACCCTTATGTGTTGATGCAGGGCATGCTCTCCGGGGTGATGCCAGAGGCCGCGGCACTGATTGGCGTTGCGATCGTGGTGGTGTTCTATTTTCTGGTCGGTGGACGTGTGTACTGTTCCTGGGTCTGTCCGGTCAACATGGTGACCGACCTGGCAAGCTGGCTGCGGCGCAAACTGGGCCTGCGGGCGTCATCACAGCTCTCGCGCAATGCGCGCTACTGGATGTTGGTGCTGACTCTGGTGCTGCCTCTGGTCAGCGCCGGCGGGATCGTCTGGGAGCTGGTCAATCCGGTATCGGTGATGTTTCGCGGTATCGTGTTCGGTATCGGCGCGGGCTGGTTGCTCATCGTGGGTCTGTTTCTTTTCGACCTGCTGGTGGCGAAAGACGGTTGGTGCGGTCACCTCTGTCCGGTGGGGGCGTTTTATAACCTGCTGGGCAGCAAGAGCCTGGTAAAGGTCAACGCAGTGCGGCGCAGCGCCTGTGACGATTGCATGGAGTGCTATGCGGTCTGTCCAGAACCCCAGGTGATCAAGCCGGCCCTCAAGGGTGAGAAAAAGCACTTGAGCCCAGTGATTCTGTCATCGGACTGCACCAACTGCGGACGCTGTATCGATATCTGCGGTAAGCAAGTTTTCAGCTACGGCGGACGAGGTGCCGTTGAGGTGAAGCTGAGAGGATCCAACAATGATTTCCGAGCTGGCGTAAAGGCCTGACAGGCGAGCCACAAGGGTATCGACTATGAGAATGATGAGGGAGAAAGCTATGAAAAAGACTGCATTTTTGATCGTCGCGGCGATGAGTGTTTTGCTCTGCTCGGCTTCGGCTCTGTCGGCCGAGGTCAAATCCCTGCGTGGCGACGACATCGCTTCCCAGGCAAAAGCGCCGGAGCGCATGGAGGTAATGAACGTCAAGGGGGGTATCGAGCGTAGCTATAAACTACAGCCGCCCATGGTGCCTCACGAGGTTGAAAAGTATGAGATTAACCTGAAGGTCAATGCATGTCTGTCCTGTCACGGGGAAACCACCTACCAGGAGAAACAGGCTCCCAAGGTGGGTGAGAGTCATTATGCGACCCGAGATGGCAAGGTTCTGGAACACATTTCCAGCCGCCGCTATTTCTGCACCCAGTGCCATGCCTCTCAGATGGGGGCGGATCCGTTGGTGCAGAACAATTTTCAAGGTGCCAAATAACTTTTTCACGAAAACCGGCCGGCCGGCCGTATTCGATTGACCTCATGTATCAAGGCAGGGTGTAACCATGAATCAAAATACCAAGCGCAGCGCGATTGTACTGGTGGGTATCGGCATCATTGCGGGTGTCATTCTCTGGGGCGGTTTCAACACGGCAATGGAGATGACCAACACGGAGCAGTTCTGCATCTCCTGTCATGAGATGCAAGAGAATGTCTACCAGGAACTCAAGGAGACGGTCCACTTCACCAATCGTACCGGTGTGCGCGCCACCTGCCCGGACTGTCATGTGCCCAAGGAGTGGGTACACAAGTTCGTGCGTAAGATCCAGGCGAGCAATGAGCTCTATCACAAGATGCTCGGCAGTATCGATACACCTGAAAAGTTTGAAGCCAAACGCCTGGAACTCGCAGAACATGTGTGGGCCTCGATGAGAAAGACCGATTCCCGTGAGTGCCGCAACTGTCACAAGTTCGTCTCCATGGACCTGGATAAGCAGACGCCGCGCAGTGCCGATGCCCATGATCCCCACTATTGGGATGCGATGGACGGCAATGAACCCAAAAAGACCTGCATCGACTGCCACAAGGGCATCGCCCATTCGTTGCCGGCGGGTTATGATCCCGCCAAGAATTATTAGTCGAGCGGATTTGACGAATCGAATGAACGTTGCGATAGCCTGCACAGAGCGGTGCATCGTGAATCACAAGAGCAGAAGAATACAAAAAATGAATGCAAGCTGTAGCCGCATCGATCGGATCATAGGGCCATGTCAGGACAGCCTGTATGGGGTAAGTTCATGCTGAAAGACTCCTATAACAGGGTCGTTCACTATCTGCGGCTTTCGGTGACCGATCGATGTGATTTTCGCTGTTTTTACTGCCTGCCCAGGGAGTACCGGGATTTTCAAACCCCGGATGACTGGTTGACGCCTGATGAAGTCGAACGAATTGTTGCTCTGTTCGTGGGGCTGGGGGTGCGCCATGTGCGTTTGACCGGAGGCGAGCCCCTGGTCAGGCGGGAATTGGTTGAAATCACCCGTCGTATCGCATCCCTGCCAGATATTCGTGAGATATCTCTCAGTACCAACGCGTCACGGCTGGCCGGAATGGCCGGGCCCTTACGAGAGGCGGGTCTGTCCCGCCTCAATATCAGCCTGGATTCCCTCGATGAAGCGAACTTCAAGCGCATTACCGGCAGTAATCTGCGGCCAGTACTGGAGGGTATCGAAGCCGCCGGAGCGGAGAATCTCAATCCCATCAAGATCAATATGGTGGTGATGCTCGGCATCAATGATCATGAGGTCGAGGCGATGATCGAGTATGCGCGCACGCACGCTTTGACCCTGCGCTTCATCGAAACCATGCCGGTCGGGGATGGGGGACGGGCGGCCAATAAGCATTATCTGTCGTTGCGCAGGGTCGAGGAGCGGCTCAGACGGCGTTACCGTTTGTCTGCCGTTGCCCATCAGGGCAGTGGACCGGCCCGGTATTTCCGGGTTGATGACAGTGAACTGGTGATCGGTTTCATCACACCGCAATCCCAGCACTTTTGCGAAACCTGCAACCGGGTGCGCCTGTCGGTGACCGGGGATCTGCATCTATGCCTGGGACAGGAAGATCGTCTTGCTTTACGCCCGATGTTGCGAGCCGGTGTCAGTGACGAAGAAATAAAGGATGCAATTCGTCAGGCAATCCTGCAAAAACCCCAGCGCCACGATTTCAACGAGTCGCCTACGACCATTCTGCGCCCCATGTCAGCCTTGGGTGGTTGAAATCGTACGGTTTCGTTGCTGATTATCCAGTCAAACGTATTCGGGACCTGCTGATCGATTCAGCATGGATAAGAGCGGCCGATGAGTTTTGTCTTCAGCCGATCTGTGCCAGGCGGGTTCTCCGAAAATAGGGTAACAGTGGTGATTCGCAGATCTGCATGTACCGATCGTCATATTGTTTCAGGGACTCCTCATGAGGTTGTCCCTGCACCAGACTGTTGATCAGATTGTCGCAACTTTGGAACAGCTTGAGTTCTTTTTCCAGGTACGATGCCGACTGCTTTTCGGGCGGGGCGAAGCCTTTGCCCATGGGTTGATCAGCGGCCTGCTCAATGGCGAAGAAATTCGGGGCAACAGCCCGCAGTTCATGAAACTGACCGCTAGCGATGTCGAACAGGGCGATCAGTCTGGGTGGCCAGATCTGGTAACCGAGTTCCGGATTCACGGCCTCTCCACGTCCCACCAGAAAAGCAAGGAACAGTACTCCTTCAATGACTACCGGAATTGGTTGACTCATGTAGTTGGCAAAGGTCAGTGAGGGTCCAATAAGATTCCTGGCCGATGCGGTGATGATGGCTGTGGGAAACAGGTCCGTCATGGGTTGGGATCCTCAGGAGTTGGCGACACGACCGATCCAGCGCAGAAAATCACCGCTGAACCAGTCATAGTAGGGTGTCAGCGGTTTTTCGGCATGGCGTTCGAAATACTGGGTGAACAACTTGGCCGCCTGTTTGATTTCCGCAGAGGCGTTACTGTCGCCCTTGAGGAATGCCGGGATCAGCATGTCGTAGAGTGTCCAGATGCGTTCGAATTCTGGAATGATCTCATCCGCGCTGTCGAATCGGGGCCGGTTATGAATCCAGGGGGCCGGAGGCAGATTGGGTACCTCTGTGGCAAAGCGCCGGATAGTGATGAAGGCGCCCTCGGTCAGGTCATAGATCGCTTCGTACTGCGGCTCGGTGATGTAGGTGCCTTCCGGTGTGGTGCGGGTGAAATAGATGAGCCGCCGAACCATGACATGATTGTTCTCGATCTTTATCAGCGGCAGTGTGATACCCCGTTCCATGGGCATCATGTTGGCGTGCTGGCCGATCTGCTGTATGGCTTCTTTCATTGACATGGCAAAAAGTCCCGGGCTGAATACGCATAAGAGAAGAAGGCAGACTCTGATATAACGGCGACACGAACTGTTCAACGGACATCACCATATGGGGTTGTTCGTTACGGCGGCGCCTGATGGCGCGAAACCGTTGGCAACGGCATTGTTTGCACCGGTGGTCAGAAAATTCTGAAATTGCGCGGCGGTCGCACGTTGGTTGCAGGCGCCAATGCCCGTGTCGTTGTAGATGACATGTGTGATATTGCCGCTGTCATCATATTCATATCCGGTCACCATGACCGCGTGCGCCCCGGTTTGAGTGCCCCAACCTGGCAGGCCCGATACATCGCCATTGGCGATTAGTCCTCGACCCTGGGAAAGGGGCAGCTCGAATTGGCTGAGCTGGGCTCCGCCGGAGGCGGGAGCGATACGGCTGGAGGGTACACCGTTGTTGGTCAGAATCGAGGCCTGTTGTCCAGAGGTGGTGCCGCCACTGTAAAATGCCTGATTCTGTGCCGTGACCGTTCCACCCGATGCCGCACTGCCAATTGCGGGTTGAGAGGCGTTTCCATTGGCTATGGCATTGTTCAGCATGGTCTCCTGTCCCGGGTTGGCGCCGGTAGCCTGCTGCACGATCTGTCGAGACGATTCAATACCGCAGTTATTGTAGCTCTGGCCTGGGGTATTCGATGCCAGGGGATTCCCGCTTGGCCCAGTGGAGCCTGCCGCTGGACTTCGGCCCGCGGCCATACTCTGACAGGCCTGGTTGCCCAGTCTGGGATTACCAGTGACCCCGGCCAGACCGATCAGGACCGTAACGCAGCCCGGTGGCATGATCACCGAGCCTGGATGAGTGCCTGAATCCGTGACCCGGGCAGCCGGCATGTTCATGATGGGAACGGGAAAGGCGCCTCGCATAATCGGGTTGGGGGTGGGCACCGGAGCAATGCATAGACTGAAATCCCCCATGCGTGCCGCGGGTTGCCCGCCGATCAAAACCGTTACTGCTCCCGGGGGCATGATGGGCAGTCCCGGGGGCGGGGCATGCGGAGGTGGCGGTACGGCGGGCAGTACCTGGGGCACCATGCACATGATGCCGTCACCTACGCGGGCAGCGGGTTGTCCACTCATAATCTGCTCCTCCCGGTTCGTTTCATGTTCGTGCCGCTGCCTGTCGCTCAGGTGTTGATTTTGACCATCGTGCCCTTGATCGTGATGATACCGCCCGCATCGATATGCACTTTACCCGCCGCCGTGGCAAAGGTGACATCGGTCCCCTTGACCTCGATCTTGCCACCTGAGTCCATGGTGATCGATGAGGCGCCGGTTTTGATGGAGATGTTGCTTCCGGCCTGCAATTCATAATTGGAGCCGACGTTAAGGATGTAGTTGGCGTTGAGGTTACTTACCTTGTCGCCTGTGACATCCTCTTTGAGTTCACCGCCGACCTCCAGCGAGCAGTCGCTGCCGACGACGGTGCTCCTTCCTCCGATCACGGTCTCGACCTTGGCGCCCCCAACTTCTTCGGCCTTGGCCCCGGCGACGGTTTCGTTCATTGCACCACCGACGGTGACTTGATACAGCCCGCCAATGGTCAGTTCCTTGGCAGCGCCAATGGTTTCCATACTGTTCACGCCGATAGTCTCGGATTTATTCAGTCCCACCGTGAGTGTCTGGTTCATTCCCACCGTGTGCTTCATGTCGAGGCCAATGGTCTCCGTGTGATTCTTGACAACCGTGACGGTCTTGTCATTGTTGACCTGTTCTGTTTTATCATGGCCGACGGTGAGTGAGCGGTTGTAACCGACGGATTCACTGCGGCTGCTTTCGGTGATGTTGGTGTGGTTCTTCTCTGCGTGTATGTAAAGTTCCTCGGAACCCTTCTTGTCTTCAAAGCGGATCTCATTGAAGGTATTAGTATTGCCGCCCTTGGTGCTGCGGCTCTTGATGCCGCTTTGGGTCATGTTTTCCGGCAGTTCGTAAGGAGGCATCTGGTCCGCGTTATAGACCCGCCCGGTGATGATGGGCCGGTCGGGATCGCCCTCGAGGAACTCCACGATCACCTCCTGGCCGATTCGAGGAATGTGCATCGCGCCCCAACCCTTGCCGGCCCATACCTGGGCGACCCGCACCCAACAGGAGCTGTTCTCGTCGCTGGCGCCATAGCGGTCCCAGTGGAACTGGAGCTTTACCCGGCCGAATTCATCGGTATAGATTTCTTCGCCCGATTTGCCCACCACGACCGCGGTCTGCGGACCCTGTACCATGGGTTTGGGCGTGATACGCGCGGGGCGGTAGCTGGCTTTACTGTCCATCGCGGTGAATTCACAAGTGTACAGAGGTTCCTCAGCGATCTCCGGTACCGATTCGAAAGCATCCGAATGCAGGGTGTGAATGGCGCTGGTGACCAGATACTCTTTGTTCTGATCGCCACGCGGGTGATCGGTCAGGGTGAACAGTCCGCCGGTGGTGACGCCCCGGGCGTTGCCTTTTGCCGAAAGCACTTCATGCTGCACCTGGAGTTCCTCGATGCGGTGCTTGGCGTAGAATTCTCCTTCCGATGCTTCGGCGTATTCACCCGGATAATCGAAGATCTCCAGATCAGAGTAGGGATGACTTCTAGGCAGGGGGGCATTCGTGGAGAGATCCGTTTTCGGATTCTGAAAGTTGTAGTCTGTGTGCGCGTACCAGCCCGGCTGCACGGAGCGGGTGAAAGTCCAGTTGTGGATGTAGTCACGATGTCGGGTGGCGCCCGCTTCGGTCTGGGGTAGGTAGGGTATTTCAGGGTAGGCATCGAGCACAGCGTGCGAACTGTAGTCGTCGCACAGGATCAGGATGTGCTTGCCGGCTACGTGCTTGAAGTAGAAGTAGATGCCCTCCTGCTCCATCAGACGGCTGACGAAGTTGAAATCGGTCTCCCGGTATTGAACGCAGTACTCCCACTCCCGGTAACTGGCACTGAGGTGATCCTCGAAATCCGTGAAACCGTTGTCACGAAACACCGATTTTATGATGTCGGGGACGGTTTTGAACTGGAAGATGCGGCAGTCGGAAGTGCGTGTCAGAAGCCATAGCCAGGGCCGCAGGGTGGCCCGGTAGTGGGCGAAATAGGCAATGTGGCCGACCTGGGAAAACTGGCTGACGAAACCGTTGAAATAGCGCTTGCTGGTGTTGACCATGTCGACTTCCACGGTCATCTTCTGACCCAGCAGGTCATTGTGCGCCACCGCATCGTTGTCGCTTAACAGGTCAACTGTAAATTCGAACAACCGACCGAGCTCCTCGCGGGCCTCCATTCTGAGAATCAAGAGTTCATCAGGACCCAGCGGAGTCTTGATCTGAAGTTGCCGATTGCTCTGTGTGAAGGCCATTGAAGACTCCTGTCTGATGTGTTGAGTCTATTCGGTATATTTGAGTATGTGTCCGAGAATAGCTTTGGTCAATTGAATTGAACAGGTACTTTGTCACAAGTGCCCGCTGGAGAAGGATCTCAGCGGAATCGAGTGATATGTAGCCAGGTCTTTGTGTCATAGAGCATTTTATTGCGGTTGGCTGTCCGGGATTTACGCAGTTGAGCGAAAATACGAGGGTGCTTCTGTCGGGATGCAAAGGCTTTACCGGCGCGGATATGGGCAATCGGGAAACCGGGATCACTTACTGTTTCCTCAGACGAGCGGGACAGGCATGACCTGTGCGACGGAAAACTTTAGTAACCCGATGCAAGAGCTTCAGGGTTTGAGTTGCGCCTTCGACTATAAAAATGCCCGCTTTGTACTGTCGGATCACTTTCCCCGCAAGGATGGCAGCAATAACAACGGCACTTCCAACGACAACATGCTCGATCAGCTGGATTGGATTGAGTCGGAACTCAAGAACAAAAACACGGTTTTGTATTCGCTCATAAAGAGTTGATAGGTGCTGACATCCTGTTTGGATCGGATTCGGCTGCGAATACGGACGCACAAAATGCGTTTTACAGAATTCTTGACGATAACGGCGTTCGTTATGAGATCGGCGGACACGAGCATAACCCCATGCGGTCCATCGTGACCAACCCGGACGGTAAACATCAACTCCAGAACATCATAACCGCGTCGAACAGCTATAAGTTCTATACCCCCAGAATATCGTCGAATGACGAAGCCTGTAACCTACCGGCATTTGGTTTTCAGCGTGAGACCCCGATAGCCCTGGAACTCCTTACCGTGGGTTACTATGTTGTAACGGTTGATGGTCAACGGGTTTCGGTGGATCACTATGCATCTGATAACGGATACGGTGGGGTGTTGGGCGCCAGCATAGCGTGTCGTCTCACCACTGAGCCGGTACACAGGAACAATCCTTAATGGTGTGAATGAAAGCAACAAGCTGCTGTTGGATGGGCGCGCCACCATTAAAGACATCAATACGGGCTGGGTGAACAAAGATGCCGAGACAAAGAAGGACGGTGGTGAGCCAAGGTTTGTCGTGGGTCCTTGGAGTGAGGGAGATTCCCTGGGTACCTATGGGGTGGATCCGGTAACGAAAACTGTCTGGGCGGTAATCAATTTTGAAGAGGATTTCGCCGTGGGGAGAGAGATCTCCGCTCCTGAATGTCACGGTAAGAAACGTGCGCGGGGATGTGCTGAGTCGATGTGACAGAATCATCCCCTCCGGTTGGTTTACGCTGAAAATGATCCACATGGACATGATGTTCGTGTGGGTTTTCTGGGTACGTGTTTATGTCTGATGGGCGCTGCCAGAGCCGGGTCCTGGCGATGCTCATGGGCGGTGAGCCTCAGAACTATGTTTCAGTGTGGGCGTCGAGCGCAATGTGCGGACGCGGCGTTTACCGGCTATTGGTCCGTTTTTCCTCTGGAACGCTTGAAAAAATATTTCAGTCGATCCTGCAGCGGACGATTGCTCATTGGACAGGCGATATTCAGAGGGGCGGGTGCTCTTGGAACCTGGTCCCATGCATCCACAACCTGTCCATCAGCCAGTTTCACCAGGCGGCTCGCGGCCTCTTTTACATCCGGGTCATGGGATGAGATGAGGAAGGTGGTTCCGGTGCGTTGATTCAGGGACTGCATCAGGTCGACCAGATGTCTGCCGGTGATGCTGTCAAGGTTCGCGGTGGGTTCATCCGCAAGGATTATTTGTGGCTCAGAGGCCAATGCCCGTGCTACAGCCACCCGCTGCTGCTGTCCTCCTGAGAGCTGGTCGGGTCGACGATAGCCGAGATGTCCGATTTCGACTTCATGTAACCAGTGATTGGCGATCTCCAGGCTCTCCTTGCGACTCTTACCTTGTAACTGGCAGACATATGCAACGTTCTCACGGGCGGAGAATACCCGGATCAGGTTATATGCCTGGAATACGAATCCGATGTGGTTGAGACGGAAAAAGGTGCGTTCATCCCGGCTCATGCCTAGGATGTCCTTCCCGAGTACCTTGACCTCACCGTTGTCGGCTGATTCCAGGGCTCCCACGATGTTCAGAAGGGTGCTCTTGCCTGAACCGGAGCGTCCAGCCAACACCACGAATTCACCGGCCTGGATGTCGAGATCGATACCGTGCAGCGCCGGGTAGGGCATGGTGCCGACCCAGTAGCACTTGTGCAGGTTTCGGGTCTGGATAACGGTGTCGGTCGGATGTTTGCTCATGGGACTCCTTATTGGGTGCGCAGTGCCTGACTGAGTGGCAGCCGGGTTGCTCTCCAGGCCGGGTAGAGTCCCGCAAGCAGCGCCGCCGCGAGGGTTGCAGTCAGAATCTTGATTGCCGAGGTCCGGGTCAACTGGGGGTGAATGATCGGGTCCATATAAAAGAATTCAAAGGCGTTGGCATAGCCGGTGAGATCGATGCCTGAGTCCTTGAGGCTCATGACAATCAGGCTCCCAGCAAGATACCCCAGTATGGCGCCGATCAGGATCAACAGCACCGCTTCGAGCAGCATCATCATGAAAACCTGGCGGCGATTGGTGCCGATAGCCACCATTACCCCAAGTTCCTTCTGTCGCTCATGCAGTGAAATCAGCATGGTGTTGAGGATTTCTGTGAGCACCAGCAGGATTACGACGAACAACACCACGAATCCGTAGGCATCGCTGAATTCCAACCACTGACGGATCATCGGATCGAGTTCCTGCCAGGGCATGATCTCGTATTTCGCACCGGAGAGTTGTTGAACAAAGGCGCGATACAGCAGTTCGGTCTGATCATGTTCATCAGCGCGAAATACGATATCGGTCACCGCTTCGCCCATCTGCAGCCATTGCTGAGCCCCGTTCAGGGTGATCAATGCCAGGGTCCGGTCGATTTGCGGGGCTCCGGTTTCGAGGATCCCGTGGAGGTAGAAGACCTCGGATATCATCTCCCCGGTGGGTCTTTGGGTCATGAGGATCACCCGGTCACCCAGTTTTGCCCCGAGATTCTCGGCGATGGTGCGTCCCAGCAACAGTTCGGTACTGATTCCCGGTCGCAGCCAGTGTCCCTCTTTGATGCCCTGGTCCATGGAGGTCACCCAGGTCTCTTGTTCCGGGTCCACCGCCATGATCTGCACGCCGGCACTACTACCGCTGACCGACGCCAGTCCTGACGTGCGGATGCGCTCGGTCCATCCGTATATTTCCGGGATGCTGGGTATCAGGCGGACAATCTCCTCGGGATCTTCAATCCTGTCCCGCAGGTTCTGCGAGGCTTCAAAGCCTTTTGCATGTATCTGTAGATGACCGGTGAAGCTGAGAATGAAATTGGTCTTCATCTGACTCAGCCAGCCGTCATTCATGGCGCTGAGCAGCGTCAGGGTCGCGATGCCGAAGATCATGGTCAACAGGGTGATGGTCGTGCGCCTACGGTTTCGCACCAGGTTACGCAGCGCCAGGGCAAAGTAGGTAAGGATCCCGATACGGCTCGGCCTATCCATTGCGAATCGCCTCGACCGGTTGCAGCAGGCTCGCCCGCCAGGCCGGATAGATGCCGGAGATGACAGAGGCAAGAAAGATCGCCGCCGCGGTGATGCCCAGATCGTCGAGCTTGAGCTGGGGATAGATCAAAGGGTCGACATAGAAGCGGGAGGTGGACCCCAGTAGTATGGACAGGTCGATGCCCACCAGGCCGGTCAACAGAATGATCAGATAACCCAACAGGATACCCAGCGCGATACCCACCAGACCGATGATCCCTGCTTCTGTGATCAGCAGCATGCCGATCTGCCTGCGGGTGGTGCCAATGGCCATGAGCACGCCGAATTCCCGGGTTCTGTCGAGCATTGATAGCAGCAGAGTGTTGAGTTCACCCGCCAGAATGATAAACAACACCACGCCGAGAAAAATGTAGAGAAAGCCGTTATGCAGGGTCACCCACTCGTTCATCACGGGAAACATCTCATACCAGGGCATGATCTCAAGCGGTTCGTCCGCAAGGGCCTGGCGCAAACTTTCGCTCAGCTTCGGCAATTGCGCTTCACTGACATTGACGGCGAAGGTGGTCACCTGGCCCGACATGTCGAGCATCTCCTGAAGCGTGCTCAGGCTGGTGATGGCCATGCCGCTGTCGAGGCCCATCTCGCCGCTGGTAATGATGCCGACCAGGGAGAATGACTCGGCGATCATCGCGCCGTACCGGTCATAGCCGACCATGATGACCTCGTCACCCAGGGTTACCTGGAGATTCTTTGCCGTGGTGGCGCCCAGAACCAGTTGGTATTCGTCACCCGATTGCAGGAAACGGCCGATGCCGATGCGCTTGGGCAGTTCGGTGACCTGGGTTTCCCGTTGCGGGTCCATACCGATCAGCATCACCCCCTGGGTAGTGACATCGGAGGCGGCCAGACCGAAGGACTCCAGGCGTTGACTGTAGCGCGTCACACCTGCTTCGGTGAGACGCTCGGCAACCCGCTCCGGATGGGGTATCGCGAGCGAAAGATCGGGATGCTTGAAGAAACCCTGATGGTGGATCTGCAGAGCGCCGATGATGGCATTCTGGAAATTGCCCAGCATGTTGCGGTGCAGACCTTCATTGAAGCCCCAGAGAAAGATCAGAGAGGCCAGACCCACCGCGATCGCCCCAACGGTCAGGATCGTGCGGCGCATGTGTCCCAGCAGGTTCAGAAACACAACGTTCAGGAGCGTGATATTCAGCTGAGAGTTCGAACGGAACATCGGCTCTGATCCTGAAGGGTCCGGACGGTCCCGCCGCTCAGCAAGAGTCGTTCATGCGCCGGTTACTCCTTGACCGGGGTGAACAACTCATCGCTCATGGGAACGTTGAATTGAATCGACTGCAGGGTGATCACCGTACTTTTACCACTATCGTCCAGCGGTGTCATGGTCCAGCGGGTGGGGATGGTGCGTCCTCCCATGGGCTCGACCTGATCGAAGGTCATGCGACGGCTGATCTTGGCCTTGCAGTGGTAATTCACCTCTAGAGGAATGCCGTCGCCACGAATGCGGCGAATCAGTTTTTTCCAGGTCACGGTAGTCGAGGGATAGGGGATCGACTCGATGGTATACACCGCAGAGTCGCCTTCACCCTCCTTACTGAGGATCTTGTGAGTATGGCCCTCGATCATGTATTTGGTATCGAGCAGATCCTGATTGTTGAAGTCCGAGCCCATCCAGGGATCCTGCATCATGGCGGGGGAGATATTGATCTGGCGCCGCAGTTTCGGCAGGTACATCGAGAGGACATTGTTCACTTTGAGGAATACTGTGCCCTTGGTCTTGCTCGGGGAGAGAATCTCCATGCGGAAACGGTTGTGCTGCAGGTCATCGTGACTGCGGAATGTCATGCTGCGCTGCCAGTCGGGGCGCAGGATGTCGATCTTATATTCCGCAAGAGTGCCATCGGAACGCATCAGGGCTTCGGATTTCTTCAGCAATGCCAGCGCCGCCGGGTCGGTGTCGTCGGCAATGCCGGGTGTCGCGATCAAAATCAGCAACAGGAAGGTCAGTATGGGTTTTACCATGATCGAGATGCGCTCCAAAATCCGCCCATTCAGGCTTATACAATTATAAGCGTTTCATAATATATAGCCAGCTTCCCCGGTTTGAAGTGGGGTAAGAGTCTGATTTTACAGTATCTGAGGATGGGGGCGTCTGTCGGTCAGCGGCTGCTGTGAAGTTGGTTCATGGCCCGTTGCATTTCGCCCTTGATGATCCAGGGGAGCGTTCCGATGGCCTTGTCGATGGCGCTGTCGATGGCATCACGATCCACCTTGGAGGGACGGCCCAGGACATAATTGACCACGGCTCCGCGGCTGTTGGGATGGTCAATGCCCAACCGCAGGCGTTGAAACCCGGGGGTTCCCAAAGCACTCATGATGTCCCGCAGACCGTTGTGGCCGGCATGTCCTCCCGCGGATTTAAGGCGCACCTCGCCCGGTGGCAGGTCCAGTTCGTCATGCGCCACCAGAATCTCTTCGGGTGTGATGCGGAAGTAGTTGGCAAGGCTCGAAACGGCCTGCCCGCTGCGGTTCATGAAGGTGGTGGGTTTCAGCAGCCGGACTTCCTGGCCGTGGAGATCGAGCTTGCACACCTGGCCGTGATGGCGGGATTCGGTGCGGAAGGACTCATGGTGCTGATCAGCGAGCCTGTCGAGGAACCAGAAGCCTGCATTATGCCGGGTGGCCTCGTAATCGGGACCCGGATTTCCGAGGCCCACGATCAGGCGGATGGGAGCGGATTTCATTGCCGGTATGCCAGACAGGGGGGAGGCGAGGCTCCCCCCGCTGGAGGTTACTCGGTTGCGCTTCCTTCTTCAGGTGCAGCGTCCGCTTCACCCTTGTGGGTCGCGTGGATGGTAACCACGATCGGGTCTTCATTGCCCTCATGGGTGATCAGTTCAACGCCCGCAGGCAGGGTGATCTGAGAGGCGTGCAGAATCGCACCCAGCTCCAGACTGCCCAGATCGATCTCGATGTACTCAGGCAGATCCTTTGGCAGACAGGTAATTTCCATGTCGGTCATCACGTGGCTGGCCTGGCCGCCGGCCTTGATGCCGGGACAGGTGGACTCATTGATGAAGTGCAGCGGAACGTGCAGACGAATCTTCTCGTCGGCCTGTACGCGCTGGAAATCCATGTGCAGGATGAACGGCTTGGCGGGGTGACGCTGCAGGTCTTTGAGGACCACGGTCTCCTGTTTGCCGTCCAGTTGCATGGTCAGCAGGTTGGAGTAGAAACCCTCGTTTTCCAGCTGATGGGACACTTCATGGTGCATCAGGGTGATCGGGGTAGGCTCCTGATGGGCGCCGTATACGATGCCCGGGACTTTTCCGGCCCGACGCAGGCGGCGGCTCGCACCTTTCCCCATATCGCTCCGAACCTGGGCTTTGACAGTAAATGTTGAAGACATGGTGTTCTCCGTATATTCATTGATACCAAAATTAGGTGGCGTTTCGCGACCAAAGCGCCACACCGGCCGCTGGCTTGCAGCGGACGCGCGATTCTAGCAGGATTGAACTTTTTTTCCAGTCCTGGCGGCGTTTTTCGGGTTGTCGCTCCAGTTGCCGCGGCGGTCTACTCAGGATTCGTAGTGGGCCGGATAGGGGGCCCGCGCCACGCCGCTGTCGACCGCCGCCCGGGCCACGGCCGAGGAGACCCGGGTTTTGAGACGCGGGTCGAGGGGCTTGGGAATGATGTAATCGGTGCCGAATGAGAGGTTCTCCAGACCATACGCCTCAAGCACCTCGGCTGGCACGGGTTCGTGGGTAAGGGTCTTGAGGGCGTGTACCGCGGCGATCTGCATGTCCTCGTTGATTCTTGATGCCCGGACATCCAGGGCGCCACGGAAGATGAACGGAAAACCCAGCACATTGTTGACTTGATTCGGGTAATCGCTGCGCCCTGTGGCCATGATCGCGTCATCCCGCAACCGTTTGACGGTGGACGGGCGGATCTCCGGCACCGGGTTCGAGAGGGCGAAGATGATCGGCTTGTCGGCCATGCTGGTGACCATCGCCTCGCTGACCAGATTTGCACCGGAAACGCCTATGAAAATGTCGCAGCCCTGCATGGCCTCTTCCAGAGTGCGCTTCTCCGTCTCCGCGGCAATCGCCCATTTATAGGGATTCAGGTCTTTGCGTTGGGTATGGATGATGCCGCCCCGGTCGATCACGTAGAAGTTGTTGCGAAGCGCACCCAAGCTGGTGAGCAGACGTACGATGGCGAGTCCCGCCGCACCGGCGCCAAGAATGGTGATTCTGACCTCAGAGAGGGATTTGCCCTGCAGTTCCAGGGCGTTCAGAAGACCCGCCGCGGCAATGATCGCGGTGCCGTGCTGGTCGTCGTGAAACACGGGGATGTCGAGCTGTTCGATCAACGCCTGCTCGATCTCGAAACACTGGGGGGCCTTGATGTCCTCCAGATTGATGCCGCCGAAGGTCGGGGCGATGCGCATCACCGTTTCGATGAACTCCTGGGGCCGTTTGGCGTTTACCTCGATGTCGAACACGTCGATGTCGGCAAAATGCTTGAACAGGACCGCCTTGCCCTCCATCACCGGCTTACCGGCCAGAGGACCCACGTCTCCCAGACCAAGCACGGCACTGCCGTCGGTGATGACCCCCACCAGATTGCCCTTGGCGGTATAGCGGTAGGCATTCTGAGGGTCCTCGTGAATATGCCGGACCGGTTCGGCAACCCCGGGGGTATAGGCCAGCGACAGCTCCCGCTGGGTCTTGTTCGGCTTGGTAACCCGAATCGCGATTTTCCCCGGTGTCGGGGACTCGTGATATTCCAGTGCGTCTCGGTTGATGACGGCATCAAGATCGTTGTCGAGTGCATCGGTCATAGGGGCTCCTCAATGGCCGGGTACGGCGATTGAACAAAGAATTCGGTTGAAAAAAAGGGGTCAGTCTATGAACAGCGAACTGACCGACTCTTCATTGGAGATGCGGCGCATGGTTTCCGCCAGCAACTCTGCAATGGAGACCTGGCGGATGACGCCGCAGTCCCGTGCGTCATCGGACAGGGGGATGGTGTTGGTGACCACCAGTTCGTCGAGCCGGGAATTGCTCAGATTGGTTACCGCCGGGCCGGAGAGGACAGGATGGGTGCAGTACGCCACCACCTTGGCGGCGCCGTGGTCCTTCAGGGCGTTGGCAGCCTGACAGAGGGTTCCGGCGGTGTCCACCAGATCGTCGATGAGAATGCAGCTGCGGCCCTCCACGTGCCCGATGATGTTCATCACCTTGGCCACATTGGGTTGCGGACGGCGTTTGTCGATGATCGCCAGTTCGGCGTCATCCAGACGCTTCGCCAGTGCGCGGGCGCGCACCACGCCGCCCACATCCGGAGAAACCACCACGATATCCGGGTGCTTCTGGCGCCAAACGTCACCCAGCAACAGGGGTGAGGCGTAGACGTTGTCCACCGGGATATCGAAGAAACCCTGGATCTGGTCAGCATGCAGATCGATGGTCAGCACCCGGTCCGCGCCGGCGGTGGCGATCATCTTGGCCGCCAGTCGGGCGGTGATCGGGACCCGCGCCGAGCGAGGGCGGCGATCCTGGCGGGCATAGCCGAAATAGGGGATGACCGCGGTGATGCGCTTCGGTGAGGACCAACGCATGGCGTCGATCATGACCAGCAGTTCCATCAGGTTTTCGTTGGTGGGCGCGGAGGTGGGCTGAACAATGAACACGTCGCGACCGCGCACGTTTTCATGGATTTCCGCCATGACTTCGCCGTCGCTGAAACGGCCAACCTGCATCTTGCCGAGGGGCAGGTTCAGGTGGGTGCAGATTTCGGCGGTCAGCCCGGGATTGGCATTACCGGAGAATACCATCATGGTGTTGGAGGGCACGGTGCGGATCCCCTGTCTCGATCATGGTTACCTGAAATATGGCTGGGGCGGCAGGATTCGAACCTACGAATGCTGGGATCAAAACCCAGTGCCTTACCGCTTGGCGACGCCCCAGTTACTGCTTTTCTGCGAGAACGTCTCCCTTCAGGGGGGATCGATTCAGTCCTCTTGCAACGAATCCCTCCAGATCTTCCGGTATCTGGGCGAGCACACGCTCGGCCTGGTCCCTGTCGCTGAAAGCGGCGAATAGGCACGCACCTGTGCCGGTCAGACGGGCTTCGGCATGCCGGTTCAGCCAATCCAGCGCCCGGGCCACTTCAGGGTGAAGCCTGCGGACCAGATCCAGGCAGTCGTTTCGATTGTTGCCCTGCAGAAAGGCGCGTATTTTGATCCGGGGTGAGTGGCGTGTCAAATCGGGGTGGCGGAAGATTTCGGCGGTCGAGACATGACAGGGAGGGATGATCACCAGGTACCAGGGTTCCGGCAGATCCAGGTCGGTCAGCGCCTCGCCGATGCCCTCGGCCCAGGCGGCCTGGCCATGGATGAAAATGGGCACATCCGCACCCAGGGAAAGCCCCAGCCGTTTGAGTGTTTCGCGGTCGAAATTCAAGCCCCAGAGTTGGTTGAGGGCCACCAGGGTGGTGGCTGCGTCGGAGCTGCCGCCCCCCAGTCCGCCACCCATCGGCAGCACCTTGTGCAGGTGGATGTCGACGCCCAGGGCGGTGTCGCTGCGGGACTGCAGAAGACTTGCCGCGCGAACGCAGAGATTGTCTTCCGAAGGTACGCCGTGCAGATCGCTGTGCAGGATGATGCGGCGATCCTCGCGCGGAATGAAGTCGAGGCGATCCTGGCGTTCAATGAACTGGAATACGGTCTGCAGTTCGTGGTATCCGTCCGCGCGTTGGCCGACCACCCGGAGCATCAGATTGAGCTTTGCCGGGGCCGGGCAGGAGAGTGAGTCGGGCATGGTTCAGTTTGTGGCTTTCAAACGGATCATGGTCGGTTGAATGAATCGGTTATCCGGATCCCGCTGGTTGGCCTCGTTCCAAATCTGGAGGGCGCGCGTGCGTTCGCCCATGACCCAGAGCACCTCACCCAGATGGGAGGCGATTTCCGCATCAGGGCTGATTTTGGCGGCTTGTTCCAGGTACTTGAGTGCTTCCTGCAGATTACCCTGCCGGTACTCCACCCAGCCCATGCTGTCGAGTATCGCGGGGCTGTCCGGTTTCAAGGAGAGCGCCTCCTCGATATAGGTCTTTGCCTCTTCAAGCCGGTCGGTCTGATCCGCCAGGGTGTATCCCAGGGCGTTGAGGGCGTCCGCATGACGGGGGTGTGTGGCCAGGATCTTGCGCAGGTCCTGTTCGAGGAGATCGACCCGCCGCAGATCCGCGGCGTTCAGCCCCCGTGCATAGAGTAGATCCGTATTTTCCGGATCCACCTCCAGTGCCCGGGTATAGACCTCATTGGCGGTCTCATAGAACTGGGATTCGCGCAGCAGTTCCGCCTCGATCATGAAGTATTTGAGCTGGTGCTGAGGCTGGTTGATTCTCAGACGTTGCAGGGTATCCCGGGCCTGATTGAGGTTGCCCTGGTCCGAGAGGATTTTCGCGATGCGAATCTGCGCATCCCCCAGATGGTCGCCTTCCACCCGGCTGTAGTGGTCCAGTGCGCCGTCCGGTTCGTCCTGCTGTTCAGCGATGGCGCCCAGATAGTAGTGGGCTTCGTCGCGCTTGTTGCGGTCATGGATCAATTTCGACAGCTGCTGTTTGGCTTGCTCATACTGCTCGAGCTGCATGTGCACGATACCGAGGGAAAAGATGAAATCGCTGTTGTCCGGCTGCAGTGCGTGCAGTTTCTCGAATTCCTTGAGCGCGGCCTCGGGTTGGTTCAGTTCGATCAGGGTGCGTGCATAGGCATGTCCAATCTGCACATTCTTGGGATAGGTTTCACTGGCCTGCTTGAGCAGAGCGATGCCCTCATCCTTACGCCCCATGGCGATCAGGATATGTGTCTTGAGGAGTATGCCTTGGGAGGATTCGGCTTCCAGGGCCAAGGAGCGATCCACGTAGAGCAGGGCCAGATCCAGCTGTTTTGCATGGTTCGCGGTCAGTGCCAGGGCATACTGTGCGTCGGCTGAATCACTGTCGTCCGGGACCAATTGCTGCATGATAGCAAGCGCCTGCCCGGGATTGCCGCTTTTCTCCGCGATCGCTGCCGCCGGCAGGTAACCGGACTGACCTTGTGTCTCTGAGAGCCTGATCATGACATCGAGCTGGCTGATAGCCTCGTTCATCTGGTTGGCGCGGATGTAGAGGATTGCCGCAATCTGGCGTGCCCGGATCTCATCGGGGGCCAGTTCGATCCAGAGCTGCACGGCACTCAGGGCCTGGGGGTACATGTTTGCCTGCAGGCCCAGACTGGTGGCGCGCTCCGCGGCTTCCGGGGCGCGGGACTCATTGGCCACCTGAAGCGCATGCTCGACGGCCAGGGTCTGCTCGCCCCGTTGTGCCGCTATTTCGCTGGCCAAGGTGTGGTAAACGAGATTCGTAGTGAGTCCCTGAGACGCGTTGCTGGATGATTCGACAGCCGGTGCTTGAGTGTCAGGGGCTGTCGGGACACTGGTGGGTGTCTGGGGAGCGTTG
Source organism: Candidatus Thiodiazotropha sp. (assembly GCA_050305635.1). Lineage (GTDB taxonomy): Bacteria > Pseudomonadota > Gammaproteobacteria > Chromatiales > Chromatiaceae > Thiodiazotropha. The sequence continues at coordinate 1,109 of JBNLFS010000089.1, read as the reverse complement.
CTGGCACAGGCCGTCAGAAAGAGCGTCAGCAGAAGCGGAGATTTGTTCATGGGTATGGCAGTGTTTCCCTGGAGCCGGCGGTAGTTCGCCGCTCCGGTTGTGGGTCAAGGGACCTCGTCGATTCTGGTTCAGATGTTTGCCGCAATATGGGGCACTACAGGCAAAAAGGCAAACCCTCGGACAGTGGTATTGCTGGGCTTTGCGGGCCTGGTCGAATGAAATCAGACGTACCGATGTCCGTGGTTCCTGTAGACAAAAAAATCTTTGGAATGTTGTATTGACATTAGCAGGACGAGGCGTCAGAATGCCCGGCTCTCGCTAGGAGGGGTTCCCGAGTGGCCAAAGGGATCAGACTGTAAATCTGACGGCTCCGCCTTCGGAGGTTCGAATCCTCCCCCCTCCACCAAATTTGCCGAGACCCGCGGAAGGTTCCGTTGTGGTTAAGGAAGCGTCCCGGCGGTGTTCACATGCCGGGATGGGAACCGGTTGAAGGTTCAGTGAAATCGCGTGCGATTTCGAAGCATCGCTGTCTGCCTGGGGCAGGTATTGCGATCGGGAGTGACCGCTAAATAAGTGGTTTCGTGACGATCCAGTGGTGCATCGCTTGGCAGCGCGGGTGTAGTTCAATGGTAGAACTTCAGCCTTCCAAGCTGAATACGTGGGTTCGATTCCCATCACCCGCTCCATTTCGAAAAGGGTCGGCTGGTTGGATGGACCCGGATACGGCGGTGTCGGTTACGGCGTCGCCGTTTGTTCTGTCTGGCGATCAGTGATTGTGACGGCGGGACACCTCGGCGCGAGCGCCGATAACAAGTTTATGCCCAGATAGCTCAGTTGGTAGAGCACACCCTTGGTAAGGGTGAGGTCGGCAGTTCAAATCTGCTTCTGGGCTCCAGTTCGGTATTTGAAACGGCGTGCGGAAGCGCGCGAATTTGTCTTTATGCAATAGAGAACCTGGAGAACACTCATGTCCAAGGAAAAATTCGAACGCAAAAAGCCGCATGTCAATGTGGGCACGATCGGTCACGTAGACCACGGCAAGACCACGCTGACGGCGGCCATAACAGTAGTGCAAGCGGCCAAGTTTGGCGGCGAGAAGCGTGCATTTG
>JBNLFS010000088.1:0-2746 GCA_050305635.1 Candidatus Thiodiazotropha sp. | reverse complement strand
TCAATTTGTATGAAGCACCACACGAGATCCGCTTGGCCGCTGCGCATCGTTGGACTTGGTGCGACTCGGCTATTATGCTCTGAGGATCATGTTTCTGCTCATCATCGAAGATAACCCCGATCTGCTGGAAAACCTGAGCGATTTTTTCGAGGCCCATGGACACAGCGTGGACCTCGCCTACAACGGCCTTTCCGGGCTGCGCCGAGCCCTGGACGAAAATTACGACGTCATTATTCTCGATCTGATGCTGCCCGGCATGGATGGCCTGGAGGTGTGTGCCCGACTGCGCCGGGAGGGACGTGATACCCCGGTCCTGATGCTTACCGCCCGGGATACACTCAGTGACAAGCTCGAAGGTTTTGCCACCGGTGCCGATGACTACCTGGTCAAGCCTTTTGCCCTGCCGGAACTCGAGGCCCGGATCACCGCCCTGGTACGTCGCGGGCATCAGGTGCATCGGGGAAACCTGCTCAAGGTGGCGGACCTGAGTTTCGACCTGGACCGTCTGCGCGTAGAGCGGGCAGGGCGGCGCATCGAGTTGGGACGTATACCCCTGCACCTGCTCGAAGTGCTGATGCGCCGTTCTCCGGCGGTGGTGCGTCGCGAAGAGCTGGAGCGGGAGATCTGGGGTGACGAACCGCCGGACAGCGACGCCCTGCGGACCCATATGCACGCCCTGCGCAGCGCAGTAGACCCTACTCCGGAGGTCCCGTTGATCCACACCCTGCGCGGCATCGGCTATCAGTTGGCATCACCGGGTGATCGTTGAGGTGTGGGAAAAACTGCCATTCAAGGGCTTGAGCCATGGGCGCCAGACGCAGTCTGCGTAACCGGGTCGCGGTAACCCTCGCGGTGTTCGGTGGCGTGGTCAGTCTGCTGCTGGCCACGATCATCCATCTGGCTTCACAGGATCTGGAACGGCGTCTGATCGACGAAACCCTCAACGCGGAACTCGACGACTACGTGGCGCGGCGTGCCCGCAATCCCCAATCCCTGCCGGAGCGTACCGCCACCATCCGCGCCTTCGTCGTAACCCCGGGGCGGGTTCAGTCGGAGGTGCCGGAATCGGTCGCGAACCTGCCGGTCGGAACCCATCCCATGATGTTGGAGGGTATCCCTTATCGGGCCGCTGTGCGGGAGGTGGGGGCACAACGTTTCGTCGTGCTTTACGATATCAGCGCCCTGAAGCGGCGGGAACAGGGTTTTCTCCTGCTGCTGGCCGGTAGCGTAATATTGATAACCCTGGTTTCCGCCCTGGCCGGCCGGTGGCTGGCCGGCCGGATCATCGCACCGATTACCGAACTGATTCAGAAGGTGGCCGAACGCAGCCCCGAGGATGATCCACCCCCCCCTCTGGCGGATGCCTTCCCCTGGTATGAGGTCCAGCGACTGGCCGCGGATTTCGATACCTATCTGCAACGACTGCACGATTTCATCGAGCGGGAGCGGTTGTTCACCGGGGATGTGAGTCACGAACTCAGAACGCCCCTGGCGGTGATCAAGGGCGCTACCGAACTGTTGCTCTCCGATCCGGATCTGAATGCACGCAACCAGCAACGGGTGGCGAGGGTCGGTCGCGCGGTGGTCGAGATGGGGGAGATCTCCAGTGCCCTGCTGGCCCTGGCCCGGGAACAGGATGACGACCCCGTGCATCCCGGCGACTGCGATGCCGAGACCGTAGCCCGGGAACTCATTGACCGCTATCAGCCCTTTTTGCGCGGTCGGGATTTGACGCTGACCTTGCAGGTCGATGGTCATCCCCCGGTTCACGCAGATCATGCGGTGTTGGCGATGGTGTTGGGCAATCTGCTGCGCAATGCTCTGAATTTCACCGAGTCCGGAGAGATTCGCGTGTGTCTGAAAAATGATGTCATCCGGGTCGAGGATACCGGTCAGGGGGTGGATACCCAGGCGTTACCGAAGTTGTTCCAGCCCTATGTGCGGGGGGAGAACAGTCAAGGGGCGGGACTGGGTCTCTCCCTGGTGCATCGTCTGTGCAAGCGGCATGGCTGGAACATCACCCTGGAGAACCAGGCGTCCGGTGGCGCCGTGGCGGTGCTGGGAATGCCGGCATCGGGTCGGTTGAGGGATTGAACGCACCATTCTGGGATAAGGCTTATCCGAACATCTACTGCCCTGTTGTGCCATCCCTGACATGCGCGAAGGGTATTCCTGACTCACACCCGTCGTTAACGTAGATTTAACCTTCGCTTTGCATTGCCTTCACGCAGACAGGTTTATCCTGTTCAGTAAGCCGAACAGTCAAAACTTTTCCTGGAGCCGATGATGCAGCACCCCAGTCACACCGCGTTGAATTTCGATGGCCACATTCCCCTGGGTCTGATGTTAAAAATTCTCCTGTTTGTGGGTCTTGGCGCGCTTCTCCTGGTGGAGCACAGTCTGGCGCTGACGATGATCGTAGCACTGGGATTCGCCTTCACCCTGGCCTTTCAGGAACGGATCAAAGGCCTCAATAATGAGTCCTTGGCAGAGCAACCCCGTAAATCTGTGCACTGGATCGGCGACGGGGGTTCCTTTCCGGGGCATCAGCCCCGTAACGAAACATCGGGAAAATCCCGGCCCCATGTTATCGACGGCGGCACCCTGGAGCGCCACCACCTCGCGTAAGCCAGCATATCGTCCTGTTGTATCCTTCCCTAACTTCATAGCCTGGTTGTATTTTTTATGAGTATCCTGTCATCCGACATGCCGGTTTTTTCTGACGACCCGCGCAACCGCATGGAGG
>JBNLFS010000087.1:0-16484 GCA_050305635.1 Candidatus Thiodiazotropha sp. | reverse complement strand
CCGCCCTCTGCTGCGTTGTCCTGCTTGAAAAGGGCGCGCCATTCCCTGCGCAGGACGCCTTGCATAGGACGGCTTCTCGGCACGCTGATTTCCTAAAGCAGTATAGGACACTACACTAGCAGGCGTTTCCCGTCTGCCAATTGCCGGCGGATCGGGTCACTCCAGGGCGCTGTTCGGCATGTAAGCGTGCATCTCGCCTGAACGTCCGGGATCGGCTTCACCCGGACTGTGCTGCATACCAGGCGGCAACTCCCGTGCCATGCCGGGTTGCTGGGGATCGGGGGGGATTTGAGAGGATTTTGCCGGTGCTTCAGCGGTCAAGGTGCAAATGAACCGGATGATCCGGCGGTTATAAACCACTGTGAGGCTGCCGAACGGGTGTTTGTGAGTCGTCTTACTGTGATGACGAATCGGGTGTCCAGAAAAGCAGAAACCCGCCAGAGGCGGGTTTCCGGGTCCCGGGACAGTTCGCGTGCGAACTTATTTGATCTTACCTTCCTTGTACATCACGTGCTTACGCACCTTGGGGTCGAATTTCTTGATTTCCATCTTCCCCGGTTGGTTGCGTTTGTTCTTGGTCGTGGTGTAGAAGTGACCGGTGCCGGCACTGGAGATCAGTTTGATTTTGTCACGCATGGTTCAGTGCTCCTGGATCAGATTTTTTCGCCACGGGCGCGCAGGTCGGACAGAACGGCATCGATGCCTTTCTTGTCGATGATACGCATGCCTTTGGACGAAAGGCGCAGACGCACCCAGCGGTTTTCACTCTCAACCCAGAACCGGTGGGTGTGCAGGTTCGGCAGAAAGCGGCGTTTGGTCTTATTGTGTGCATGGGAAACATTGTTTCCCGTGACCGGGCGTTTGCCGGTTACCTGGCAGACTCTAGACATGGTCAAAACCTCGAAATTCAGTTATCCCTGGGACGAAAGGCGCGTATTTATATCAGAGTGGTCCCGGATAGGCAAGCTCGGATGTCAGCGCATTGCCTCGTCGTCCGGCTAGATCAGACCCCGCTCCGCCAGTGAGACCGGGTTTCCCTCACCGATGATGATGTGATCCAGCACCCGGATATCCACCAGGGCCAGGGCGCTTTTCAGGGTCTGGGTGATCGCCTGGTCGGCCTGGCTCGGTTCGGTCACTCCGGAAGGGTGATTATGCGCCAGAATCAGCGCCGCTGCATTGTGCTGCAGGGCGCTCTTAACCACTTCCCGGGGATGTACGCTGGCTCCGTCGATGGTGCCGCGGAACAACTCTTCATAGGCCAGCACCCGGTGCCGGTTGTCCAGAAACAGGCAGGCAAAGACCTCATGCCGATAGTGACGCAGCTTGGTTTGCAGGTATTGACGGCTCTGTTGCGGGCTGTTGAGGCTATCGGCTTGGCGGATCCTTTCATGCAGATAACGGCGGGAGATCTCCAGGGTGGCCTGCAGCTGGGCATATTTTGCCAGCCCGAGCCCGCGAGTCTGACAAAAACGCCGCCGATCCGCGCTGAGCAGATTGCCCAGTCCGCCATGCTCGTTCAACAGTGACCGGGCGAGATCGACCGCGGTCATGCCGGGAATCCCGGTGCGCAGAAAGATCGCCAGCAATTCCGCATCCGACAGGGCTTCGGCGCCTCTTTTGAGGAGTTTTTCCCGGGGACGTTCGTCAACGGGCCAGTCTGTGATCGGCATGGAGACCTCCTTGTCTCAGGTGTTGATGTGGCGACATTCTACGACCTTGCCGTGTCCGCGGCGAGTGGCCCGTGGTCTTGAGCGGATTGTTCCGTCGAACCGGGACCGTTGCGGTAATATGACCTAAACATTTGCTGTGGCTTGAGTTAATCTTGGACGTTTACAGCCATCCCATAGAGTGTGGAGCGTGTCGGACCTGAGCAACAGAAAGATTTTACTGGGCGTGACCGGTGGCATTGCCGCCTATAAGGCCGCCATGCTCGTACGCGCCCTGCGCAAGGCAGACGCCGAGGTCAAGGTGGTGATGACCCCCTCCGCCCAGTCCTTCGTTACACCCTTGACCTTTCAAGCGCTTTCCGGCTCGCCGGTGTACACCGAGCTGCTGGATGCCCAGGCGGAAGCCGCGATGGATCACATCACTCTGGCCCGCTGGGCCGACCTGGTGCTGGTGGCTCCGGCCAGTGCGCACTTCCTGGCCCGCCTGGCCCTGGGACTGGCGGATAACCTTCTCACTACCCTGTGTCTCGCCACCACCGCTCCCATTGCGGTGGCGCCCGCGATGAATCAACAGATGTGGCTGAATCCGGCTACCCGGGAAAACATGCTCAAGCTGAAACAGCGGGGCTGTCACTGCTGGGGGCCCGCCGAGGGTGGACAGGCCTGCGGTGAAACCGGTCCGGGAAGGATGCTTGAACCGGAACAGCTGGTGGATCAGATACGGCGACTTTACGCCGAGGGTCCGCTGTCCGGGGTCAGGGTCCTGCTCACCTCCGGGTCCACCCGGGAGCCGATCGACCCGGTTCGCTACGTGGGTAACCGGAGTTCCGGTAAGATGGGTTTTGCTCTCGCCGAGGCACTGGACGCGCTGGGGGCCAAGGTGACCCTGGTGAGTGGACCGGCGAGCGTGCCCGCGCCGCAAAATATCCCCTGTCACTGGGTCGAAACCGCGCATGAAATGCATGCTGCGGTCATGGACCGGGTGGGGGATGCGGATATCTTCGTGGGTGTCGCCGCGGTGGCTGACTACCGGCCACGCCAGATGGCAGATGAGAAAATCAAGAAAAATAAAGACATAGTGATACTGGAACTCGTGCGGAATCCCGATATACTCGCTGAAGTGGCTGCCCGGGAGAATCCGCCCTTTTGCGTCGGCTTCGCCGCGGAGACAGAGCAGGTGGAAGCCTATGCCGAGGCCAAGCGCCAGGCGAAGGGACTGGACCTGATTGCAGCCAACCAGGTAGGGACCAGGGAAGGGGGATTCGAGTCAGACCGCAATGCCCTGTTGCTGCTTTGGGACGGGGGGCGGGCTGCCTTGCCGATGATGCCCAAGCGGGAGCTGGCGCAACGTCTTGCCGAGGTGATCGCGCAGCGCTATCACACCGCTGAAAAAAAGACATGAGCGGGTTCTCGGGGCGTTCCCGTTTGCGGAACACCACTTGGAGCTCCAATGGTCGGCATCGCTGATGGGGAGATGCCGAGTTAACCAAGCAACGCGTGACTGGGCAAGTTTCAGATCGTGGTTTAAGCATCAGGGACTATTATGGGATTAGCAAAGAAGAATGGGGACCCGAAGGTCAAGCAGGGCAAGGGACGCTCGATCCGCAGCTACTGGGTGACCGGCGTTGCGGGCCTGCTGGTGCTGGTTGTAGCCGCCGGGTACGCCAGCTGGTATCAGTCCCAGAAAGCCACCGAGGCGGAGCATAAAACCACGACCCGGATGGTCGCCCAGGTGATTGCAAACGCCTACGCCGGGCTTGTGAAACAACAGGCTACACTGGTCGGTGAACTGGCCCGTCAGCCCCGGATCATCGATCTGTTCGCCGCCGGCGAGTCCTCCGAATGGCAGATGGAACAGCGTCACCTGACCCGCCTGATTCCTGGGGCTCTGATGGTTCGGTTGCTGCCCCCAGATTCCAATGTTCCGGACACCCAGCAGACGCCCAATATGGGCTATGCCTCTCTGCAACTGCTGCGTCAGGCGGAACAGAGCCCACAGTTGCCCCCCATTGAGCTTCATCAGTTCGGTACACCCCATCAGCACGTCGCCATCGCGGCGGCCGTAAGGGATTCAGTCGGCAAGGTACTGGGTGTCCTGCACGTGGCGCTGCCGACCCAGGCGCTGGGAAAACTCCTCGATTCGGTCGATCAGCTGGCCGGTCGCCTGGAGTGGCAGCAGATCGTACCGGACAAGCCGTCCCTGGTGATCCTGGATAAGGGGGCTGGGGCTCGCGCAACGCAACCCGACGGGGTCCTGCCCATCCCGGGCAGCATCTGGCAGATCGCCTATTGGGGTGATGCCGGTCAGGCGGTCGATCCGGTGCAACTGGGCATGCAGATGGCGCCCGGCGTGCTGTTGTTTCTCCTGACGGCCCTGTTGATGATGCGTCTCTCCACACAGATGGCGAAGGCGTTGAAAAAGGATCAGCACAGTATCCTCACCCTCATCGAGGCGTTGATCGTCGGCCGCCCCCCCAAGACGCAGACCGCCCAGCTGAGTGATCTGCAGCCCACCCTGGATGTGATGGAGCACCAGATCCGGGAGTTCCGTTCGAAACAGGCGGACAAATCCAAGCTGCAACGAGTGGTTCAGGAGTCTGAAGAGGCGGAGACCGGAATTCTGGTGGATGAGGAAATCTACGAAGAAGCGGAGAGCCGAAAACCGGTGACCAGGCCCCGCAACGTGGAAATTGCCCCGTCCATTTTTCGCGCCTATGACATCCGGGGTGTGGTGGATGAAACCCTGACGCCGGAAGTGGTCTCCCTGCTGGGCCAGGGATTCGGCAGCGAAATCTACGAGCGCGGCTACAATACGGTTGTGGTGGGGCGGGACGCTCGCAACTCCAGTGAATTACTACAGCATGCCTTGATCGAAGGTCTGCAGGCCAGTGGCCGTAATGTCATCGACCTGGGGCTGGTACCCACCCCATTGGTCCACTTTGCCGCCCATGAACTGAATGCCGAATGCGGGGCCATGATCACCGGCAGCCACAATCCTCCCCAGTACAACGGCATGAAGATGATCATCGGCGGTGACAGTCCCAGTACGGATGCCATCCAGGAACTGCGTCGGCGCATCGACGCGGATCAGTTGCTGCAGGCCGAGGGTTCTTTCGATTCCCGGGATATCGTGGCGGATTACATCGAACGGGTGCTTTCTGATGTGCGTATGGGCCAGACCCTCAAGGTCGTGATCGATTGCGGCAACGGGGCGGCCTCCGTGGTGGCGCCGGAACTGTACCGCCAGCTCGGCTGTGAAGTGATCGAACTCTACTGCGATGTGGACGGGGATTTTCCGAATCACCATCCGGATCCGGGCGACCCCAGGAATATGCGGGATCTGCAGAAGGCGGTGGTGGAGCATCAGGCCGCGCTCGGCCTGGCGTTCGACGGCGATGGTGATCGTCTCGGCGTGGTCGATTCCTCCGGCAAAATCATCTGGCCGGATCGGCTGCTGATGTACCTGGCGGTCGACGTGCTGACCCGGGAGCCCGGCGGCGATATCATCTACGATGTCAAATGCACCCGTCACCTGGCCAATGTGGTGTTATCCAATGGCGGTCGGCCACTCATGTGGAAGAGTGGCCACTCCATGCTCAAGGCGAAGATGAAGGAGACCCACGCCCTGCTGGCCGGTGAGTTCAGTGGCCACATCATCTTTGCGGAGCGCTGGTACGGCTTCGATGACGGCATCTACGCCGGTGCGCGGCTACTGGAGATCCTCTCCCTGGATTACCGCACCAGCGCCGAGGTGTTCGCGGAGCTGCCGGAGAGCCTCTCGACACCGGAATTCAGTCTACGCCTGGAAGAGGGGCGGGCACAGAAGGTGATGCAGCAGATTGATCAGATATCCGATCTGCCGGGGGCGCGCATCGTGAAGATCGACGGCATGCGCGCGGAGTTCGAAAGGGGTTGGGGTTTGGTGCGAGCATCGAATACCATACCGGCGCTCCTGTTCCGCTTCGAGGCGGAGACTGAGGACGACCTGAAGCAGGTGCAGTCCCAGTTCCGGGAGATCCTGAAAAAGGTTGATCCCCAGCTGGAAGCTCCATTCTGAATCGAAATCTAAACTGAGCGGTTGCACGGATATTATGAGTTTTTCCCCCGAACAGGCACAGAATGTCGCCCAGGTCCTGACCTCGGCGCTGCCCTACATTCAACGTTTTGCCGGTAAGACCCTGGTCATCAAATATGGCGGTAACGCCATGGTAGATGAGGCACTGAAGAACAGCTTCGCCATGGACGTGGTGCTGATGAAACTGGTCGGCATCAATCCGGTGGTGGTGCACGGAGGTGGCCCACAGATCGGCAGCCTGTTGACGCGACTGGGCAAGAATTCCGAATTTGTCGAAGGCATGCGGGTCACCGACAGCGAAACCATGGATGTGGTGGAAATGGTGCTCGGCGGTCTGGTGAACAAGGAGATTGTCAGCCTGATCAATCGCGCGGGTGGTTCCGCCGTGGGTCTGACCGGCAAGGACGGTGACCTGATCCATGCCAAGAAACTGGTGATCAGCCGACGCGGACCGGAACTGCAGGAGCCCGAAATCATCGATATCGGTCATGTGGGCGAGGTTGAGAGCATCGATGTAAGCGTTGTCAATATGCTCATCCAGGGGGATTTCATACCCGTCATCGCGCCCATCGGAGTCGGCAAGGACGGCCACTCCTACAATATCAATGCGGATCTGGTGGCCGGTAAGGTCGCCGAGGTCATGCAGGCGGAAAAACTGATTCTGCTGACCAACACTCAGGGACTGCTGGACAAGTCCGGTGGCCTGTTGACCGGTTTGACCGCGGATCGGGTGCATGAACTGATCGAGGACGGCACCATACACGGCGGTATGCTGCCCAAGATCGCGACTGCTCTGGAGGCTGTGGAAACCGGAGTGGGTTCCTCGCATATCATCGATGGCCGGGTTCCCCACGCCGTGCTGTTGGAGCTCTTTACCGACGAGGGCGTGGGTACTCTGATCCGACGTCGTTGATGAGTGAGCAGAAGGTCACCCGCCGGCAACTGATTCTCGAGGCCCTGGCCCGGGAACTCGAACAGAATCCCGGCAGTCGCATCACCACGGCTTCACTGGGCAAGGCCGTGGGCATCTCCGAGGCCGCCCTGTATCGGCACTTCGCCAGCAAGGCCAAAATGTTCGAGGGGCTGATCGATTTCGCCGAGGAGAGCGTGTTCGCGCGGATCAATCAGATTCTCCAGGAGCAGGATCAGGTGCAGATCCGCTGTGGGCAGATTCTTTACCTGTTACTGGTGTTCGCGGAACGCAACCCTGGGATCACCCGGGTGCTGCTGGGGGATGCCCTGGTGGGTGAAACCGAACGTCTGCTGGTCAGGGTCGGGCAGTTTTTCGAGCGGGTCGAGACTCAGCTCAAGCAGGTACTCAGAGAGGCCGGGATGCGTCAGGGTGAGGGTGTACTGGCGACGGACGCCGCACTGGCCGCGCATCTGATGACCAGCCTGGTGGAAGGTCTGATGCATCGATACCTTCGCAGCCGCTTCAAAAGTTCACCCTTACTGCACTGGGAACCGCAGTGGCAGCTGCTCTCATCGAGCCTTTTTAACCACTGAGGGTTCGGGCCTGATGGCCGTTTTATTCGCCGTTCCCTGTTTTCGAGCGCAATGAATAATATGATCGAGCCACTCCGCTTGCGGAAGAGCGGGTAATGCATGGTAACCGTCGGTCGGGTGAGCGCAGCATAACCCGAGAATAAGTGGATGGGGCTGTTCGTCGGGTTACGCTGCGCTAACCCGACCTACCCACTGCGTTTCTCACACGGGATCCTCGAGAGAAGCGAACCTCATCCCCGTAGCCCGGGTGAAACGAAGTGGAACCCGGGATCCGACAGAATAAGAAGAACTGCGGGACGATATAAACGCTCCAGTCATTACCCTTCTCCTTGTGGTGCGGTTCTGAGTGTTACCGAATTTACCGAGCGGCCCACTAATTCCCACGCCCCGCGCGGGAGTGCCTATCGATATCACACAGAATTGCCCATTCCTGTCGAACATATGGCACCCCGGGTCTGCGTGCCCACGCAGAACCTTAAAACGAGTCAATGGTACAGATTGTTTTGAGTTTTTAGTGGTGAGTTTTGAGTTGATGTGTTCGCGTTGCACACGAGTGTTGCGATTTCCACTCTCCCCATGCGGGAGAGTGGTCGGGGAGCGGGGTGATAGCTTGTGAATTCGGCGAACGCTTCAATCCTGCATTCAGCACCGCATGAGTAGCGTTGTGTGGCTGGTGTTTGCCAGAGTGCGCAACAACCCCATATCAGGGTTTCAGCGCCGCCTGGAATCCTTCCTTGATCTTCTTTACCTCAGGAGTGCTTTGACAGGAAGCGTTCCGCTGCGGATCGCTTTTACAGCTCAAATCCATAAAGATCACGGTGCTGCCTTTCTTCGGGTCACGGATGCGTGACAGGGAGATGCTGATATCCCCCTCCTGCAATGCCTCTCCGCTGATGACGATGTCTTCGGCATCGATTTTGATCGGCGTGGTGCTGTGCTGCTTCAGGTACTTTTTCGCGAGTATCCAGGGTTGGGTGCAGGTCTCGTCCTGGCCGCAGTCGTAGACATTCTGCAAGGCCTGGACGAAGCTGCTATCCGCTTCATCCACCGGGTTGTTGGTCTGGCTGAGCTTTTTCAGTTCCCGGAAGCGCTGCAGGTCACGGGCAAAGGATTGGCGGATACGGTTTTTGTCGTGTTCCCGGGAGATGATCGACTGGTAGGCTTCGGTCAGGGCCACCCGTTTGTTTTCGATGTCTTCCTGCATCTTCGGGGTGATCGGCTTGCCGCTGAGTTCCCGTTTGGCCGCCTGTTGCTGCATTTCGTCCAAGGTAGACTTCAGGCGCCGGATGTTCGATTCAGTAACGCGAATAGAGGTGTCGACGGCCTGAATCTGACCGTTTCGGGTCATCAGGATGTCGTCCTCGCTGCGGAAGGTCCTGAGCAGCACCCGATCCTGGGCCTGCTGTTTTTCCAGCAGCCGCTGCTGTTCCAGGCGCAGACGCTCCTGTTCCGCCTCCTGTTGCAATTCCTCCGCCGTTTTTGCGGCATCCACCTTGTTCACGGTAATACCGTGTTCATCCAGCTGGGAGCGTGCGCGATGGGTCTCAGTGGGGGGCAGCTTGTCCGAGTAGTGGACATTGCCATCGTCGTCGATCCACTTGTAAAGCCTGCCTGCCTGGCTGGCGCTGGTCAGGGCGAATAGAAGAATAGCGGCGGTGATGAGGATTCTGAAGTACATGCTCAATTGATATTCACAGTGATCGGTGGCTTTTCGATCCAGTGTGATGCGAGGTACGAGCTCTCGGAACAACGCCAGTTGGTGGCATGCACGGAGAGGAAGTCCTCGCCTCGGTGATCGTAAATCATACGCAACGGTAGTTGGCCTGCCGAAACGCTAACCCTTGGATTATACTGCCTGATTCATTTATTAAGATAGGGTCTTTGTGGATCAGTTCACCCTTTTCATCGTTTCTTTCCTGGCCAATCTGTTCTCCGCCTTTTCCGGCGGAGGCGCGGGTTTGCTGCAACTGCCGGCGCTGATCTTTCTCGGCTTGCCCTTTGGCGTGGCCCTGGCCACCCACAAGGTCGCCTCGGTGGCGCTGGGTGTCGGCGCCACGGTGCGTCACCTGCGGGAAGGCGGACTGGAGCGGCAGTTCGTGATCTACATGCTGCTGGGTGGCCTCCCGGGGGTGGTCCTGGGAGCGAGTGTCATCCTCAATGTACCGGACCGCATGGCCCAGGTGGCGCTCGGCGTGCTGACCCTGGGACTCGGAATCTACTCCCTGCTCAGCCCCAAACTGGGGCAGGAGTATCAGGCGCGTCATCGGGATCGCAGTGGGTTGTTGATCGGAGGGCTGGGATTGTTCCTGATCGGGGTGCTGAACGGATCATTGACCTCGGGCACCGGACTGTTCGTCACCCTGTGGCTGATTCGCTGGTTTGGCCTGGACTACCGTCGTGCGGTGGCCCATACCCTGGTGCTGGTGGGAGTCTTCTGGAACGGCAGCGGCGCGCTCACCCTGGGACTGCTGGGCAGCATCCACTGGCAATGGCTGCCGGTGTTGCTGGCGGGATCCTTGCTGGGGGGCTATCTGGGCGCCCATCTGGCGATTGCCAAAGGCAATCGCTGGATCAAACGGGGCTTCGAAGTGGTAACCCTGTTGGTTGGCTTTAAGCTGGTTTTCTAACTCAAACCCCATAGGTTTCCCGGTAGCGATGAATCCGATCCAGGTCTTCGCTGGTCGGGTCCCGCTCCTGCAGGTATTCGATCAGCTGCTCGAGCCGCACGATGGCGCTGACCGGCATGTTGTAGTCCTGCTCGACCTCCTGGATCGCGGAACGCTCGCCCTTGCCCCGTTCCTGCCGGTCGAGGGCGATCACCACCCCCGCCGGGGTGGCCTGCTCGGCCTTGATGATCTCCATGGATTCGCGCACCGAGGTGCCCGCGGAGATCACGTCATCGATGATCAGCACCCCGCCCTGCAGTGCGTGACCGACGATCACGCCGCCTTCTCCATGATCCTTCGCCTCCTTGCGATTGAAGGCGTAGGGGATGTCCCGGCTGTGTTGATCGTAGAGTGCGGCGGCGGTTACCGCGGCCAGGGGGATGCCCTTGTAGGCAGGGCCATAGAGGACATCGAAGGCGATCCCGGAATCGACGATCGCCTGGGCGTAGTAGCGACCCAGCCGTGCCAGACTGGCGCCGGTGTTGAACAGCCCGGCATTGAAGAAATAGGGACTGACGCGACCCGATTTCAGGGTGAATTCACCGAATTTCAGAACCCCGACATCGAGGGCGAAGTCGAGAAATTCCCGTTGATAGTCCTGCATGAGCGGTTACCTGGTTTGATACGAGGGGCGCATTGTAACTCGAATGTCTGTGGATTCGGCAGATTTCGACCGGCGGCGGGAGAGATTCCTGGGCTTTCGGTTTTTCTGCCACTTATAATGCGCGATTGTCTTTAGCTGCATGAAGCTGGTTCAAATCAGCTCATAGAGGTATCCGTGAAGTTGACCGAATGGCCCCGGGTCATTGCCGAGTACTGGCAACCAGGCGTGCGTAACATGCTTTTCCTCGGCTTTTCCGCAGGGCTGCCCCTGCTGCTGGTGTTCGGTACACTCTCCTTCTGGTTGCGTAAGGCGGGGGTGGAACGCTCCACCATTGGGTTTCTCAGCTGGGTGGCGCTGGCCTACGGATTCAAGTGGGTCTGGGCGCCCCTGGTGGATCGGTTGCCGATTCCAGGACTGACCCGGCGGTTCGGCCGTCGCCGGGGCTGGATGCTGTTGGCGCAGGTGACGGTGATCGCCGGATTGTGCGGCCTCGCCTTCTCCGATCCGACCGAGAGTGTGGCCTCGTTCGCCCTACTGGCGCTACTGGTGGCCTTCGCCTCGGCGACCCAGGATATCGCCATCGATGCCTATCGTATCGAATCCGCCGAGGTGAAATGGCAGGGCATCATGGCGGCCAACTATATGATCGGATACCGGCTGGCGATGATCGTCAGCGGCGGCGGGGCCCTGGCGGTGGCCGGCTGGGCGACGCCGGAGGGTGTGGACTATCAATTGTCGGCCTACAGTCTGGCCTATCTGGTCATGGCGATGCTCATGCTTGTCGGTGTGGTGACCGTCGTGTTGATCCCGGAACCGGCGGTGCATCCCGATCGAATCACCCGGGAACGCGAGGCGCGGGTCGAGCGGTTGATCGAAAGCCAGGCCTGGCTGCCGACGGGCATTCGGCGCTTGAGCGAGTGGTTCTACGATGCGGTGATCAGCCCCTTCTCCGACTTTTTCCGCCGCTACCGCTGGAGGGCCCTGTTAATACTCGCCCTGATCGCGACCTACCGCATCTCGGATGTGGTGCTGGGGGTCATCTCCAGCGTCTTTTATGTCGATCTGGGCTTTAGCACAAAAGAAGTAGCCCTGGTGGCGAATGTGTTCGGCGTGATCATGACCCTCACCGGTGCGGTGTTCGGCGGAGTGATGGTGGCGCGTCTCGGGGTGATGCCGATCCTGCTCCTGGGAGCGATCCTGGCGGCGGCCACCAACCTGCTGTTCGCTTGGCTCTCCGGGGTGGGGCACGATGTGCTCAGCCTGGTGGCGGTGATCTCGGCGGACAACCTGAGTGCGGGGCTGGCCACCTCCGCCTTTATCGCCTACCTTTCGAGTCTCACCAACATCTCCTATTCCGCCACCCAGTACGCCCTGTTCAGTTCGGTGATGTTGCTGCTGCCCAAGTTTCTCGGGGGCTTCTCCGGGGTCATGGTGGATAGCCTGGGTTACGCCCCCTTCTTTCTCATCACCGCCTCTCTGGGTGTGCCGGTGCTGGTTCTGGTGGTACTGGCGATGCGCTATCTTCCACCACCGGGAAAATCACAATGAAAGCGAAAGGGTTGCGGTTCACAGTGAGTGGCATGACGGTGTCTCAATCTGCCTGGAACCCCATGCTTCCGGCTTTGCTCATGACCATAGGAAAGCCGCTGCAACCCCATCTGCACAGGAGATCACAAGATGCTTGAACAGGGCAGTTATCTGGCGGCGTTCGGTGCCGGTCTGCTGGGCGGTGGGCACTGCGCCGGCATGTGCGGAGGCATTGTCGGGGCGCTGACCTTCGGCCTGCCCGAAACGGTTCGCAACCGGCTGGTGCTCACGCTGCCCTACCAGTTGGGTTACAACCTCGGGCGTATTTCCAGTTATGTGGTGGCCGGCGGCATCATGGGAGGGCTGGGGCTGTTGCTCGCCGAACTGCTGCCGGTTCAGGCCACCCAGCAGGTGTTGCTGGTGATTGCCGGTTTGTTCATGGTGCTGCTGGGACTCTATTTGGGCGGCTGGTGGCTGGGGTTGTCACGCATCGAGCACCTGGGCAGTCGTCTGTGGAAACGCATCGAGCCGGTGGCGAGGAGACTTCTGCCGGTGAAATCCCCGGGACAGGCCTTTGTGCTGGGCATCGTCTGGGGATGGATACCCTGTGGACTGGTCTACACCATGCTGATCATGACCGTCTCCAGCGGCGGGGTGCTGCAGGGGGCCGGGTTGATGCTGGCCTTCGGTCTGGGAACCCTGCCCAACCTGTTCGCCATGGGGGTCGTGGCGGGCAGTCTGGCGCGCTGGCTCAAGGACATCCGGGTGCGCCGCCTGGCGGGACTGACGGTCATCCTGTTTGGGCTGGTGACCCTGGCCCGCGCTTTCTGATTTCCGTTTTCGAGATGAACCCCCGGTATGCACATGACCGGGGGTGCGTTTACCCATCAGTCGATGTAGAAATCCTGGCTCAAGGTGGCCGTATAGAAGCGGGCTTCGCCTTTCGGTTTGACCTGGATCTCGAAATTCAGGGTTTCCTGATCGGCGATACGGAATTCGCCGATGTAATAGATGGCATCGCCCTCGGTGATCTTGCGCATCGGGATGCTGATCAGCTGGCCCCGCAGGTTGGTGGCCTTGGCCATGACGATGGCATCGGTGGACTCGCCGGTGGTGCCGGGAATGTTCTTGATCACACTCACGTTGAGCATGCCCCGGTATTTACTGCGCTGGATGCCATACTCTTTGGCGATGGCCGGCTCCAGGGAAGCACTCGGAATGGCATTGTGGTGAATGGTGTAACCCGGGATCTCCGTACTGTTTTCCGCCCAGGCCGGGAGGGTGAACAGGGCAACAATCAGGAACGCAGACAGGGATTTGAACAGGGACATAAACACCTCCTCAGGTGCCGGTCTGGGGGCCGGTCTTGGTTATAGTGACATCATCCGGGCAGCGACACGTGATCGGGAATGGTTATGTTATGAGTGATCGATGCCCATGCCGTAGGTCAAAGTTTAGACGAACTGGGCGAAGGGGTGAAGCGGGGACTCCGCAAACGAAAACCGGCCGCAAGGGCCGGTTTTTTGTCATCCCAGGGTGAAACGCTCAAGAGGCGTTCTGTTTCACCAGGGTCGGTTTTTGCCGATGCGCCTGATGCAGCGGGCGGCTGTTGCTCAGACGGTTGGCCATGTTGCGCAGCGCGGTGAGCTGACGGGCCAGTTCCGTGTATTGCTCCTGCAGTTCCAGGATCCGGTATTGCAGGGTGTTGCGGGACTGACCGATCTTCTGCAGGTTGGTGAGGCGTTTCTCCATCATCTCCTTATGATCCCTGATCTGGATCACCAGGGGTTCCAGAGTGCTGCGCAGCCAGCTGGAGATCTCTTCACCGGCCCGCTGAAAGATGTCCCGAGCCCGCTTTACCAGTGCGGTAAAAAACTTTTTAACCACGAAATTCTGCTCCATCATCGCGGTCACCGGGCTGTTGCGGAAGATCTCCGCCTCCTGATGCAGTAACTCCAGTTCGACCCGGTATTTCACGATCGAGAACATCTTCGGCTGCACCACGGCGAAGCCGTGTTCGTTCTGAAACTTGCGATAAATGTTGCGGATCAGCTTACGGGTCTGCTCGCTCTGGCTGACGATGTTGAACATGCCGTTGCGCATTTCGTCGAACAGCCCCTTCATGGAGCTTTTCATGCCACTGGTGGTCCAGCTGCTGGTCATGTCCTTGCGGCATTTCTCGATTACCGCGTCGAGCTTGTCCAGGTCGAGTGCGCCGGAGAGCAGATCCGCCTCCTGCTTGAGCTGTTTGCGGCTCAGCTGGAAGGTCTCCACATCCCGTAGATACTGGGCCTGCTCGCTGCGGGTTTTCTCCATCAGGTTATTGATCACGTCATCGCTCTTGTCACTCAACTCCTCGAGTTCCTCGAGTTGGTACTTGGTGTCATTGAGCTTGCCGGAGAGAATGCTGCGGCTATTGTCCAGCATCTGCCCCACATCGGAGCTGATGGTGTCGAGGATGATCTGCTGTTTGATGTTCAGAACATCCTGGCCCAGGTAGTTTTCCAGATCCAGCAGGGCGCTCTTTTCCAGCAGAGCGGCGTCGTTCTTGATCTTCGCCAGCAGGCCCTTCTGGGCCGAGATGGGAAATACCACCCGCGGTTCCACACCCAGCATCTCCGCCGTATTGGCCTGCTGCGCCAGGATCGCCTCATGGATGTCGGCATGTTCCCGAAGGTCGTCCCAGAGAGTGTCGATCTTGTTCAGCACGACCATCAGGCCGCGTTTACGGCCGCTTTGAAAACCCTTGATATGGTGCTGCCAGATCTCCATGTCGCTGCGTGTCACACCGGTATCGGCGCCCAGCACGAACAGAACCGCCTGGGCGGCGGGCAGCATGTTGAGGGTGAGTTCCGGTTCGGTTCCCAGGGCGTTCAGGCCGGGGGTGTCGAGTATGGTCAACCCCTTCTGCAACAGCGGATTGGGGAAGCTGATCAGGGCGTGACGCCACTTGGGGATCTCGATGTTTTCCGGAGGTTGAGACTGGTGGGGATGCAGGTCCGGGCTGTAGAGGCCGAGTCGCTTGGCCTCTTCCAGGGGTACTTCCTTGGTTTGAATCACCTCGTTCAGTGCGGCCTGCATCTGCTCGACCGAACCGACTTCCAGGGGGTAGTGGACCCACTGTTTCGCATCATGGCGCAACTGCGCCAGGGTGGTGTCCTGCAGCCGGGTTTCGATGGGCAGCAGGCGCACATAGGCCTCCTGACGCGCCTCATCGTAGAAGATTTCGGTGGGACACATGGTGGTGCGACCCGCGTCCGAGGGCAGCAGACGGCGCCCGTAGTCGGCAAAGAACAGGGCGTTGATCAGTTCGGTTTTGCCGCGCGAGAATTCGGCGACGAAGGCAATCGTCAGCTTGTCGCTCTTGATGGTGTCCAGGGTATTTTGGATGCGCATCTTGACGTCATCCGAGGACATTTCATTGTCCTCCAGCCAGGGGCCGTACTCATCGATCGTGTTAACGATGTCCTTTTTCCACTGCTCATAGGCCTGCAGCTGCTCTTCGAATCGTACTTTTTCCATATCACTCATGCGCTTGCCCCATTCATGCCGCTGCTACGGCAGGCACGGTCGTCCCCCGGCCGGCGTTTGGCGGAATCATACTCAAGGAGGAATTAGGTTACTAGTGCGGCAATCTGGATGAGTGACGGCACTTGAACCCCGGTCTCACTTCCCAACGGGTATCGGCAACCGGGAGGGAGACTTTAGTTTCAGACACTTGCTGCGGGAGGTCTGGCCTGAGATCAGGGTGATGCGGGAACGGGGCAGACCGAAGCTGTCAGAGAGAAATTTCACCAGGTGTTTGTTGGCCTCGCCGTCCACCGGCGGGGCGGTGAGGGTCACCTTGTACTGGTCTTCCCCATAGGGCCCGACGAAACGATCCCGCGCCGCTTTGGGCTGGATGCGCAGCCTCAGGGTCAGTTCGTCGTCATCCCAGCTGTACCAACTCAATGGAAGGGGCTGCCGGTCAGCTGCAACAGGGGCGGCATGAGCAGCATCTTCAGCAGGATCAGCCCGATGATCACCAGCATGGGCGAAAGATCCAGTCCACCCATGGGCGGCAGCAGCTTCTGCGCCGGACGCAGCACCGGGGCGGTAATGCTGTAGAGCAGTGCCGAAGCCGGGTTGTAACTGCCGGGATTCACCCAGCTGAGGATCGCCTGAATCACCACGCTGAAAAGGAAGATGTTGATACTCAGCTCAATCAGCTCAGGAATAGCCCAGATGAAGGGCGCCAGCAGGTTTACCGGATGGCCGAGGATGGTGATCACCAGGAACACCTCCAGGGTTTTGATCAGCCAGGCCAGCAGCAGGGACGAGAGATCGATTCCTCCGAGGCCGGGGACCACCCGGCGCAGGATTTTCAACGGCGGATTGGTGATCTTGACCAGAAACTGGGAGATCGGGTTGTAGAAGTCGGCGCGCACCACCTGCAG
>JBNLFS010000086.1:0-38976 GCA_050305635.1 Candidatus Thiodiazotropha sp. | reverse complement strand
GACTCCGTCACCAACGGATCATCCATTGCCTTGGTGGAGGACTGCACCCAATTGGTAATCTGCAGGAACACCCACACCAATGGATAGATCAGGCGCATGAAGCCGTAGATCACAGGAGAGATGGCCAGTGATATGCGTTCTGAGAATCGGGTCGCCAGGCTCTTGGGTGTGATCTCGCCAAACACCAGGATCAATATGGTCAGAACACCCACCGCGATACCCGGTCCACTATGACCGAAGTGATCGGTAGCGATGACCGTAGCCATGGCCGAGGCGGCGATATTCACCACGTTATTGCCGATCAGGATGGTGATCAGCATACGACTGGGATCTTTCTTCAGGAGATACAATGCATGAGCACCGCTTCTACCTTCCTTGTACAGCGATTCCGCTCGCGCCATTGAGAGCGAGACCAGGGCAGTCTCCGAGCCGGAAAAAACGCCTGACAGCACCAGAAGCACCGCCAAAATTAGATAACTTTCCACGAAAAATATTGAATATAACGCCGGTAATGGCCCAGTTGTGATTATCACCATTGGGGCTGAGAATCACAAGCAATCCCGTGAATTTTCTACAACCGTCAGGACACTACCGGGCAAACACAATATCGATCAAGTGTGAAATAATAATTTTTATATCAACAAGTTACAATGCACATCAAGAATATGATGCAGTAACAGGAGATGAACGACATTCTGATGAGTGGTCCGGGTTAGCCGATGGGGTTGTTGGGGTTCGAACTAGAATACTCATTTATCCGCTCATCCCCATGCTCCGCGTGGGAACGACCAATCATAGGGCGCCCTCTCCAATCGCTCGGTTTGCCTAGCCGATCGATCTCACCACGAAGGATCGATTCAAGCATTCATCCAATTTCATCCTTTGTGCCCTTCGTGGTAAAAATTCAGCGCTATAGCGAGTCTGTTTTGCCCCTAGGGCGGGGACTCCCGTCGGCAAGAATTGGACAACTGTTCCAGGTTTGTTCAGACAATATAGAGTCAAATCAGGACAATACACTAAAATACGCAGCACTCTAGTGGGGTATCCTATACTACCGTAGGAAATCGGAAGCCCCAATTTCATCGGACAACGCGTGGATGACAAGCGATGCTGCGCCTTGTGAAGTACCGCAATGCAGGATTGGGGAATTGAGGGCTACACATCAGCCATGCCGAGCAGCCGCCCTGCGCCGACTCACCTTAACTGACTAGACAGGATAGATGCGAACCCGAATTCTAATCGTTGAAGATGAACCGGAAATTCGTGAGATGATTCGATTCGTCCTGCAACCGAAAGGTTTCACCATCGATGAGGCGGACAATGCATTGGATGCGCGCAAATTGCTGGGCCAACACAGCTATGATCTGATTCTCATGGACTGGATGCTGCCCGGTCGTTCGGGCCTCGATTTGACCCGTGAATTGAAACATAATGCACCCCGTTCCACCCCGATCATCATGCTCACGGCAAAGTCCGATGAAGCGGATAAAATCCAGGGCCTGGACAGCGGCGCGGACGACTATATCACCAAGCCCTTTTCGACCAAGGAATTGATTGCGCGTATCAATGCGGTCATCCGGCGCTGTTCTGACGAGGATACACAGCAAATCCTGGAAGTTCAGGGACTGGTACTGGATCATGCCAAACATCGGGTATTGATTGGAGAGACAACCGTTTCACTGTCACCCGCCGAATACCGGCTGTTACATTTTTTCATGACGCATCCGGAACGCGCTTACAATCGGTCACAGATCCTGGATCATGTCTGGGGGCGGGATGTGTATGTGGATGAGCGCACCGTGGATGTGCATATCCGTCGTCTGCGTAAAATCCTTACACCGAGCGGACATGACCAACTCATACAGACCGTGCGGGGTACCGGATACCGATTCTCCCCATTGCCCAACCGATAGATATCGCAACCATCCGTGAAACACTATCTGACCATCGAAATCAGTCAATTGACCGGTGCAATGCTGATTTTCGCGCCCGTTGGATATCTGATGGGCCAGATCCCCCTGATGATGATGCTGGCATTCGCCGCGTATCTGACCAAACACGCTTACTATCTGGTCAGACTGGCACGGATCATCCAGCAGGATTCCCCGATCGCCCCCCCCTATCCCGTGGATGTCTGGGGCATCATCTACCGGGAACTCTCCCATCATCGCTCTCGCAGTCGTAAGCGCAAGCGGACCCTGAACCGGTTTGCATCGCGCTTTCGTAAAGTCACCACCTCAATACCCGATGGTTTGATCCTGCTGGACAAATCCGGTGGGGTGGAATGGGCCAACCCGGCCGCGAACAAGCTGCTCAACATCAGCTGGCCCAGGGATGAACATATCCGGCTGTCAGAACGCATCCCGCATACGGAACTCACGGAATATCTGCGAACAGCCGATTACAACCAGCCTCTCGACTTCCCCTCGCCCACCAACAAGGCAATTGTCCTGTCCCTACGGGTGATGCGCTTCGGCGGCAAGAAGGCGCAACGGCTGGTGGTGATCCGGGATATCACGGATGTCTACAAATTCAACCAGACACGGCGCGATTTCGTCTCCAACGTGTCCCATGAGTTGAGAACCCCCCTGACCGTGATTACGGGGTTTCTGGAGAACCTCGGGGAGAACGAAAAACTACCCTTTCAGAAGCGACCTTTTGAATTGATGATTCAACAGGCCGAACGCATGAACAGTATCATCAACGACTTGCTGACGCTCTCCCGACTGGAGATGGGAGATGCCCCTTCCGCGGAGAAACCGGTCGCCGTCCCCGACCTGTTACGCCGGATATTCGATCAGGCGCGTCTGCTGGCGGATCAGAAAGGCGGCTACAGTCTGGAGCTGCATGCGGATGAAAACCTGTGGCTGCTGGGTGAGGAAAACGAGTTGACGAGCGCCTTTTCCAACCTGATTTTCAACGCCATTGTGCATACCCCTCCGAACACCCGAATTCGGGTCGACTGGCGAATGGAGGAAGGACGGGCACGACTGACCGTGGCGGATAACGGCCCCGGCATCGATGAGAAGCATATCCCCAGATTGACGGAACGATTCTATCGTGTGGACAAAGCCCGTTCCCGACAATCGGGCGGGACTGGCTTGGGATTGGCCATCGTGAAGCATATTATCAGCCGTCACGACGGTGAGTTGCAGATTGTCAGTCAAGGGGGAGAAGGCAGTCAGTTTACCTGCATCTTCCCCGCAGCACTGATTCTTGATAAGACGGTGTGAGACCCTATCCTGAGTTTAAACCTCGTCGGTAGCTTCTTCCTGATATTCTTCCGGCAGGTCGTCGAATCCCATGTTGACCCGATCGCGCAATTCCTTGCCCGGTTTGAAATGCGGTACATATTTCCCGGACAGGGCTACAGTCTTACCGGTTTTGGGGTTGCGTCCCATTCTCGGCGGACGGTAGTGCAGGGAAAAACTGCCAAAACCGCGAATCTCAATCCGCTCACCCGAAGCCAACGATTGACTCATGTGTTCAATCATACATTTGACGGCCAGTTCCACATCGCGATAGGCAAGATGGCTCTGCTCCTTGGCAATAATCTCAATCAATTCAGATTTTGTCATTCTTGTCAGCTCTCCAATTCGCCGTTGGTATAACCCGGCTGCCTGATCAGTCAGTTCCCTTGATAACCGCTTGGGTAAACCCTGAATCTATCGATTATCGCGGTTAAACGAGGCTGCACACAATGTGCAGCCTCTCACTCCGATACGAGGTTACGCAAAAGCGTAACCCAGGACATCAGTCGCCTTGATTGTCCATCTGCTCCTTCAGCAGGTCACCCAGGGTCGGCGCACTGGTGGCGGCATCCCGAGCATACCCTTTGATGGCAGCGGCTTCCTCATCGGCATCCTTGGCCTTGATAGAAAGGGAGATGGTGCGGTTCTTGCGATCGACGCCGACAAACTTGGCTTCGATCTCATCGCCTTCCTTGAGCATGCTGCGTGCATCTTCCACCCGGTCACGGGACAGTTCGGAAGCGCGCAGATAACCTTCCACGCCATCGGCCAGGGCCACAACCGCGCCCTTGGCATCCACCTCGGCAACCGTACCCTTGACGAAGCTGCCTTTCTCATTGGCGGCCACGAATACCGAGAACGGGTCCTGAGCCAGCTGTTTGATACCGAGGGAGATACGCTCACGCTCAGGATCGACAGACAGCACAACGGTTTCGACCTCATCGCCTTTCTTGAAGTTGCGGATCGCATCCTCACCCTCGTCATCCCAGGAGATGTCGGAGAGATGGATCAGACCGTCGATGCCGCCATCCAGACCGATGAAGATACCGAAATCGGTGATCGACTTGATGTTGCCGCTGACGTGATCGCCCTTCTTATGGGTGGTCGAGAACTCTTCCCAGGGATTGGCTTTGCACTGCTTGATACCGAGAGAAACGCGACGGCGCTCCTCATCGATGTCCAGCACCATGACTTCGACCTCATCACCCAGGGACACCACCTTGGAGGGGTGAACGTTCTTGTTGGTCCAATCCATTTCGGATACGTGAACCAGACCTTCGACGCCCTCTTCGATCTCCACGAAGCAGCCGTAATCCGCAATGTTGGTGACCTTGCCGAACAGGCGGGTGCCTTCCGGATAACGACGGGCCAATGCCACCCAGGGATCATCACCCATCTGTTTCAGACCGAGTGACACGCGGTTGCGATCACGGTCGAACTTGAGGATTTTGACCTGAATCTCATCGCCGATCTCAACCACTTCGGAAGGATGCTTGACGCGTTTCCAGGCCATGTCGGTGATATGCAGCAGGCCATCGATGCCGCCCAGGTCAACGAAGGCACCGTAATCGGTGAGGTTCTTGACCACACCGGCGACTTCCTGGCCTTCCTGCAGGTTCTCCAGCAGCTTCTCGCGCTCTTCGCTGTACTCCTGCTCCACCACGGCGCGGCGGGAAACCACCACGTTGTTGCGGCGACGATCGAGTTTGATCACCTTGAATTCGAGATCCTTGCCTTCCAGGTAGGCGGTGTCGCGTACGGGACGCACATCCACCAGGGAGCCCGGCAGGAACGCACGGATGTCGTTGAGTTCGACGGTAAAACCGCCTTTGACCTTGCCGTTGATGCGACCGATGACGGTCTCTTCGGCTTCGTGTGCCTTCTCCAGCACTTTCCAGGCCTGGTCACGCTTGGCCTTTTCACGAGAGAGCCGGGTGGCGCCAAAACCGTCTTCGACGGCATCCAGTGCGACTTCCACCTGATCGCCCACCTCAACCTCGATTTCACCGTTTTGGTTGAGGAACTGTGCGCGTGGAATGACGCCTTCGGATTTCAGGCCCGCATTGACAATAACAGCTTCAGACGTGATATCGAGTACGGTACCGATGATGATCGCGCCATTGCGAAGCTGGGTGTTAGAGAGGCTCTCTTCAAATAATTCTGCAAAACTTTCGCTCATGGGAATGGATTTCCTGCAACACTCGGTTGCACAGGTGGAACAGATCGGGGTGATTGCGCCACCAGGTTGTCAAGGGTTAAAAACAAAGCCGGGAAAGTCCCGGCCGCCAATCTTACTTCTTACATCGGGAAACAGAATGCGTTAGTCTGGCAACTCCGGCAGCGTGGCGTGAATCATCTCCATCACCCGCCGGTAGACCTCATCGGCATCAATACCGGTCGAGTCCAACTGCATGGCCGTCTCAGCCGCCACGAGGGGTGCCGCAGCCCGGTTGCTGTCGCGCTCGTCACGCGCCCTGATCTCTTCAGTAAGATCGGCGAGATTAACACTCAACCCCTTTTCTTTCAACTGTTTATAGCGCCTCAAAGCGCGCTCTTCCGCACTCGCGGTTAAAAAAATCTTGACCTCTGCGCCCGGAAAAACCACGGTCCCCATGTCCCTCCCATCCGCCACAAGCCCCGGCATCCGGGCATAATCCCGCTGCCATGCGAGCAGGGCCTGTCGCACCTGGGGTATCGCCGCCACCTGGGAGGCGCGATTTCCCGCAGTTTCTGTGCGGATATCCAGACTGATGTCCCGCCCCGCCAGGATGACCTTGCCCTGTTCGAACACAACCGGAAGGTTTAGTGCTGTTTCGACGATTTTGTCGACATTTTCCAGCTCAATACCCCCAGCATGCACGGCATAACCCAATACCCGGTAGATTGCGCCGCTGTCCAGCAGGCGCCAGCCAAGAGCTTCGGCCACCCGTTCCGCCAGGGTGCCTTTGCCGGAACCGGAGGGGCCGTCGATGGCGATGACCGGTACCCGGCTCATCAGGGGTTGACCTCTTGGATGTTCAGGCCCGTCTCGGTGGCGAGGTTGACAAAGCCTGGGAATGAGGTGTTCACATTGGCCACATCGGCAATACGGATCTCCCCGCTCGCCCGCAGTGCGGCCATGGCGAAGGACATGGCAATGCGGTGATCCCCATGGCTCTCGACCGCGCCCCCACCGATTTCACCACCCAGGATCGTGATTCCGTCGTGTGTGGGCTGCGCTTCGACACCCAGGGCACTCAGACCGTCCGCCATCACCTGGATCCGATCGCTCTCTTTGACCCGCAGCTCTTCCGCCCCACGCAATCGGGTCTCACCATCGGCGCAGGCCGCCGCCACGAACAGGGCGGGAAACTCATCGATCGCCAGGGGCACCAGTTCCTCGGGGATGTCAATTCCGCGCAGACGACTCGAACGGACCTGGATATCGGCCACCGGCTCTCCGCCTACAACCCGTGGGTTCAGCAGATTGATATCCGCACCCATGAGCTTGAGGATGGTGATTACACCATCCCGTGTGGGATTGATCCCCACATGCTCGAGCAACAACTCAGAACCCTCCGAGATGCAGGCCCCTACCAGAAAAAAGGTCGCCGAGGAGATATCCGCCGGCACATCGATCACACACCCCTGCAGACTGCCGCCGCCTTTGAGGCAAATGGTGTCGCCCTGACGTTGCACCTCATATCCAAACCCCTGCAACATCCTTTCCGTGTGATCCCGGGTGGGCGCCGGTTCGGTGACACAAGTTTCGCCCTGAGCATACAAACCGGCCAGCAGGATTGCGGATTTCACCTGTGCACTGGCCATCGGCAGGGTGTAATGAATGCCATGCAGAGCATGTCCCGGAACGATCGTCAGGGGCGCCCGGCCTCCATCCCGTGACTCGATCAGCGCACCCATCTGACTCAAGGGGTCGATGACCCGCCCCATGGGGCGGGATGAGAGGGAAGCATCACCGGTCAGGCTGACCGCGATACCGCTGCCGGCGAGCAGACCGCTGAGCAGTCGCATGGAGGTTCCGGAGTTGCCCAGATCCAGCGCACCCGCAGGCGCACGCAGACCGTGCATGCCGACACCCTGAATCCGAACCTGACCGAAAGTCGGACCTTCGATGCTCACGCCCATGCTGCGAAAGGCGTTCAGGGTAGCCAGGCTGTCCTCGCCTTCGAGAAAGCCGTTCACCAGGGTCTCGCCTTGGGCCAGGGAGCCGAGCATGATGGATCGGTGGGAAATCGATTTGTCTCCGGGCACCCGGATCCGGCCCGTCAGTTTTCCGCCCGGTTGAACCCGGTAGTGTCGTTTCGATGGATGCTGCAAAATCGTGATCTCAGGTTGTTTTTGCTTTCACGGATAGCCGCAGGGTATCAACCCGGTTCGCGGATTCCGTCGATGTAACGGTCCCGGGCCTGCTTGGCGGAGCTGAACAGCTTCAACAGTCCGTCACTGTCCCCCCGCTCCAGCAGGCGGGCCAGTTCGTGCAGATCATCCGCAAAGCGGGTCAGCATCGCGCCCAAGGCCTCCTGATTGGCAAGACAGATATCCCGCCACATCACCGGGTTACTTGAGGCAATTCGGGTAAAATCCCGAAATCCGCCCGCGGCATAGCGGAAGATCTCGTCGTTCTCTTTCATCCGCGAAAGGGTGTCGACGAGACTGTAAGCGAGCATGTGTGGCAGATGGCTGGTGGCTGCCAGAACTTCGTCGTGGTGCGCCACACTCATGCAGGTCACTTCCGCCCCACACTGTTTCCATAGGGCTTCGACACGCTGCAGGGCCTGGGGATCCGTTTCGTCGGTGGGGGTCAGGATCACCCTGCGATTGCGGTAGAGGGTGGCGAACGCCGCCTCCACGCCACTGCGTTCGGTACCGGCAATCGGATGTCCCGGCACGAAAAACTCCGGAACCCGACCAAACACGGCGCGTACATCCCGGATCACGCTGCCCTTGACGCTGCCGGCATCCGTAACCACCGCATTGGGCGCCAGATGCCCACGCATCGATTCTAGGGTCGTGCGCATGGCGCCCAGGGGTACCGCCAGCAAGACCATATCCGCACCGCGTACCGCCTCAGCTGTGTCATGAGTATAGTGATCGATGACCCCGATTTCCTGGGCCTTTTGCAGATTGGCCTCGCCACGTCCGCAGCCCACCACCTCCCGCACCCTGCCCTCCTCCCGGAGCGCCATGGCCACGGAACCGCCGATCAGGCCGACGCCGATCACCGCGAGCTTCTCGATCATCGTCCGAGCACCTCGCGCAGGGCGGTCAGAAATCGGGCATTTTCCGCTTCCAGACCGATGGAGACCCGCAGATGGTTGGGCAGGCCGTATCCTGCAATCGGTCGGGTGATGACACCCCGCTGCAGCAGTGCCCGGTCCACGTCGGCGGCGTTGCGTTGCAGGTTCAGGGTAAGGAAATTGCCTACCGAGGGAATGAATTCCACGTCCAGCGCCTTGAGTCCATCGCCGATCTGCTGCATGCCGGCACGGTTAACCGCCACGCAATGTTCCAGGAACTGCGGATCATCCAGGGCCGCAAGCGCGGCGCTTTGCGCCAGTAGATTCACGTTGAAGGGTTGACGGACCCGGTTGAGGAGATCGGCAACAACCGGATGAGATAGGGCGTAACCGACCCGCAGACCCGCCAGACCATAGGCTTTGGAAAAGGTCCGGGTGACGATCAGGTTGGGAAATTCCGTCAGCCATTGGCTGGAATCGGGGTACTCCGTCTCCTCGACATACTCGAAATAGGCTTCATCGATCACCACGATGACATCCGCCGGGACCTGGGTGAGGAAATCGTGCAGGGGTTCCCGGCCCAGCCAGGTACCGGTGGGGTTGTTCGGATTGGCGATCCAGATCACCCGGGTCTTCGGAGTGATGCGTGACTGCAGGGCTTCAAGGTCGTGTGCGTAATCACGCGCCGGCGCACACACCAGGTGTGCCCCGACCGCCTGGCTGCTCAACGGATATACGGCGAAGGCGTACTCGGAGAACAGGGACTCGTCTCCCGGACCGAGAAACACCCGGGCCACCATGTCCAGCACATCGTTGGAACCGTTACCCAGGGTGATGGCATCCGCGCCGGTACCGTGCAACTCCGCAAGGCGGTGGCGCAGTCGGTAAGCGCTGCCATCCGGGTAACGCGCCACACCCCGGGCACCGTCCACGAGCACCTGGGCGACCTTGGGACTTACTCCCAGGGGGTTTTCGTTGGAGGCCAGTTTAATGGAGTCGCGGATGCCCAGCTCCCGCTCCAGTTCCTCAATCGGTTTTCCCGGCACATAGGGCTGCAGCGCCTTGATACTCGGCATGGCATGTTCGAGAAAGGGAAACTCGGAGTGACTCATCAGAGCACCGCTTTGGGATAGGAGCCGAGCACTTTGAACTGGGTCGCGGCCTGTTCGATCTTGCGCAACGCCTGGGACAGATCGGAATCCTCCCGATGGCCTTCCACGTCGACGAAGAATACGTAGTCCCAGCGACCGCGCCGTGATGGGCGCGACTCGATCCGGGTCATGCTGATCCCGTGTTCGGCAAAGGGTGTCAGCATGGCATGCAGACCGCCTGACTGGTTATGCGTTGAAAACAGCAGGCTGGTCTTGTCGGAACCGCTCGGCGGCACATCCTGCTTGCCGATCACCAGGAATCGGGTGGTGTTGCCCGGCTCATCTTCGATGTTCGAGGCCAGGCGTTGTAAATGATAGATCTCACCCGCTGCCTCGCCGGCAATCGCGGCGACGCCGGGCTCCTCGCTGGCCAGCCGGGCCGCTTCCGCATTACTCCCCACCGGGACCCGCTCCGCATGGGGCAGGTGACGATCGAGCCAGCCCCGGCACTGGGCCAGAGACTGGGCATGGGAGTAGACCTTCTCGACCTGATCGAGCCGCTCCAGGCGGCTGAGCAGCTGGTGATTGATGCGCAGGGAGACCTCACCGCAGATCTTCAGCGGCGAGTTGAGGAAGCTGTCCAGGGTGTGGCTGATGACACCTTCCGTGGAGTTCTCCACCGGCACCACACCGTATTGGCAGGCGCCCGCTTCCACGTCACGGAAGATGTCGCCGATGGAGTTCATCGACTGAGTCAGCACCGAATGTCCGAAATGCTTGAGCGCGGCCGCCTGGGTAAAGGTGCCGTCCGGGCCGAGAAATGCCACCCTCAGGGGTTGTTCCAGGGCCAGACAGGCGGACATGATCTCGCGAAACAGACGTGCGATCTCCTCCCCGTCCAGGGGGCCCAGATTACGTTCCTTGACCCGTCGCAAAACCTCGGCTTCCCGCTCCGGACGATAGAACTCCGCTTCGGGATTGGCCTTGAGCTTTATGCGCGCCACCTCCTGTGCCGCCCGAGCCCGCTCGTTAAGCAGGGTCTGCAGCTGCGCATCGATCCGGTCGATATTTTCGCGAATGCTTTTCAGCTTATCGTCATCGTTCATGAGCGGACTCTGAGCCCCCGTCCACAGCGAGGAGTGACACTGCGTGTCTTGCATCACGGGTGATTCGGGTCATGCACTTTCCTGCAGGGTGCGCACCGACAGAACACCGTCAATGGATGCCAGGGTATCGAGCAGTGACTGGGTGGGTTGCCGGTCGACATCCAGCAAAGTCACCGCGACATTGTCCCGGGACTTGTTCAGCATATCCAGAATGTTCAGACCTTCAGCGGCCAGATCGGTGGAGATCTGTCCCACCATGTTGGGCACGTTGTTGTTGACCACGGCGATCCGGAAGCCCCCGTTTCTCGGCAGATTGATGCTGGGAAAATTCACCGAATTGGTGATATTGCCGTTTTCCAGATAGTCGCGGATCTGTTCGGAAACCATGATCGCACAGTTGTCTTCCGCTTCCTTGGTGGAGGCGCCCAGATGCGGCAGGGTGATCACCCGCGGGTGATCCTTGAGCAGGTTGCTGGGGAAATCGCACACATAGGCATAGAGATGACCGCTGTCCAGAGCAGAGACCGCGGCCTCATCGTCGATGATGCCGTTGCGGGCGAAGTTCAGCAGCACCGAACCGGGCTTCATCAATTTCAGGCGATCCGTGTTGATCATGTTGCTGGTGGCGTCCGTGAGCGGCACATGGAAGGTCACGAAGTCGGATTTCGACAGCAGGTCATCCACGCTCAGCGCCTGCTCCACCTCGGAGGCTAGTTTCCAGGCGCTCTGCACGGTGATGGTCGGATCGTAACCGATAACTTTCATGCCCAGTGCCCGACAGGCGTTCGCCACCTTGACCCCGATCGCTCCCAGACCGATGACGCCCATGGTCCGGCCCGGCAGCTCAAAACCGACGAAAGCCTTTTTACCCGACTCCACCTGTTTGGAGATTTCCGCATCCTGACCTTCCAGGCCGGTGGCGAAACGCCATGCCTGACCCAGGTTGCGCGCCGCCATCAGGGCGCCGGCCAGTACCAGTTCCTTCACTGCGTTGGCATTGGCGCCTGGCGCATTGAAAACCGGAATGCCCTGGGCGGTCATCTGTTGCACCGGGATGTTATTGACCCCCGCACCGGCCCTGCCGATCGCTCTGACCGATTTGGGGACCGCCATGTCATGCATCTTGTAGGAACGCAGCAGGATTGCGTCCGGTTGACTGATTTCGGAAGCGACTTCGTATCGGTCACGGGGCAGCCGATCCAGTCCAGCCACGGAAATGTTGTTCAGGGTCAGTATCTTGTACATCTTGCTTCTCTGCTGGTTAGCATTCGCCGGGCACAGCACCCCATATGACGTCCGCCGTTGTTATTTAAATTTTCCATCGTGTCCGGCCGACGCGGATGCGCCGACCGGTACTACGGATCTAGCCATTCACGCGCTCGAATTCGGCCATGAAGTCGATCAAGGCCTGCACGCCGGCCTCCGGCATGGCATTGTAGATACTCGCGCGCATACCCCCCACGGAACGATGCCCCTTGAGGGTTTTCAAACCGGCCGCGCCGGCGCCTTCGAGGAACTTGGCATCCAGCGCCGCATCGGCCAGAGTGAACGGAACGTTCATCCAGGAGCGGCTCGCGGGATCCACCGGATTGTTATAGAAGTCCGAGGCATCGATGGCGCGATAGAGGGATTCCGCCTTACGGCGATTGATCTCAGCCATACCTTCCAGGCCGCCCTTGCCCTGCAGCCACTTGAACACCAACCCGGCCAGATACCAGCCATAGGTGGGCGGAGTGTTGTACATGGAGTCGTTGCCGCTGTGGGTGGCGTACTTGAACATCGTCGGCGTACCGTCGACGGCCTCACCGATCAGATCCTCGCGGATGATCACCAGAGTCAGGCCGGCGGGCCCGATGTTTTTCTGCGCACCGGCGTAGATGAGGCCGTAGCGGCTCACGTCCACCGGACGCGAGAGGATGGTGGAGGAGAAGTCCGCCACCAGGGGTACCGAACCGGTGTCGGGCACATAGGGAAATTCCACGCCTTCGATGGTTTCGTTCGGGGTGTAGTGTACATAGGCGGCGTCGCCGCTGAGTTGCAGTTCCGTCTGGGCCGGGGTGCCGGTGAACTTCGAAGCCTCAGTGGTGGCGGCAATCTGCACATCCGCGTAACGCTTCGCCTCGCCGATGGCCTTTTTCGACCAGGAACCGGTATTGACGTAATCCACTTTGCGATTGTCACGGGTCAGATTCATCGGGATCATGCCGAACTGGCTGGACGCCCCGCCCTGCAGGAACAGCACCTTGTAGTTATCCGGAATGGCCATCAGGCTACGCAGGTCGCTCTCCGCCTGCGCGGCGATGGACATGAATTCCTTACCCCGGTGACTCATCTCCATCACCGACATGCCAGAGCCCTGCCAGTCCAGCATCTCCTCTTTGGCCTGCAGTAAAACCTCTTCCGGCAGCATCGCCGGACCGGCGCTAAAATTAAAGACTCGTGACATCTTGGCCCTCATTTCGTGTGTTTCAGATTTCGCCTGAACGGCGTGATTCGAAAATTGTCCGGCTGCCCTTAAGGCAGCCCCGGTGCTCAGCTATCCTCGGAGGAAGGATCCGTTTCGGAGTCGGCCTCATCCTCATCCCCTTCCCCATCCAGGCTTTCAACCCGCTCGATGCCGATCAGCCGCTCCTGCTTATGCAGTCGGATCATGATCACACCCTGGGTGTTTCGGCCCATCTGGGAGATCTCGGCGACCCGGTTGCGCACCAGGGTACCGCCGTCGGAGATCATCATCACCTCGTCTTCCTCGGTGACCTGCACCGCACCGACCACGGAACCGTTGCGTTCCGAGGTCTGAATCGAGATCACACCCTGTCCGCCCCGGCCGTGAACCGGGTATTGATCGATCGGGGTGCGTTTGCCATAACCGTTCTCGGTCACTGTCAGCACATCGCCCTCTGAGGCGACAATCAGGGAGACTACCTGCTGACCGGACTCCAGACGAATGCCGCGAACACCACAAGCGGTGCGGCCCATGGGACGCACATTGGCCTCCGCGAAGCGCACCGCTTTACCACTGCTGCTGAACAGCAGGATATCCTGCTGGCCGTCGGTGATAGAGACCCCGACCAGCTTGTCCCCGTCCCGCAGGTCGACCGCAATGATGCCGTTCGCCCGGGGGCGCGAGAAGGATTCCAGAGAGGTCTTCTTCACCGTGCCGGAACTGGTCGCCATGAACACGTAACGGTCCTCATGGTACTCCCGGACCGGCAGGATGGCGTTGATCTGTTCCTCCTTTTCGAGGGGCAGCAGGTTGACAATCGGTTTGCCCCGGGCATTACGCCCCGCCTGGGGCAGTTCATAGACCTTCAGCCAGTACACCTTGCCCATGTTGGAGAAGCACAGGATGGTGTCATGGGTGCTGGCGACAAACAGCTTGTCGACGAAATCCTCGTCCTTGGTGGCGGTGGCCATCTTGCCCTTGCCGCCACGGCGCTGCGCCTGGTAGGTGCTGACCGGCTGGGCCTTGGCGTAACCTGCATGCGAAAGGGTGACCACCACATCCTCTTCGGTGATCAGATCCTCGAGGGTCAGATCCAGTCGGGTGTGGATGATCTCGGTGCGGCGCTCGTCACCATACTGCTCCTTGATCTCGAGCAGCTCGTCGCGAATCACCTGCATGAGGCGTTCGGAGCTGCCGAGGATTTCCAGCAGGAAAGCGATCTTATCGAGCAGCTCTTCGTACTCGTTGATGATCTTGTCCTGCTCCAATCCGGTCAGTCGGTGCAGTCTCAGGTCGAGAATCGCCTGCGCCTGGACATCGGTCAGACGATATCCGTCCGCGGTCAGTCCGTACTCATCGGTCAGCTCTTCCGGGCGGGTTCCGGAGGCCCCGGCGCGCTGCAGCATCGATTCGACGGTACCCGACTGCCAGGCGCGCTCCATCAGGCCCTTTTTGGCCTCGGCCGGGTTGGCCGCCTGTTTGATGAGCTGGATGACCTCGTCGATGTTGGCCAGAGCCACCGCCTGCCCTTCCAGCACATGGGCGCGATCCCGGGCCTTGCGCAGTTCGTACAGGGTGCGACGGGTCACCACCTCGCGCCGATGGCGGATGAAGAATTCCAGCAGCTGCTTAAGGTTCAGCAGCCTCGGCCGGCCGTCCACCAGGGCCACCATGTTGATGCCGAACACGCTCTGCATGGCGGTCTGCTGGTAGAGATTGTTCAGCACCACCTCGGCCACCTCACCCCGGCGCAGCTCGATGACGATGCGCATGCCGTCCTTGTCGGACTCGTCGCGCAGTTCGGTGATGCCCTCGATCTTCTTCTCTTTGACCAGCTCGGCGATCTTCTCGATCAGCCGCGCCTTGTTGACCTGGTAGGGCAGCTCGTTGACGATGATGGTCTGCTTGCCATTGTTCTCATCGGTCTCCACATGGGAGCGGGCGCGCATGTAGATGCGTCCCCGTCCTGTATGGTAGGCCTCGTGAATGCCACTGGCCCCGTTGATCAGACCGGCGGTGGGGAAATCGGGTCCCGGCAGGTGATCCATCAGCCGGTCGATACTGACCTGGGGTTCGTCGATCAGTGCCACGCAGGCATCGATCACCTCCCGCAGGTTATGCGGCGGAACATTGGTGGCCATGCCCACCGCGATGCCGGCGGAACCGTTAACCAGAAGATTGGGAATGCGTGCCGGGAGGACTGAAGGCTCACGCTCGGTTTCGTCGTAGTTGCTGACGAAATCCACGGTCTCCTTGTCCAGGTCGTCCAGCATGGTGTGGGCGATGCGCGACATGCGCACCTCGGTATAACGCATGGCGGCCGGAGAGTCACCATCCACCGAGCCGAAGTTGCCCTGCCCGTCCACCAGCATGTAGCGCATGGAGAAGGGCTGGGCCATACGCACGATGGTGTCGTACACCGCAGTGTCGCCGTGGGGGTGATACTTACCGATGACATCACCCACGATACGGGCTGACTTCTTGTAGGCCTTGTTCCAGTCGTTGCCCAGTTCGCTCATGGCGTACAGCACCCGGCGGTGAACCGGTTTGAGGCCATCGCGCACATCCGGGAGGGCCCGCCCCACGATGACGCTCATGGCATAGGCCAGGTAGGACTGCTGCATCTCGTCTTCGAGATTGACGGGGAGTACTTCTTTCGCGAATTCAGACATAGTGAGTTGTTATCTTCCTTATATCGCCCGGGGGCTGTACGCCGCCGCATGACCGGTGACTCTCACGAGTTCTGCGGGGCGTCACAAAAATGACGAGTTTACCATAGCCCCCGACACTATGTTGTATAAAAAACGCCTGAAAACCGATTTAAGGCGGCCTCAGATCAACTCTCCATCAGTTTTTGCATCTTTTTTGCGTCTGGCGAGCTGACAATACCCCTTTCCGTAACGATCACATCCACCAGTCCGGCCGGAGTCACATCGAACACCGGATTCCACGCCGAAGCCCCCGGGGCCGCCACCGGGGCGCCTCCGCAGGCAAGCAACTCGGCGGAATCCCGCACCTCGATGGGTATCTGCGCCCCCGACGCCAAATTCATATCAATGGTGGAGGTCGGCGCCACCACCATCACCCGCACCCCGTGGTAGCGGGCGGCAATGGCCAGTTGATAGGTACCGATCTTATTGGCTACATCGCCGTTGGCGGCGATCCGGTCGGAACCGACGATCACCCAGTCAACGCCACCCTGGGCCATGCGGCTTGCCGCGGCCCCTTCCGCCAGCAGGGTCACCGGAATGCCGTCCTGCAACAGCTCCCAGGCGGTGAGGCGCGCACCCTGCAGCCAGGGCCGGGTCTCATCGGCATACACGGTCGTCAGTTTGTCCGCAGCATGGGCGGCGCGGATCACCCCCAGAGCGGTGCCGAAGCCTCCGGTGGCCAGGGCGCCGGCATTACAATGGGTGATCACCCCGGATCCCGGCGCGATCAACCCGGCGCCGTAGTCCCCCATCGCCCGATTCGCGGCCACATCCTCCGCGTGAATCGCCCGCGCCTCGTGCAACAGGCTCGTGATGGGATCCTCGTCCGCCGCCAGTCGGGCAATCCTCGCCTGCATCCGTTCAAGCGCCCAGAACAGGTTGACCGCCGTCGGACGTGAGCGACGCAGGCTTTCCAGATCTCCCGCGAGCTGTCCACGCCAATCGCCACCCGCGACTCGGCAGGCATCCCGGACCGCAAGCACCACACCGTATGCCGCGGTCACCCCGATCGCCGGAGCCCCGCGCACCACCATGTCGGTGATCGCCCGGGCCGTCTCGGCAGCACTGTTCAGGGCAACGAACTCGACCTGATGCGGCAGTTTGCGCTGATCCAACAGGTAGAGGCAGTCCTCATGCCAGAGGATGGCGTCGTCCGGGGTGACATTTTCGACAGGCGGGTTCGGGTTCATGGGCAATCACGACTTCAGGGTTGAAAACGTCCATGATACCGGCATTGCATCGATTCAGGCGAACATGCCATGCTGTGGAATCGACCGGGGCGACCATTCGCTCCTGCCCATGCAATCCAGCCGAAGACAATCAACCATGCCGCAAACCATCGATCTGCTGATCCATGCCGAATGGATCGTCCCTGTGATACCGGAAAACCAGATACTGCAGCGGCATGCCCTGGCCGTGCACGGCGGAAAGATCCTGGGGATGCTGCCTTCGCAAGAAGCAGACCGGATTTACCGGGCGGAGCAGCGGTTCGATCTGTCCGGTCACGTCCTGATTCCGGGCCTGATCAATGCCCACACCCATGCGGCCATGTCGTTGCTAAGAGGTCTGGCGGACGACCTGCCCCTGATGACCTGGTTGAATGAGCATATCTGGCCGGCGGAAGCGAAGTGGATCAGCGAGGAGTTCATCCACGACGGCAGCCAGTTGGCCATTGCCGAGATGCTGCTCAGCGGCACCACCTGCTTCAACGACATGTACTTCTTTCCCGACATCACCGGGCGCGCGGCGGATCATGCTGGAATTCGCGCGGTGCTCGGACTGATCGCCATCGACTTCCCCTCGGCCTGGGCGGCGGACGGCGATGAGTATCTGAGCAAGGGACTCGCGGTGCACGACCAGTTTCGATCTCACCCCCGGATCCATACCGCATTTGCGCCCCACGCCCCCTACTCCGTGGGGGACCCGATGCTGAAGCGGGTGCGGGTGCTGGCCGACGAACTGGAGATCCCGGTGCACATGCACGTGCATGAGACCCGGGATGAAATCGTCCAGGGCATGCAGCAGCACGGCAATCGCCCGATGCAGCGTCTGCAGGACCTGGGGCTGCTCTCACCCGCGCTCACCGCCGTGCACATGACCCAGTTGGAGAGCCATGAAATTGAGGCCTTTGCCGCAAGTGGCGCACATGCGGTGCACTGTCCCGAATCGAACCTCAAACTGGCCAGCGGATTCTGCCCGGTGGTCCCCCTGCTCGAAGCTGGGGTGAATCTGGCCCTGGGCACCGATGGGGCCGCAAGCAACAATGACCTGGATATGTTCGGTGAAATGCGCACCGCGGCCCTGCTGGCGAAAGGGGTTTCGGGCAACGCTCGGGCGCTGCCCGCCGACCAGGCACTTGCCATGGCAACCATCAACGGAGCCCGGGCGCTGGGTCTGCAGGAGATCACCGGATCCCTGGAAGCGGGCAAAGCCGCGGATATCGTGGCCGTGGATCTGCGCCGTATTCCCACCCAACCGCTGTACAACCCGATTTCGCAACTCGTTTACGCCTGCGGCCGGGAACAGGTGCGTCATGTCTGGGTCGCCGGCCAGCATCGGGTCAACCAGGGACAACTCACCACCCTCGATGAGGCCACTCTGCTACGCAATGCCGAGCGCTGGCGCAGTCGCATCGACGGGCGTGCAACAAACCACTAGGGCCTGTTAACAGGCCCTAGTGTAGTGTCCTAAATTAATCCGATATTTTAAGTGCGATCCTGGCGCGCCACTCGAAAAACCCCGCCGCCGTGTGTACCCTATGCCCCGGTAACACCTGACAACACAGGCAGGCTGGATGAGATGAAACAGGAACAGATCAACGTCGATCACTCGGAAGTCAGTAAATTCGAGGAACTGGCCTCACGCTGGTGGGATCCTCACAGCGAATTCAAACCGCTCCATGAGATCAACCCCCTGCGGCTCGAATACATCCGCGGCCACCTGCCGTTGGAAGGCAGGCAGGTGCTCGATGTGGGTTGCGGCGGTGGCATTCTGTCCGAAAGCATGGCCGCCTGCGGCGCCCAGGTGACGGGTATCGACATGGGCGAAGCCCCCCTGCAGGTGGCACGGCTGCATCTTTTGGAATCGAATCTCCAGGTCAATTACGAACGCATCCCGGTGGAGCGTCTTGCGGCAGAGCGGCCGGATCAATTTGACCTGGTGACCTGCATGGAGATGCTTGAACATGTTCCGGATCCCTCCTCCGTGGTACATGCCTGCGCCCGGCTGGTGAAACCGGGCGGCAAGGTGATCTTCTCCACCATCAACCGCAACCCCAAGGCTTACCTGTTCGCTATCCTCGGCGCCGAGTACCTGCTGCGGCTGCTGCCCAGGGGCACCCATGACTTCGCCAAATTCATCCGCCCCTCGGAACTCGACAACTGGATACGCGCGGCGGGATTGCAAAACCTGGATATCACCGGGCTCAGTTACAATCCGCTCACCCAGGTCTACCGTCTGGGTGATGACGTGGATGTCAACTACATGGTCGCGGCAATCCGGGAAGCGTGACGCGCACGCCCCGATGAATCCCGGCAACCCAGTCACGACCCTTGCCACGAGCTGTGTCCTGTTCGACCTGGACGGCACCTTCGCCGATACCGCCCGGGACCTGCATCAGGCGCTCAACCGGGTGCTGGCGCGCCATGGCAAACCGGACATCGACTTTGAAACCCTGCGTCCATCCGTCTCCCATGGCAGCAAGGCGATGTTGAAAACCGGATTCGGCATCGAACCGGACGATCCGGACTTCCCCGCTTTGCAAACGGAGTTCCTGGATTTCTATCTCGAGCGCATTGCGGTCCTGACGCGACTCTTCGAGGGGATGCCCGAATTGCTGGAGGCACTCGAACAGCGGGGCGTTTTGTGGGGGATCGTCACCAACAAGCCTTCCCGGCTGACCGATCCACTGATGCGCGAACTGGGCCTGGACCGGCGCGCCTGCACCATTGTCAGCGGGGATACCACCCCTTTCGCGAAACCCCACCCGGAGCCGATCCTGCACGCCTGCCGGGTTTCCGGGGTTGATCCCGCACAAACCCTCTACGTGGGCGATGCGATTCGGGATATCGAAGCGGGACGCCGAGCCGGCACACGTACCCTGGCGGCCCGTTTCGGCTATCTTGCGGACGATGACGACCCCGGGGAATGGCAGGCGGACGGCCTGATCGATCACCCGTTGGAGATCCTCAACTGGCTGTAAGACTCTGCTACGAAAGACCTGCCAACGGGTATCCCCCAGTGGGACACAAACCGGGTTTGGCGAATAACTTGAACCGGATCGGCCTATCGTAACCAGGCCGGCATTCCCACGCAGAGCGTGGGAACCCGGTGTACCCAATATTATCAATGCCTCTCAGCAGGCTGAGCCGTTATAATCCCGGCCTCGAAATTCAAGGTGAGACCATGCACGACTACAAACCCGGCAAAAATCTGCTCGAAGGCCGTATCATTCTCGTCACCGGCGCGGGCAGCGGTATCGGACAGGCCGCCGCTAAGGCGTTTGGCGCGCATGGCGCCACGGTAGTGCTGCTGGGTCGCAATGAAGGTCGTCTCAAAGAGACCTATGATGCGATCGAGGATGCGGGAGGACCCACCCCCGCCCTGATCAGCTTTGATCTCAATAAGTCGCCGCCCGAGGATTACTACGCCCTGGGC
The DNA here is from genome assembly GCA_050305635.1 of Candidatus Thiodiazotropha sp. Lineage (GTDB taxonomy): Bacteria > Pseudomonadota > Gammaproteobacteria > Chromatiales > Chromatiaceae > Thiodiazotropha. Next base: position 18,478 of record JBNLFS010000086.1, on the reverse strand, counting down.
GTGACCCTGATGGAGACCTTCGGCCGGCTGGACGGACTGCTGCATAACGCGGCGCAGCTTGCGCTGCTGAGCCGCATTGACGATTACGATTACGAAACCTGGCAGAAGGTCATCCAGGTCAACCTCAATGCCCCTTTTCTGCTCACCCAGGCCTGCCTTCCGCTGCTGCGCAAATCAGCAGACGCCTCGATCCTGTTCACTTCGGATGAAAAGGGACGTAAGGGCAAAGCCTACTGGGGAGCCTATGGGGTGTCCAAATTCGCCATCGAGGGACTGATGCAGATCCTCGCGGACGAACTGGAGGACAGCCCGATCCGGGTCAACAGTATCGCACCCTGCCCGACCCGCACTTCCCTACGGGCCTGGGCCTATCCGGGTGAGAATCCTCTCACACACCCATTACCCGAAACCCTGATGGGCAATTATCTTTACCTGATGGGGCCGGACAGCCGCCCGGTGAACGGTCAGGCGTTTACCGCCCAGCCGTATTCGCCTGAGGACTCCTGAAGACATTCCTGAGCGATCAGTCTGCGATAGGCCCGCAGCGCTCTCTGCTCATTGTGATTGTGGCTTTTTATAACGCTATCGATGGATTGTAAAACTTTGAGTCGCTCTTTGCGGGTCAAACCGCTGGTAAGTTTTGGCATCTGATCGTCCTCGATGTGAGGTGTGGCAGTCGCATGATTCTTATTTCCGTTCGAGACGCTCACGACGTGTGCTCTGTACCCGGTCGGCTCAGAGCTGTGCCGTTTTTCCCCTGAACCAACCATAGTCCAATCATCCGTCGATTGAAATACCCGAGCCGCGCACTTGGTAATTTAATACCAGCGTGTGGAGTGTGTGATTTCGGGCTGGCCACTCATCACTGCTTTTTGCGCAACACATCCTCTTCCGAGACCACCAGGGTGTAGTTATCCTGGCGCACACCCTGCAGCAGCAGATCCACATTCTCCTTCGGCATATCGATCATTTCGAGGGCCACCGCACCCAACCGCAGACTGCTTTCCAAGGCTTCGGGAAAAGCCCGGGTGGCCCCGGCACTGACCTGGTGACCGCAGGCTTCCAGGTCCCGAGCTCGGGAGATGATGGGCAGATTCGGGAAGCGGTTTCTCAGCCGCGCAATGGTCTTGAGCGCGGTGGGACCGCTGTTGATGGTGAGTACCACCAGGGTGGCGGTCTCAAGATCCGCCGCCTCCTGCAGATCCGCATCGCTGATATCGCCGTAGTAGACGGGCAATCCGTCTCGCTTGCCCTGGGCGACACGATCCGGTGAGGTGTCGAAAATGACCAGAGGAATTCCGCTGGAATGGAGCATCACAGCCACGGTATGACCCACCCGGCCGTAACCGCCGATCACCACCTTTTTGCGCAGGTCACCTTGATCCGCAGGATAACGCAGATGGTCGTTATCCTGGCTGTGCCGTTTAAAACGCCTGGCCAGCCGATCACTGATGTTCACCAGTACCGGGGTGATCAGCATGCTGACGGAAATCACACCCACCGCAGTGACGAAAGTCTGGTCATCGATCAGTTGCAGGGCCTTGGCCGAGCCGAACAGCACAAAGCCGAACTCACCACCCTGAGCGAGAAAGAAACTGATCCGCATGGCGACCAGGCGGGAGTAGCCGAATCCCAGCGCGAGCAGAAACAGCACCACAACCTTGATCATCACGATCACCAGGATGTGCTGGGTGAAGATCGGGAGCTGATCACGCAGAGAGGAGAAATCGATGGACATGCCCACGGCGACAAAAAACAGGCTCATCAGTAACCCCTTGTAGGGTTCGATGGAGGCCTGGATCTGCAACCGGTAGTCCGAACCGGAGAGCAGCATGCCCATGACGAAAGCGCCCAAGGCCATCGACAATCCGGCCTGGAACATGGCCCAGGCGGCAAGAAAAACCGCCAACATCACCACCAGCAGAAAACCCTCCCGGTTGGCTTGCCGGGCAAGATGGTTGAGTACCGGAGGCAACACGAAGCGGCCGAACCCGAGCAACACCAGGATCATGCCCACGACGATGGAAAACTGTTTCCACAGGGGTACTTCCGCGGACAAGCGACCGGTATCTGAGAGAATCGGCACGGCCGCCAACAGCGGTACGATGGCGAGATCCTGCATCAACAGAATGGAGAAAGCCGCAGTGCCGTGTTGACTGGAGGTCTCGTCGCGTTCATGCAGAACCTGCATGACAAATGCCGTGGAGGAGAGCGCGAAGGTTAAACCGATCAACAGCGCGAGCGACCAGGAGGATTCGAATTGTCGCAGATAGAGAGCGATCACGATGCCCGTCAGCAGAATCTGCAGGCTTCCCAGTCCGAACACTTCCCGACGCATACCCCAGAGTCGGCGCGGCTGCATCTCCAATCCGATGAGAAACAGTAGCAATACCACGCCGAGTTCCGTGAAGTGACGAACATCCTCCACATGTTCCGTGACATAGGGTCCCGGGGAATGAGGACCGACGACGATCCCCGCCACCAGCAGTCCAAGCACGGATCCGAGACCCAGATGCTTGAACAGGGCGACGGTGATGGATGTCACCAGCAGCAGTAGCAAGGCGGAGAACAGGAAGGTATCAAGATGCATGAATGTCCCGCAAATTGTGAAATTATCGCATGGTTTGTGCTTGAAACAACGTACCGGCCCCGTGGCGGACGCCACCTGCAGTATGACGCAGGAATATTGCGCTCATCGGATGACCTGACGATGACGGGCTTTCCGAATAGTATCCGTCATTCAACGGCCGAAGGGGGCATAACGCGATAATATGTATGGTTATTATAAAGTGGGATTTCATTGATTTACCGGGTCTTGCGTGGGATTCGCTATTTGGGAACTCATTCCCTGAGCCATCGTTTGGCCTATGCTATTAAGAGAAGTATGGCGTCATCGATGGCGCATTCGAACATCTGATGACGGTCGCGGACTCAAGCCATTTGCACGAACTGAAATGCATAAACCGAAACGATTCAATATCCCGCTGGAGACTCTGCTCGAGGCCAAGAAATGCAGCAAACACCATGCCTGCCTGACCAATGAGGATTACCAGTTATGCGGTATCCGCATCACTACGGAAAACCACGCCCGCATGGTATGCGGCACCGGCAGTGATTGCCCCTACAGCTCCCACCTGGGCAACCAGGTTGTCTGCACCTGTCCGGTACGTCATGCCATCCACCGGAAATACGGGGTGTGACCGACCTTCATGATTGCCCGGCATGATCCGGCCTATTTTGCCAAAAGAAAAGTAAGCAAAAGAAAGGACACCCGACGGAGTGTCTCGCCCCTGTGGGGAGGACTGATATGCCCACAAAAACCGGTGGGGCTGAACTCTCTGTGCTCAAACAGCCAGCCCCCGAGCTTCAAAGAGTTGTTCCCGGGTTCCGCTTCGCTGCACCCGGGCTACGCTGCTCGGGACCACGAGAGCCTCAAGAGCAGCGAGCCTCGCCCGTAGCCCGGGTGAAACGAAGTGGAACCCGGGATCATTCAGGGTGGATCAGGCTGCCCGCCGGGGTACTATTTGGATGCGGAAAGCTTGAGCCGCTCCCGAATATCCTGACCCGCCTGTTGCAAGATCGAATCCTTGTCCACGGATTCCAGGATCTGCCGGACCAGGGTCTTGGGACCGGCACTGCCCCAGGAGCGGCCCTGGGCGAAATAGCGTTTGGCCGCCTCGCCGACAATGTAGGTGGTGTAATACCCCATGGCGCCCTGGGCCGAAGCGGTCACCAGGGTCGACAACCCGCCGCTGCCCGCCTTGAGGGCGCTGGAGGCGATATTCACCCCCCAAACCGTCGCCATCAGCAGCGCCATCTGCGCACCAATGGTTTTGATCAACTGCCCTGCCTCGCCCCGACTCACCGACATACCGTAGACCCGCGCCAAGTGGGTGACCATGGTGGCATCCAGGGCGAGTGCCGCCATCAGATCCGCCACGGGTATGGGGTTGACCGCCACGGCGATCCCCTTACCGAGACAGTATCCGCGAATCACCCGTTCGGCGACCTCATCCCGAACCTTGACGATACGCCCGGCCACTTCATCGCTCAGCTGCCCGGCAAACAGACTCGCATTCAGTGCAGAGAGCGCCATCCCCTCCTTTTCAATCAGCAGCCATAAGCGTTCCGTGAGCAGACCCACATCCGCATCCGGCTGCTTGCGCACTTCCCTTTCAATACCCTGCTCGTCCGGCTGAACATAGATGCGCTCAGACGGTCGCGCCGAGACCGGTACGATAAAGGACGCGCCCACCAGATCGGAGAGTTTCTCTTTGAGGCTTTCCAAGAGAAGCGCCAATTCCTCCTGGGTGTAGCGATCTGCCTTGTTGAGCACCACCAGCAGCGGCCGGTTGAGCTGCTTGAGTTGTTGTAGCGCCAGCATTTCGGTCCGGGTCAGGTCCGCATCCAGGACGAACAGTACCAAGTCGGCCCGGCTTGCCACCTCCCGGGCCATGCGCTCTCGCTCCTCCCCGCTGATCTCATTGATTCCTGGGGTGTCGATGAGATATACCCCAGCCTCGTGAATCTCATGCCAGGCCGCCATGTCGCTATGCCGGGTTTCACCGTGCAGGGCGCTTACCGAGAATCGCGACTCCCCCAGCAAGGCGTTGAGCAGCGCGGACTTGCCGACACTGACCCGCCCGAATACCGCAATATGCAGATGACCATGCTCGAGCTTCTCGAGCATGCGTTGTACCTGTTGAAAGTCGTCCTTGAGGGAATCTCTGAGCCCATCCGGCAGGCGCTTGTCCTGCAAAAGCTCTTTGAGATTCTCCCGGGCCAGTCGCAGGTGGTCGTCGTCGGAATCGGGTTTATCGTCCTTTGCGGACGAGCTGTTCCAAAGCGATCCGCGCAAGAGTTGTTGCACGCGCTTCCAGATTGCCACTCAGCTTCTCCTCGAAATCATCCAGTATCTGTGTCGTTTTCAGGGATTGGTTCTGTTCCAGGGTTCGCATCACCGCCTGACCCAGGGACTCGAAAATCATGCCATAGGCCACGGCATGGGTGAGTCCCCCGGTGACCGTTCCCACACCCGGGAAGGCCTTGAGTACATTACCCGTCAAGGCCAGCAGCAGGGTCATCTTTTTACCGACGTTACGGCTCGCCTGCTCTACCAGGCCGTCCAGGTCCACATCCCTCACCCGAACCTCGTAGGTTTCGCAAAGTGCGCGGACCATCTGCACCCCAAGATAACCCTGGATCAGCAGATCGGTGCCGGGACTCACTGCCGCCATGGCGCCCAGCATCGCTTTACCCGTGTATTGTCTGACCGTTTTTTCCGCCGAATGCTTTCGATGCGACGTCGTGGCGGTTTGCAGTTTCTCGGCGCCCAGACGTATCAGACTCTCATCCCGTTGGCGAGTCAGTTCATCCCCCTGCCCATCCAGGATCGCACCGATCTGCTGAAGCAAATCATCAATCATGGGTGGCCGGGGCCTCACCACCCGTTGTTCATGCCCCTGCGCATCCACGCGGATCACCTCCTCACTGCCACCGGCCTGAACCGGAACGATGCGTACCCCGGGCAGCTGAACGGTCAGGCGCGCAATGATCGCCTGGAGTTCCTCGGCGCTGTAACGGTCCTGTTTATTCAGCGCCAGGATCAAAGGTCGCCCAAGGCGCTGCAGTTCGCCGAGTTCCTGATACTGATCCCGGGTCAGCTCTCCGTCGCTGACATAAAGCACCAGGTGGGCACGCCGGGCTTCATCACGGGCCAGCTGAACCCGCGCCTCATCGAGATCAAGGATTCCCGGGGCATCCGTCAGTACCCATTCACCCCGCTCATCGGTTGCATGACGGTAGTGCTTGACGGTCTGAGTGGTGCCTGCGCGAGGATCCACCGGGATGTCCGCTTGCTCGGTGATCGCCCGGATCAGCGCGCTTTTGCCCGCCGACACCGGACCGAACAGGGCCAGGTAAAACACCCGATCCTGCTGCCGGCTGTCCAGCTCCACCAGTTCCTGCTTTGCCAAAGCGGTTTCGATTCCCTGTTCATCGGCCTTGCGCAAAGCTTCGGCAAAGGCATCCCGGTCCTCGGGCAGCCACTCTGTCTGATGCGATGCACCCCGTGTGCTTTTGCCACGACGCAACAGCCAACTGCTCAAGGCGATCAGCAGCATCGAGAAACCGGCCAATCCGACTCCGTAGATCATCAACAAGCCGGGAGACATGCGTTCCAGCATCTGCCAGACGTTGAGCGCCGATTCGGTCAGTTGCAACACCACCAGCAGGACCAGCAAGGCCACGAACAGCAGCAATATCACCAGCAGCCATCGCAGGATGCCTTTACGGGTGGTTTGGTCTGAGGCCTGATCAGCCAAGATACTGCGCCTGTACATAATCCGCCACTTCCGACCAGTGCAGACCGATCTGGCCGAACCGACTCATCTCCGGCAGGATGATCTGAACATCCATCGCCTTCAGCTGATTTGCGATCTTGGAAATCCTGTCATAGTCGGTACGCATCAGCGAGGGATGCGGCCTGACCGCGTTTGCGCTCAGATATCCGAGTACCTTGAAGGCGGTATCGTTGCAGGCGAAATTGCCCAGGGATATGCCGATACCGAGCGCCGAAAGATCACTCAGAAATGTCCTTGCCTGCTTGAGGTTTTTTGCCAGGCCGGGTAGATCGAATTCCAGCAGCAACATGGTCCCCACCACCTGAAGCCGTCTGAGTTCGGCCTGTATGAAAGGCAGCAGGCCTTCATCCTCGATGGCGCTGGACAGCAGGCGTACGCAGACCCGGTCACGCGCGCCCTCAAGCAGTAGTTCACCCGCCCTGTGAATCGCGTACCGGCACAGGATGCGGTTGAGGTTGTCACCCAGGCCGAACCGCTCGGCACTCATGTAGATGTCCGAGGCCGACTGCGGGATCTCAGCTTTGGGCAGGAAGCCGGGTATCTGAATAACCACCGCCGATTCACCATGCCGCGAAGCCTGAAAACGCTGTTCTCGAAAGCTGACATATCCGGATTTCAGCGCCATGCGGACCTGCTCCTGTAACAGATCCACCTGTTCAGGTTGAACCTGCACCGATTCGTCCGGGGACTCCTGATGCAACAGGCAACCGGGGGGCTTTTGTTCAAGTGCCCGCAAGGCGGCCATTTCAGACTGCTGCAAGCAGGTATAGGCGCCGCAAGCATCCGGGCGAATCAGGATGTAACCGATGCCCCAGCGGGTCTCGGCCGGTTCCTCGCCTTCGAACTCCTCAGTCAACCGCTGATACAGGTCGGCCCCCAGTTTCTCCACCTGGGGCACATCCGTGCGGTTGAGCAGTATGGCAAAACTCTGCTTGCCGGTTCGTGCCATCAGATCACGTTTGCCAATGACCGCATCCACAACATCCACTGCCCGGGACAGCACCGGATCCTCCCCCCAATCCTCGAATTCCGTGTCCAGTTCATTGATGACAACCGTGAACAGGGCAAACACCGCCGACTCCTGTGTCGACTGAATCACCGCCATGTCCAGTTCCTGCAAGAACCAACGCCGGTTTTTCAACCCGGATGGGGCATCGCTCAGTCCAACATCTGCCGCTGCCAGTGTCTGTTTCGAACGCTTGATACGGGAATTCACCGTAGCCACAAGAAACTGGGGCCGCACCGGCTTGGTGAGAAAATCGTCCGCGCCGGAGTGAAGGGCGAGGATCTTCTTCTCCGGATCATCCTCACCGGAAAGGAAAACGATCGGAATGAAGGCGAAGGTGTTTCGACTGCGAATCACCTGTGTCAACTCAATACCGTTCGCGCCAGGCATGTAGAGATCCATGAGGATCAGATCCGGTTGAAACTCATGCACCGCCGCCATCACGTTCAGCGGGTCGGTAATCGCCAGAGTTTCCAGGCCGCTCTTCATCAACAGGGTTGCCGCAAATTTGGCCTGTGCCTCGTCGTCCTCCACGATCAGAACCCGGAAATGGGGTTTCAGCCGTGGCGCCACGATCTCTTTGACCACCGTCATCAGTTCATTGATGTTAACCGGCTCCGACAGACACTGGGTCGCACCGGCTCTGAGCGCTTCAAGACGAATCTCCACATCGCAATGGGCTGAGAGGAAGACCAATTCCGGACAGAGCATCTTGTTACGCCGCATCGTCCCCAGCGTTTCGGTCAATGGGGCAATACCCGGCAGGAAGGCCGTATCCAATAACAGCACCCGTGCCTGTTGTCGTTTCAACGCGGTCAACAGATCGCCGTATTCATTCATCTGCTGGATTTGCCAGCCATTCTGTTCAATTGCGGTGGCGATGGCGTCCCCCTTGACCTCACTACGATGCCAGTAGAGCACATCGACATGCGCCGGGATGAGCGGCGCATGTACATCGCCGCTCATCTGAGCCGCAGCGATCGCTTTTTCCAGATCACGCAGCAGTTGCTGCAAGCGGGATACGTCCTCTTCATCAGGCTGGGCATTTTCTTCGTGGACATCGCTGATGACCCGCTCGATTTCGACCGACAGGGCATGGATATTGACCAGTCCGGCCGCGTTGCACTTCTTGTTCAAATCATCCAGCAGGCGAAGTACGATTCGGATACCGGAACTGTTCCAGAGGCCGGAAGGCAAAACCGGCCAGTGACCCTTGACCTCTTTGAGCAACCCGGACAGGTTATTGAGTAGGTTCAGATCCCGCGAATCCTGTGTGGAAGGCATTCTGCATCCTCCATACCCGGTCGCTGTCCACGAATCGGCCGAGCCATGTTTGTGTATCAAAGAATTTGAGAGGTTAACCCAATTCAACAAACCAGTCACTCAAGCACAGAGGCGACCTGTAAAATGAGCAGCATGCCCTTAAGCACAGCGGTTGCAACCCCACGACCCGGTCCATATTGAACAGGCCTGATATTGTTCACCCGGCCTCAAGATAGGCCGGTTCAGGACGACAAGATCGCCCTTGATCAAGGCGTGACTCACCGGCAATGGCAAGCCCATGACCAAGCGTCGTAACGCAGAACAAAGGAATGCTCGCACTTCCTAACAGTTTAAATTTAATAGAACGGCCGAAGTGTACCAATCGATTGAGGTGCCGGGTTGATAATCCTTAACTTGTGAAGATGACCGGTTGAACCGGCCCCATGCCTGAGTGTCGATTGTACGGGAACAACCCGCGCAGGAATCGTCGGTGAAAGGGATGCGGAACCTGAGTGCTACCCACAGACCGATAATCGTCTATGATTAACCCGACACAGGGTCGTTCGTCAGGCCCCGTCCGGAATCCATTGCCCCCTGACCCGGAATGCCGGCAAACAGCAGCACAAATTCATGTCTCAGGCCATACCCATCTCATCACTCAGAAACATCGGCTTGATCGCGCACATCGATGCGGGGAAAACCACGGTCACCGAACGCATTCTCTACTATACGGGGCGTACCCGGCAGATCGGATCGGTGGATCACGGAACCACCATCACCGACTGGATGGACCAGGAGCGGGAACGGGGCATCACCATCGTGGATGCCGCGGTGACAACCCACTGGCGGGATCATCAGATCAACCTGATCGACACCCCGGGACATATCGACTTTACCGCCGAGGTGCAACGGGCTCTGCGGGTCCTGGATGGCGCAGTGGTCATATTTGACGCCTCTCAGGGCGTCGAACCGCAGAGCGAGACCGTATGGCGGCAGGCGGACCGCTACCGGGTACCCCGGCTGTGTTTCATCAACAAGATGGATCGACTCGGGGCGGATTTCGAACACGCCGTTGAAACCCTGGTGGAACGGCTTAGCGCTCGACCGGTGGTCATTCAGATACCCATGGGGACGGAAGGCGATTTCTCGGGTGTCATCGACCTGATCGAAATGCAGGCCATCACCTGGAGCGACGCACTGGGTACGGAACCCGGCCTGGGAGAGATCCCGGCGCAGCACATCGAAGCCGCCCGCTCCGCGCGCAACGCCATGATCGAAACCATTGCCGGTGAGGACGACCTGTTGTTGAGTCTCTGGCTGGACAACTCCGACGCCGAACCTTCACAGATCCGCGAGGCGCTACGGCGGGTGGTCAATCACAAAGGCTTGACCCCGGTGCTGTGTGGCAGCGCCCTCAAAAACAAAGGCATTCAACCCCTGATGGATGCGGTGGTGGATTACCTGCCCTCCCCGGCCGACGTCGACGCGGTCGAGGCCAGACACCCGGACCGGGATATCCCGATCACCTGCCCGCCGGATCCCCTGGCGCCACTATGCGCCCTGGTGTTCAAAACCGTCACTGATCCCTATGCGGGACGACTCTGCTATGTCCGGGTCTACTCCGGCGAACTGAAATCCGGCGCCCCACTGCTCAACCCAAGACACGGGCGACCGCAGAAGGTGGGGCGTCTGGAACGCATGTATGCCGAGCATCGGGAAGACATCCATCACATTCCCTGCGGAGACATTGCCGCAGTGCTCGGTCTGAAAGAGGCTGTGACCGGCGACACGCTGTGCGCTCCGGATCACCCGATGCTTCTGGAATCCATCGCTTTCCCGGATCCGGTGATCAAAATCACTGTGACCCCCGTCACCGCACAGGACAATGACCGGCTGGCCGATGCCCTGCAGCACCTGGCGGATGATGATCCGACCTTTCGTACCGAAATGGAGAGTGAAACCGGTCAGATACTGCTTGCCGGCATGGGGGAGCTGCACCTGGAAGTACTGCTGGAGCGCTTGAAGCGAGAACAAGGGGTGAACGTACGCACCGGCAAACCCAAGGTGGCCTACAAGGAGACAGTCAGCCGGGCGGTGGCCCGCGCGGAGGGCAAATTCATCCGCCAGACCGGCGGGTCGGGCCAGTACGGTCATGTCGTGATCGCGGTAATGCCGGCACCCGAAGTGGATGGCATACAGTACAGCAATGCGCTGACATCCGACGCGATCCCCAAACAGTATCTGCCTGCAATCGAGACCGGCTTGCAAGAGGCCTCGCGCAGCGGGGTGATCGGCGGCTATCCCGTCACCGGACTGAACATTACCCTGCTGGATGGTTCCGCACACAGTAAGGATTCCAACCCCCTGGCTTTCAAGATTGCCGCCGGGATGGCGCTGCGCGAAGCCCTGGAAGCCGGCAAGCCGGTACTGCTTGAGCCGGTCGTGGCCTGCGAAGTGATTACGCCAGAGGAGCACCTGGGTGATGTGATGGGTCAGCTGGCAAGCCGTAATGCGGAGATCCTCGGAATCAAGGATCGGCCCGGCGGACGCAAGGCGATCCGCAATCATGTCGCCCTGTCAGGCATGTTCGGTTACGCCACTGACCTGCGCTCCGCAACCCATGGTCTGGGTGCGTTCACCATGGAACTCGACCACTACGCGCCGGTGTCGTCACAGGTGATGCAAAGTTTCGGACGCTGACCGAAGATGGAGGCTCATTAACCCGGCCACCAAATAGGTCATCTTCAGCCGAATCCGTTACTCCATGTACTAAAGAAAAAACCTCGGAAGCAACCAACTCAGGGCCAACCACATCAGAAGGATCAGCGGCAAGCCAACACGCAGAAAGTCCCCGAAGGTGTAGTTACCTGCACTCATCACCAGCAGATTGGTCTGGTAAGCCATGGGTGTCGCATAACTCAGATTCGCGCCGAACAGTACAGCCAGTACAAAGGGTTCCGCGGGCCACTGCAAGGTTTGCGCAATCGCCACCGCCACCGGCGTCCCGATAACCGCTGCCGCATTGTTGGACACCACATTGGTCAACACCGCCATCAGCAGGATCAGGCTGCTGATCATCGCCGGCGCGGACATGCCATGCGTAAGACGGATAAAACCCTGCGCAAGAAAGTCGCTGCCCCCGGTCAGCAACAGGGCGTTGCCAAGTGCCAGACTGGCGACAATGATGAGAATCACCTGGGCATTCAAGGCGCGGCTCATATCGCGCCATGACAGACAGCGACTCAGCAGCATCAGCAACATGCCGGTGACCGCACTGACGGATATCGGCAGATAACCAAACGCGGCGCTGAGGATCACCGCCAGCATGATCAACAAGGCATACGGCGCCTTGCGCGTATGCGGCAGGTCCGTGGTTGCATCGAGCACCAATAGAATGGATTGCTGCTTGAGTTCACGGATTGTCTCCTGCTTGCCCTGCAGGAGTAACACATCGCCTACTCTAAGCCGTATATTCCCAACACCTTGCGGCATGGTTTTGATCTGTTCATGAGCTCTGTGTATTGCCAATACAAACAATTGATGGGCATCCGCAAAGCGAATCTCATTCAGGGTGCGGTTCTGCAACGGCGAACCCTGAAACACGATGGCTTCCGCGAGTTGTTGGTGATCGGAATGCAGCGGGTGATTCTCATCCACGACATCCCCCCCGGAGTACAGCGTGGCGCCCAATAATTTTTCATAGCTTTTCAGATGAGCCGGCGTATCCCGCACCAACAGCCGGTCACCGGGAGCGAGCAAGGCGTCCGGCAACGGCATGATCTGCGTATTCTGACTGCGCCAGATCCCATCGACCTGCATCGCACCCTGTGTCAGAGCAATAGCCTCGGATAAGGGCTGACCGGCAGCGGAACTCTCCGGTTTGAGTAACAGTTGCGCGGTAAATATGCGTGGAGAGGTATCCACCAGCACCGGTTGACGCTTGGGCAAAACCCTGGGCGCAATCAGCCACAAATACATGATCCCAAATCCATTAGCCAAGAGCGCGGGAAGCAGAAAATCAAACATTCCGATGGGTGTAACGCCCAGGTCCGTGGCCACACCGATGACCAGCAGGTTCGTGGATGTACCGATCGATGTACACATGCCACCGATCAGCGTGGCAAATCCCACCGGCATCAATATGGATGAAGATTGTGCTCCGGTCTGCATGGATACACTCACCAGAATCGGCAGCAGCAACACCACAATGGGCGTATTATTGATAAATGCACTCATCAAGCCTGCAACAAATAATGCCGCGAGAAACGAAACCCGGGGACTGACTCGCCAGAATCGGGCGAGAAATCGGCCCACCGGCTCCAGTGCCCCGGTGCGTACAAGACCATATCCCACCACCATCAAGGCACTGACGGTAATCAACGCCTCATGACCGAAGCCGCGAAAAAAATCGGCGGCACTGAGCACGCCGTCCTCTGTTCGATATGGGGATAACTCAAAAAACAGAGCCAACAGGGTCAATATGCTGAGCGCTGAGGTTTCCAGGGGGATTTTTTCACGGCTGAACAGCCATAACGCAACGAGCGTCAGAATCATGACGGTCAGGGCATGCAGATTGGGCAGACCGACTTCGAGCATATGCATTCCATGAACAGACAAACCGAACCGGCTTCACCAGTCTTCCTGATAAGACTAGTCGATCTTGAAAGGGTGACCAGTCGTTATCGGGCAGTTGCGGACAAGCATGAATTAATGTCGTGCAACACATGTCATGCAGACCGACACACACTTGATTCACACAATTAAGCAACAGAATTGAAGCAATGAAGTGGTTTTGAATCGGTGATTATCAAGCCATACAAGCAACTTTGGAATTATTCCAATTACGAAATTGCGGGCATAAATTCACGAATTAAATTGCGCATTCATGACTTTCAGGAAACCAATGTCATGAAGTTTTGCGGTGTATGAAACAACAAAATTTGTCTGAAAATTCACAAAAAATCAGAAACGAATTTCACAATTTTCGTTAAAGTGTTGTTCTTACGCACAACAACAACTATATTATGCAATGTTATTCAATTATTTAGGAGCAACAATGGCTTTAAAGAAAACGGTAAAAAAACGTCGCAGAGCAAAAAGAACGGTTATCTCCATGGAGACAATCTCTGAGGCGCTGCTCGCGAATAAAGGTATGTCAGCTGCAAACAAGCGCGCAATCGACCGATTGAACGCTGCTGACAAAGCCCTCGCAAAACAGGACAAACTGGTTGAGACCGCCAGTTCTCAAGTTGATAAAGCCCGCATGGCCGCAAGCAATGCCAAAACCGCTGCCACCCAGGAAAAGGCGAAGGCCCGCGTGGGTGAATTACAGGCTAAACTGAAAGACCTCAAGACAGAACGTACTGCACTGGTCAGTGAACAACGTAAAGCTGCCCGCCTGGCCAAAGGACTCTACAAAGCCATGCAGGCCGCTCAGGCAAAAATGCTGAAAGATTTTGAAAAGAAGGCCAAGATACTTGAAAAAGCGGCTGACCGGAAAGTACGCCGCCGCCGTAGAGTCAGCAAGAAGAAAGCCGTGGCTGACGCCTAACACTTTCTTCCCATGCCCCTCATCTGCCTTGGCCTGCGCCAAGGCAGATACTCCCGCAAGAACCATCAAGACACTCGCGATCCAATCGCCTTGAATTCATCTGTAGCTCGACCAGACTCCGACATAAGACCCACATCCGCGGATGAACGGCGGAAGGGCTGACACGAAAGCCGGATCCGGTCCGTCAAAAGATTCTCGACGACACTCCGAATGGAACAATGCTCATGATTTTGATGACATTGCCGTGCCGCGCCACTTCGCTCGACTCGCTGGGTCATTTCAGCAAATGACCTCAGCGTAATATGTTGTAACGTCTTGATCATTCATCGGACTGTGTTTTAGTCTTCACCCACTACTTGCATCGTTGGCAACTTATGGACTCATTTGCGTGAAAGCTCTATTCGCCCGCACCGTTCGTCAGACGCTCTCCCTGATCAACCGTATTGCCCGTCTCTACCATCCCCAGACTCTGAAGGAAAAAGGCTGGATCTGGGGTAGCGGGCTGGCCTTGATCACTCTTGTGATGGTTCTTTTCATATTCGGACTCTACTGGAGCCGTATTCCCGAGCCCTTTGATGTGCGTACCAATACCCGGGAAACCCTTGCCGGCATGGAACTCGAACCCGTCACCGGCTCCTACACCACGGCCACCCTTTTGAGAACCATCGAAACCCTGTTGCAAAAACCCGGCGGATATCTGAGCAACGATGTGATGCCGCCCAGCCTGTTCCTAGACAACATGCCAAACTGGGAGTTCGGCGTTTTGACCCAGGTTCGGGATCTGGCGCGCTCCCTGCGCAACGATATGAGCCGCTCCCAGTCGCAATCCCTGGAAAACAAGGACCTGGCCATCGCCGAACCCCAATTCAACTACAGCAACGACTCCTGGATCTTTCCCTCCACGGAAGGGGAATACCTTCAGGGTATTGAAGCGCTGAAACGCTACCTTGCGGATCTCTCGAGGCAAAATCGGGAAAACGGCCAGTTTTACGCCCGCGCCGATAATCTGCGCGACTGGTTGGCTGTGGTGGAGAAACGCCTGGGCAGCCTGTCCCAGCGGTTGAGCGCCAGTGTCGGGCAGGAGCGGATCAACACCGACCTGGCGGGGGATCCCGAAGCGGCCCAGTCCACAGCAACCGCGGATCGTCTCGTGGTCCAGACGCCCTGGTTGGAAATTGATGACGTGTTTTATGAAGCCCGGGGATCGACCTGGGCGCTGATCCATTTCCTGCAGGCGGTCGAAATTGACTTTCACGATATCCTGACGAAGAAAAACGCCCTGGTCAGCCTGCGTCAGATCATCCGCGAGCTGGAGGCCACTCAACAGCCAATCAGCAGCCCCATGGTCCTGAACGGCAAAGGATTTGGGATGTTCGCCAACTACTCCCTGGTGATGGCCTCCTACGTTTCCAGGGCCAATGCGGCGGTGATCGATCTACGCAATCTGCTCAGTCAGGGCTGAGGAGGCATCCGGAGGCGCCCCGCGGACGCGCACGGCACCCGCCCAGCCCCCGGAATGCGGGTCAAACACAACCAGCCCGCCCGGTTTCTGAACGGAATTCACCGCAAAATGCAGGAATATTCCTTTTGGTGACTTGCCATATCCTCAAATATACAGATAATGGCGCATTCCCCTCTGGACCCCGGAAGACCCATGTCAGGGCCCGCCCGTCGGCCAGAGCCACATTATTATCAGATTTAGATTTTGAACCTATGGCGAAAGAAGATTTTATCGAAATGGAAGGCACGGTGGTCGAGACCCTGCCGAACACCATGTTTCGGGTTGAACTGGAGAACGGCCACGTCGTCACCGCCCATATCTCCGGCAAGATGCGCAAACACTACATCCGCATCCTCACCGGTGACAAGGTTACCGTGCAGTTGACACCCTACGACCTCACCAAGGGACGTATCACCTACCGCGCCCGCTGAGCGGTTCAGCCTTCGTCCACGGACGCGTCGGCAACCGGCTCTCCCTCGATCTCGAATACCAGCTTGTCCTCCGCGACGTCCACCTTGACCGCGCCACCGGTAGCCAGCTTGCCGAACAGCAGCTCTTCGGCCAGGGGTTTCTTGATCTCATCCTGAATCAGGCGCGCCATGGGTCTTGCGCCCATCGACGGGTCATAGCCCCGTTCCGCCAGCCAAACCCGGGCCTCCGGCTCGACGATCAGATTCACATGCTTCTCCTGCAGCTGACCTTCAAGTTCGAAAATGAACTTATCCACCACCTTGGCGATGTTCTCCTGTGAGAGTCCGGAAAACTGGATAATCGCATCGAGACGGTTGCGGAACTCCGGTGTGAACAGCTTCTTGATCGCCTCCATGCCGTCAGTGGCGTGATCCTGCTTGGTGAAACCGATGGAGGAGCGACTCATCTCATGGGCGCCTGCGTTGGTGGTCATGACGATCACTACGTTGCGAAAATCCGCCTTACGCCCGTTGTTGTCGGTAAGGGTGCCGTGATCCATCACCTGGAGCAGCAGATTGAACACATCCGGGTGGGCCTTCTCGATCTCATCGAGCAGTAACACGCAATGGGGATGCTTGGCGATCTCCTCGGTCAGCAATCCACCCTGGTCGTACCCCACATACCCGGGCGGTGCACCGATCAGGCGTGACACGGTGTGACGCTCCATGTACTCCGACATATCGAAGCGGATCAGTTCCATGTTCAGGATACGCGCCAGCTGACGGGTAATTTCCGTCTTACCCACACCGGTCGGACCGGTGAACAGGAAGGAGCCCACCGGCCGTCCCTCCTTGACCAGACCGGACCGGTTCATGCGGATTGCCGCAGTCAGAGCCTCGATGGCCGGGTCCTGTCCGAACACCACCAACTTCAGATCCCGGGTGAGATTGCGCAACGACTCAGTATCCGAGGTGGAGACCTTTTTCGGGGGAATCCGCGCGATCTTCGCGACGATCGCCTCCACCGCTTCCACGTCGATGATCTTGACGCGACGGTCCTCTGGCTGTAGCTGAACATTGGCCCCAGCCTCGTCGATCACGTCGATCGCCTTATCCGGCAGATGTCGATCGTTGATGTACTTGTCAGAAAGCTCCGCCGCACTGGTCAGGGCTTCCTGGGTGTACTCGATGTGATGGTGCTCTTCGAAGCGGGATTTGAGACCCCTGAGGATCTCTACGGTCTCGGCCACCGAAGGTTCCTCCACATCGATCTTTTGAAAGCGTCTTGCCAGGGCGCGGTCCTTTTCGAAGATCCCGCGGAACTCCTGGTACGTCGTGGAACCGATACACCGAAGTTCGCCCGAGGCGAGCACCGGCTTGATCAGATTCGAGGCATCCATCACCCCACCGGAAGCGGCGCCTGCACCGATGATGGTGTGAATTTCGTCGATGAACAGCACCACGTCCTGCTTACGTTTAAGCTCCGCGAGCACGCCCTTGAGACGCTTCTCGAAGTCACCGCGATACTTGGTGCCCGCCACCAGGGTTCCTAGATCAAGTGCGTAGATCGTGGCATTGGCCAGGATGTCCGGCACCTCTTTGTCAACGATCTTCTTCGCCAGTCCCTCGGCAATAGCGGTCTTGCCCACACCGGCCTCACCCACCAGCAGCGGGTTGTTCTTACGTCGGCGGCAAAGTATCTGAATGGTGCGTTCGACCTCCGACTGACGCCCGATGAGGGGATCGATCTTACCTTGCATGGCGAGCTGATTCAGGTTGGTCGCATAACTCTCAAGCGCGCTGGCCTGGTCACCCGTCTTGTTTTCGGTCGCGAGATCCACCGGTGTCTCTTCCTGACCCACTTCATTAATCTTGGAGATCCCGTGGGAGATGTAATTCACCACATCGAGCCGGGTGACATTCTGTTCGTTAAGAAAGTAGACCGCCTGGGAATCCCGTTCATTGAAGATCGCCACCAGCACATTGGCCCCGGTGACTTCGTTCTTGCCCGAGGACTGCACATGGAACACGGCCCGTTGCAGCACCCGTTGAAATCCCAGGGTGGGTT
Organism: Candidatus Thiodiazotropha sp.; assembly: GCA_050305635.1. Classification (GTDB taxonomy): domain Bacteria; phylum Pseudomonadota; class Gammaproteobacteria; order Chromatiales; family Chromatiaceae; genus Thiodiazotropha. Next base: position 317 of record JBNLFS010000086.1, on the reverse strand, counting down.
GTATCTCCCGTTCGTCGCCGTCAGGAATCAGCGGTGTGGTCTCATCCACAAAGGTGCGCACCCGCGCGCGCATTTTATCGATATCTGCACCGCAGGCCCTGAGTACCGCGGCGGCAGAGGGATTATCGAGTAGTGCCAATAACAGATGGTCCACGGTCATGAACTCATGCTGCTTCTCTTTTGCGCTCTTAAATGCTTGATTGAGCGTAAATTCCAGCTCTTTGTTCAACATCTCAGAAACTCCGGTCGACTGGATTAAGTCTCCTCCATGGTGCACATCAGAGGGTGCTGATTACTGCGAGAGTAGTCGTTCACCT
>JBNLFS010000085.1:0-36976 GCA_050305635.1 Candidatus Thiodiazotropha sp. | reverse complement strand
CGGACCGCTATGCGAATGCCACGGAACAGGAGCGACGGCTCTCCGTGCAAGGGGCCTCGCTGATCAACGAGGCCTTCGAGACCCTTAAGGATCCGATTGCCCGGGCAGCCTATCTGCTTTCTCTGCACGGTGTCGAAATGGACAGTCTCAACGAGTCCACCCACGACATGGAGTTCCTGATGCAGCAGATGGAACTGCGCGAAGAGCTAGAGAACCTGCTCGGTCAGTCCGGTCCCTACGAGGCCGTGCTCGATCTGAGTAACCGGATCCGCAAACAGATCACCGACCTAGTGGCGCAGATGGCCGTGTTGTTCGAGCGTCCGACGGCACAGCAGCTCGAGGATGCCCGGGAGATTCTGCGCAAAATGCGCTTTCTGCAGAAGCTGCGCGCCGAGGTGGAACGGGCGGAAGCGGAGCTGGATGATCAGTACAACTAGCGCCCGTCACTGGCCGCCAGCACGCGGCACATTCGGGCGTTGCAGGTAAACAAGACGAGGTAGACGACGCGATGGCGCTCCTACAGATAGCCGAGCCGGGTCAGGCCCAGGCGCCTCATCAGCACCGGCTTTCCGCCGGTATCGATCTCGGCACCACCAATTCCCTGGTCGCCTGTGTCCGCAGCGGACAGGCCGAGACCCTGGCCGATGATCAGGGCCGGCACCTGCTGCCCTCAGTGGTCCAGTATCTGGAGTCCGGAGTGCGGGTGGGTCACGAGGCGAAACAGACCGAAGTCGAAGATCCGCTGAATACCATCTCATCCGTAAAACGGCTGATTGGCCGGGGTGTCGAGGATATCAAGACCTTGGGCAGTCAACTGCCCTACGAGTTCGCCCAGTCCGATAGCCGGGTGCCGCGCATCAAGACCCGCGGCGGAGCGGTCTCACCCATCGAAGTCTCAGCGGAGATACTTCGGCAACTCTCCGATCGGGCGGAAAACACCCTGGGCGGTCCCCTGCAGGGTGTGGTGATCACCGTGCCGGCTTACTTCGATGAAGCGCAACGTCAGGCAACCAAGGACGCGGCCAAGCTGGCCGGTTTGCACGTACTGCGGCTGTTGAACGAACCGACCGCCGCCGCGGTGGCCTATGGCCTGGACAAGGGCGCGGAGGGCATTCATGCCATCTACGACCTGGGTGGGGGAACCTTTGATATCTCCATTCTCAGGCTCAATAAAGGGGTGTTCGAGGTCATGGCCACCGGGGGTGACTCTGCCCTGGGCGGGGATGATTTCGACCGCGCTGTGGCCGCCTGGATCATGCAGCAGGCCGGAATCCCGCAGGATGCGGGGCAGGTCATGATCAAACGCCTGATCCGTGCCGGGTGCGGGGCCAAGGAAGCTCTCAGCGACGCACCCGAGACCGAAATCCGGGTCAGTCTCGACGACGGTTCCGAATGGCGCGGACGCCTCGACCGGTCACAATTTCATGAACTCATCGATCCCCTGGTGAAAAAGACCCTGATGGCCTGCCGCCGCACCCTACGGGATGCCGGCGTCTCACCGGATGAGGTCGAGGACGTGGTGATGGTGGGCGGTTCCACCCGGGTGCCCCGGGTTCGGGAGATGGTCGGCGAGCTGTTTGCAACCGAGCCCCTGGTGGATATCGATCCGGACCGGGTGGTCGCGGTAGGTGCGGCGATCCAGGCGGACATCCTGGTGGGCAACAAACCCGGCGACGAGATGCTGCTTCTGGACGTGATACCCCTCTCCCTGGGCATCGAAACCATGGGCGGACTGACGGAAAAACTGATCAGCCGCAACACCACTATTCCGGTGGCCCGGGCTCAGGAGTTCACCACCTTCAAGGACGGTCAAACCGCGATGGCGATCCATGTGGTGCAGGGGGAACGGGAACTGGTCTCCGACTGCCGCTCACTGGCTCGCTTCGAACTGCGCGGAATCCCCCCGATGGTGGCGGGTGCTGCACGCATCCGGGTGACCTACGCGGTGGACGCGGACGGTCTATTGAGCGTCAGTGCGGTGGAACAGAGCAGCGGCGTGCATGCGAGTATCGAGGTCAAACCCTCCTACGGTCTTACCGATATTGAGATCGAAACCATGCTGCGCGACTCCATCGCGCATGCCGGCGATGACAAACTCGCGCGCAATCTGAGAGAACAGCAGGTCGAGGCGGAGCGGGTTATCGAGGCCCTGGTCAGCGCCCTGGCCGAAGATGGCGAGCGTCTCCTGGATGCGGCCGAACGCGCCCGGGTCGACCAGGCCCTGGACGATCTCAAGGCCGTGGTCGACGCCACCGATCCGCAACAGATCAAGGCGCGTGTGGCCGAGCTGGAAAAGACCTGCGGTTTTTATGTGGAACGCCGTATGAACCAGAGCATCCAACAGGCCATGTCCGGCCACAGTCTTGACGAATTTTGACAGAGGCAGCGCATGACACGAATTATCTTTCTGCCCCATGAAGAGATCTGCCCGGAAGGCGCGGTGATCGAGGTTGAACCGGGCATCACCCTTTGTGACGCGGCCTTGCAGCACGGCATAGAGATTGAACATGCCTGCGAGAAATCCTGCGCCTGTACCACCTGTCACGTGATCGTGCGGGAGGGTTTCGATTCCCTGGGCGAAGCCGATGAGGTGGAGGAGGATATGCTCGACAAGGCCTGGGGCCTGGAGCCGGAGTCCCGCCTGAGCTGCCAGGCGAAAGTCGGAGAGGTGGATCTCGTGGTCGAGATTCCCAAGTACACGATCAATATGGTGTCTGAACATCACTGAGAGGTTGCCATGGGATTGAAATGGGTCGACAGCATCAACATTGCCATCGAACTCGATGAAACCTATCCGGAGGTGGATCCCCACACCGTGAACTTCGTCGATCTGCGCAATTGGGTGATGGACCTGGATGATTTCGATGATGATCCCGAACACTCCGGGGAGAAGATCCTCGAGGCGATCCAGACCGCCTGGATCGAAGAGCGGGAGTGACCTCCCGAGCCTGCTTAACCGCTCAGCCGCTTCGGTAATCTGAAATGGAACAACGAGAAGCCAAGCAATCTCCCACTCTGGGACGACGCGTGCTGCGCTGGGGTGCCGAACTGCTTGGGCTGTTGTTGGTTCTGTTCCTGATTCATCTCTGGCAAACTCGGAATCTGGTGGTCGGCGACGCCCCCCCCCTGACGGGCCAGACCCTGGCCGGTGAAAACTTTGATCTGGTGCACTTCGCGGATGGACCGGTTTTGATTCACTTTTGGGCTTCCTGGTGCCCGGTCTGTGGTCTCGAGGCCTCCAGTATCGACGACCTCTCCCGTTCACACCGGGTTATCACGGTGGCCATGCAATCGGGCTCGGCACAAGCGGTTCGGGAACATCTGCAGGCGCGAAACCTGGGTTTCAGCACCATCAACGATGTGGATGGGGATATTGCCGCGGTCTGGCGTGTGAAAGGTTTGCCCACCAGCTATATCGTGGACAAGGATTTGAAGATCCGCTTTGTGACCGTAGGCTACACACCCGAACTGACTCTGCGGTTACGATTGTGGCTTTCGGAACACTCCTGAATCGCGAGGAGATCTGCGTTATGTCATCGTTGTTGAGATGGGCGACCCTGTTGGTGCTTGGCCTGTCAGTCTGGGGCTGCACTACAGCGCCGACCCTTTCCGAACATCAAGTCATCGAAGAGTATGATGAGATTTCCGCTTTCAAGGGACGTTTGAGCGAGGATCTGACCAAAGGTCGGTTCGATCTGGCCCCTAAGGGATTTGCCCGTTCCCAGGAAATACTGCTACAGGCGATCTCCCTGGGACGTACCCGCAACAGCGATAAGGTGGCCAAGACCTTGGAAGAGGGCTGGCGGGTGATCAGCAAGGCCGAAGCGGATGCCAATGTATCCAAGGCGCTGATGCGCGAAGTGCTGGATGCCCGTGGTCTGGCCATCGAAGCGGGTGCCGATACGCTCCAGGAAGAGCGTTTCAAGGCCCTCGATAACAAGCTGCGCATTGCCTCGCAGCTGGTGGAAGAGGGGGATCTTGAGGCGGCCAAGAAATGGCGGCCGGAGATGCTCGAAGGCTATGCCCAGATCGAGCTGGAAGCCCTCAAACAGGAAGCCACCGACAATGCCCGCAAGGACATCCAGCGAGCGGTACAGAATGAGGCGGATGAATACGCGCCTAAGACTCTGAAACGGGCCAATGATGAACTTACCCTGGCCATCGCGGTGCTGGAGACCAATCGCAGCCAGCGGGAAAAGGCCAGGAACCATGCCCTGCAAGCGAGTAAGCTGGCCAAGCGCAGTATCGAGATCACTGAGCTGGTCAAAGACTTCGAAAGCCGGGAGTTCACCCAGGAGGACATCCTGCTCTGGTATCAGAATCAACTCAGCCAGATCAATGAGCCTCTGTCCGAGGCGTTACCCTTCGATCAACCCAACCATGAGGTGGTGCAGATCCTGAAGGATAAACTCAAGCACTACGTGACCATGCAGCGGACCGAGCTGGCGACCCGTATCGATCTGGAGACCCGCCTGGCGACCATGGAGCGACAAAATCGAGAGGCCCAGGAACGCTTCGACAAGATCCAGCGGCTGTTTTCGCCCTACGAGGCCAATGTCTACCGTCAAGGCCACAATGTGCTCCTCGAGTTGCACGCTTTTAACTTTCCCAGTGGCGGTGCGGACATCCAGGCGGAAAATTTTGCCCTGCTGGATAAAATCGTCACTGCGGTCAATACCTTTCCCAATCCCAACGTGGTGGTCTCCGGGCATACCGATTCCATTGGCAGCGCTGAGGCGAATCTGACACTATCCCAGCAACGGGCGGAGACCGTCGCTTCGTTCTTGGAAAAGGTCGGGGGCGTGAAGCGTACCCGTTTGACCGCGATCGGCTATGGCGAAACCCGCCCCGTGGCCAACAACGAAACCGAAGAGGGACGTAAGACCAATCGTCGCATCGAGGTTCTGATAATCAATGAATAGTCCTCAAAAGCCCAGGACGACCTACTCCGTCGCGGTCACCGGTTCCGGTGGCAGTGGCGCGGTAACCACGGGACGGATCCTTCTTGAAGCGGGGGCTCACAGCGGCTTCCAGGGACTGATGACCCGCTCGGCCGGTCCCCAGATCCGCGGCGGTGAATCCGCTTCGATGATCCGCTTCGGTATCGCGCCGGTGGAATGTATGGGGGATGAATACGATCTCCTGGTCGCCCTGGACTGGCTCAATATCGAACGCTTCGCCGATGAGATTCCGCTGGGTGAGAAGAGCCTGATTCTGTGCGACCCGAAAGCAGGTGAAGTGCCCGCATTGTTGCGCAGCAATGGCGCTCAGGTGCGGGAAATTCCCTTCAAGACTCTGGCCTCCGGATTGCCGGAAGGCCGCCTCAACATGGTCGCTCTGGGCGCGGCGGCGGTCACCTGCGGGCTGTCGCTGGATGCGATGCAGGAGGGTGTCCGGCAGGTACTCTCGAAGAAAGGCGCCCAGGTGCTTGAGAGCGCGCTACGTGCCCTGGAACTGGGTTATAACCACGATCGTCGTCCACAGATCGAACTGGCGTCGCCCGGCAAGCAACCCAACCGCTGGAGTATCACGGGGAATCAGGCCTGCGGTCTGGGTGCGTTGCGCGGCGGAGTACGGTTTGTTGCGGCCTATCCCATCACCCCCGCCAGCGAAATCCTGGAGTGGCTGGCGCCACGCCTCGAGAAAGTCGGTGGATCCCTGTTACAGGCTGAAGACGAACTCGCCTCGGTCAACATGATCATCGGCGCGTCATTTGGTGGGGTAGCGTCTTTGACCGCCACCTCCGGTCCCGGGTTGAGCCTGATGGTGGAAGGCCTGGGCCTGGCTCTGGTGAGCGAAACCCCGGTTACCGTGATCAACGTGATGCGTGGTGGACCCTCCACTGGAATTCCAACCAAGTCCGAGCAGTCGGATCTGAATCAGGCGCTCTATGGCCTGCATGGCGATGCGCCCCACCTTGTGTTGGCGCCCCTGTCGATTCGTGATGCGGTCTTCACCACCCAGTGGGCGGTTCAACTGGCGGAACATCTGCAGACGGTTGCCCTGGTGCTCTCCGATCAGTCATTGGGTCAATCCCAGACCATCATCGAGGCCGCCGAAGCGGTTGACCTGCCTTTGCGGCGAAAGGTTGAAGCCCAACCGGAATCGGACTACCGCCGTTACCGGGAGAGTCCCGATCATGTATCGCCCATGACGCTGCCCGGTACTCCCTGCGGCATGTATACCGCCGACGGGTTGGAACACAATACCCGGGGCACCCCTTCGAGCATGGCGGTGGACCACCGGGAGCAGTTGAACAAGCGCCTGCATAAACTGACCGATTTCGATTACGGCAGCGAATGGGCGCAAATCACCGGAGACGGCAAACTCTGCCTGGTGACCTGGGGTTCCAGCAGCGGCGCGGTCAAGGAAGCGGCAGACAGGCTGCGTGAAGCGGGGCAGGCGGTTAAGGTGATCGCACTCAGATTGCTCGCACCGCTGCAGAAGGCCGCGTTTGAGGAGGCATTGGCCGGAATGGATCAGGTTCTGGTGGTGGAACAGAATCACGGCGCGCAGCTCTACCACTACCTGCGTGCCGAATCAGTGCTGCCGCCACAGGCGGCCTCTCTGGCGCAACCGGGGCCCTTGCCGATACGCCCCGGTCGTGTCGTGCGGGAAATGAATGGCCTGATACAGAAGAACCTGCTTCAGGATTGAGGGCAAGGCTGGCGTTGAAATGCTACTCAGACGGCCCGATCCTGCGTGTTACCCTCCGCCTCATAGTCTCATTTATCCGGGTTATCTGCGCTTTTTTCGTGAATCTCGATTTGTCTCGCGTTTTGTCTGAGCACAATGCAGCAACCTGCTGCTTGATGTGCTTCATTCAGACGATCGGTCAGGCATTCGCCAAGACTGCACTCTGGCCCTCTCCTTCACCCGTCAGGAAGAACTGCCCGCATGCGTCGGTGTTATCCGAGTGACAAGCTTCCATCCTGGGCGATGTGCAAGCGTTCGATGTCCAGCTTGAAACTGCTGTAGTAGAGCTGTCTGGCAATCTCGCGGATGGCATTGATCGTATTCGGGTCCTGAGTCTGTTTCAGGGTATCGGAAAACATGGCCATCCAGTTTCCGGTCATGGAAAGGTACTCGTAGAGTTTCCGGCGTTGTTCCGTTGTACCATTGCTGAGGATGTTCCTCATTGTGTCGTTGTTGGCGAACACCTGTTGGATCTGCCTGTGCAGGACCGGGATCTTCTCATCCGGTATCTCAGCGCCACCATTGTAGGCCGACCAGGCCCCATAGAGAAACGAAGCCACCGCCGTGGCCAGGTCCCCTTGAGGCACTCCCGCCGCCTTTTCGATGCGTTGCTGGACGTAGAGGGCGATGTTGAAGATTTTCTCCATGTTGGCCCGATTTTGCTCCGGAAAGACGTTTGCCAGCTCCTTGGCCGAGATCGTCACATTGCCGGCGGCATCGACCAGCTCCTGCTGGGTAATGGTGCTGATTTCCTTGGCAAAAGCCTTGCCTGAATCCTCCGCGCCACCATTCAAGATGCCGCCTTGGGTGGACTCTGCCAGCATTTTATCCAGCCCTTCGATGGCGAAGACGGGCATCGGCAGGGGGGCATCCGACGGGGCGCAGTTGATCAGTGTGGAAAAGGTCGAAAGGGATGCGGTCAGTACCATCCGTGCAATAAACTTCCGGGTCTTCATGCGGATATCTCTTATGAGTGGCTGAGGGGAATGAGCATCAGGCGGCCGTCCTGGCCGATGATGATGCATTCGGGTTCAATCTTGAGGCTGCGGATGATGATCTCACGGACCATGATCTTCACGTTGTTCAACGCGGTGTCATCCGGTTGTGCGTTCAGGTGGTGTTGGATCATCAACAGCCAGTTTCCGACCATGGCGAAGGTCTCGTAGAGCGACTGACGTTTGCCCGAGGTGGATTTTTCATAGGTCTTAAGAAAATCCCCCCAGTCGGCCAGCACCTCATGGGTGGAGGCGATCAGCTGGGGAAAGGACGCACCTGGAATACGGCGGCCCGGGTTATAGGTGGACCAGATGCCATAGAGGAAAATCGCCAGGGCGCCATTGATGTCCTGTTTGGGCAGTTTGTGGATCTGTTCGAACCGCTGTTGCACATAAAGGCCGATATTGAACAGCTTTTCCATCTCCTTGCGATGGGGCTGAGGCGCATTGCGGGCTAATTTTTCAGCGGTCGAGGATCGTTTTCGCACGGCCCGTTGAATCTCGATCTCGGAGAGTTCGTCGAGCAGGGTTTCCGGATTCTGACAGCCCGTGGCGATGGGTTCGGGGCGGCTTTTAGAGCTTACAGGTATTTCGGGTGATTGGCCTGTGATCATGGTGACCTTCCTGTTGGTGCTTGAAATTCTTCCTGGCATTGGCCAGTCTTATTATGCCGCTCGTGCCGGACTTGAGTATCCGGGATAACCCGTATATTGAAATGCCGGATCCCGTACTGCTGTTTTCCGGGCTGGGGTTGCATTACTATGGGGCCGTCAGCCCGTTGCGTCGGAGTGATTTCATGCCCGTACCCTCTCTCAAGGCGAAAGATTACAAATCGGACATCAAGCCCGTATGGTGTCCCGGCTGCGGCCATTTCGCGGTATTGTCGGCCCTGACCAAGGCGATGGCTCATCTGGGGCTGGCCAAGGAAAATGTGGCGGTTGTCTCGGGTATCGGCTGTTCCTCCCGTCTGCCGGCCTATATCGACAGCTATGGTTTTCACGGCATTCATGGTAGGGCGCTGGCGGCAGCCTCCGGACTCAAGGCGGCGCGACCGGATCTCACGGTAGTGGTGGCCGGCGGTGATGGTGACGGATTCTCTATCGGCGGCAATCATTTTCTGCATGCCTGCCGACGCAATATGGATATGACCTACATCGTGATGGATAACCAGGTGTATGGCATGACCAAGGGGCAGGCCTCGCCGACCACCCGTCCCGACTGGGCAAAGAGCAAGATGACTCCGCACGGTACCGGAATCCCCAGTTTCAATCCCGCCGCCATTGCCCTGGCGGCGGGGGCCGGTTTCATAGCGCGGGGTTATTCCGGCGATCCCGCGGAGGTGACCCGTATCCTGGTCGAAGCGATGCAGTATCCCGGGTTTGCCTTTGTCCAGGTTCTCAGTGGTTGCGTGACCTTTCGTCCGGAACAGCGGGACTGGAAAGATCAGGTGCATGGTTTTGATCAGCCGCTGCCAACCAGCAACCCCATCCAGGCGGCGCAGGTGATCCAGGGTACGGATGAACTCGCCACCGGCGTGATCTATGCTGCGAACTACCCGGTCTGGCAACCGGAAAACCGAAGTGAGGCCACGGTTGCGGAACTGGAGGAGGCGTTTTGCCTATGACCGATCAGAGCATCGATCCCATCGAGACGATTGAGGAATTTCTGGTTCACGCACTGGAACTCGAGGAGGCCTCGGGTGACCAGTACGATGAGCTGGCGGACAGCATGGAGATCCACCACAATCTCGAGGTGGCCGAGCTGTTCCGGAAACTGGCGGGTTACAGCAGGCAGCACGCCAAGGAGGTGCATGATCGCACCGAGGGCATGACACTGCCCAGTTTGACGCCCTGGGATTTCAAATGGAAATGCCCTTCCTCACCGGAAGCCTTCTGCATGGAAGACGCCAACTACCTGATGACCGTGACTCAGGCAATGGAGATCGCCCTGTTCAACGAGATCCGTGGCCGGGATTTTTATCACATGATCTCCGAGAGCTCGCCGAATGAGTCAGTCCGGGCACTCGCGGCTGAAATGGCGGAGGAGGAGGGTTGGCATGTGGAGATGTTGCGCGAGTGGCAGAGCCGGCTACGTGATGAACAGCCACTGGAGGATCTCGACCCGCCCAATATGCCGGAATAGTCATCAGCCCATCTCATCCGATTTCGTTGCTCTGCCCGAATAACCCCCGAAGACCTTCGGCTGCTTCCTGACTCTTTGATTTGTACGCCTTACGCTGTTGCTCTCCGTGATTCGCGAGGGGACGTCGACTCCTATCTGTCAGATAGGAAAAAACTATCTAAAGCATAATACGATTTATAATTTAATATTGATAATTTAAGAAAATGCTAATATTCTTTTGCTCCATGAAGTGAGCAGTAAAAACTTTATAAATAAACTTTTTAAATCTAATACTGAGGACTTAACAATGTCTAAGATCGTGAAAATCGCCGCTGCGGCCGCTCTGATCACCGCTTCCGCTTCCGCTTCCGCCTGGTGGGGTACTCCTTGGAACAATGGCTGGAACAATGGCAATGATTTCATGGGCGACGGTTTCGGCGACGGCGATTTCTCTTTCAACATGAGCGGCAGCGCTCGTGGCGCCGGCAACGGTTATGGTCGTGGTTACAACAACTACTACAACAACCCCTACTACTATGGTTACGCTCCTTATGGTGCCCCTTATGGCGCTCCTTACGGCGCTCCTTACGGCGCTCCGGTTGCTCCTCAGGCTCAGGCTCCTGCCGCTCCTGCGAAGTAATTGATCGGATTGCTTCCGGGTCTTTAATACGGACCCGAATAAAAAAGCGGACGAAAGTCCGCTTTTTTTTGCCTGCCTGAAAGCTATCCCCGGTTTCAGTACAGCACTTGTTCAGGATCGGATCACTCACCGCACTCATTGTCGGATGTCATACATTGGGCCGATTGTGGGTATCGCTGTCCGGGTGTAAAAGTACTAACAATCAGTGTGTTACATAGATTCCTAGGCGCTGGTGCAGTTTTTGCGTGGTATGGATAAAGCGGGGAGGGTGTCCTTTGGCCCCCTGCCCATTCATACGGAACGACCAGGAATCCTGCGCAGCATCATGAAACAGATCGGTATATTTTTCGGCACCGATTCCGGCACCACTCGTTTGATTGCGAAGAAAATCGCGAAAAACCTGAAAGGCCGGATCGGTGAGGACAAAGTCGGCAAGCCCTTGAACGTCAACCGGGTGAGTGCCGACGACCTGCTGGCCTGTTCGGCCCTGATTCTCGGCACACCGACCTATGGAGAAGGTGTGTTACCCGGGCTTGCGAGCAAGAACCGGGAGGCGAGCTGGCTGGAGTTTCTTCCCGGTCTCGAAGGTTGTGATTTTACCGGCAAACGGGTGGCGTTGTTCGGTCTGGGGGATCAGGAACAGTATCCCGAGCATTTTCTCAGTGCCATGATGGACCTGTACGAATGCTTTGCCGCCGCAGGTGCGGAGCTGGTGGGGAGCAGCACTACCGAAGGGTTCGAGTTCACCCGTTCCCGTGCGGTGGTGGACGGCCGGTTCATCGGTCTGGCGTTGGACCAGCACCTGCAGCACCTGTTGACGGACGCGCGGATCGACACCTGGCTGGATGAGATCACACCTTTACTCGACTCGGCCTGATAGACCACTGGTATAGGACACTACACTAGATCTGGGTGGCCGGGGCGATGCCCGAAAAGATGCTGCTCTGCATCCAGGCCGAGATGTCGTTGATCAATGCCTTGGGTCCCACCACCTTCAAATCATGGCTGGTGATGGCTTTGCGGTAGCTGGTATCGCCCATCCACACCTCCACCATCTTCTTCACCGTGGTGGTGAAATAGATGTCGATCGCCTTGCCCGGGTCTTTTTCGCAGAGCTCCACCATGCCCTGCTTCACCGTGATCCACCAATCGGCGAACTGACGGGTATCGGTGAAATGAAAACGGATCACGGTTTCGTCACCCACCAGTCCCTCCGGGTTGATGCTGCGCTTGAGGTAGAGCATTAGCAGTTCCACGTCGTAGTCCGAGTCGATGATATTGGCCCGCACCCAGCGCATGCCCCAATCCCCGAGGCTTTTGATGATCGGCAGCAGTTCCGTGCAGGAGCGGGTGGGGAAGTACTCATAACCTTTCTGGTTGGGGATCTTCTTCTTGATCACCAGACCATGGGATTCCAGGCTGTCTAGGCGTTTCGAAAGCATGGTGGGCGAGATGAGGCGCAATCCCCGCTGCAGCTCGCTGAAACGCGCGCCCCCCATGAGCAGTTCCCGGACGATCAGAATGGTCCATTTCTCGCCCAGGATTTCGCTGGCCTTCGCGATTGGGCAGAACTGGCCGTATTCCATGCTAACCCCCTGATTGTTCGAGTGGTTTGTGATGTTACAGAGTGTAGACCAGGACAACTACGGAAAATGTAGTGGGTTTGTCCGGTTTATGTAGTGGCTAACTTCAGTTTGTTGCGTAGAGGGGGTTGGCGCATGCGCCTAGGATGAACTCAACGGTACACAGATGCCGTAACCATCATCGTGAGGATCAACATCATGAAAAAATTCAGCGTACTGTTCTATGGTTTCATCAACTACAATCTGGGTTCTTCCGCTCTGGTTTATCTGATCGCATTCCTGTTCAATCTGACACCGGAGGTTGGCCTGTTGCACGGCATCGACGGGGGCGAGCCGGGTTCGGTGTGGCTCGCCGCTGGGGTCAATCTCGGTCTGATCGTCCTGTTCGGCTTCCAGCACAGCATCATGGCGCGACCGAAATTCAAGCGTTGGTTGAGCGGCTTCCTGCCCAAGGTCGCGGAACGCAGCACCTACATGATGGCCACGGCGGCGGTGACCTACGCCCTGTGCCTGGGTTGGCAGCCCATGCCCGGAGTGGTGTGGCAGGCCGAAGATAGTGCGCTTTTCTACTGTCTGCTCGGTCTTGGCCTGTCCGGTTGGGTGCTGGTGCTCTATGCAACGTTCCTGATCAACCATTTCGATCTGTTCGGTCTGCGCCAGGTGTGGCTCTACTTCCGCGGCCGGGATTACACCCCGATGCCCTTCAAGGTGCACTCCCTGTACCGCTACGTGCGTCATCCCATCATGACCGGGGCGTTCATCGGGATCTGGATCACCCCAGTCATGACCGTGGGGCACCTGCTGTTTGCCCTGGGCATGTCCTCCTACATCCTGATCGGTGTCTACCACGAGGAGAAGGATCTGATCCGTGCCTTTGGCGAGCGCTATATCCGCTACATGCGGACCACCGCCCGTTTCTTTCCAGTTTGGAAACCGCGCAAGGGTGGCTCGGTTGAAGCCAGTGCCTGAACCGGAATCCTGTAGCATGAACAAGGGGTCTGAGGGCCCCTTTTTGTTTTGATTGAAAAGCAGGATGGTCGATACAGGTTGTACCAGGGAACTGTGATTAACGATTCCTCCCAGGTTACATGGATATGAGTACCGTAGCCCGGGTGCAGCGCAGCGGAATCCGGGAACCCATACCGGAGTGCGTCGGCAGTTCGAGATTGTAAGCCTGAACAAATCAGTGCCACGCCCTCCCGGGTTACGCGTTGCTGCACCCGGGATACAGGGTTACATGGGTATTAGTACCGTAGCCCGGGTGCAGCGCAGCGGAACCCGGGAACCCATACCGGAGTGCGTCGGCAGTTCGAGATTGTAAGCCTGAACAAATCAGTGCCATGCCCTCCCGGGTTACGCGTTGCTGCACCCGGGCTACACGGCTATCAGTCGATCATCTTAAGAACTGTTTCAAGGCTTTGCCCGTTTGCGAACGCCGCCAGGCTTTTTTCAGTGCGGCGGCGGTTCCCTCGACCACCACTTCGCCCCCCGCATCACCCCCTTCGGGACCCATGTCGATGCACCAGTCGGCTTCTGCGATGACATCCAGGTTGTGTTCGATGACCACCGCGGAGTGGCCCGCATCCACCAGTCGGTGTAGCACACGGATCAGTTTTTCCACGTCTGCCATGTGCAGGCCGACGGTGGGCTCATCGAGCACGTAGAGGGTTGGGGTGAAGATGCGGGCGTTGGGCCGGGCCTTGGCCAGTTCCGTGACCAGTTTGATACGCTGGGCCTCGCCGCCGGAGAGGGTGGGGGATTGCTGGCCGAGGGTCAGGTAGCCGAGACCCACGTCCTGGAGCAGCTGCAGGGCATGGTGGACATTCGGGTGGCGAACGAAGAACTCCACCGCTTCGTCGACGCTCATGGCAAGCACATCGCCAATCGATTTTCCGCGATAGTGCACCGCCAGGGTCTCCGGGTTGAAGCGGGCGCCGTTGCAGGATTCGCAGACGGTCTTTACATCGGGGAGGAAACTCATCTCCACCCGGGTCATACCCTGGCCCTGGCAGGTCTCGCAGCGTCCGCCCTTGGTATTGAATGAGAAGCGGCTGGCGTTCCAGCCGTGGATGCGTGCATCCTCGGTCTGGGCGTAGAGCTTGCGAATGTCGTCCCAAAACCCGACGTAGGTGGCGGGGCAGGAGCGGGGGGTCTTGCCGATGGGGGTCTGGTCTACCTCCAGCACCCGCTGAATATCCTGCCAACCCTCCATGCGTTCACAACCGTGAAAATGATCCGTGGATATCCGCCCTTTCTTGCGACCCCGGGCCAGCAGGCTCTTGAGGCTCCTGACCATCACGTCGCGCACCAGGGTGGATTTGCCGGAACCGGAGACGCCGCTCACACACACCAGGCGCTGTAACGGCAGACTGATATCGATGTGTTTGAGATTATTCAGCCAGGCGCCCTGGATCGATAGCCGCGTCTGGGTCTGTGGGGGACGAGGTTCGATCAGCGGATGCCATAACGGCTGGGCAAGAAACCGTCCAGTCAGGGAGGCCTTGTTTCTCTGCAGCTGTTTGACCGTGCCGGTATGGATCACCTCGCCGCCCCGTACCCCGGCGCCGGGACCGATGTCGATGACATGCTCGGCGCTGCGTATGGTCTCCTCGTCATGTTCCACCACCACGATGGTGTTGCCCTTGTTTTCGAGTTTTTTCAGGGTTTTCAGCAGCAGTGCGTTGTCCCGGGGATGCAGCCCGATGGTGGGTTCGTCGAGGATGTAACAGACCCCGCGCAGATTGGAGCCGAGTTGGGCGGCGAGTCGGATGCGTTGCGCTTCACCACCGGACAGGGTCGGGGCGGCCCGGTCCAGGGTAAGATAACCGAGGCCGACCTCCTGGAGAAATGCCAGGCGCGAGACGATTTCGTGGATCACGTCCCGGCCAATCGCCTGTTGCCGCGCACTGAGTGACAGCTCCTCGAAGATTCCGATCGCTTCGCTGACCGGCACCGCGGCGTAGTCGGCGATGTTCCAGTCGTGGAAATAGACTGCCAGGGCCTCGTCATTGAGGCGCGCGCCTTCGCAGGTCGGGCAGGTTTCCGGTTGCTGATCCTGCTCCAGCCATTCCCCCTCTTCACCGCTCTGCTCAGCATCGAAACCGGGCAGTACCGTGCCCGTGCCGTAGCAGTCGGGGCACCAGCCGTGACGTGAGTTGTAGGAGAAGAGTCTGGGGTCGGGTTCCTCGAAGCCGCGTCCGCAGCTCGGGCAGGTCCGGTGGGTGGAGAAGTGGTGCTCCTCGCCCCAGTCTCCGCCGCGCTTCACCAGCGCCACCCGAACCGTGCCCTTGCCATGGTCCAGGGCCTCGTCGAGGCGTTGCCTCAGTTCGGTCTCCTGTTCCGGCCTGACCAGCAGTTCACCCAAGGGCAGGTCGATGTTGTGCTCCTGGTATCGATCGAGCAGGGGCCAGTCGTCAGTGGGCAAGGGTTCGCCGTCCACCCGCAGGATCGGGTAACCCTTACGGGCAGCCCACTGGGCCAGCTCCTTGTAGATACCCTTGCGATTGACCACCAGTGGCGCCAGCAGGGTGATCTTGCGATCCCGATAGGTTTGCAACAGATGAGCAAGGATCGCATCCCGGGACTGGGGCTCGATGGGCACCTCGCACTCCGGGCAGTACTGCACGCCGAGTTTGACGAACAGCAGGCGCAGGAAATGGTGGATCTCGGTGAGGGTTCCGACGGTACTCTTGTGGCCGCCCCGGCTGGTGCGCTGCTCGATCGCAACCGTGGGCGGGATGCCGAATACCGCATCCACGTCCGGGCGGGAGGCGGGCTGCACGAACTGACGCGCGTAGGCGTTGAGGGACTCCAGGTAGCGACGCTGACCTTCGTTGAACAGGATGTCGAAGGCGAGGGTGGATTTGCCGGAGCCGGAGACCCCGGTGATCACCGTGAACTTCTCCCGGGGGATCTCCAGCGAGACGTTCTTCAGGTTGTGCTCCCGGGCGTGGATGATGTCGATGGATTTATTTGATTTCCCCTCTCCCCGTCCCTCTCCCGCATGGGGAGAGGGGGCGCTTTGTTCGGTTCCCTTCCCTGTGGCAGGAGAGGGGACGCTCCTTTCTGCTCCCTCTTGGGGGGCGGGGGATCTTCCGCTGAGTTGATCCAGAGCCGCTCGATAGTCCCGCAGCGCCCGGCCGGTGTGGCTGATGGGGTGACGGGTGACCTCCGCCGGTGTGCCTTCGCAGACCCGTTCGCCCCCCGCGTCACCTCCCTCGGGACCCAGGTCGATCAGCCAGTCACTGGCGGCGATGACATCCAGGTTGTGTTCGATCACCAGCAGGGAGTGTCCCTTGAGCAGCAGTCGGCGCAATGCCTTGAGGAGTACCGCGATGTCGGCGAAATGCAGACCGGTGGTGGGTTCGTCCAGGAGGAACAGCAGTCGCTCACCGGATTGCTTGCGCTGGCTGCTCTTGGCCAGGTAGCCCGCCAGTTTGAGCCGTTGCGCCTCGCCGCCGGACAGGGTGGGTACCGGCTGACCCAGGCGCAGGTAACTCAGGCCCACCGCCCGCAGGGGTTCCAGCACCTTATGAATCTCCCGCTGGTCGCGGAAGAAGTTGAGCGCTTCGGTCACTGTCAATTCCAGGATATCGGCCACCGACTTGCCACGGATCTCGACCTCCAGCACCTCGTTGCGGTAACGCTTGCCGTTGCACTCGGGGCAACGCAGGTAGACATCGGAGAGAAACTGCATCTCCACGTGTTCGAAGCCGCTGCCGTTACACACCGGGCAGCGGCCGTTGCCGGAGTTGAAGCTGAAGGTGCCCGGGGTATAGCCCCGCTCCCGGGCAAGGCGGCCGGCCGCCAGCTGTTTGCGGATCGCATCCCAGGCGCCCACATAGCTGACCGGGTTGGAGCGGGAGCTCTTGCCGATGGGGGCCTGATCGAGCATCACCACGCCGTCGATCTGTTCGTGTCCTTCGATCGCACGGTGCGCACCGGGGATCTCCTCGGGACTGCCCTTGAGTTTCGCAAGGGCGTTGAACAGAATGTCCTGCACCAGGGTCGATTTGCCGGATCCGGAAACCCCGGTCAGTGTCACCAGCCGGTTGAGCGGGATACGTACATCGATGCCTTTGAGGTTATGTTCCGCGGCGCCGAGCACGCTCAGGTAGCCGTCCTGCTCATTCGGGCGATCGGGCTCATAGGAATCCGCGACCTGCCGCTCACCCTTGAGGTACTGCCCGGTCAGGGAGTTTCGGTCCCGCAGCAGCTGCTTGGGGGTGCCGTAGAAAACAATCTCGCCGCCCCTTTCCCCCGGTCCCGGGCCGATATCCAGGATGCGGTTGGCGGCCAGCATGATCTGCGGATCGTGCTCCACCACCAGCAGGGAGTTACCGGCATCCCTCAACCGGGCCAACACCCCGTTGATACGGTCGATATCCCTGGGATGCAGGCCGATGCTCGGTTCGTCCAGTACGAACAGGGTATTGACCAGCGAGGTGCCCAGGGCGGTGGTGAGATTGATGCGCTGCACCTCGCCGCCGGAGAGGGTGCGGGACTGGCGGTCCAGGGTCAGATAGCCGAGTCCCACATCCAGCAGGTAGGTGAGGCGTGAACGGATCTCGTCGAGCAGCAGCTCGAATTCGCTGTGCGCGGATGCTCCCGGTGCCCGATTCACTTGACTGCCCGCTGAGTGGTGGCCACCAAACAACCCCGTGAAGAACCGGTGCGTCCGTTTCAGTGGCAGTTGCATCAGATCGTGGATATTCAGTCCCGGCAGATTGCGAAACTCCGTATCGGACATGCCGATGCCGTCGTGACGAAAGCGCAACTGCGGATCGAGCACCGCATCCGCCTCGCCGCGGTTGCCGAGACGGAAGTCGAGGGCCTGGTGCTTGAGACGTGCCCCATGACAGTCGGGACAGACATCGTAGCTGCGGTATTTCGAGAGCATCACCCGGATATGCATCTTGTAGGCCTTGCTCTCGAGAAATTCGAAATATTCACGCACTCCGTACCAGGTCTTGCCGTCCCAGGACCCGTCGCCCTCGATCACCCAGTCGCGGGTAGCCGAGTCCAGATCCCGCCAGGGGGTCTGCAGATCCATGCCGCGTTTGCGCCCGAAGCGCATCAGGTCCTCCTGGCACTCCATGGAGTAACCGCTGCGGAACGGCTTGATGGCGCCGTCGCTGAGGGACAGGGAATCGTCGGGGATCACCAGGTTCCAATCGATGCCGATGGTACGGCCAAAACCGCGGCAGGTGTCGCAGGCGCCGAGGGCGGAGTTGAAGGAGAAGAGGTTGGGCTGGGGTTCCCGGTAGTCGATGTCGCAGTGGGCGCAGTGCAGGCCGCTGGAGAATTTCCAGGGTTCCCCCGCCTCCCGGTTCTCGTCCAACGGGTAAACGGCACACTGCCCGTGGCCCTTTTCAAGGGCGATCTCGAGCGCCTCCATCAGACGGCCCCGGTGCTCTGCATCCAGGCGCATCCGGTCCTGCACCACCTCGATTCGGTTGTCCTGCTCGCTGTGCACCCGGGTATATCCCTGCTGATCCAGCACCTGGCGGATCTCCTCCCGGCTGAAATTATGGGGTACTTCGATGGCGAAGGTGACGACCACCCGGGGGGTGTGGCTTCCGACGGACGCCATCAGCTGTTGGAAAATCCCCTCCGGGGTATCCCGTTCCACCGGTCGGCCGCAACCGTGGCAGAACAGTGCGGCCGCTCGGGCAAACAGCAGTTTCAGATGATCGTTCAACTCGGTCATCGTACCCACGGTTGAGCGTGAGGTTCGCACCGGATTGGTCTGGTCGATGGCGATGCTGGGAGGGATGCCTTCGATACGCTCCACCTGGGGCCGGTCCATGCGGTCGAGGAACTGGCGGGCATAAGGCGAGAAGGTTTCCACATAGCGACGCTGACCTTCGGCATAGACCGTGTCAAAGGCCAGCGAGGATTTGCCCGAACCGGACACACCGGTGATCACGATCAGTTCGTTGAGCGGCAGCGACAGATCCAGGTTCTTCAGATTGTTCTGCCGCGCACCGACGATTTTGATCGAGTCATCGCTCATAGCCGCACCCGTTGAGAAGAAGCAAACTTGGCATTGTCAGGAATCGCACTCCGGGTATCAAGGGGAGAAATCCCGGAGTTTTTGCCCGGTTTTGATAGACGGCGTAGCGTGGTGTTGATGGCCGTAAGAGCTCCAGTCGGGTGTTGTTGTTGCCTTCAGCAATCGGTTCTGGGGCGGTTCAATAATTTTTACAGTTGGACTCATTCCCACGCGGAGCGTGGGAATGAGTGAGTTGTGCGCAAGATTCAACATAGAGTAGCCCGGATGGAGCAAAGCGGAATCCGGGTTCAGGCAGGCTAAGCAAAAGTTCGACTTTGAACCGAATAGATAACATGCCGTCGCGAGTTCAGGCAACGACGGTCAGTTGATGTTGTTACCTGCGGAATCCTCCTCGATGCACTCGGTAGCCCGGCGCTGCATCAGGGACTGCTCCTGTTCGTTGCGGGTGAGGGTGGCGGCGCGCAGAAACTCCCGGCTGGCCTCAGCGTGTCGCCCCAGCTTCTGCAGAAGATCCCCGCGCACGCTGTAGAGCAGGTGATAAGAGGTGAGTTGCGGCTCATTGCGCAGGTCATCGACAATCTCAAGCCCGGCCTGGGGACCCTCCGACATGCTGATGGCCACGGCGCGGTTTAACGCGACTACCGGTGTTGGATGAACCTGCAGCAGGGCATCGTAAAGCGCCGTGATCTCTTCCCAGTCGGTCGCTTCCCAGGTGCTCGCGCGGGCATGACAGGCGGCGATGGCGGCCTGTAGACAGTACGGGCCTATCGGCCGTTCCAGGCCAAACGCCTGTTCCAGATAGGTGAATCCGCGACGCATCAGCAACGGATCCCAGAGGGACCGGTTCTGCTCCGCCAGCAGCACCGCCTCTCCTGCAGAATCCATCCGGGCGGATAACCGGGATGCCTGAAATTCCAGGAGCGCGGCCAGTCCAAACACCTCGCTGTCCGCGGTCACCAGACCGGCCAGACTGCGGGCCAGACGCAGGGCTTCCTGGCACAGGATCGGGCGCATCCATTCGGGGCCGCTCGTAGCGGTGTATCCCTCGTTGAAGATCAGATAGATTGCCTCGAGCACCGAGGCGAGCTGTACCTCCCGTTCCGATCCCTCCGGCAACGCCAGACGGACCCGGGCGGATTTCAGGGTGCGTTTGGCGCGGGTGATGCGTTGCGCCAGGGTGGTTTCGGGCACCAGGTAGGCACGGGCGATTTCCGCAACACTGAGACCGTTGACCAGGCGCAGCGCCAGGGCCACCCGTGATTCGGGGGAGAGCAGGGGATGACAGACGGTGAACATCAGGCGCAACACGTCGTCATCGATCTGTGCGTCAGCGGTCTCCTCGATCAGGCTGGCCGGGGTGCGGTCAGGGGTCTGATGAAGCAGGCTCTGGCGAATCTCTGCGTACACGGTCTGGCGTCTCAGGTGATCGATTGCCCGGTTTTTCGCAGCGGTCATCAACCAACCGGCGGGATGCTCAGGGAGACCCTGAGTGCGCCACTTGTCCCATGCGCTGAGCAGGGCGTCCTGCGCCAGTTCCTCGGCGATGTCCAGATCGCGCACCATTCTCAACAGGGTGGCGATGATCCGCCCCGATTCGAGTTTCCATACCGCCTCCAGGGTGACGCTGGGGTCAACAGGCATCGTCCGAAATATCCGCTTCGACCAGTTGTGCAAGTTGCACCAGGGACTCCTGCCATCCGGCGTAGCAGAACTCCAATGGCATGACCTCGGGTATGCCGGACTGTTCGATGGTCAGTTCCGTGCCGTTGAGTACCGGGCGGATCTGTACCGTGGTGCGCATGTTGCCGGCGAGGCCCGGATCATCGAAAGCGTCGCTCACCACGAGTTTGCGATTCTCCTCCAGTTCGAGGATTTTGCCCCCAAAGCTGTGCTCCTTACCGGTGGAAAAGTTGATGAAGGACATTCTGTAAGATCCCCCGACGCGCAGATCCCACTCATGCACCTTGGCGATAAAGCCGAAAGGGGGCTCCCAGCGGACCTTGGCATCAGGGTCGATGAATGCCCGAAAGACCCGCTCCGGCGGCGCCTTGAGGACTCTCAGCAGTGAAACGGTGTTGGCTTGGGTTGTCATGATTCACACTCCTTCAACGGGTGTAACAGGGGGCCAGTTCACGCACTTCCACGGTTGCAAACGCGGCGGCCGGACATTGCCGGGCGATTTCGATGGCTTCCTCCCGGTGCCCGACATCAATGAGAAAGAAGCCACCGACCATCTCCTTGGATTCGGTGAACGGGCCGTCCATCAGGTTGGTCTTGCCGTCCCACAAGGTGATGCGCACGCCGTGGCTGTCATCGCGCAGCGATTCCGCCGCAACCAGAAGGCCGCGTTTGGCCAGACTCTCGCCAAACTTCAGCATCTCGTCGTACACCTGTTTGCCCTGTTCCTCGCTGCGCTGCGCCCTTTGCCCTCGGGGTTCCCGGATGATCAGCAGATAGGCCATGATCAATTCACCTCACCGCAGTGGGCGTCGAAATCGATATGGGCTGCGGCGGCGACGGTTTCCTCAACGGACATATCCCGGATGTGCGAGGCCAGTGACCAGTGATGACCGAAGGGATCGCGTAAGGCGCCGAACCGGTCCCCCCAGAAGGCATCGGCCAACGGCATGGTGATCTCACAGCCTGTCGCGACCGCGCGTTCCCAGGCGCTGTCCACGTCCTCGACATACAGATGGATGGAAACCGGTGACCCGCCCAATGCCAGGGGGGATGTGCCGCCGAATTCGGGAAACTCCTCAGACAGAATCAGCACCGAGTCCCCGATCTTTACACTGGCATGCAGCAGTCGGCCATCCGGACCCGGTACCCGCGCCTGCTCCTGCGCGCCGAAGGCCCTGCAATAAAAATCGATGGCTGCCGGTGCGTCCCGAACAGTCAGATAGGGTGTCAGGCTGTGCATGTCATCAGGGATGGGCTTCACGGTTTGATTCATGGATCAATCCTCCAGGGTTGCGTATTGCCGGTTACGTGAGCCAGCGTTGTATCTGCAAAGACAGTTAAGGGTTTCTCTCGGCCTATCAACGGGCTCTTTGTCATGTCTCACAATCACTACAACGAACGAGGCGGGGGAATTACGACAGGTCAGTCAAAACGGGTGTTACCAATGCGCAGGACTGACAAGGGTCATCCTTAGGGTTTGATCGAATCCGCACCAGCTTGTAGCCCGAATTTCGCTTAGAGACATAAGGCTACGGGCTGCTGCGCATGCCTAATCGATATACCGCAGAGATATTTTCATCAAACCTGGTCGATTCCCGATCATACCGGCGACTGTGCGATGGACGGCGTCAGTTTTGTATCCCGGTTTAGAGCTTGGTCAGTGTGGAAAGAAAATCGTAAATCCGGGCGGGCCCCATGCGCCTTGCACTGGACAGTTCGCCGGCATGGGTGGCGAAGAGAACCTCCTCATCGGGCGATAAAAGGACCGCGACCGGAATGCCTCTTTTTACAACGTTGCCGTAACGAGCCGAGATATCCATGTTCCGGTCGAAGTTGCCGATGTCGATCTTGACCACAACAAAGCTGCTGGATACGAGCCCCGCTGTTGGCTCCTCCTTCATTGCCTGGTCCAGGGCCAGGCAATCAGGACACCAGTTAGCGCCAAAGACAATGAGCACAGGTTTATTTGAGTTCTTGGCGGTTATCAGAGCGGACGCTACGGCAAGGTCTGCATTAATGGATTCATCGTAAACCTTGGGAAGATTGGACTGCTGCCATTGCTTGAAAAGCAGCCACGAGCCTGAGGCTATAGCCAAAAGAAAGATCACTGCAGCTAACTTTTTCATGAAACAACTCTATGTTGGCGGTACAGGGAAGATAAACAAAATAAGACCATGCCCGCTTCGACATCAGGCGGTTACCGCGACCTGATTGTAGACTTATATGGTGGTCTTGAGAATTAACCGATTACCATTCCTGCGGCACTTGGCCTGCTTGCTATTTGTGCTTTGATCTTTATCTGTTTTGCTATAGGATACTCGGTGCCTTGGCTGTAAGTGATTGGAAGTATAGATGATCACATGGAAAACGTTGCCGAATATTACTGGATGCCATGACCACTCACTGGCGTGGCAATCGGGCATATCTTTCGATTCGAACTTATATGCCATGTACCACTCACTCGATTGGTTATCGTGCCTCGATAACCCGCAGCATGACATCATCAGTATCGCAGAGCATTCCAGCGACGGCGCAACGACCTTTGCAGCCTTCAAAAAACGCACGCTCCCGTTAAATTTTCGATTTTCACGTCGTCTCGAGTTCACGTCAGATCTATCAGCATTGGAATTATTGGGCTGTGATCTGGTTGGCAAAAATAGTTATTCCAGTCTGAAAGCCATCGCAAATTCTGTGTGGAATGACTTCCGAAGCGTCGATGCAATTTATTTGAAATCGGTAAATGTGGGTTCCTCTATTTGGCGAACATTGAGTGAAAACAATTGGCGATTAGACAAAGCGCATGTCTACATGCCGGATACCGAGCGCACGTTTCACTACGTGTATTCAGTCAAGACACATCAGGATTATATCGACGGGTTCAAATCCAAACAAAGAATATCCTTTAAAAGAAAAATCAAAAAAATCAATGAGGCCTTTCCAGGAAAAGTGGAAATGCATCGCATTGACTATACGGACGATCTCGATTACCTGACCGTCAGCGCTAAGCAAATCGTGCAGAATTCCTGGAAAATGCAAAGTTTCAGACAGCCCATTCCTGAGAGCATCAAGAATAAACAGTTTCTTCGCCAGGTTACTGAAAACGGCTTTCTGCGTTCCCACGTTTTAAGTCTGGATGGCAATCCCTGCGCCTTTACAGTGGGTTATCTGTGGAACGGTATTTATCACTGCTCCGATACCGCCTACGATATCAACTACTCGAAATACTCTCCTGGTACGGTCCTGCTCTATTTGGCAATTCAAGACATTATCAATTCGGATCAGGCAAAGTTTATTCACTTTGGTATAACCGATGCACAATACAAACGTGAACTCTGCAACTGCCATACCCGGGATGTGAGCTTAATGATTTTGCGCCCCACTTTAACCAATAAAGTCCGGATGTCTCTGCACCGCACATATCGAGACGCCAGGGCATGGTTGAAGTCAAGAAAACAACCTCCCAGGTAGCATTCCATTCCTAATGCAGAGAGTGCGCATGCTCCCTGGACGCAGGGAGTTGTGAATGGTTTTGCTCCATGCTCCGTATCTTAATAGGGTTCGCCCGACAGTCTGTCGCCAATGCGAAAATCTCTACCACAGAAAGGTGTTAAGCCGTAGCCTGGATTTCGCTGCGCACTTCCGAGCTGCGATGGGTTAATTATCGGGTTAATAACCATCATCCTGACCATGTCAGGATCACAACCAACGTCTTACCCGTTTTGCATAGTCTCGGTATGCTTCACCAAATTTCTCCGTCATGGCCTGTTCCTCGAATGGAATGTACCAACGATCGGCAATCAGTACGAACAACAGCACAATGAGAAATGGTGTGAGCGTACCCAGGGCCAGTGCAACACCCGTCAGGGCAATGGCAAAACCTAGGTACATGGGATTGCGGCTGAAGCGAAACAGACCTTCAGTGACCAGAAGGCCAGGTTCGCTGAAGGTGTGGATATTGGTGCCGAGCCGGTGAAAGAGCCGGTTGTGCCAGGCGGAGATGCCCAGACCGCCGAGCAGTAGAATGATTCCGGGCAAGGTGTCCGGCGGGCGCAGCAGATGTGTGATGGGCAGCAGGCTGTGCAGGATCCCGATCATCAGAATCGCGATTACAAACAGCACGGGCGGTACAATCTTGCGCATGTCATGTTGCTCCATATCCTGATGGCCCGACAACTATACTTCAATTATCCTGATCGGAACCGCTTTTTCGCCCGAAAAGGCAGAGTGGGCGCGTTGTCATCCCGGTAGTTTTCGTCGCCGGCTTTGGTTCGACCTCTTTGTAAATGGTTATACATCGTATCACCCAGCCGGGCACTCAGCGGATCGTGGATCGAAATCGGCCTAGGACATTCTGTCCCTGACCTGCGCTGTCGTAGTGGATTCGAGACGAGTCTATTCCCATGATTCCATCTGTCGCCACCACGCTTCGAAGGGTTGAGATTCATTCGACAGTTCCACGGTCTCGCCGATCATCGGCGTCAACAGCCGGTATGCCTTCCCTTTGCTTGCTGCGACGATGCGCTCGAACGGCTCGTCCCAACCGTGATTGGCAATGGTGAATTTGCCCGCATGGGCTGGCAGCAGGGCCTGGGCATGGAGCTCTTCCGCCGTCTGCGCGGCCTCTTCCGGGGTCATGTGAATGTAGCGCCAGCGGTCATCGTACTGCCCCATGTCCAACACCGCCAAGTCAAACTGTCCAAACCGCTCGGCAATCTGCCCGACATGCTGACCATAGCCGCTGTCGCCACCGAAAAAGAGTCGCCGTTCCGGGGTCTCCAGGGCGAAGGCGACCCAGAGGGTCTGGTTCTTCGTCAACAGGCGGCTGGAGTAGTGGCGGGCCGGCAGGAGATGAATCGTCAAGCCGGGATCCAACGTCACTGCGCTGAACCAGTCGCGGGCATGAAGCTGTTCC
The DNA here is from genome assembly GCA_050305635.1 of Candidatus Thiodiazotropha sp. Classification (GTDB taxonomy): domain Bacteria; phylum Pseudomonadota; class Gammaproteobacteria; order Chromatiales; family Chromatiaceae; genus Thiodiazotropha. The sequence continues at coordinate 11,334 of JBNLFS010000085.1, read as the reverse complement.
CCGGAGTAGCCCCAGTAGAGAAAATACTGGTCGATGCCCAACCCGCTGACCACGTGTCTGACCTTGCCGCGCAATGCGTCTATCGTGGAGTAGTCCAGGTGATCCCAGTGATCGTGGGTGATCAGCAGGTAGTCGATCTCCGGCATGTCGGCGACGGAATAGACGAGGGTGCCCTCGAAGGCTGCGTTGGCAAACGGCAACGGAGCGGCATGCCGACTGAACACGGGATCGATCAGGATCCGACGCCCGCCGAGCTGCACGAACCACGACGAGTGGCCAAGCCAGACGACCAGGTCCCGCTGAATGTCCAAAGACTTCAGATAGGTCTTTCGGCTCGGAATAGGGATGGTGGGCCGGAGGTTGTCCGGTCTCTTGAACAACAGGCTCTTTGCGATGATCGACGCCGTACTCTCATCGCCGACCAGTACCTCGGTCGGTTCGAGATTATGGAATTGGCCATCGGTATAGCGGGGCGAGCCCTGCTCACCGGTGAAATCGCTGACGTCGATCGTCGGTCCGAATTGGGGACGTTGCAGATAGACCCATCCTGTGATCAGTAACAGGCTGAGGAGTGTGCCGCCAATGAGCAGGATTTTCATCATGTCGTTCCACTATCCGACAGCCAATGGTCCAAGTCTCCCGCTTGAGGCCGGCATGGGTTCACGCCGGCCTCCGCGAGAGACTATCAGAAGGTTGCCGCATCGATTACATAGCGATAGCGGGCCTTCTTGTTGACCACATCCTCCCAGGCCTGATTGATCTGCTCGGCGCTGATGATCTGTATCTGTGGCAGCACCTTGTGGTCGGCACAGTAGTCCACCACCTCCTGGGTCTCCTTCATGCCGCCGATCAGCGAGGCGTTGAAGTTGACCCGGCTGATGGAGAGCCCGATGGCACTTAGCGTCAGTTCGAACTGCTCCGGCATGCCGACCTGGGTGTAGGTGCCGTAGGGCTTCACCACCCAGGCATAGGCCGCGACGTCGTATTGAGAGGGGATGGTGCAGATCATGTAGTCCAGCTTGCCGGCGTAAGGCGCGAGCTTCTTCAGGTCGTCCACCACCACGGCCTCCTTGGCGCCGAACTTCAGGATGTCGTCGACCTTGCCCGGGGAGGTCGTGAAGGCGTAGACCTCTGCCCCATTGGAGACGGCGATCTTGATCGCCATGTGGCCGAGCCCGCCGATACCGGCGACACCCACTTTGTCGCCCGGCTTCAGATCGAACTTCATCAGCGGCGAATAGGTGGTGATGCCGGCGCACAGCAGCGGCGCGGCTTCCTGGAAGCTGATGTGCTCCGGGATGTGGACGGCGAAGTGCTCCTTGACGACGATATGGGTGGAATAACCGCCCTGTGAGATCCCGCTCGGCGAGCTCGCCTCGGGATAGCCGTAGGTGAAGGTGGTGTCGGGACAGTACTGCTCCTCGTGCTGCTTATAGCTCTCGCACTCCGGATTGCCATTCACCATGCAGCCGACGCCCGCCCGGTCACCGACCTTGAACTGGGTGACGTTCCTGCCGACGGCGGTGACGATACCCACGATCTCGTGACCGGGCACCTGCGGGTATTGCTGCGGCCCCCAATGGCCTTTCATCTGGTGGATATCGGAGTGGCAGATGCTGGCGTATTTGATATCGATCAGGATGTCGTCATCGCCCACCGGGCGACGCTCGAACGCCCAGGGCACCAGCTTGCCGGAGGTGTCGATCGCCGCATAGCCTTTCGATGGGATATTGATGGCCGGGGTCGTGCCGGCAAACAGATCCAGGGAATTGGTAAACAGCAGACTGCCACCCGCCAGGGCCGACAGGTGCATGAACGCTCTTCTGCTCAGATCGTCTTTGTCGGACATCGTCTATCTCCTCTTTAAAGATCACTCTAGGTCGATCCGGATCGGTTTGTAGCCTGGGTTTACGAACCCCCATGCATGTCCGGGATCGTTCGGTTATTCATCCACTTCGATGCGTATGCGAAGGGAGTCATCCCTCAGCAGGGCATCGATAGGCCCGTTGAAGGCGCCCAGTCGAACCAGTCCCTTCGCGGCCTGAAACGGTTTATAGAAGATCGCCAGATTGCCCCAGGGGGCGTAGTAGGTGATGTCGCCCGCTTGCGGGGTGTAGCTGGGCGGGACCTGGCTCGTATCGAGCTTGCGAGGCAGATCCGCGATCTTCTCGGTTGCGTGGTAATCGCTGAGTTTCAGCTCCAGCGGCAGCAGCGCTGCGAAATCCCTTCCTGCCGGAGTATCGTCCAGCGTCGCGGTGAGGGTCTCGTCTGCGACAATCACATGTATACGGATCATGGCATTCTCCTCATCGGATCCGGTGTTGCCTGTCTGGGCCCATGCCGGAGTCGAGAAATGCAGCACTAGCGCCATCATCAGACACAGGGCTTTCAGGCAATGCTGTATCACGATGCTGTTCTTCATTCGATTAAGACAGGTACGGATTGAGCATGCACGTGTTCTGCATCCCGTTTCTGGCTTCCGCCACGTTCAGGCAGAACCGTCTCTATTGCTCCCTGAACCCGATGCCCTTCCTGCCGACCAGCCGTGTCACCCAGCACACTGGCCAGTGCAAGCAGTTGCTCCCGGGTAAGTCCCACATTGGTGGCGATGCGAATGTGCGCCTGAAGCTGGGATTCGACGCCGTCGAGGCTGGCCAGCGCAGAGAGGGTGGCGATTTCCCGGCTCTGCTCGTCCAGGATGCCGCGGCCGAACAGGTCGCCGAACAGGTGACTCTGCAGAAAGGTGTTGATGGCCGGAGCGAAGTCGAACAGCGGTCCCGTCACCGGTTTGCCGGAGAGGCGGGTCTGGACCGCCTTGCCGAGTTCCAGACTGCTCTTGTCCGCCGGCAGCGGGGTCGCTTCCGCTCCAATCTCATCCTCGATCCCCTGGGCCTTGCGCTCCTCGACCAGCGTCATGAAGGTGGCCAGGCCGTTGAGCGCGCGGGGGAAGCCCACATAGGCGTAGAGATGGATCAGGACCTCCTTGATCTCGTTCACCGTGAGCCCCGCGTCGAGACCCTGTTCCAGGGCGGATCTCAGCGCTTCCTGGCGGCCACTGGCGGTAAACGCAGCGATCGGCGCAATGCGCTGAACGGGCTGTGAGAGGGCGCTGGCATCACCGGCCTTGCGTTCAACAGATGACTTGCCCGCGTAGTACTGCGCGTCGCTGACCTGTTCTTTCCAGACCACGTTCTTGCCGTCGAGGCTGCCGGTAATGACCAGATGGGTCATCGGCGCCTCGGGGGTGGCGCCATGCCAGTGATCGATGTCTGAGGGACACCAGACCGTCTCGCCTTCGCTGAATGCCACGATGCGGCCGTCCCGGGTGCCGGTCAGCGCGGTGCCATCCGTGACGATCATGTGCTGTCCCGCGGGATGGTAGTGCCAGTGGGTCCGCGCACCGGCCTGGAAGGTGACATAGGCGCCGGAGAAGGCGCTGTGCGCCGTTTCCGGGAACAGCATCTGCACCTGCACCGCGCCGGTGAAATATTCCGCCGGTCCACTGAACGACGCTTGCGAACCGGCGGGATAGTGGATCTGTCCGGCGTCTTCGGCCAGGCCGGGTTGGGCGATACTGCCGGTCAGTACGGCCAGTAGCCGCCCCAACAACTGTTTACTGTTTCGCATGGGACAATCTCCCTATTTGAAGATGCGTGAAAAATCGCCCCATCACCGTAGGGCGCCATTCTCCGCTTTAGATGGCTACAATGCCGCGCGCAGGACATCGACCATGTCCGACTGGCTCATCGGTGGCAGTGCCGGAAGCCTCCCGTTCTGATCGTGCACGATGCGCAGGGTCTCGCTGGCATAGGTCTCGATCAACTGATCGTCGATCCCCAGTTCGGAGAAATGCGTGGGACAGCCGATCGACTGGAGAAAGCCCTCGAAACGATCGATACCGGCCAGCGCACAGTCCAGATCATCCGGCCCTGATGCCTCGAGTCCGAACACACGCTGGGCGAACTGGACGAACTTGCGTGGATGGGCTTTCGCGGCGAAGCGCATCCAGGAGGGATTGATGATGGCCAACCCGGCGGCGTGGGTGATGTCGTGAAAGGCCGAAACCGTGTGTTCCATCATGTGCACGGGATAGCCCATGCCGCCACTGCCTGACTGCAGCCAACCGTTCAGGGCGACCGTGGCCGCCCACTGAATCTGCGCGCGTGCGTTGAGGTCGTTGCCGTCGGCAATCGCCTTGGGGCCATACTCCATCGCGGTCAGGATGACTCCCTCGGCGAAGCGGTCCTGAATCGGGGTGTCGCCACTGCCGTTGAAATAGCTCTCGGTGATGTGGGTGATCAGGTCGGCGACGCCGTAAGCGGTCTGATCCTTAGGCACACTCACGGTCAATTCGGGATCGAGCAGGGCGACCTTGGGGTAGAGACAGGTATTCTGAATAAAGGATTTCTCCTTCGTCTCCTCGTTGGAGATGACCGCGCCGCAGTTCATCTCGGAACCCGTGGCCGCCAGGGTGGGTACCGCAATCAGCGGTAGCGCCTGTGTCGGAACGTAGGGTTCCGGTTGGCCGTGCAGGATCATGTCCCAGGGATCGCCCTCATAGAAGACCGCGGCCGCCATCACCTTGGCCGCGTCCATCACGCTGCCGCCACCCAGGGCGATGACCAGATCACAGGCATTCTCGCGGGCAATCGCGGCCCCGCGCTTGACCGAGGTGATACGCGGATTGGGTTCGACACCGTCGCATTCGAACACCGCCACGCCCGCATCCTGCAGACTGTTCACGGCACGCTCGAAGATGCCGCTGCGTTTTACGCTGCCGCCACCGGTGACCAGCAGGGCGCGTTTACCCTGCTGGCGGGCGACCTCGCCCAGTCGGGCAAGGGTGCCGCTGCCGAAAATCAGATGAGTCGGGTTGTGGTATTCAAAGTTCATGGGGGTCTCCTGGGACAGAACAAGTCGTTTTCGTTACGGTTACTTTAGGAAGCAAGCGCCAGTCAGCGGTAGAACGTTTATCGCGTTATCTTGCCTATTTCTCCATTTCTGAGTTGTCTGGCTAGTGCACAAGCCGCTCTCCTTATGTTTAGTGACCGGCGCCAGAAGCGGATAGCACAATTCTGTCCAATACTTGCCTGATTCTGTTTTAGAGACCTGAGCGAGATTGGCGGTTGTCCCATGGCGATGCTAATCTCAAGTTTGAGAGAGTTAGCTGAAGAACGCAGTTATCAACCGGAATTCAATGAGTAATGATGAAATGTCCGACGCAAGAGTGAGACAGGATCAACGCCTGGGCAGCCCCTTGAGCCTGGCCCAAAGAATCGACCGATGGACAGTGGGGAAGAATAGTCTGGAGACCCCCATTCGCGGCCTCAATCTGCATCGCTGGGAAGCGCCCACCGAACCGGCAAGCTACATGCTGCCGCCGAGCATTTGCCTAATCGGCCAGGGTCGAAAACGGCTGTTTCTCGGTGAAGAGACCTATGTCTACGATTCCCACCGGTTCCTCATAACCTCCGTCGAGCTGCCGGTGGTGACTCAGGTGATGGAGGCGAGCCCCGGGCAACCCTACCTGGGTCTGACTCTGGAGCTCGATCTGCACCTGATTGCGCAGCTCATGGTCAGCAGCCGTATTCCGGCTCAGCGTGAAATGAAAAATGGTCTGGGCATCGCCGTGAGCGAACTGACCGAACCCCTGCTCGATGCCTTCAACCGCTTGATCGATCTTCTCGACGAGCCGGATGGCATACCCACATTGGCGCCACTGGTACAGCAGGAGATCTTTTACCGTCTGCTGATCGGTGAGCAGGGTCCACGTCTGCGACATATCACAACCGCCGGTAATCACGGCTATCAGATCGCCCGGGCCATCGACTGGCTGAAGGCGAACTTCAACAAACCGATCAAGGTGGAGGATCTGGCCAGCAAGGCGGGTTTGTCACTCTCGGCATTCCATAACCACTTCCGCGCCACCACCGCCATGAGCCCGCTGCAGTATCAAAAACGCATGCGCCTGAACGAAGCGCGCCGTCTGATGCTGACGGAGCATGTCGATGCTTCCAAAGCGGCCTTCGAGGTGGGTTACGAGAGCCCATCCCAGTTCAGTCGGGAGTACAGCCGTCAGTTTGGTGCGCCACCGATGCGTGACATCAGGAACCTGTTTCGGGATTCCGCCGGCTGAGCATTAACATCGTTTCAATAGTGACGCTGCGGGTGAATGGTCAGCATGATCCTGATCGGTTGTACGTTTTGCCTGACCCAGGTTGAATCGAAACTCCGTAGTCAACTATCCTGCTAGTGTAGTGTCCTAAATTAATCCGATTTTTTTAAGAGCGATCCTGGAATGATGTTCCGATTCTTACTGAATGGAGCCCCGGCCCTGCAGACTACGAAAAGTGCCCTTGATGGCGCTGACATTTTCACCACGAAGGACACGAAGAACACGAAGGGTGGAATGTGATGAACGCTCAAGTCGTTCCTTCGTGCGCTTCGTGTCCTTCGTGATGAGATAGCTCGACCAGGCAAATCCAGATATTGAAGAGGACATCTTGATCACCGGTTATTCTCTCAAACACGAGGACAAGCAATGGAAAAGGACGCAGTACCGTCCGCCATCCTGGCTGAAGATATTCCGACCCGCACTCAGGTCAGCTTCTACCCGCAACCCTTCGCATCCCGCATGGATGGCAGGGAGAAGCGTGTGCTGGGTGACTATTTCGGCCTGAAAAACTTCGGTGTCAATCTGACCCGCCTGGCACCGAACGCGGTATCCGCCCTGCGTCATGCGCATTCCCGGCAGGATGAATTCATCTATGTTGTGCAGGGTTGTCCGACACTCCAGACGAATCAGGGAAAACAGCGCCTTTCACCGGGTATGTGTGCCGGCATGCCCGCAGGGACCGGCAACGCCTGCAACCTGATCAACGAGACGGATGAAACGGTGCTCTACCTGGAGATTGGTGACCGTACACCGGGTGATGAAGTGGTCTATCCCGATGATGATATCAAGGCGTTGTTTGAGGGGGGGCAGGTGGCGTTTACGCACAAGGACGGGACAGCTTACTGAAGTCCACGGCGGTCCGGGACACACGATACGCTTCCCGGGTCATGTGTCGGATTCAATCAGCTGGAAAATTGAAAGGGTCATTGCAACACTCGCCGATCGACGAGGAACAGGCTCAGGCCCTTTTCAATACCGCCATCGGCGGGATGTTCAACAATGACCAACTCGCGGCGGTTCCGGCGACCCCGATGCCCAGCGCACCGCCCAGCATGGCCCAAAGCCAGAGTAGGGGATTGAGGGTCCAGGGTAGATCAAACACTGCGGTGGACAGAGTGTAGCTGATCGCAGTGGCGAGCAGTGCGGAGATGACACCCGCCAAAGCACCGAGGAGGGCAAACTCCAGGGCGATTGAGAGGGTCAATTGACGGCGCTTCAATCCCAGGGTTCTCAGCAGGGCAGTCTCCTGCACCCGTAACTCGTAGCTCGCCTGGATGCCGGCGTACAGCACGATCAGACCTGCCGCCAGGGTGAACAGGAAAACCGACTCCACCGCCAGCGTACCGCGATCCATGATCTGGCGGATCTGCTGCATCAGGGCCGTGACATCCAGGGCGGTGATGCTCGGATAGGTTCGTATCAGTTGATGCAGAACCTGGCGTTGGCTGGCGGGCAGATGGAAACTCGTGATGTAGGTCGCTGGCTGATCCTTGAGCAGCCCAGGCGGGCTGACGACGAAGAAGTTCACATTGAACGAATCCCATTTCACGCTGCGCAGGTTGACCACCTCGCCACTGACCGTTGCACCGGCCACTTCGAACTGGATCTCGTCACCCAGCTTGATGCCCAGGGTCTTGGCCAGCCCCTCTTCCACCGAGAACCAGGGGCGGTCCAGTTCGGTGGCGCTCCACCAGGTTCCTGAAGTGGTGCGGTTGTCCGTCTGCATTTCGGTTGCGAAACTCAGGTTGAAGTCCCGGGTGGCCAGACGCTTGGCCCTCGGGTTGGGGTAGTCCTCCGCCGATACCGGGTGATAGCCAATGCTGATGAGGCGGCCTCGGATCATTGGGTAGAGACCCACCTCGCGGATGCCGCTCTGCTCCAGCAGTTTGCGCACCCCGTCCACCTGCCCGGGTTGGATGTTGATCAGAAACTGGTTTGGGGTGTCTTCCGGCAGGCTGTTGCGCCAGCTCGAAAGCAGGTCGACCCGCACCAGGGCGAGCACCAGCAGGACCGTCATGCCCAGGCCGAAGCCGGTCAGCTGCACGCTGGTAGTGGCCGGGTTGCGTGACAGGCTCGCCAGGCCGTAGCGCCAGGAACCGGCGGCGCGATGGCGCAACGGCGCCAGCAGTCTCACCAGCACGCGGGCGATGAGCAACAACAGCAGCAGACCGGCCAGCAGCCCGCCGATCAGTTGAAAGGCCAGCTTGTCGTCACCGATCTGCCACACCAGCAGGGCCACCAACACCGAAAGGGCGAGACCCAGGGAGACCTGGTAGCGCAGCGGTGGAGCATCCAGATCCCGGCGGAACACCCGCAGCGGGGGGACATCCCCGAGACGAATCACACTGGGCAGGGAAAAACCGGTCAGCACCAGGATGCCTGTGGCGAATCCTGACAGCAGCGGCCAGGGGGAGGGGGGCGGGATACGCTGGGTGAACCAATGGCCGACCAGTTCCACCAGCACCGCCTGTGCCGCCAGACCGATGAGGCTGCCCAGCAGGCTGGCGATCAGCCCCAGGCCGAGCAGTCTGAGGAGGAAGATCTGGGTGACCTGACGGCGTTGTGCGCCCAGGCAGCGCAGCAGAGCGCTGGTGTCGGACTGGCGTTCCACGAAACGCCGGCTGGAGAGGGCCACGGCCACCACACAGAGCAGGATCGCGGTGGCGGCGGCGAGACGCAGGAACCGGCTCCCCTGATCGAGGGCGGCCCGGGTCTCCGGGCGGGCGTTGCGGATATCGTCCACCTCGAGCCCCGATACATCCTGGGTTTTCACCCACTCCGAATAGGTCTGGATGGATTGGGGATCCCCCGCAAGCAGCAGGTGGTAGCGGACCCGGCTGGCGGGACCCAGCAGCCCGGTGGCGGTCACATCCTGCCGATTGATCATCACCCGGGGCGCCAACTGGAACAGGTTGGACGAGCGGTCGGGCTCATAGGTGATGATGCGGGTCACCTGAAACGGGCTTTGTCCCAGCTTGAAGGTATCGCCGATGCTCAGTCCCAGCAGCGGCAGCAAGCGGTCCTCCAGCCAGGCTTCCCCGGGGGCGGGCAGCCCCCTCGCGGGGTGGCTCTCCCCATCAAAGGCGTCCCGAACCTGCAACTCTCCACGCAAGGGGTAACCGCCGGAGACGGCCTTCACATCGACCAGTTGGGTGTTGTTCCCGTTGAGGATCACGCTGGGGAAACCCAGTGTCCGTGCCTGGGTCAGGCCCGACCGGTCGGCCTCATCGCTGAGAGTGCCGGGCAGGGGTTCGGTCCGGGTGAGCCGCAGATCCGCGGCCAGCACCTCCGAGGCCTGCTGCTCCATGGCCCGGTCGATGCGGTCGGTAAAGAAACTCACCGAGGTGACCGAGGCCACCGCGATGACCAGTGCGGTGGCGAGAAGACGCAGTTCCCCGGCGCGCCAGTCCCGGCGCAGCAGGCGTATCGCCAGGGTCAGGGGATTCAGCGGGTCGTTCCCGGAGGGCATGCTCACACGCTCCCTGTAGTCGGGGTGTCGAGTCGGCCTTCGCGCAGGTGTAGACGCCGGTCGCAGCGCTGCGCCAGTTCCGTGTCATGGGTCACCAGGATCAAAACCGTGCGGTGCTGCTCCTGCATACGAAACAGCAGATCGGCGACTCGTGATCCGGTATGCGCATCCAGGTTGGCCGTGGGTTCGTCGGCAAACAGCACCTCCGGCCTGGGGGCGAAGGCCCGGGCCAGGGCTACCCGTTGCTGCTCACCGCCGGAGAGCTGAGAGGGGTAGTGGGTCAGACGGGCCTCCAGGCCGACCTCAGCGAGGGCCGCCCGGGCCATCTGCTCCGCCCCCGCCTGGCCGGAGAGTTCAAGGGGCAGCATCACATTCTCCAGTGCGGTCATGCCGGAGAGCAGTTGAAAGGATTGAAAGACAAACCCGATCCGCCCGGCGCGCAAGGCGGCGCGTCCGTCCTCATCGAGATCAGTCAGCGACTGGCCGAACAGTTGGATCTCCCCCGAGCTGGCCTCGTCGAGACCCGCGAGGAGTCCCAGCAGGGTGGATTTCCCTGACCCGGAGGCGCCGAGAATCGCCAGCGCCTCACCCGGCGCGACCTGCAGATCCACCTGTTGCAGGATGTCCAGCCGACCCTGGGCGGTTTCGACGAACTTACCCAGATCCCTTGCGGTCACAGGTGAAGGATTGGAAGATGTCTGCAACATGAAAAAATTCCTACTCGTATTATTGATGTTCTGGGTGCTGCCGCTTGCCGCGGGAGCGCAGGAGACCGTCCGGTTGCTGGTTGTCGGCGACAGTCTCAGCGCCGGTTACGGTGTGACTCGTGGAGAACGCTGGGTCGATCTGCTGGCGAAGCAACTGAATGGCCATTGTGACGCGTTCCAGGTGATCAATGCCAGTATCAGCGGAGATACCAGCGGCGGCGGATTGAGCCGTTTGCCCAAACTGCTGGAGCAGCATCGTCCCGCCCTGGTGATCATCGAATTGGGTGGCAACGACGGGTTGCGGGGCATCAGTTTGGCGGAGCTGCGCGGTAATCTGCAAGGCATGGTGCAACTCGCCAAACAGGCGGATGCTCGGGTATTGCTGTTGGGAATGCGACTGCCGGCGAATTACGGACATGATTTCGTTCAAGCCTTTCATCAAGTCTACTTTGATGTCGCCGATGCGGAATCAGTTCCCATGGTGCCGTTCTTTCTTGAGGGCGTCGCACTCAATCCGGAACGAATGCAGGCGGATGGCATTCACCCCAATGATCAGGCTCAGCCCACCCTGAAAGACAATGTCTGGCCGGTCTTGAAACCCATGATCGAAGACAGCGAGCGGGTCTCCCCCTCCTGTTTGGAGACTGGCAGGTTACCCTAGGAAGGGTCACTGCAGAACCTTTCCGGGTTTGGATATGACCTAGCAGGCTGTTGAAATTCTACTCAGACGGCACGATCCTGCGTCGAAAACCGCCTCAAAATGCTCATTTACTCCGGTAAACTGCGCTTTTTCGGCGGATTTCCCCTTGTCTCGTACCCGCCTGAGCGAATTTCAACAGCCTGCTAGTGTCCTGTCCGATTAATTCGTTTAAGTACGCTGCTTACGGATTCAATGATCTCGTCAGCTGACTTCGTCCATCGAAAGGGTTTCGGTTCTTCATTGTGAAGCTCCAGGTAGTCACGGATTGCACTTTCAAGAGCCG
>JBNLFS010000084.1:0-26571 GCA_050305635.1 Candidatus Thiodiazotropha sp. | reverse complement strand
CGCAAGGTGGGGTTGAAGCCCCGCCTGATGGTGGATTGTTCTCACGCCAACAGCCGCAAAAACTATCTTCGCCAGGGCGTGGTATGGCGCGATCTGATCGAGCAGATCCGCCTCTCCCGGGAGTCGGGTGAATCCTCGTCGATCATCCTCGGCGCCATGCTGGAGAGCCACCTGTTCGCCGGTCGCCAGGATATCACCCCCAACCCGGCTGACCTGAAGTACGGGGTCTCCGTGACCGACGAGTGCATCGACTGGGACACCACTCAGGAATTGCTACAGGAGGGATATGATCTCCTCGGCTGAGGCCGATGGCTGAGCCGCAAGCGGTGGTGAATCGATGTTGGTTTGTGGAAGTTTGCAAACCCTGATACTGACACTGATCCTGGTGTCAGTAGCGGGATGTGAGAACAGCGGAGTACCGGGAGAGACGGTGGTGTCGGATCAAAGCTTTGTCGAGGACCTGGATACCCTCTCCAGGGCACGGGTGTTCTTCGGTCACCAGTCGGTGGGAGAAAACATCATCGAGGGATTGCAGGATCTGGCCCGCCAGTCGGGTCGGGAACTCCCGCTCCTGGAGCTTGACGCCGTGGCGCAGGATGGATCGAGCCGGGGGTTGATTCACGCCTCGGTTGGAAAAAATCAGCAGCCGGTGAGCAAATGCGTCGACTTCGAACAGATCGTTGATCAGACCCTGGCAGGCCGGATCGATTTTGCCCTGCTCAAGTTCTGTTATATCGATATCGATCGTCATTCCGATCTGGACACCCTGTTCGCCGAATATCAGCGGACCATGGTCGGGTTGATTGCCCGTCATCCCGAGATCATCTTCGTGCCCGTGACCGTGCCCCTGAGGCACAGTCCCGGCGGTCCCGGCGTCTGGTTGCGGGAACTGCTCGGGCGTCCGAATAACAGCAAACTCGACAACCTCAAGCGCAATCAATTCAATCGGCGTCTGATGGATGTCTATGGCGAAGACCGGGTGATCGATATCGCGGCCAGCGAGTCGGCCTATGCGGACGGGCGTCGGGAATCCTTTCGCCAGGATGGCCAGATCTATTTTTCCCTGATAGGCGACTATACCTCGGATGGCGGTCATCTCAATGAGATCGGGCGCCGCTGGGTCGCAAGGGACTTTGCCCGTCAACTCGCACGGATCATTCGCAGCGGTTCCTGAAACAGATCAGTCATCACCCGTCATCTGCCGTTGTTTTATCGCCAGGACATCATTTTATCTCTCGTTCCCACGCTCTGTGTTGGAACATGTGTTTCAGGTTTTGGGGAATAGACAGAAACTGTTTTGTGCTGGATGAACACGTTCAAATAGACCCCTAGAATATGTATGGGATTTGGAGTGCCTCCGATTGACCCTCAAATAACCCTGCTACAGTTGCTCAACATATTGATTGTGAGCCAGTTTGGTTTCACCTGCGGAGACTGCAGATCCGCGAATTTCATTCCGCGCGAGACCCGGAATCCTGCTCAAGCGGCACGCCAGCCGGCCGATACCATTTACGAGCAGTAATCCGGTTATGCCGAGACACCAAGGCGTAACATCTGCCGTGAATGTCGATAAGTTTATTCACTTTTCATTGCCACAAGTGGGGTTGTCCGCAAACGGATGGTCTGTGGCTGCCTGTTTGTCAGAATCTGGCAAGTCGTGAGGGTTAAGGAGTAGCTATGTTGTCGAATGACTCGCTTAACGAGATGATGCGCACCGATATCGCCCATCTCGAAGACAAGCGCAAGATACTTCAGCAGATCGTTGAGATCACCAAAGCGATTGAGAGCATGCAGGAGAGTCTGAATGCGGTCATGGTGCTGGGTGTGCCCTCCAAGGAGATGCCGGAAAAAGCCCTGCAGCTCTACAGTGCGCTGAGTGACAGTCTGCGAAACCTGCCGGTAACTCAGATCAAGCGCTACTATGACAATCTCGAGTCGGTCATCAAGCGAACTCTGGATAAGATCCTGGCCTTTTCTGATCAGGATCTCGGCAGTGACGAAGGGATCGAATTCATAACCCTATCCAGCACGAACCAGGAAGAGAGCGCCCTGGATCTGCTCGACGAATTCAAGCGTACCGCTCAGACCGCGGTATCGCTCCGGGTGCTGCTGCGCAAACGGGGTGTGCAGACCCCGGGCGCCACGATTCCGGTCAGTCGGGAGATCATTCGGCAAAAGTTGCACGATCTCAATCAGCAGGAGCAGAGGCAGCGTGATCGGGCGGAGAGAAAGATCCAGGAAATGCAGCAGGATGTTCAGCAAATGCTGGCCAATCCAAACTATCCCGACGCCATGAAAGAAATTCTGAAAGGGGTGGTTTCCAACCTGGAGCGTGACAAGAAGCTGCTGCGCGCCGGTGTGCCTCTGACCAAGCTGAGCTTCGCCATGGAAACCCACGAAATCGCCGGGGTGGAGGAGATCACAGTCGAAGAGGAGATCGAAATCACAGGGCTGCCCGAGGACGATTCCGATATGAGTTTTTCGGACGCGGCCAGCCGTTGGCTCAACAGTCCCTGGGAGGTTTCCTGGAAGGACATCGCGAGCCAGAAAAAATAACCAACGCGGTATCCGATCCATCAGGCACGAATCCTAAAATGGGTGAAACTGACCCATCCTCGTCATTGGCATGGGCGGAAATTCACCCAATACCTGCTCATCGCATATCAAACGCCTTTCCGATCCAAGGCTGATGGCATCATAACGGCCGACTCGCATTGTCGGATTCCATCCTCCCGCTACACTAAATATGAAGTGGCATGGTGCCTAACATCGTGAAATGACAGGCCATTGACCCATTGTGGGTGAATATAAAGGCCTGCATACTGTCCGGGTAATCATAATCTGGCCCCGTTTTTGCTCAAGTCAGCCAAGATCTGAATCCCGGAGTCATTCCTGAGCACCGGGTGCGATCCATAATTCAACCCACCGGTTGATCATAAAACGCCTACATCCTTTCGAGGAGGATCATAATGCGCAGAATCACACTTCTTATCTCACTGCTGGCTTGTCTGGTCGCACTGCCTCTGTCGGCCGCGCCGATCGTGATCAAGTTTTCCCATGTGGTGGCTGAAAACACCCCCAAAGGCCAGATGGCCAATAAGTTCAAGGAATTGGTGGAGCAGCGTCTGCCCGGTAAAGTCATCGTTGAGGTCTATCCGAACTCCCAACTGTTTGGCGACAACAAGGTGCTTCAGGCGATGCTGCTGGGCGATGTTCAGTTGGCGGCCCCGGCACTCTCCAAGTTCGAGAGCTATACCCGCTCACTGCAACTCTACGATCTGCCTTTCCTGTTCAAAGACATGCAGGCTGTGGACCGCTTTCAGCAGAGTGAGTCAGGTCAGTCACTGCTGAACTCTATGCAGAAGAAAGGCCTGGTCGGTTTAGGTTACATCCACAACGGTATGAAGCAGCTCTCTTCGAGCAAGCCGATCCATGTACCCGCGGATGCTTCCGGTCAGAAATTCCGCATCATGACCTCGGACGTCCTCGCGGCCCAGTTCGAGGCGGTCGGTGCGACCCCCCTGAAGAAACCTTTCTCCGAGGTGTTCACCCTGCTTCAGACCCGTGCCATCGACGGTCAGGAAAACACCTGGTCCAACATCTATTCGAAAAAGTTCTTCGAAGTTCAGCCCTATATCACCGAGTCCAATCATGGTCTGCTGGATTACATGGTGGTGACCTCCACGGAATTCTGGATGGATCTGCCGGATGATATCCGCACCGAGGTCAAGAAAGCCCTGGATGAATCCATCGCCTTTGGCAACCAGGTGGCCGAGCAGAAGAGCATCGAGGATCGTCAGCAGATCATCGACTCCGGACGCAGCACCGTCATCACCCTTTCGCCGGAAGAGCGGGCCCAGTGGGTCGAGGTGATGAAACCGGTCTGGAAGCAGTTCGAAGAGGAAATTGGCAAAGATCTGATCGATGCTGCCTATAATTCCAATAATATGTGACCCATTGCCGGGAGCGGACTCGTAATCTGCGGCCCATCCGTCTGCCTGGCCGGTCACGGATACCGGTATCAAGCAGGGGGTGGCGCAGGCAACCGCACCGACAGACATGCGCTGGGGGGGGTGTATCACCCCCCCCTGCATACCGGTAGACTTCCTCAGGACTGCAGGTCAATCCAGCGGCTCTGACAAACACAAAAAAGCCGCAGAATAAGAAACGTCCCGTCGAGCCGCAATGACAGGACACCAGGAAGCCAGGAGGAAAAATTGATGGTGAAACAAGTGTTGAATAAGGCAGAGGAGGGCATTATCTCCCTGTTGCTGGTCGCCATGACCCTGTTGGTCTTCACCGAAGTGCTGATGCGTTTTGTCTTCAACAGCGGTTTCCTCTGGGCCCAAGAGTTGACCCTGCATATCTCGGCCTGGTTCGTCCTGTTCGGCATCTCCTACGGACTCAAGGTCGGGGCGCATATCGGGGTCGATGCCTTCGTCAAGAAACTCCCCGATGTACCTCACAGAATCATCTCCGGGATTGCCGTGGTCCTCAGTCTGCTTTACTGCGGACTGTTTCTTTACGGCTCCTGGATCTATCTCGCCAAGATGAAGAAGATCGGTATCGAGCTGGAGGACATTCCGCTCCAGATCTGGATCGCGCACAGCATTCTCATCATCGGTCTGGGATTCTTCTCATTCCGCCTGCTGCAACTGCTGTGGCGGGTGATTACCGGTGAGTCGATGGGTTTCTCCCATGCGGACGAAGCCCAGGATAGCATGCACCTTGCGAAGGAACTGGCTGAGGAACAGAAGCAAAACTCCGGGAGGGCCTGCTGATGGCAACGGTCTCCCTGTTTCTGCTGCTCTTCATCTGCATGCTTATCGGTATGCCGATCGCCGTGGCGCTGGGTCTTTCGAGTATCGTCACGATCCTGTTCTTTTCAACCGACTCGCTGGCTTCCGTGGCATTAAAGCTCTTTGAGTCACTCTCCGAGCACTACACTCTGCTGGCGATTCCGTTCTTCATTCTCTCCTCCGCCTTTCTCTCCACCGGCGGCGTGGCTAAGCGTCTGATCAATTTCGCGGTGGACTGCGTGGGCCACATTCGTGGTGGTCTGGCGATGGCCTCGGTCATGGCCTGCATGCTGTTTGCCGCAGTCTCCGGTTCCTCACCGGCCACCGTGGCGGCGATCGGTACCATCGTCATCGCCGGTATGGTGCGGTCCGGTTACCCGGAGAGTTTCGCCGCGGGTGTCATCGCCAATGCCGGCACCCTGGGGATCCTGATTCCGCCCTCCATCGTCATGCTGGTCTATTCCGCGGCGACCGAGGTGTCCGCGGCGAAGATGTTCATGGCGGGTTTCATTCCAGGGATCCTGATGGGCCTCATCCTGATGGTGGCAATCTACATCGCCGCTCGGGTGTTGGGGCTGCCTTCCCAGCAATGGCCCGGTTTCAAGGCGCTGTTCCGATCCGGATTCATCGCCTCGGGCGGCCTGTTGCTGATCGTGATCGTTCTGGGTTCCATCTATGGCGGCATTGCCAGTCCCACGGAAGCCGCTGCAGTCTCCGCCGTCTATGCTTTCCTGGTGTCGGTGTTCGGTTACCGGGACATGGGTCCCCTCAAAGGCGTGCCCTGGCACCTAAGCGGAGAATCGCTGTTGAGGATGGTGCTGCGTAACCTGGGTCAGTCCACCCTGGCGCTGCCCAAGGTGTTCTTCAATGCGGAAGTACGGCAAACCGTGTTGGATGCGGCCAAGGTCAGCATCATGCTGCTGTTCATCATCGCCAATGCCATGCTGTTCGCCCATGTGCTGACCACCGAGCGTATCCCCCATGCCATCGCGGACGCCATCGTCGGCTGGGGCCTGGAGCCGTGGATGTTCCTGATCGTGGTGAACCTGCTGCTGCTGGCGGCGGGTAATTTCATGGAACCTTCGGCGGTGCTCTTGATTATGGCGCCGATCCTGTTTCCGATTGCCGTCAAACTCGGCATCGATCCGATCCACCTGGGTATCATCATGGTGGTCAATATGGAGATCGGCATGCTCACCCCACCCGTCGGTCTCAACCTGTTTGTTACCGCGGGCATCACCGGCAATTCCATTGGCTGGGTCATTCGCGCGGCACTGCCCTGGTTGGGTCTGTTGCTGCTGTTCCTGATCCTGATCACTTACGTACCGAAAATCTCACTCTTTCTGCCTGAGGCAATCGATCAAATGAAGGGCTATCGATGAAGCAGGATTCCTCAAGTTCCAAACCGGAGTCCAAAACCGAACAATTGCGTGCCGCAGCGCTGCACTATCACCGCTACCCCAAGCCGGGTAAGCTCGAGATCAAAGCGACCAAGCCGATGGCCAACCAGCGCGATCTCGCGCTGGCCTACTCGCCGGGTGTGGCGGCCGCCTGTGAGGAGATCCAGAAGGATCCCAATACCTCGGCGGATTACACCGCCCGGGGCAATCTGGTGGCGGTGATCTCCAACGGCACCGCGGTACTCGGACTGGGCGCGATCGGCAGCCATGCCTCGAAGCCGGTTATGGAAGGCAAGGCGGTGCTGTTCAAGCAGTTCGCCGATATCGACGTGTTCGATATCGAGATCGAGGAGCGGGATCCCCAACTGTTCATCGAAACCGTGGCCCGGCTCGAACCGAGTTTCGGTGGCATCAACCTGGAGGATATCAAGGCCCCGGAGTGTTTCATCATCGAACAGACACTCAAGGAGCGGATGAACATCCCAGTGTTTCACGATGATCAGCACGGCACCGCGATCGTAGTCAGCGCCGCGATCCTCAACGGTCTGAAGGTGGTAGGCAAGTCCATCGATACGGTGCGCCTGGTAACCGCCGGAGCGGGCGCTGCGGCGTTGGCCTGCCTGGATCTGCTGGTGGGCCTGGGATTGAAGATCGAAAATATCATCGTCACCGACATCGCCGGGGTGGTCTACACGGGGCGAACCGAGGAGATGGATCCCTACAAGGCCCGTTTCGCGGTGGATACCCCGATGCGTACCCTGGCGGAGGCCCTGGAGGGTGCGGACATCTTTCTCGGCCTGTCCGCCGCCGGTGTGCTCAAGGCGGAATGGCTGCCGAAGATGGCGGAGAAACCGCTGATCATGGCGCTTGCCAACCCGAACCCGGAGATCCTCCCGGAACTCGCCAGGGAGGTCCGGCCCGACGCGATTCTCGCCACCGGGCGTACCGATTACCCGAACCAGGTCAACAATGTCTTGTGTTTTCCGTTCCTGTTTCGCGGCGCCCTGGACGTGGGAGCCCGGGAGATCAACGATGCCATGAAGCTAGCCTGCGTCAAGGCGATCGCAGAGCTGGCCCGGGCCGAATCTTCGGATGTGGTGCGTTCCGCCTATGGCGGACAGACCCTGCAGTTCGGTCCTGAATATCTGATCCCCAAACCCTTCGATCCACGACTGCTGGAGACGGTCCCCTATGCGGTGGCGGTGGCCGCCATGGAGTCCGGTGTCGCGCAGCGCCCGATCACGGATCTGAAGGCTTATCGCAATCGGTTGCAGAGCCGGGTATTCCGTACCAGCATGACCATGAGGCCTCTGTTCGAGCGGGCCCGCGAGGAGCTGCGCCGGGTGATCTACGCCGAGGGTCAGGAGGAGCGGGTGCTCGAGGTTGCGCAACAGGTGGTGGATCAGCAACTGGCCCGGCCGGTACTGGTGGGACGCCGGCAGGTGATAGAGGAACGTATCGCGAAGATGGGGCTGCGTCTGAAAGAAGAGGCGGATTTCGAATTGCTCGACCCGTTCGAATACCCCCACTTTGACCGGCATGCCGAAGTATTTTTCGAAAAGGTGCAGCGCTGGGGGGTTTCGCCCAAGGAGGCGCGCAAGAGTCTGCGACAGAATCCCACGGTACTGGCGTCGACCCTGCTGGCTCTGGGGGAAGTGGATGCCATGATCTGCGGCACGGTGGGCCGCTATCGCAAACACCTCCGTTATGTCGAGCAGGTCGTCGGAACCGAATCGGGGGTCAACAAACTGACCTCCATGAATGCTCTGGTCCTGCATTCCGGAACGCTGTTCATTGCGGATACCTATGTTCAGGAGGATCCGAGCGCCGAGGATCTGGCCGAGATCGTCGCCTTATGCGCCGAAGAGGTGTTGTGGTTCGGCGTGGAGCCCAAGGTGGCGTTGCTGTCCCATTCCAATTTCGGCAGCCACCAGTCGGCATCGGCGCGCAAGATGCGCGAAGCGCTGGCGCTGGTGCATGAACGCATGCCGGATCTGGAGGTGGAGGGCGAGATGCACGCGGATCTTGCACTGGTGGAAAAACTGCGCACCGAGCGTTTTCCCAACTCCCGGCTTAAGGACCGGGCCAACCTGCTGATCATGCCCAACCAGGATGCGGCGAACATCTCGTTCAACCTGCTCAAGGTATTGGGTGAGGGGATCGCCATCGGCCCGATCCTGGTAGGCGCCGCCAAGTCGGCGCACATCGTCACCCCGAGCATCAGCGTGCGCGGACTTCTCAACATGACCGCACTGGCTGCGGTACGCGCCAGCTGCATGATGAAAAACGACTGATAGACAGACCTTGATTCAATAACCACCGGAAACGATCGCAATGTTAGAAACCAAACCCAGACCGGTCTTCCTCAACCTGATGAAGATACGCCTGCCGATTGCCGGCATCATGTCGATTATCCACCGGGTAACCGGGGTGGTGATGGTGCTGTCGATCCCCTTCGCTATCTATCTCTTCGGCCTGTCACTCTCAAGCGCCGACGGCTTCGCGGAGGCTCACGCCTTTGTCCAGATGGGGCTGGTTAAATTCCTCTTGTTCCTGTTTCTCTGGGGATTGATGCATCATCTGCTGGCCGGCATCCGCTACCTGCTGATCGATATCGATATCGGGGTCGACAAGCCGCTCTTTCGCCAGACCGCCTGGGCGGTGATCCTGGCAGCCCCGGTGCTGGCCCTGATCCTGATGGGAGGTCTGTCATGAGCCGTCGCGCGAGTGGACTGAAAGCCTGGTTTCTGCAGCGAGCCAGCGCGCTCTACCTGATCCTGTTCACCCTGTATTTCCTGCAGCACGTGATCTTTTTTGCTCCGGCGGATTACCCGGCCTGGCAGGACTGGGTGACCAGTCCGCTGGTGGGATTGGCATGGCTGCTGTTTTTCGTCTCACTCCTGCTGCATGCCTGGGTCGGCATCCGGGATGTGCTGATCGACTATGTGCACCCCACCGCAACCCGGGTGACGATTCTCAGTGTCATCGGTTTCGTGCTGATCGGCTGCGGTCTGTGGGTTCTGCAGATTATTTTCCTGGCTCACCTCGCCTGAACAGTTATAGGGTTAATCACGACATGACATTGCAAAAGCAACGTTTCGATACGCTCATCCTGGGGGCCGGCGGCGCCGGTCTGAACGCGGCCCTGCAACTGGCCAACGCCAATCTCAAGGTGGCGGTGGTCTCCAAAGTGTTTCCCACCCGTTCGCATACCGTGGCGGCCCAGGGCGGAGTCAACGCGGCCCTGGCCAATGTACTGCCCGACAACTGGCACTGGCACATGTTCGATACCGTCAAGGGTTCGGACTACCTGGGGGATCAGGACGCCATCGAATACATGTGTCGCGAGGCGATTCCCACGGTCTATGAGTTGGAACACAACGGGGTGCCGTTCTCGCGCCTGGCCAACGGCAAGATCTACCAGCGGGCCTTCGGCGGGCAGAGCCAGAACTTCGGCGGCGAGCAGGCGGCCCGCACCTGTGCCGCGGCGGATCGCACCGGGCATGCGATTCTGCACACGCTCTATCAACAGAATCTGCGCGCCAAGACCCATTTCTACGACGAGTATTTCGCCGTCGACCTGATCAAGGACGGGGAGGGGGTGATACTCGGTGCGCTGGTGCTGAATATCGCTACCGGCGAACCCCTGTTGATCGAGTCGAAAACCACGTTGCTGGCCACCGGCGGTTGCGGCCAGGTGTTCCGCACCACCTCAAACGCCCACATCAACACCGGTGACGGCATGGCCATGGCGTTGCGCGCGGGGCTGCCTCTGATGGACATGGAGTTCTTTCAGTTTCATCCAACCGGGATTGCCGGTAAGGGCATGCTCATCACCGAGGGGGTGCGCGGCGAGGGCGGTTATCTGATCAACAAGCATGGCGAGCGCTTTATGGAGAAGTACGCACCCAACGCCAAAGACCTGGCGAGCCGCGATGTGGTGGCCCGCTCCATCGTCACGGAGGTGCGCGACGGTAACGGCTGCGGGCCCGAGGCGGACCACGTGATGCTCAAACTCGATCATCTGGGCGAGGAGGTGATCGCCAAGCGTCTGCCCGGTATCCGCGAAAGCGCGCGCATCTTCGCCGGGGTCGATCCGGTCAAGGATCCCATCCCGGTGTTCCCCACCGCGCACTATGTGATGGGGGGTATTCCCACCGACCGTTTCGGCCGGGTGATGCCGGGCGCGGACGACAGCGGCGATCCTCTGCCGGGACTCTACGCCGCGGGCGAATGCGCCTGCGCCTCGGTGCATGGCGCCAATCGTCTGGGTGGTAATTCATTGCTGGATATCCTGGTGTTCGGTCGTCTCGCCGGTCACAACATCATCGACTACGTGAAGCAGAACAAGGCCCATCGGCCCCTTGACGAGGCCGGTGTGGAGCAGACCGTCACTCGATTGAACCGCTGGGACACCCAGGGCGACGGCATCACGGTGAGCGAACTGCGCAAGGAGTTCCGCAAGGCGATGGAGGATCACGCCGGAGTGTTCCGGGTCGAGGACATGATGGTGGAAGGCGTCGAGCGGGTTAAGGCGTTGCGCGAGAAACTCAAGGATGTGCGTCTGACCGATCACACCCGCACCTTCAACACCAACCGCACCGAAGCCCTGGAGCTGGAGAATCTGATCGACGTGGGGATGTCCATTGCGGTCTCCGCACTGCATCGCAAGGAGAGTCGTGGCGCCCACTCCCGACCCGACTATCCCAAGCGCAACGATGCCGAGTGGATGAAGCACACCCTCTACTGGAAACAGGACGACCGCCTCGATTACAAAGGGGTTCGCACCCAGCCGCTGACGGTTGAGAGTTTCCCGCCCAAGGAACGGGTCTACTGATCCGACCGGGCCGAGAGATCGCGCCAAGGTTCACAGGCTAACGCCCCGCGAAGGTTTGTGAACCCGTTGAACAACACGACGAGGAGTTGATATGAAATTCAGCGTTTTCCGCTACAACCCGGAAACCGATTCCAAACCCTACATGCAGGACTATGAGGTGGAGGTGCGCCAGGGCATGATGCTGCGGGATGCCCTGTTGGCGATACGTGAACAGGATCAGTCCTTCACCTTCCGCCACTCCTGCGGCGAGGGGGTGTGTGGGTCCGACGGGGTGAACGTCAACGGCAGCAACAAACTGGCCTGCGTCACTCCGTTGACAGAGCTGAAGGAACCGGTGGAGGTACGGCCCTTTCCGGGTCGGCCGGTGATCCGCGATCTGGTCGTGGACATGAGCCAGTTCTATGCCCAGTACCAGCAGGTGGATCCCTGGCTGATTCGCAAGGATCCCCTGCCGGAGCAGGAGATCCTGCAATCCCCCGAAGAGCGGGATGAGTTGGATGGCTTGTATGAATGCATTATGTGCGGGTGCTGTTCCACCGCCTGCCCCTCCTTCTGGTGGAATCCGGACAAGTTCCTCGGTCCCCAGGCGCTGCTCAGTGCCTGCCGTTTTCTCGCCGACAGTCGGGACCAGGCCCGGGAGGAACGGCTGGACAAGCTGGAAGGGCCCTACAAACTGTTCCGCTGCCACACCATCATGAACTGCGTGGAAGCCTGCCCCAAGGGACTCAACCCGACCAAGGCGATCGGCCACATCAAGGCTTTGATGCTCAAGGACGCAATCTGATACCTGATGTCACAGTCATCCGATGATACCGATGATACCGATGATATCCGGCGTCTGCGCTGGCAATGCCGGCGCGGAATGCTGGAACTCGATTACCTATTCGAGTCCTTTCTGGATCGGCACTACCGAGATCTCGATCCCGGAATGAAAGCAGAATTCATCGCGCTGCTGGAACATCCCGATCCGGTGCTGCATGCCTGGTGTATTGTCGGTGACCAGCCAGAGGAGCGCCGCTGGGATAAGTTGATCCAATTGATCAGGCAGCCTGTCTGAAATCCATTCACCGACCCATGGCATCGAGCCTCATAAGCAGTGTGACGAGGGTGTTGGAGAGCCGGAACATCTCAGTCATAGAAGCCTCCATGCCCTGCAAATCTCCCGCGGCCTTTTTTGCCAGAGCTTCATGGCTGGCGTTATGGAACTGTTCGTGGGGTCCCAACAGTTGATCGAAAACGGATCGGGCCTCCGCGCCGAGCGCCGTGGCTTGCTCCGCGCCCTCACCATCCAGCCAGGTGCCCAGTTTACAGCTGTGGTGGTCGGAGCCCTGAAAGTCGCCCTTGTCTTCCAGGGCGGCTTTAAGCTTTCCCAGATACTGGATATGGTCGTTCATGCGTAATAAAAAGAATGCCGATGTGGTCATGGGCCGTTACCTCGGTTGCATGCCGGTGAAACCCGTGTGGGAGTCAATTGCGACGAATCGAATCGCCCACAATTCTGCGATCAGCCAGGACTCAAATGAGTTTTTCGATGCTCTCCGCGGCCCTTTTTACATCGAGAAAAATCAGACCCAGTTTAGCATTGGGTTTCGCCATCACGGTGACCACGGCCTCCGGTCCGGCATGGGCCATCAGCACATAGCCGGTTTTACCCTTGATCAGCACCTGCTCAAGATCGCCGCGGGCGAGTTCCTGGGCCGTGCGGTCACCCAGCGACAGCATCGCGGCGCTCATCGCGCCGACCCGGTCCTCATCCAGGGTTTGCGGTAGTTGTGAGGCCATGATCAGCCCATCGGTGGAGATCACGGCGGAGGCTTCGATATCCGCCGAGGTGCCATTCAGTTCACTGAGTATCGAATTCAACATATCGGCTCGCATGATCGTCTCCTTGTCGGTATCAATCGTGGTCAGGTTTGACCGGATTCTCAATGTTGGGCGTTGGTGATGAGTAGCGCCGGCTCAGCGCCCATACAAGCGCGGCGAAATTTTTGTGGCTGAGTTGTGGTACGCCCTGCATGATCAGAACAAAACGCTGTACGTCGATGAATATCGGCCAAAAGCCGATCTGGCTGTTGCCTGCGGCATCCACCAGTGCCCAGGCACGGGTACCCAGACCCAGGTTGTTGTCGGTCAGCCCCAGATGTCGGCTGTCCAGTGACGCGATATCCGCGCTCAAGGCTGAGAGTTCGGTAGCGGTTTCGTGAGGGAAGCCCACCGTCGTGATGTAGAATCCATGGGTATCGGCCAGAAGCACCTTGTGTTTGTCCGAGAGCGCCGGGAGCAAGGTTGGAAGGACCGATTCCAGGTTGCCGGGATTGATGCGGTCAGGTGTGGCGATGCCCTCGATCCACTCCAAGCGCTGCGCCCGGAATAGGATTTCCAGTGCCTCGTCGTTTTTCCGGCCGGTCCAGTATTCGGCGGCTTGCTTGCTCAGCAGGGGGGTCTGATTCTCACGCAACAATGCGCGCAACAGACACCGCAACGGATCGTCCGTGGGCTGCGCCGTGGCGTAATAGGCGCCCGCGGGCGTAACCCGGACATACTGGTCGGGCGACAGTCGGTACTCTGTCATCACTCGTCCAATCCGGGATCTATGGTGAAAAGCAAGGACTCAACCAGCAGTCCCACATCCTTGCGGTTGCGGGCATCCACTTCGAACACCGGGATCTTGATACCGCTGTTTTCGAGTTGCAGATGATAGTCGCCAATGGTGGGACGTTCATTGATATCCATCTGGGTCACGCCGATCACCAGATTGTTCGACTGAATGAATGTCTTGAAGGCCTTGAGGAAAAAATGCATATCCTGAAAGGGATCCGGGCGTTGGTTGCTGATCAGCAGAACCAGCCCGATGCCGCCTTGGGTAAGAATTTCCCACATGAAGTCGAAACGCTCCTGTCCCGGAGTCCCGTAGAGATGGATGCGTTCATCGGATTGAAGCTTGATCAACCCATAGTCCATGGCCACTGTGGTGCCCGGTTTTTGTTCACGGGTCATGTCCGTGGCCATCTCGTCCGTTGAGATCGTGGGGATGTCACTGATGGCGCCGATGGCGGTGGTTTTGCCGGCGCCTACCGGTCCGGTAAAGATGATTTTACATTCACTCATATCGGTTCCCTGTGGCCTCTGAGTCGATCAAGCAGACGAACCAGCACACCCCTTTGCGCGCTGCGCTGGACCTTGGGCGGCGCGATCAGCGTATCCACCGCTCGACGCGTTTCTCCCGCAAGTTGTAACGCCTTTGCGGCACTGTAAAAGGCAAAAACATAGCGTTGCGGTATTTGCAGACTGAGGGAGGTATCGACCAGTGAGCGGGGCTGCTTCGCCCACAGAGCTGCAATTGCCAAAGCATGAGGCGTTACCGGCATTCGAGTGAAATTGGGCCAGTGTTTCAGATAGATGGGTTGGTGCAGATTGGTGCCGGCAGGAAGGCGGCCCCGCGAGGCCCATAACGCCAGTTGCCAGAGAAAGGTTGCAATCGGATAAGCGTGGCGCCCGGTGTCGGGCCGTTGCTCATCGTGTATCCGCATGGGAACCTCGAGGGTGGCGTCCGGTACGGTGCAGTAGGGCCGCAACTGACGCTCTGTGGCATCAACCCATATCGTGCGGGATTCGACCATCAGGTCTATGGCCGGCCAGGGACCCTCGACGGAGACGTTCTTGTTGTAACGTACCGCCAGATTCAAGGCCTGTTGGATATGGCCCTGAAGGTAGTGATCCGGATTGTAATAGATACGCGCCAGCTGCGTCGGGTCCTGGGGATCGATATCCGGTGCGGTGCCCACGAAAGCCCGCTCCTGGGAGTCGCTCATCAGGGCGGCGACTCTGCGGGTGGAACTGACCGGCTTCTGGGTTATTGGAACTGCGCTTGAGTCGGCATTGGGATCGACACAGGGATCGATACCGGCGTGTCTCTCATTCTCAGACGCGTGTGGGTCTCCATCCACAATCGGGAGGGGCGCGTCCGGGTTAAGCAGCCGAACCTGCTGCTCGATGGCCGCTATGAGCCGTGCCACCGGTATGGGTTTCTGCACGAACAGTGTCAGGACGTCGTTCAACGACCTGGGTTTCAAGGAGACCAGGATGAGGGGGCGTTCGGGGTGTCGTTGACGGAACTCCTGCCACAACCGTTCTCCACCGAACACGTCCAGATCGAGGATGCAGATCTCCGAGGAGTCTTCCTCCATCAGCACATAGCGGTTGTGACATTGATTGGTGAACAGGACACGTAGTGCATTGCGTTGCCGTTGGTCCATGCCGATGGCAGCGAGTCTTACGGGTTGGGTGGGGGGCGGTGTCATAGACGGTCTGACTCCTGGAGAAGTGACTCCGCGAGCGCTTGCCAGGCTTTCGCGATCGGGGCTGGCAGAGGTTGTAACCGCTGTTGGAGGCGCTGCATGCGTTCGCTGTCGCGGGTGTGTCGGAAAATCTCCAGCAAAGCGTCATGCAGGGGTTCCCGTTCCGGGTTCTCGATGACTGCTTGCTCGAGGGTCTCCTGTGCGAGTGACAGTTGCCCGTAGGCCAGTTGCTCACGGGCGGATGCCAAAGGATCTTCGGTCTGCCCGGTTGATGCCGCGCGCTGAATCAACGGTTGGGTTTCAGCGCCCGCTCTGTGTGCCGGAGTGTCAGCCAGATAACGGTTAAGATATCCCTGTTGGCTTCTTGTCAGACGCGAGCCCGCACGGTTCAGCAGCCCCTGGCATAAGGCACGCCCACGTCCGTCGAGCAGTTGGAAGAGGTCACGGAAAGCGCTGAAGAGCCCATCGTCGTGAAGGTTCATCAAAAGAAGAATCCGTTGCACGTGCAGCCAAAGGGCGTCCGGGTTTCGGGCCACGGCATGAGCGTAATAAGCGCAGGCCTTGTCGTGCCAGCCCCGGCTGTCGATGCTCAGATTTGGATGATAGGTTACGCGAAAGGCGGGTTCGATGAGACGCCCGTCAGACGGCAGGACAAACGGATCTCTGTCGGACTGAAGCCGTGTGATCAGTGGTTGCATAGTCCCTTCAGCTGGTCCATGCCAATGCCGTTCCCTTTAATGTTCCATATCGAGGTAACGATGTCTTTTATGCGTATGACATCGACAGCATACCCGGCTTGGGGCGTGCGTTTCGCCGGTTCGTTTAACACAGCGGTGTTGAAAGCGTCGCAACACCCGGCAACCGACGAAGCCCTTAACCCTGATAGCGCCAGGGAATCAAAACTCTTTAGTCGTTTTAGTCCTGAATCGGTCGAGAAGCCTTGATTCGGGGCATGATTGGCCCGCACCCAGGCATTACCTTGGTCGCGGATCAGGTTGCGCCATTCGGTATGGGGCCGGTATGGGGTCCACTCGTGAATCCGTGCTGGAATCGCGCTAAACTTCCAGTTCCCTCAATCAGGATTGAAACGGTCTGTATGTCTTATCAGGTACTTGCCCGCAAATGGCGCCCTCAACTGTTCCGCCAGCTGGTGGGTCAGCAGCACGTGGTTACGGCGCTGAGCAATGCACTGGACAACGACCGGTTGCACCATGCCTACCTGTTCACTGGCACCCGAGGCGTGGGCAAGACCACCCTGGCGCGTATCTTCGCCAAATCCCTCAATTGCGAGAAGGGGGTGGGTTCCGTGCCCTGCGGCGTCTGCGATGCCTGCCGGGAGATCGATGAAGGCCGGTTCGTGGATCTGCTGGAGGTGGACGCGGCTTCCCGAACCAAGGTGGACCAGACCCGGGAACTGCTGGAGAACGTACCTTATGCCCCGGTGCGCGGACGTTACAAAGTTTACCTGATTGATGAAGTGCACATGTTTTCAGCGAGTAGTTTCAATGCTTTGCTGAAAACTCTTGAGGAACCGCCTCCACATGTGAAATTCATTCTGGCGACCACGGATCCGCAAAAGGTCCCGGTTACCGTGCTGTCCCGCTGCCTGCAGTTCAACCTCAAGCGGCTCAGCCGGGAGCAGATCGAAGGCCAGCTGAGGCATATCCTAGAGCAGGAAAAGATCCCCTTCGAAGACGAATCCCTGGGGCTGCTGGCCCGCGGCGCAGACGGCAGTATGCGAGACGGACTGAGCCTGCTCGACCAGGCCATCGCCTTCGGGGGTGGCGAGGTGCGCGGTGAAGCGGTGCGCTCGATGATCGGAGTGATCGGCACGGAGCGGATCGCCAATCTGCTGGAGGCCTTGGTCGGCTTGCAGGGCCGTGCGGTACTGGAGCGGGTGGCGGAGATGGCCGAGATGGCGGTGGACTTCTCCCAGGCCCTGCAGGAGCTGCTGACCCTGCTCCACCAGGTGGCCTTGCTGCAGATGATCCCCGGCTATCGGGTGGACGAGTCCTTCGATGCGGCCCGTTTGCAGAGCTTCGCCGAAAGCCTCTCCCCGGAGGATGTGCAGCTGTTCTACCAGATCGGTCTGATGGGACAGAAGGAGCTCAATCTGGCGCCGGATCCCCGCAGCGGTCTCGAGATGGTGCTGTTGCGCATGCTGGCCTTCCGTCCCGACATGCAGGGCGGAGTGGTCCAACCTGTCCCGGCCCCACGCGGCAGTGGTGCGCGTCCGGCTCCGCAGACCGGCACCCCACGGGCACCGACTGCCACGGCGCCGGAAGCCCGCGAATCCGCCGCCAGTGCAGTTACCAGTGCGGTCACCCGTGGGGCCGCAACCCCCGCTGTCGCGAAACCGCAGACCGAGGCTCGGGAGGCTCCCGACACCGCCCCGGTTCCCACCGATCCCTCCGACTGGGAGCGATTCTGTCACTCCCTGAGGTTGGGCGGTATCACCAGTCAACTGGCGCAAAACTGCGCGTTCCGTGACTGGGACGGGCAGACTCTGTGCCTGACCCTGGATGCCTCGCGACGCCAGCTCCGGGTGGGTCAATCCGAAAAGCGCCTGCTGGAGGGTCTGCGCCCGCGCCTGGGGGAACAGGTCCAGCTGCGTATCGAGGAGGCGGTGCCCACGGATGAAACACCGGCCATGAGCCAGCAGCGCCGGCGCGAGACCCGGCAGCAGGAAGCGGAGGTCTCGATGGGGGAGGATCCCCTGGTCAAGGATCTCGAGGAGCGTTTCTCCGCACGGCTGATCCCGGAGTCGGTTCGACCCCTGGAGCGGGATTCCTGAATACGCTGCCCTCTGGTGCCTTCATCTTCTCTCCATAAGACCTGTAGGTATACACCGGCCTGATCTGGATTCGGACTGAAAAAATGACTTTAACTAATTGAATAATAATCTGAATAATGTGCTACTTAATGTAAATGGTAAGCTTATTCGGAACGCTTTGAACGTCATGTTCCCGGTCTGCACCGGGAAGACCCATGCGAGCAAATACCCTTCCACAAACGGTGATTTGTGGAGTCCACAATATTGATACAAAGGCACGCCGGGCGTGTCGAAAACAGACAACACGAGGTGAAGACGATGAAAGGTGGAATCGGCAACTTGATGAAGCAGGCGCAGAAGATGCAGGCTGAAATGCAGCAGGCTCAGGAGCGTCTGGCCCAGGAGGAGGTCACCGGTGAATCCGGCGGCGGTCTGGTGAAGGTAGTGATGAACGGCAAGCACGAGGTGCGCCGGGTGCATATCGACGACTCCCTGGTGGGCGATGACAAGGAGATGCTGGAGGATCTGGTGGCCGCGGCGGTGAACGATGCCGCCCAGCGGGTCAGTCAGAAAATGCAGGACAGCATGTCCGGCCTGGTCTCCGGCATGGGACTGCCGCCGGGCCTGAAACTGCCGTTCTGATCCTCTCACCTCCGCTCAGACCCATGGACAACCCCCCATTGTTACAACAGCTGATCATGGCCCTGCGCTGCCTGCCCGGGGTCGGCGCCAAGAGCGCCCAGCGCATGGCCTACCACCTGCTGGAGCGGGATCGTGACGGCGGCCGGATCCTGGCCCGGATCCTGGCGGAATCCATGGACCGGATCGGCCACTGTGAGCACTGCCGGACCTTTAGCGAAGTGCCCTGCTGCGCGCTGTGCGCCAATCCGCAGCGGGACCCGGCCCAACTGTGCATCGTGGAAACCCCCGCCGATCTGGGGATGATCGAGCAGGCCATCGACTACCGGGGGCAATATTTCGTGCTCAACGGCCATCTCTCGCCCCTGGACGGCATCGGTCCCCGGGAGATTGGCCTGGACCGGCTCAACGAACGCTTCGGCCAAGGCACGGTAAAGGAGGTCATCCTGGCCACCAATCCTACCGTGGAGGGTGAGGCCACCGCCCAGTACATCCACGACATGGCGCGCCAATACGGCATCAAGACCACCCGCATTGCCCAGGGCGTACCCATGGGGGGAGAATTGGAGTACGTGGATGGCGCCACCCTGGCCCATGCGTTTCGTGAACGTTCGGAATTTTGAGGAGAGATATCGAAATGAGCGAATGCCTGTTCTGCAAATTTGTCAGCGGCGAGATCGCACCCAACATCGTCTATCAGGATGATGATGTGCTGGCGTTCCGGGACATCAACCCGCAGGCCCCAACCCATGTCCTGGTGATTCCCAAGCGTCACATCCCAACCCTGAACGACCTCTCCAGCGAGGACGCCGAACTGGTGGGCAAGCTCTATCTGACGGCGAAAAAGGTGGCGGAGGATGAGGGTATCGACGAGTCCGGCTACCGCACGGTCATGAACTGCAACGAAGAGGCCGGACAGACCGTGTTTCACATCCATCTGCACCTGCTGGGCGGCCGACCCATGGCCTGGCCTCCTGGCTGAAGGTCCCAAGTACTTCCGGGAACCCATCTACCCCGTAGCCCGGATGCAGCGCAGCGGAATCCGGGAACGACCCTGCAAGGCAACCGAATCGGTCGCCCGGAGTCCAAGGACCCATGGCGTATCGTGAAACCCGGCTGAAACCGAAAATGACCGATTTTACAGCGGACAACGAATCCACCTGCCACCTGGCGATCGACGGCATGTCCTGCCAGCACTGTGTAGCGGCGGTGACCCGTGCGGTGTCCGGTCTGCCCGGAGTGCGAACGGTCAAGGTCGATCTGCAGGCCGGGTCCGCCGAGATTCTGGGGGGCGACCCGCAACAACTGATCGAGGCCGTCACGGAAGCCGGTTACCCGGCCCGGGTGACCGGCGATATACCCAAACCCTCACAGGTTGTGGAACCTGATGCTGTGAATGCCGCTTTTCCAGTGGCTACCCAACCCCTCAGCGCAGATTACCAACTGGCGGTGGAGGACATGACCTGCGCCAGTTGCGTGGCCGCGGTCGAGCGGGCCATCCGTTCGGTGCCCGGTGTCGAGCAGGCCTCGGTCAACCTGGTGGAGAAGCGGGCGCAGGTCATCGGCGGCGAGGCGGAGGCGGTGGCCCGGGCGATCAATGATCAGGGTTATCGGGCCCGGTTGATCGAAGCGCGCCAGAGCACTGACGAGTTGCATCTCCGTTTTGAGGATGACGCCCTCAATGAAGCCCGTCAGGAAGCTTCCTGGCGGAGCGTGATTCTGGAACGGGATGATACGGCCGGGATTGCAGAGGAGCCCCGGGGCTGGCTCATCCGCACCCGACAGCATCCCGCGGATCTGCTGATTGCACTGCGCCAGGCCGGTTACCCCGCAAAGCTGGTCGAAGATCTACAGGATCCCTATGCCGAGGAGGCGCTCGCCGCCGCGCGGGAAGTGCGCCGTTCCTGGCTGCGGGCCCTGCTGGCGGGGAGTGTGGGGATGGGCCTGATGCTGGCCGAGATGCGGGGCTGGGTGCCCCCCATCGCCACCCCGGCGGGCGAACAATACGGTCTGGCGGTGGCCATCCTGTGTCTGTTCGTCATGCGTTACAGCGGCGGACACTACTATCTCGGGGCCTGGAAGCAGCTGCGCCACCGCAGCTCCAACATGGATACCCTCATCGCCCTGGGGACCGGCACCGCCTGGCTCGCCTCCCTGGTGATCGTGCTCCAGCCCGAGGGCGCCTGGCTGCGCGCGGACAAGCTCTATTTCGATGCCTCGGTGATGATCCTGGCATTCCTGCAGTTCGGTCACGCCCTGGAGACCCGTGCCAAGCGGGTGACCAGTGAAGCGGTCGGCAGCCTGGTGGGGCTGGCCCCCAAGCTCGCCCGGGTGGTGCGCAGCGACGCTGTGGTCACACTGCCGGTCTCCCTGGTGCGGGTGGGTGACCGGCTTCGGGTGCTGCCCGGTGAACGGGTCGCGGTGGACGGCACGGTGGTTGACGGGACATCCCATGTGGACGAGGCGATGCTCACCGGGGAATCCCGCCCAGTGCGCAAACAGCCGGGCGATGGCGTGGTGGGGGGCAGTGTCAACCGTAACGGTACCCTTCTCTACGAGGTGACCCGGGTGGGCGAGGAGACAACCCTGGCGCACATCGTCGCCATGGTTCGCCAGGCGCAGATGAGCAAGCCGGCCATCGCTCGACTGGTGGACCGGATCTCCGCGGTGTTTGTCCCCGTGGTGGTGGTTATCGCCCTGATCACCTTTCTGGTGTGGCTCATGCTGGGTCCCGATCCCTCCTTGCCCTATGCTCTGACCGCCGCCATTGCGGTTCTGGTGATCGCCTGTCCCTGCGCCCTTGGCCTGGCCACGCCTATCGCCGTAATGGTCGGCACCAGCCGCGCCGCGCAGATGAACGTGCTGATCCGCAACAGTGAAGGGCTGCAGAGCGCCAGCGGTCTGACCCACCTGGTGGTGGACAAGACCGGTACCCTGACTCAGGGTACCCCCACGGTGATCGCGGTCCACAGCGAATCCATCCCCCAGGAAGATCTGCTGCGACTCGCGGCCAGCGTGGAGGCGGTTTCATCCCATCCCCTGGCCTCGGCGATCACCGGGTATGCCGAGACGTTGAACATCGCAACTCTGCCGGTGAGCGACTTCCAGTCCCATGACGGTCTGGGTGTCGAGGGCCGGGTGGCCGGACAGCGGGTCTGCCTGGGCGGTGCCCAGTACCTCAGGCAGCAGGCTGTCACCCTCTCGGACGTCTGGCTGCAGCGGGCGGAGCCGGCGACGGCCCAGGCCGGCAGCCTGGTCTGGGTGCTGGTGGATGACCGGTTGA
Source organism: Candidatus Thiodiazotropha sp. (assembly GCA_050305635.1). Classification (GTDB taxonomy): domain Bacteria; phylum Pseudomonadota; class Gammaproteobacteria; order Chromatiales; family Chromatiaceae; genus Thiodiazotropha. Next base: position 4,542 of record JBNLFS010000084.1, on the reverse strand, counting down.
GCGGATTGATCGTGCTCAGCGATCCGTTGCGCCATGACAGCTCTGCGGCGGTCTGGGCATTGCAGGCGCAGGGCATCGAAGTGGTGGTGTGTACCGGTGATCATGCCCGCACAGCACGCTCCGTGGCGCAGCGCCTGGGCATCCAGACCGTGCACAGCGAGTTGCTTCCGGCCGACAAACTGGCCGTGGTCCGAGACCTGCAGGCCCAGGGATACCGGGTCGGAATGGTGGGTGACGGGGTCAACGACGCCCCGGCGCTGGCCCAGGCGGATACCAGTTTCGCCATCGGCAGCGGCACCGATGTGGCGATTCAGCATGCGGACATCACCCTGGTGGGGGATTCACTGATCAACGTGAGCACCGCGATCGCCATTTCCCGGGCGACTCTGGGGAATATCAAACAGAACCTGTTCGGCGCTTTTATCTATAATGTGATAGGGATTCCCCTGGCAGCGGGGGTGCTCTATCCTGTGACGGGTTGGCTGCTGCCCCCCATGTTCGCGAGTGCCGCGATGGCCCTGTCATCGGTCACTGTGGTCGCCAACGCCAATCGTCTGCGCTTTTTCAAACTGCATGAGGAGACCCGCTTGACTACAACCCTCAAAGTTACCGGTATGACCTGTGGTCATTGCGTCAATCATGTCACCAAGGCCTTGCAGGCGGTACCCGGCGTGGAATCCGCTGAGGTCACCCTGGAAGATGGCAGCGCCGTGGTGTCCGGTCAGGCGGATACCGCCGCATTGATCCAGGCTGTGGTGGATGCCGGCTATTCCGCGGAAGCCGTATCCTGATCCAGTCCCCGCGCTGATCCCCCATGCAGATCAACTCATCCTTCTCATCGCCCTACCTGCCGGTCACCCTGGACCCGCAGCGTCAGGCGATGGCGCCGGTTACCGCGCCGCAACCGTTGAATACCCCGGTCCAGCAGGAATCCGCGGTACGCAGCGTAGAGAGTATGAGACAAGCTGAGCAGATGTTGCGTCGTCAGGCGTCGGAACGCCGCTTCCAGCAAGTGATGGAGGATCCGCGCAGCCAGCGGGCTTTGAAGAGTTACCAGTCGGTGCAATCCGGGCAGGAGCGTGACTACGTCAGCGCTGTACTGGGTATTGATGTCTATGCCTGATCTGCGGACCGTCCCGGTCTGTTGATCAGGTTGGCCGGCTGTCGAATTCGACTCAGACGGCAAGATCCTGTGTTGAAATCCTCCTCAATATGCGCTTATTTACTCCTGTAAACTACGCTTTTTCTGCCGATTGATTGCGCCTTGTTGCGCACGCCTGAGCGAATTTCAACAGCCTGCCAGGCCATGACGCATAAAAAACGGGTTTCCACTATTCAGTGGAAACCCTCAGAGTACGTTTCGGTGACAATCGATCAGGATGACACGGTCTGGATGGCCTCGCGGACCTGACTGGGCACTTGGATCTTCTCATCATCGTTAGCCGCTTGTTCGATGATGTTTTCACCGCACAGGGAACGGGGCGGAATGCCGGCGGCCTTGAGCGTTTCGTAGCTCTCGAAGAAACGTTTCCAGGTGATTTTGCGGACCTCGAACTTCGCCCGGACCTCCGGATTGTTGGCTTCCAGGAACAGCCGATCGATCTGTTTCCACTCCTGGTAACGCTCCGGGTTCGCCATGCCGATCCGGTCCAGACGACGCTGCGCCTGCATATGGGTCAGCCCATTGATCAGTTTTCCTTCCATGAACAGCAATCCCTGGCGTACCGTTGTGGTGGGTGGGCGGTTGTTCCACTCCGCCACTTTTTGCGGATCCCGGAACAGCTCTCGGATCACGTAGTGGGCCATGGTCTGGTTCATCTTGAAAGAGTAGGGAATATTGAAGTGCTTGAGGATATCCACCTGGCGGCCGTCCGGAGGTGAGAACAGACCCAGCACGTTCATTGCCTGACCCTTGGTCAGGGGGCGATCCAACTGGACACCGTGTTCCTTCAACTCCAGCAGCAGTGCCTCGGTTGCACGTTCATTCTGCCAGGATTCCACGGGTTCCATGGGAGGCAGATCCAGCGCGGTTTCGATCTGCTCGCGCAGCTCTTCGACCTTGATCTTGCGCTTCGAATTCGATTTTTTGGCGGCCGAGCCTTTGTGTAGAAGCAGCAGAACACCTAAAAGAAGGACGGCAAGAAAGAACAGGATTTCCATCTGAGCAATCTCCAGATTTATTGTTACTTGCTATTAGTGAAGAAGTATAGGCAGGCGGATGTGACTCAAGCTGAGAACTGCTACTCACAAATATCAGGAAAAGTCAATGGATGAATTAAAGGATTATTCGAGGCGAATATCTTGGAATGTAAAGCATTAACTGGTTGAAGATAAAAGAAAAATATTCAGATCCGCGCTCTGTGTGGGCGTGGCTGAATCGGATCTGATCGCTTGTGTAGCCCGGGTGAAGCAACGCGTAACCCGGGAAGTTTCGAAGCCCGAATCACGGTCTCCCGCTGCGACACAGCCAGGCTATAACATTATGATCGGTGATGCGCTGGTGTGTTGGCCCCTCTCTCCCGCGAGGGGAGAGGGAAGTTGTGGCAGGATCAGAACTCCGCCAGATCAGGTGCGCGGCGATGGATTGAACGTGTCCGCTGCGAAATCCAGGGTGGCGAACAGGTCGGTCAAAACCTCCTCGCGCCGAATCAACTCCACCCGACCATCCGATCTGAGCAGCAACTCCTTGGGTCGGGGCTTGCCGTTGTAGTTGAAGCCCATCGCATGGCCGTGGGCGCCGGTGTCGTGAATCATCAGGATGTCGCCATCCTCGATCCTGGGCAGGGGCCGCTGAATCGCGAACTTGTCATTGTTCTCACACAGGGAACCCACCACATCCACAGTCTCGCCATCGCCCTCCTTGCCGAGCACCGTGATGTGGTGATAAGCACCGTACATGCCCGGACGCATCAGTGAGGACATGCAGGAATCCACACCCACATAGGTGCGGTAGATCTCCTTGCGGTTGATCGCCCGGGTCACCAGGGTGCCGTGGGGACCGGTCATGTAGCGGCCGCTCTCGAGATACAGCTTGGGCACATAACCGTGATGACCCTTGAAGACCTTGAACAGCTCCGCGATCTCGCGGCCCATGCTGACGATATCGAGGGGTTTCTCCTGCGGACGATAGGGGATGCCCAGACCGCCGCCGATATTGATGAATTCGAACGGGCTGCCGAGTTCGGAGGAGAGCCAGGCCACTAGGTCGAGCAGCATCCGCGCGGTCTCCACCATGTAGGCATGGTTGAGTTCGTTGGACGCCAACATGGTATGCAGACCGAAACGGCGGGCGCCCCGGGCCTGGGCCTTGCGGTAGGCATCCAGCAGTTGGTCGTGGGAGACCCCATACTTTGCCTCCACCGGTTTGCCGATGATGCTGTTGCCGGTGCGCCGTTCACCCGGGTTATAGCGGAAGCAGATGACTTCCGGCATGTTCGGGACCTTGTCCACCAGGGAGATGTCATCGAGGTTGAGGACGCAGCCCCCGTCGGCTTCCGCGGCGGCGAAATCGCTTGGGCTGGTGTTGTTCGAGGTGAACATGATCAGCTCACCGCGAGCGCCGATCTGGCGACTCAGCGCCAGTTCCGCGATCGAACTGCAGTCGAAGCCGAACCCCAGGTCCTTCATGATCTGCAGAATCGCGGGATTGGGCAGTGCCTTGACCGCATAATACTCACGGAAGTGCTCGACCCCAGAGAAGGCCTGAATCAGTTGTTCGCCGGTTTCCCGGATACCCTTTTCGTCATAAATGTGAAACGGGGTTCCGTAATGCTCGACGATCTCCTCGAGAATCGGTGAAAGACGGTTGCTGAAGTCTGTTGATAACGGCACTAGAGTGACTCTCTGATTCTGTTCATGGCTTTCTGGACGTTCTCGAAACTGTTGAACGCGCTGATACGGATGTAGCCCTGTCCGCAACGGCCGAATCCGGCTCCGGGGGTGCAGACCACGCCCGCGTTGTTCAGTAGCTTGTCGAAGAAGTCCCAGGAATCGCCCTTGGCATCGATCCAGATGTAGGGGGAGTTTTCACCGCCGATGCATTCGAACCCCAGCCCTTCCATCTGCTCGCGAATGTAACGGGCGTTCTTCATATAATATGCCACCAGTTCCTGTACCTGGGCGCGGCCCTCCTCGCTGTAGACCGCCTCGGCAGCCTTTTGCACCGGATAGGAGACGCTGTTGAACTTGGTGGTATGGCGGCGGTTCCACAGGCTGTGAATGGAGACCGCATCACCCTCGGCGGTATAGGCCATACAGTCCTTGGGCACCACCGTGAAGGCGCAACGGGTACCGGTGAAACCGGCGGTCTTGGAGAAACTGCGGAATTCCACGGCAACCTCCCGGGCGCCCTCGATCTCATAGATCGAGCGGGGCAGTTCCGGATCCTGGACAAACGCCTCATAGGCGGCGTCGAACAGAATCAGCGCCTTGTGCTCTCGGGCATAGTCGACCCACTGCTTGAGCTGCGCCTTGGTGGCGGTGGCGCCGGTGGGGTTGTTCGGGAAGCACAGGTAGATCAGATCCACGGGCTCGCTGGGCAGT
>JBNLFS010000083.1:0-28223 GCA_050305635.1 Candidatus Thiodiazotropha sp. | reverse complement strand
ACGGGAGGACCTAACCGAGATGAAACCCGCAATCAAAGTCACCCTTACCGGCGCCGCCGGTCATATTGGATACGCCCTGGCCTTCCGCATCGCTTCCGGCGCCATGTTCGGCCAGGAGCAGCCGGTCATTCTGAGATTGCTTGAAATCCCCCAGGCCCTGTCATCACTCCATGGCGTCGGCATGGAACTGGAGGACTGCGCCTTTCCCCTGCTGCACGATATCGTGCTGACCGATGATCCGAAAATCGGTTTCCGGGGGGCTGACTACGCCATACTCATCGGCGCAAAACCCCGCGGAAAAGGCATGGAGCGCAAGGATCTGATTACCGAAAACGCGATGATCTTTTCCAATCAGGGCCGCACCATCAATGACTTTGCCGCTGAAAACGTGCGCGTCCTGGTGGTTGGTAATCCGGCGAACACCAATGCCCTGATCGCGGCCGCCAACGCCCCCGATCTCAGTCCCAGCCAATTCTCCGCGATGACCCGCCTGGACCACAACCGGGCCCTGGGTCAACTGGCCAATCGGACCAACAACCGGGTCGCCGATATCATTCGCATGACCATCTGGGGCAATCACTCCATGACCCAGTATCCGCATATCGACAACTGCATGATCGATGGCAAACCGGTCTTCGACCTGCTCACCCGGGACTGGGCCATCGATCACTTCATCCCCCGCATACAGCGCCGGGGCGCGGAGATCATCGAAGCTCGTGGACTCTCTTCCGCCGCTTCCGCCGCGGATGCGGTGGTCGACCATGTTCACGACTGGGCGCTGGGCACCCGCGAGGGTGACTGGGTAAGCATGGCGGTCCATTCCGACGGCAGTTACGGGATCGAGGAAGGCGTGGTATTTTCCTACCCGGTGACCTGCCGGGATGGGAACTATGAGATCGTTCAGGGACTCGAACTGGACGACTTCAGCATCTCCCGCCTCAAGGCATCGGAAAAGGAGTTGCGCGAAGAACGCAGTATCATAGAGGAATTACTACCCAAGCGATGAAATCGTGTGTATCGGTGTGACAGCGGGAGGCTGCACTTGTCAGTAACCCTGCCAGGATTCCCCGGGTTCGTACTTCGCGCCCGGGGTCGTGGCGAATCTCCGCACCACCCTGCACTCTGCAAATCGTTCCAGCTTTGATCAAGGCCGTTTTGAAACAGACACCCCATAAAATCAGTGCCTCGGTGCGACCCGAAGGCAGTCTAGAGATCCTCTCCCAACTCGAGGTCAACGCCCTGCTGGACACCAGCGCCCGCGGGCTCTATGGGCTGTTCCGGCGTTGTGCGCTGGCAGTACTCAATTGTGGCAGTGAAACCGATGATGCGAGGGTCATCTTCGAGACCTACAGGGACTTCGGAGTTCACCTGACGCAAACCAACCGGGGCATACAACTGCGCCTGGAGAACGCACCGGCCAGCGCCTTCGTCGACGGACGCATGGTGCGCGGCATTCAGGAACACCTGTTCGCGGTGTTGCGTGACATCATCTATGTTCACAACGAGATTCAGCACAATTCAAATTACAATCTGAAGCAGCCGGCTCATATCACTTCCGCAGTGTTTCATATCCTGCGAAACGCACGGGTGCTGCCCACCGGCCGCAATCCCAACCTGATTGTCTGCTGGGGTGGGCATTCGATAGGACGCTGTGAATACGACTACACCAAAGAGGTGGGGTATGAACTGGGTCTGCGGGGTCTGAACGTCTGCACCGGTTGCGGGCCCGGTGCGATGAAAGGGCCTATGAAAGGCGCCACCATCGGCCATGCCAAACAGCGGATTGGCGACGGCCGCTACCTGGGCATCACCGAACCCGGCATCATTGCCTCGGAACCCCCCAATCCCATCGTCAACGAACTGGTGATCATGCCGGACATCGAGAAGCGCCTGGAAGCCTTTGTACGCACCGGTCACGGGGTGGTGATTTTTCCCGGCGGCGCCGGCACCATGGAGGAATTGCTCTACCTGCTGGGTATCCTGATGCACCCGGACAATCAGGATCATACTTTTCCCCTGATTCTCACCGGCCCGAAAGAGAGCGCCGAATACTTCAAAGAGATCGACCGGTTCATCGGCGCGACCCTGGGCGAAGCGGCACAACATCACTACAAGGTGATCATCAACGATCCCGCCGCGGTGGCGAAAAATCTCAAGGAGTCGATGGAACAGGTACGCGCCTTCCGCTATGACCGCAACGATGCCTTCTACTTCAACTGGCGTCTGCATATCGACAAGGACTTACAGCATCCCTTCAAACCCACCCACAAGGCGATGGCGGGCCTCGACCTGAAACGTCAACAGCAGGGTCATATGATGGCCGCCAATTTGCGTCGTGCTTTCTCAGGCATCGTCGCGGGCAACGTCAAGGAGGAAGGTATTCGCGCAGTGGAGCGCCATGGACCGTTCCTGCTACAGGGCGAAGCGGAGGTCATGAGCGCCATGGATCGTTTGCTGATCTCGTTCGCGGAACAGAAACGCATGAAACTCCAAGGTGACTATACACCCTGTTATCAACTCGATCTGTGAGAAATGCCGATCCCCTCTCTCCGCAACCACCACAACGGACACCGAGCGTATTCATGACCCTGATGAATCTCTCCATGATCAACCGTTTCCTGCTTTTGCTGATGATCGGCAGCCTGCTTCCGACCCTGCTCAACGCAGCTCAGGCTCGCGAGTGGTTCGAAAATGAATCCGTGTTTGGTGGCGAAGTCTACCTGAAGTCAGGCGGGAATCCGGAAAACCCCGCCGTGGTGCTGATCCATGGCTTGGGTGATGAAGCCTCTACCTGTTGGGACGACCTGTTCAAGCGGTTGCCTGACGATTATTTCGTGCTCGCATTCGATCTTCCCGGATTCGGCCGCTCGAGCAAGGCCAATGTGGTCTATTCACCCGCTAACTATTCCCGACTGATCCGTCTGCTCACCCGCAAACACCTGGGTAAAGCCTTCCACCTGGTGGGCCACTCCATGGGCGGAGCGATCAGTCTGCAATATACCCACGATTACCCCGAATCGGTAAAAACCCTGACCCTGGTTGATCCTGCGGGGATTCTTCACCGTCAGGCCTACACCAAGTACCTGGCGCCGCTGGGCATCGACCGGGTGCTCAATCAATACAATCTGTTCGACGACCGCAAGGTCACCAGCCTGGCCGGCGCACTGATGAGCGCGCTGGAAAAACGCGCCCCGGTCGACATGGATCTGCTGATCAATCTGGAACCCTTCCGCACCAAGGTGCTGCGCGGGGAACCCAGCGCCATCGCCGGGCTGGCGTTGGTGCAGAACGACTTCAGCCGCGTACCCGAAACCATCCATCAACCGACGCTCATCGTGTGGGGCGAGCAGGACAAGATTGCACCGGTGCGTACCGGATACGTGCTGGAATCCCTGATTCCGAATGCCCGCCTGGAGCTCATACCCGGTGGTCACGTGGCGTTCATCGAGCAACCGCAGCGCTTTTACGAGTTGTTGAAACCCCAGTTGGAGCAGACCTGGAAGCCTCCCCGGGAACAGGTCATGAAGCCCGCTCAAAACGCCTATCGCGCCACAGTGGAGTGTCGCGGTGAGTCCGACCAGGTGTACTCAGGACGCATAGGCAGCCTGCTCATCGAGAACTGCCAGAACATTCTCATCCAGGATGCCGAAATCAACAACGCGGTGGTCATCGACTCCAGCGTCACGCTGCGGAACAGCCGGATCATCTCTCTGGACACGGCCCTGACGGTACACAATGCCACGCTCACTCTGACGGCGGGGCATGTCGAAGGCCGTATTGCGATTGAAACCTACAACAGCCGGCTGGATATTGCAGGTACCCAGTTGGTTGGCCAGGAAGCCGTTGTCGAGGCGCCGGTCGACTCCACCCTGGTGTTCTCCCTGGTGCGCATCGACTCGCCACTCTACCCGGAGCTGGTCATCCACGGCATGAAGATCGTTTCGCCGGGAACCAGCCTGTAATGCGATCCAGCGATCGCTCACTGCGGGACATAGCGGAGCGTATTGATTCCGGGTCGGTGACCGGACTGGGTGAGGTTCAGCCGGTAAAGGCGTCATCAGATTCCAGGTAAGCAGTCTCCTCAGAGGTGCTTGTTCGACCCAGAATGGCATTTCGATGCGGAAAACGGCCGAACCGCAGAATCAAGTCGCGATGATGTTTGGCCCATTTAAGATTGTCTTGCAAACCGGCCCTTTCGTAGAGCGCTACTGATCGATCCTGATCAGTCAGGGACTCACTGTGCATGAAGGGCAGATAGAGGAACGCCCGCCATTCCGGGGGCATCTGCCGATCGAAACCGGCGCTGATGGCATGCGCCGCCACATCACGCGCCTGCTGTTCCGTGTGAAAGGACTCGGCCTGGTTGCGAAACATATGCAAGGGAAACTGGTCGAGAATTATGACCAGCGCCAGGCAACCTTCTCCCGTCGCCTGCCAGTCATCGAGTTCTCCGTTGCCGGCCTGCCGCCAAAGCGAGCGGTATCGATCATCGATCTCACGATCGAAAGTCGGCGTTGAATTGAAGCGCAAGGGTCTGACTCGCTCTGAAAACCAGAGTGTGATGATCTCCTCGATGAGATTAGGCTGCATGACTGAAATGATCAGGTTGCAGGCTTATCCATCACCACAATGCCATCCTCATCGGCATAGAGCCACTCGCCCGGATGGAAATCGACGCCTAGGAATCCCACACTACCGCCGACTTCACCCGCGCCGCGCTTGACACTCTTACGCGGATGGGTCGCCAGGGCCATGACTCCGAGTGGCATTTGAGAGATCTCCCGGGAATCCCGAATGCAGCCATGCACCACCACCCCGGCCCAACCCTGATCAACCGCCATCTGCGCCAACAGATCGCCGAGTAACGCACAACGCAAAGAAGCACCTCCATCCACCACCAGAACCCGACCGGCGCCGGGTTGCTCCAACTGCTCCCTGACCAGTGAGTTGTCCTCGAAACATTTCAGGGTGGCCACCGGACCATGAAAGGCATGATGCCCGCCGAAGTGTCGCAGTCCCGGTTCACAGATCTGCAATGCCTCTTCATGGACATCATACAAATCCGCGGTTTTCAGATCATTCTGACTCAGGCTCATGAATCCGCTCCTTAACCGAACAGTGTCGAAAGGCTTTTGCAACAGGCGTTCCAGGCACATGCGCTGCTTGCAAAGCCGGGGTTTGAAATGCCGCTGCAGGTCGAAATCGCTAGTCGCGCTTTCTTATTAACCCGGCACCTAAATATGCCACGTATAGCCGAAGCGTGCCTGCCTACTAATAAGATAGTGCAAAAGAAAAAAAGGCCGTGCCGAAGCACGGCCAAAGGGCAGAAATCAATCCAGCGGAAAGGATTACATCCCGGCCGCGCTGTCGAACTGAGCCTCTTCCGTTGATCCGGTCAACGCGGTGACCGAAGAGGCGCCTCCCTGAATCACGGTGGTCACATCGTCAAAGTAGCCGGCACCCACCTCCTGCTGATGGGAGACGAAGGTATAACCCCGTTCCCGTGCCGCGAACTCGGGCTGCTGCACCTTTTCGACATAGTGTTTCATCCCTTCGCCGCGGGCGTAGTCGTAGGCCAGGTCGAACATGTTGAACCACATGTTGTGAATACCCGCCAGGGTGATGAACTGGTACTTGTAACCCATATCCGAGAGTTCATCCTGGAAACGCGCAATGGTTCTGTCGTCCAGGTTTTTCTTCCAGTTGAACGAGGGTGAACAGTTGTAGGCCAGCAATTTGTTGGGGTTTTCAGCCAGCACCGCCTGTGCGAACTCGCGGGCGAAACCCAGGTCGGGTGTCCCGGTTTCACACCACACCAGGTCGGCATAAGGCGCATAGGCCACACCTCGGGAGATGGCCTGTTCGAGACCGTTCTTCACGCAATAGAACCCCTCACTGGTGCGCTCGCCGGTGAGGAAGGGCTGATCGTTGGCATCCACATCCGAGGTCAGCAGGTTCGCGGCTTCGGAATCGGTACGCGCCAGCACCAGGGTGGGTACACCCATCACGTCCGCCGCCAGTCTTGCCGCGATGAGTTTCTGGATCGCCTCCTGGGTTGGCACCAGAACCTTGCCGCCCATGTGGCCGCACTTTTTCACCGCGGCCAGCTGGTCTTCAAAATGCACCCCGGCGGCACCCGCGGTAATCATGTTCTTCATCAGCTCGAAGGCATTGAGCACACCGCCGAAACCCGCCTCCGCATCCGCCACGATGGGCAGAAAATAGTCCGTGTAGCCTGCGTCGCCGGGCTCCAGACCACGGGACCATTGGATCTCGTCCGCACGCTTGAAGGAGTTGTTGATCCGGCGCACCATGGTGGGCACCGAGTCATACGCATACAAGGACTGGTCCGGGTACATGGTTTCGGAGGTGTTGCCGTCGGCGGCCACCTGCCAGCCGGACAGATAGATGGCCTCGATGCCCGCTTTGGCCTGCTGCATGGCCTGACCGCCGGTGATGGCGCCCATGCAGTTCACATAGCCTTTTTTCGCATCACCGTGGATCAGATTCCACAGCTTCTCCGCGCCCCGCTGGGCGTAGGTGTACTCCGGTTGAACCGAGCCGCGCAGACGGACCACGTCTTCCGCGGTATAGCCACGCTGCACGTCGGTCCAGCGGGGGTTTTCTGCCCAATCCCGGTTCAGGGCGTCGATCTGTTGTTGTCTTGTCATCATCTTCTCCGTCTCTTTTGTGTGGTAAGGCTCAATTGAGCGCTTCGTAAGCTGGCAGGGTTAGGAAGGTATCGAATTCATCGTTGGCCACGATCTGCCTCAGCAGCTCCGCGGCCTGTTCGTAATGGCCGGAGTCATACGCCAGTTCTCCAACCTCTTTGCGAATCAGGACAAGTTCGTCCTCGAGCATCTGGTCGAACAACCGGTAGGTCACCTTGACACCGCTATCGAGGACGCCTTTGGGGTAGCGAATCCACTGCCAGATCTGGGAACGGGCAATCTCAGCGGTCGCCGCATCCTCCATCAGGTGATGGATCGGCACCGCACCCCGGCCACCCAGCCAGGCGGCCATATAACGCACCGCGGCGCTGATGTTGTTGTGCAGTCCGATTTGTGTGATCGTGCCCTGCGGCACCTTCAGCAGATCGCTGGGGCGAATCTTCAGATCCGGATCGATACGATGCTGCTGGTGGGGATTCGGCATGTAGCGGTCGAAAACCGACAGCGCCACGGAAACCAGACCGGGATGCGCCACCCAGGTCCCATCGTGACCGTCCCGGGCCTCCCGCTCCTTATCCAGCCGCACCTTCTCTTTCGCCTCGGCATCCGCCTGGGGATCGTCACGTATTGGAATCTGCGCCGCCATACCGCCCATGGCATGGGCGCCACGCCGGTGACAGGTGTTGATCAGCAGTTTCGAATAGGCATGCAGGAAAGGCACGTTCATGGTGACCTGACTGCGATCGGGCAGTACGTACTCGGGGTCGGCATGAAAACATTTGATAAAACTGAAGATGTAATCCCAGCGACCGCAGTTGAGCCCGCAGATCGAGTCGCGAAGCTCATACAGAATCTCTTCCATTTCGAAAGCGGCGGTGATGGTTTCGATCAGCACTGTGCAACGAATGGTGCCCTGGGCCAGTCCCAGTGTTTCTTCCGCCCAGACAAACACCTCACGCCACAGCCGGGCTTCGCGGTAGCTCTCCATCTTCGGCAGGTAGAAATAGGGACCGCTGCCGTGTCTCAGCAGTGACCGGGCGTTGTGGAACAGGTAGAGACCGAAGTCGAACAGGGCTGCGGAGACCCGCTGCCCATCCACCAGCATGTGTTTCTCTTCGAGATGCCAGCCCCGGGGCCGTACGATGAGGGTCGCCAATGCGTCATTGAGCCGGTACTCCTTACCCTCCGGTGAGGTGTAGGTCAGGCTGCGGTTGACCGCCTCGCGCAAATTGATCTGCCCTTCAATGGTCGCCACCCAGTCCGGTGAGTGGGCATCCTCCAGATCCGCCATGAAACAGCGGGCGCCGGAATTCAGGGCATTGATGAGCATCTTCCGATCCACCGGTCCGGTAATTTCCACCCGGCGGTCCTGCAGGTCCGCGGGGGCTGGGCGAACCCGCCACTCGGACTGGCGGATCCCGGTGGTCTCCTCGAGAAACCGGGGCTTCTCGCCGGCATTGAAGCGCTGTTGCCGCTTTTGCCGCTGTTGCAGAAGTTCGCGCCGCAGTGCGCCGAACTGGCGTTCCAGTTCAGCCACGAAATGCAGGGCTTCCTGGGTGAGCACCGAATGGAACTCCGGCTGCATGGCGCCGGTGATTCGAATCTCCTGCTCGGGATGACGCAGGCTCGATGACGTGTTGGACATGGTCGTCTGTCTCCTCGATCTTTGCTCTAGTCGCACCTCCCGGGTGCAACTCCAGGGGTGTTCCGATGACACTGCCTTGCATTGAGGCAGGGTATTTTTTTGTGCACTGCGTTAAAGCATAGTGAAAAGATCAAGAATTATTTCTAAAAAATCTCAATAGATAGATTTGATAAAAAAAATAGTGCAGTGCGGAAAAATCAGCTAAACCTTAGTAAACAGATCAGGTTTTACCCTTAACCCAAGACCCACGCGCACCATAATGATGCATACACACAGATCACAGACACTCAGCCGGACCTCCCGCGAGCCGAAGATTCACACACTGTCGCATGCCCTGGGGGTGTCCGATGCAGGTTGAAAAGGCGCGACAGATCGCCCATTCGATCCTGACCGGTTTCGAACGCCATTTTTCGTTCTTCCAGGAGATCAGCAGCTCGGCGAGACAACGGTTTGAACTGGCGGACTGGCGGGCGGTGCGGGAAGCCTCCGCCAAACGCGTCAACTTTTATGATCTGCGGGTCAAGGAGGCGATTCAGAAACTCAAGGGCAATTTCGATATCGCAACCCTGGATGAGAGCCTGTGGCAGCGGGTCAAGCAGATCTACGCCGATCTGCTGAAAACCCACAGCCGTCCGGAACTCGCGGAGACCTTCTATAACTCCGTGTTCTGCCGGCTGTTCGACCGGCGCTACTATGACAACGACAAGATCTTCATCGAGTCACAGGTCGACAGAATGGAGATGGCGCGCCGCTACCGGGTCTACATGTCTTTTCATGTGGCGGACAGCGGCCTCAACGGCTGTGTGTGGGACATGCTCTCGGCGTTCTACTTTTCACTGCCCTATGAGGATATCCAGCGGGACTGCCAGCGGGTTGCGGAATCCCTGTTGCAGCAATGTCAGTTTCAGAGCCTGCCCGAGGACCTGCGATTCGACCTGCTCGAGTCGCCCTTCTACCGCAACAAGGCGGCCTATCTGATTGGCAGGATGGTCTACGGCGACCAAGTACGGCCGTTCATCATTCCGCTGATCAACAATGAACAGGGCGCTCTCTACGTCGATACCCTGTTGGTTCGCGCCCGGGAAGTGGAAGCGGTCTTCAGCTTCGCGCGGGCCTATTTCATGGCCAAGACGCCGGTACCGGCCGCCACGGTGGCCTTTCTCCAGAGCATCATGCCCTACAAGACCCTGTCCGAACTCTACATGAGCATCGGTTTGCACAAGCAGGCGAAAAACGAATTCTACCGGGACCTGTTGCAGCATCTGCAGGAGAGCGACGACCGGTTCATCACCGCCCCCGGGACGCCGGGACTGGTCATGGAGGTGTTCACCCTGCCCTCCTTCCCCTATGTCTTCAAAGTAATCAGGGACCATTTTCCGCCCCAGAAAGAGGTGACCCATGAGCTGATCAAGGAACGCTACCTGCAGGTGAAGAAACATGACCGGATCGGGCGTATGGCCGATACCCTGGAGTTTGCGGATGTGGCGCTGCCTCTGGATCGGATCGAACCGTCTTTGCTGGCATCGATTCAGCGGAGCATTCCCTCACAACTTGAAATCGATGGCGATCATCTTGTTATTCGCCATCTGTACATCGAACGCCGCATGACTCCGCTGAACATCTATCTTCAGGAGTGCAGCGAGACTCAGACTTGGGAGATTCTCGATGATTGGGGACTGGCGCTGAAGCAGTTGATGGGGGTGAACATCTTTCCGGGTGACCTGCTGTTCAAGAACTTCGGAGTGAACTGTCAGCATAAGGTGGTGTTCTACGATTATGATGAGATCGCCTATCTCACGGAATGCAATTTTCGTCGCATACCACCACCGCGCAGCTCCCTCGACCTGTTTCGGGACGAACCCTGGTACAGCGTCGGCCCCCGTGATGTGTTTCCGGAAGAGTTCATCACCTTCGTGACCACCGATCCCAAGTTGCGACAGATTCTCAGGAAACTTCACCCGGATCTGTTCGATGCGGCCACTTGGCGGCTGGCGCAGGAACAGTTGACACACGGTTTTCAATCCGACGTGTTTCCCTATTCGGAAAAAATTCGCTTTTCCAACCGAAATGAAGTGCTCCCGGACTGGTCATCGCAGCATAAAGATGCCGCTATTGCCTCAATCCGGAAATGAGGCCTTATTGCGCGCCTTTTCCCAGCAATACCACTTCGATGGTCTGCAGCAGAATTACGAAATCCAACATGGTGCTGGCATTTTTAACATAGTAGAGATCGTATTCCAGTTTGCGTTTGGCGTCCTCTTCCGAGGCGCCGTAGGGATAGAGCATCTGCGCCCATCCGGTGAGTCCCGGCTTGACCCAGTGTCGCTGCGGGTAGTACGGAATGTCATTGGACAGTTGCATGACGAATTCGGGTCGCTCCGGCCGCGGGCCCACCAGACTCATATCCCCGTTCAGTATGTTGTAGATCTGCGGCAGTTCGTCCAGCCGGGTTTTCCTCAGGAACCCCCCCAGCCGGGTGATGCGGGAATCGTTTTTCGTCGCCCACCGCGCCACCCCATCCGCCTCTGCGTCGGTACGCATGCTGCGAAATTTATAGACCTTGAACAGCTTCCCGTTCTTACCCACCCGCACCTGACTGTAAAGGATCGGATCCCGCCCCCCCGACTCGATCACGCTGGCCAGGGTCACCAGCAGCATCAAGGGGGCGGCGAAGAGGAAGATGATGATGCCGACGGTCATGTCAAAAGACTTCTTGATGGCCCGATTCAGCGGGCGCTGATTGTAGCCGTCGGCGTAGAGCATCCAACTGGGATAGAGCAGATCGATGTTGATGATCGAGAGTTCTTTCTCGAAAAAGGTCAGCAGATCGAGGATCTTGATGCCCTTGATCTTGCACTCCAGCAATTCATGGTTGGGCAGTTTCTTTCGCCGGTCATCCACCGCGACCACGATCTCGTCCACCGCCAGGCGGTTGGCAATTTCCAGTAGAGTCTGGTCCTTTTGGATCTGGCGATCCGCATCGACCAGTTCGATCCGGTCCCCCAGATTAACGTAGCCCACCACCACGATGCCGACCGTGTCCTTGCCTTTGGTGGACTCCTCGATGCGATCCGCGTTGATCCCGACACCCAGAACCAGTACCCGCCGTTTCAGAGTCTTGTCGGAGGTAACCCGAACAAAAACCGTCCGTGCAACGAGTATTCCGAGCAGGGAACAGATCAGGCTGAGGGTAAGAATGGAGTTGCCGTCAGGGGTCAGGTGGGGAAAAACCACATTGACCAGCTCCATGGCGACACCACCCACCACGAAGGCCAGAATGATGCGCAGCAGAAAGCCGGATGAGGTGGCCATGGAGCCCTTTTGATAAAGCCCCAGCGCGGTCATGGCGGAGAACATGACCATGGAAAAGAAAACCGGGAAATTACCCCCCAGCAGTTCCGTCACCAAGGGGGCGGAGGTGTCCAAATGCCCGGCGATCAGAATCGCGCCATGCATCGCCGAGAAAAAGATCAATACTTCGACCACGCCCAGCAGCACGACCGCTTTAGAGATGTAGATACCAAAAAGCTTGATCATAACTGCACTGCTGCGGTCTCACGGCAAAGTCTTGAACGACGGGTCAGACCAGCATCCTGTTGCGGTCCTTTCCAGTATTGGAAATCATCCCGACGGGCTAATACTACAACCTCGTAACAAGGTAAGCGACAGGATTCACAAGCCTGCCAGGGCATAGTTTAACCCATCGCTCACGCTTATCAGAATCTTTGAGTGCCTGAAATTCGTCGGAAGACGCCCGTGGACCGGCTGACGGGCTGCGCAAACCGGGCCGCCTTCACGACAGCCCGGCAGCGGTATTCGGTATTCTGGCCACTCATTGAGCAGGATAAGCGTAGTAGTCCTCCTTGGTGGCCAGAATAAACTCGACACAGGCGACCCCGTCGATTTCCGGGACGGCCTGAAAAACGATGGGCGCCTCCAGCTCGCTGTCTTCCACCTCGACGGCGAAATCCCCATCCCAAATCAGGATGGAATAGACCGAGCGATCCTCGGCATTGTAGCTGGCTTCCGCGTAAACATCCGTGTCCTTGACGTTCAATAGTATTTTGGCGTGATTGTGCTCCGGAGTCAGATTGCGGCTGTTGAGTATGGGGGTCAGATATTGCTTGTCCGGGTCGATGCGATCATGCACGGCCCATACCAGAATCGGGTGCTGTTTGAGATCCTCGAGGGTGTACTCTTCCAAAACATAAGGATCGCCAAGTTCGGGTTTCATTTCCTATCTCTCTGAACACAATGACTAGGGTTATTACTGGTAGAATTCTAACTCAAAAAACAGGGTATTCCTCCCGATTCGAGAAGAAATATTCACCCTGCCTGTTGACCGGATCACGCAAATGAACTTGACCTGAGAGCGTTTACCGGATTTAGGAGTCAACCACTCGAGAAATTCCCACCGTTTGCTCATGTCGCTCATTGTGTTCACGGGATCACCTGAACACTGACAGCAACCCACACCCGAACAAACCGCTTTGCGAGCATAAAAAAACCCGCTCGATCGTCGAGCGGGTTGCACAGGTCCCAGAAAGGAACCGGATCAGTGTCAGGCGTTGAGACGTTCCTGAATGGCGTTCACCACGGCCTCGCTGGAAGTTGCGCTGACGGTCAGAAGCATCTCCTTGTTCTTGTAGAAATCCACCAGCGGAGCGGTCTTCTCCTGGTACACATCCAGACGGTTGGAGATCGCCTCTTCGGTCTCGTCATCCCGCTGAACCACCTTACCGCCACATTTGTCACACACGCCTTCGACCTGGGTCGGCATGCTCTTGACGTTGTAGATGGCGCCGCAGTCGACACAGGTGCGACGGGTGGTCAGACGATCCAGGATCACATCCCGGGGCACATCGATCTCTACGGCAAAGTCGAGTTGCACACCGATCCTCTCCAGCAGCACATCCAGAGCCTCGGCCTGAGGGATGGTGCGGGGGAAACCGTCCAGCAGAAAACCGTTTGCGCAATCCGGCTCCTGCAGACGCTGTTCCATGATGCCCATGATCAGATCGTCCGGCACCAGGTCACCGGCCTTCATGAAGGCCTCGGCCTGCTTACCCAGTTCCGTTCCGGCCTGAACCGCGCCACGCAGGATGTCGCCGGTGGAGATCTGTACCGATCCATCCAGTTTGGTCAGTTGCTTGGCCACAGTACCCTTGCCCGCACCGGGGGCACCCAACAGAATCAGCTTCATTGATCGCTCCTAACTATTTAAAGTGTTGTTTTTTATCGTCGTATTGTTCAGTGTTTCGAGTTGCGCCCGGAGCCTCAGGACCCATCGCATCTCATCCGGGTGATCCCGGACCTCGGTTAAAACCGGCGCTATTATACTGAAAAGCCGTCCTAAGTCGTCCCTGATCTGCCCCGTCGCCGGCTCGGCCGCATCGCAACCGGACGACGATCAGTCCGAGGGGGGGGTGGTAAAGCACACCAAAGGATTGTACCCACCTCATCCTCATGTAAACTTTAGCCATGACAAAATCAACAGAAAACAGACGGGTTAGCGCACTCTTCTCATGTATATTGTTGGTCATGACGGCGTGCAGCAGCTCGCCGCCCAAGAATACCGCCGATGCCTGTTCAATCTTCGAAGAGAAGGATGACTGGTACGAGGCGGCACAGGACAGCTTCGAGAAATGGGGCGTGCCGATCCACGTGCAGCTGGCCATCATTCACCAGGAATCCCGTTTCAAGCATGACGCCAAGCCCCCGCGGGAAAAACTCTTCTGGTTCATCCCCTGGTTTCGCAAGTCCTCCGCGTACGGCTATGCCCAGGTGAAGGACTCGACCTGGGACTGGTATCGCAGTGATACCGGCAACCGTTGGGCCGACCGGGACGATTTCGACGACGCGGTGGATTTCGTCGGCTGGTACGTGTTCCAGACCCATCGCAAGCTGGGTATTTCCAAATGGGATGCCTACAAACAGTACCTGGCTTACCACGAAGGTCAGGGCGGTTATCAGCGGGGCAGTTACAAGAAAAAGGCCTGGCTGATGGACGTGGCGCGTAAGGTGGAGCAGAACGCCAAGCGCTATCGGGCGCAGATTGCCGAGTGCCGGGACGAACTCGAGCGGGGTTGGAGCCTCTGGCCCTTTTGAGGGAGCGGGTCCCTAGTGTAGTGTCCTAGACTAAAAACCCACCCCCGGTGACGGGGATTACTGACGCACGATAGCCTCGTAGGTGGCGGCATCAAGCAGCTGGGGGACATACGCGCCTTCGCCAATGATCGCCTCGATGGCGCTCACATAGCCACGCAGATGGCTTGCGGACCCCTCCAGCAGGGATTCGTAAAGTCTCTGGATATCCTGTTCGTCGGTGTAGTCCAGACCGCACAGGTCCTCACTGTCGATCGCGTTATCCTGGGACAGGATCACTTCGGGACAGCGGTGGATATCCAACATGTCCAGTTCCTCGATCAGCGCCCCGACATACAGCGCGCTGAGTTCCCCGGATGCGGCCTGCGCGGTGAGCTCGGCATACTTCTTCTCGAAGTAGGTCGCGTAGTCTTCACCGGTGAAGACACCGGTGTTGTCATTGGTATTAGGATCTTCGATGCCATAGTTTTCCAGCATCTCCCGCACCGCTTCCGTATGACGCTGCTCGGAATCATCGATACGCCCGAACACGGGGGAGTCAGGGTACATCATTCCCAGGGTGGTGTAGACATCCCGGGCGAGCTTCTCCTCCTCGCGCATGAACACCAGATGGGTCTCTTCATTGAAATCGAGAACGGTCCCGGTTTGTACCCGGTTGTTGACCTCCTGACGTGGGTGCTGTGGGGAACCTTGCCCGGCGGCGGCCTTCTGGGCCAGCAGGGTGAATGCGATGAAAACCAGTGCCAGGGTGGCGGTGAAGCGAAAGTTCATGATGAATACTCCGATTGAGTCAGGGGCTGGACCGTGCCCGGCGCATGGGCAGGATCAGCAGTTTTGCGGGGTGTTTTGCCCGGTGCAGGCAATCATACTCAGCGCTGGGGGAGATGCTGTTTCAAGGGGTTTCCCGTGCGGGTGGATCTGTAACAATTGAAACAAATCACCGCAATTGTCCTTGATTCGGCCCTGATCAGAATCAATCACATGAACACATCTTCATGTATTCTCAGGAAATTTCAGATGAGAACAGAAAAATTGAACAGACTT
The DNA here is from genome assembly GCA_050305635.1 of Candidatus Thiodiazotropha sp. Lineage (GTDB taxonomy): Bacteria > Pseudomonadota > Gammaproteobacteria > Chromatiales > Chromatiaceae > Thiodiazotropha. The sequence continues at coordinate 12,758 of JBNLFS010000083.1, read as the reverse complement.
CACATTTTTTCCGCATCGGCGCAGGGACTGTCAGGATATGAGCAACCGCGCCACAGTCCCCCCACCCTCCGCGTCCTGAAATTCCAGTCGCCAATCGTGCATGTGGCAGAGTTGATCGACGATGGCCAGTCCCAGGCCACTGCCACCGGAGGCCCGGCTACGGGATTCCTCGAGTCGCTTGAAGGGCTGCAAGAGGGTTTCCCGCTGAGATTCGGGAATGCCGGGGCCCCGATCGATGACGGACAGGCACACCCCCGCCGGGGCAACTTCACAGACCACCCGAACCGGCTGTGAGCCACTGTAGCGGATCCCGTTCTCGATCAGGTTGCGCAACACACGCCGCAACGCCACCGCCGAAAGATCCCTCTGCAGCGGTTCACAGGCTTCCAGAATCACCACTTCTCCCTGCCGCTGAAACTCGGCCAGGATCGATGCCAGGAACTCACAGAGTTCAACCCGCTCGGTCGCCTCGTCGGTGATTCCCTGGGAGAGCTGCAAGGTCGCGGAGATGATATCGTTCATCTCCACCAAATCCTCACGCAGGCCGCTACGCAAGGTTTCATCCACCTCACCGGACAGCAGCTCCAGCTCCAACTGCATGCGTGCGATGGGGGTACGCAGATCGTGAGAGATTCCTGCCAGTAAAACGGTGCGGTTCTCCATCAGCGCATGCAGACGCTGTTCCATCTGGTTGAACGCCCGCGTCAGATCTCGCAGTTCCCGGGCTCCCTGCTCCACCAGAGGCGGTCCACGGCGTCCCTCCCCGATGCGTGCCGAGGCCTGCGCCAGGGCGGCGATGGGTTGGGTGATGCGCTTTACGATCAACAGGGAGGTGAGCACCGCGATCAGGGTCCCCGCCACCACCATGAGGATCAGGGTCAGGGGAATCCGGGACATGAAACGGTGCTTGTCGAAGCCGACCTTGAGCAGCCGCCCCCCCATGCGGATATCCACCCAACGCCAATCCGGCATGGTCGAATCGAGATACAGCCGGTGAGACTCCCCGGTACGTTCATCGAGGGCCTGCAGGAAATCCCGCAGGGGGAACGCGGGGCTCTTCTCCTCCATCAGCCCCCCCTGGGAGAGGCCGATGATCATGTCATGATGGGTGCGCATCTCCCGTTCAAAATCCGGGCGCGTACCCGGGGGCAGCTCCACCCAGATCTGCGCGGTCAGCACGGCGAGGGCGGAGAGATCGTTGCCGACCCGCTGGGTCAGCGGCAGCGTGACGAAGGCCACCACCAGTCCCAGGGAAAACACCGAGAACAGGAGGAATGCCAGGGTGAAGGCGGTCGCCGTGCGGCCGAACAGCGTGCTACCGGGTAACCGCTCGGTCACACCTGGTTACCCTGGGGGGTGAAGATATAGCCGCGTCCCCAGACCGTGCGGATGAACTGGGGCTGATCCGGGTTGATTTCCAGCTTTCGGCGCAACCGGGTGACCCGAACGTCGATGCTGCGGTCGAAGGGCGAGCGTTCGTAACCCTTGATCAGCTCGATCAGGTGATCCCGGCTCAACACCCGGTTGGGATGTTTGAGAAAGGCCTCCAGTAGGAAGAACTCACCGGCGGTCAGACTCACCGGCTCCCCGTCCCGGGACAGGGACTGGGTGATCAGGTTGACCTGGTAGTCGCCGAAACGGTACTGACCCTGGGTCGTGCCCGTGATACCGGTGCCTGGGTTCAGTTCCTGGGTCCGGCGCAGAATCGCCTTGACCCTGGCCGACAGTTCCCGGGGATTGAACGGTTTGGCGAGATAGTCATCCGCCCCAACCTCGAGGCCGATGATCCGGTCGATATCTTCCCCCCTCGCCGACAGCATAAGGATCGGGATGCTTCCATTGGCGCGTAACCGTCGCGCGATGGACAGGCCATCCTCCCCGGGTAGCATCAGGTCCAGCACGATGAGTTGCACCGGGTGCTGAATCAGGTAGTTATCCATCGCCTGGCCACTGCCGACGCCGTCGACCTGAAACCCCTCCCGGGTGAGGAACTTGATCACCAGGTCCAGCAGTTTGGGATCGTCGTCCACGACCAGTATGTTCGGTTTATCCATGAGGTTTTATCGGCTCGGCAGGCAGTCCTGTTGTAACAACCGGTATCAGAGTATGTGTCTTAGCGGAGTGTCCGCAAGGCGCCTGAAACAACCTGTAACACTTGGCCCCTTCACGGAAATCTCCCCGAAATAGCCAACCACTAGGCTGTAAGTGAGGCCACAAGAAACACTCACACAGGAGACACGCCATGAAAACCACACGCAAAGTATTGCACCTTTCAATAGCACTCGCCATGACCCTTCCGCTGGTCAGCGGGCAGGTCTGGTCGGATGAGACCGGCGTCACCGATACCCCGGACGAGACCGTGGTCGAATCCCCGGATCCACCCATCACGGGCACACAGCAGATGTTCCGCAATGCGGGGGAATCGGACCGCCTCAGACACCGGGTGGGTGAAAATGACAGCGGACAGGCCCAGCGCACCCGTCAGGAATCCGCGACCGGGACATCCACTGGGGACGTGGATTCAACGGTTGACAGCGACCCGGCTGTAAGCGGCGATCATACACCGATGCAGGATCGGGACCGCACCCGGGATCAAGATCAGCTGCAGGACGAGAGTCCCGATTACGACCAGATCCGCCAGCGGGACCGGGATCGTCTCTCCGCCGAGGACCGTGATACCTCCGGTTTCGAGGATCCCTACCAGTTTGGCAACCGCTCGGCTGGACAGGGTTTCAGCACCAGTGGTTCAATGTATCGCAGCATGGGCACCAACAGTCACGGCAGTGGCGGTTCATCCAGTACCGGGATGAGCCAGGGCGGCGCCCAGAACGGCGGGCACGGCAGTGGTAACGGGAACGGTCGGCGTTAACCGACTGGAATAGGTCACTACGTTCGGAACGATTCGGGAATGAACAGCAGCGTCAATAAACTCATTCTGATGGGAACCCTGCTGGTGCATGTCGGCAGCCTTTGGGCTGCCGACACAGCCGAATCTCCACCTCAGGAAAATCCTTCGAGTGAAACCTCCGACAACATGCAGAGCTGGCAGGACGACTGGCAGCGGGATGAGGACAGAGGCGGCGACTGGACCTGGTTCGGCATGGGTTACGAATCCCGTCACCGGGCCACCCAGAACCGGGGCTCCAACTCCGGCAGCGGCGGCGCCTCCCAGGGACCGGGCGGCGGCAATGGACCCGGCGCAGGCGGTAACGGCCCGGGGGGCCGGAATCGCTGATCGAAGCGGATTCAGGGCGCTTTAGGCGCCAGCCGCACCTGCAGATTCAGGAACACAATGTTCTGTTTGAAGTCGTAACTCTCCTGAATCGGGGAGACCCGGTTGACATCGTTGGAATCGTTATCGACCCGACGAAACCCACCACTGAGCATGACCCAGGGGTTGGCGTAATACTTCACGCCCAGGCTCATGGACTGGGTCTTGTCCTCCCGTCCCACATCCTGAAACTCGGCAATACCGTAATTGAAGCCCAGGTACCCAAGCGTGTCGGCGGTGAGCTTCTGGTCCAGCTGCAGATCCCAATCGGTGTAGAGGTAGCTTGAGGAACCGACCTCCGTGGTTTCGTTCTGGGTCCGTTCGAGTTGCGCTTTGAGCTGGGTCTTCGCGGTGGGATACCAACGCAGATCCACGCCAAAATTCCAGTCGTTGACCTCTTCGAAGCGTGAATCCTCATAGTCCTGATAGAAGCGCCCGACATAAACATCGAGACGATTCCCCTTGGAAAAGCGCCGCGTCATCCCGATCAGGCCGTTGAAACCCTCCGAGTTCTTGGCGTATCCGTATTGGTCATGGTCATCCGCGTAATCCCGTTGATTGATCACCCCCTGGGCGTAGAGCGCCAGATCCGTGGAAAAATCATGACTCACTCGCAGCCCCAGACCGGTCAGGTCACGATCCCGATCGTCGTTGTAGAGACTGCCCACATTGTCATAATCGAGCTGTTCGTAGGTGACGCCGATCTTAACGGAGGATTGATCCACCTGTCGCTGCCATCCCAGCTGTCCTTCGAGCCTGTCATAGGTGGTCGGTTCATCGATCTGCAGAGTGCCGGACTCCTTCGAATCACGGCCTTCATGGTTGCGGTTGAAACCGGCGCTGGCATACAGTTTGTGTGATGCGTTAAATTCGTAATCACCCTCACCATTGAGCCAGAAGTCGTCATAATCCTCTGATGAGGCATCCGCATAACGCCCCAGACGCGCCCCCGCATCGAACGCCAGCCGGTGAACATCCCACAGCGAGTCGATGCCGAGACGGGGTGAAACCTGAGTGATGAAATCCGATTCCCGGGCCCGTCGGGTCGCGTAGATGTTGTCGTCGTAGTAACCCATCAGCTCGACTTCCAGAAGCAGGCGAAAATTATCCATGTAAAAACCAGGCTTTTTAAAGGCGCTCGCGGACGACTCAGCGGCCACCAGCGGCGAGACATTCAGGGCCAGGCTCGCCAGCGCGATGTGTAACATGGCACGCGGCAGTGGGCGCAATTTTGGCTTCATGACGATTCATCTCCCTTTTCTCACCCGATGCGAATGCCGGATGCTGTACTTATTATACGTGCTCAAATCAACCGGTTGAGATCATTCGAAACAGCTTGTAACAACTCGTAAATGACTGTTTGCAATCGTGTCATGAAAATTCACCCCGGCTCAGAGGTGCTTGTGAAAATCGTCCGATCGCCAGAGGGAGAGGCGTTTGGCAAGGGCTAAGGAACCAATCCTCTCCCAATAGGGAGACTTGAAGCTTGGCCAGGATCGTCTATTGGTGTATTAATGAACCGTGAGCAATGAGAGGACCTGGTCCTTACAGTGGCATGAGACTTCCGTTCCTTTTCCTTACAATTTCCAATACTTTCTATTGACTCCATTCCGTAGATCAATACTACCGCCAACATTACACTTAATGAGGTTTCACTTTCGTGAAGTGTTTATGAATCGCAGGTGACGGAATGGATTTAGATATTGCACTCAATGTATCAAGCGCCATCATCTTCATGGGCGTGCTCGGTCTGTTGCTGTCCTCCCTGTTGGCCTTTGCCAACAAGAAACTGTGGGTCTTCGAGGACCCGCGTATCGACGCCATCGAAAGCATGCTGCCCGCCACCAACTGTGGCGCCTGCGGCAATGCCGGTTGCCGTCCCTTTGCCGAAGCCCTGATTGCGGGCCGAGTCTCCCCCGCCCAGTGCACTGTCAGCAGTTCCGAGGCCATTACCGAAATCGCCGACTATCTGGGTGTGGACAGCGGCAGCGTGGTCAAACGGGTCGCCCGCCTGGCCTGTGCCGGGGGCAGTCACGTGGCGCGCATGAAGGCCCACTATGACGGTCTCGCCTCCTGCAGGGCTGCCGCGGTGGTCTCCGGCGGACCGAAAGGCTGCACCTGGGGCTGCATCGGCCTGGCCGACTGCGCCGAGGTCTGCGAATTCGACGCCATCAGCATGGACAAGCACGGTCTTCCGGTGGTGGACGCGGCGAAATGCACCGCCTGCGAGGATTGTGTGGATGTTTGTCCGAAGGACCTGTTTTCCATCCAGCCCGCAGATCACAAACTGTGGGTCGCGTGCAAAAACCTGGAGCACGGCGATACCGCGGAGAGTGATTGCGAGGTGGCCTGCACCGCTTGTGAGCGCTGCGCCAAGGACTCTCCGGAAGGACTGATCACAATTCAAAACAATCTGGCGGTTATCGACTACAGTAAGAATGGATTGGCCTCTAGAGTCGCTACCGAACGTTGTCCGACCGGCGCCATTGTCTGGCTCGATGACAACCAGGGCGTGCTCAAAGGATCCCAGGCCAAGCGAATCATTCGCAGCGAAGCCCTACCCATGTAAGGGTCGACCCCGGCGTTCGACCTGGAGGGGTTCGCGCTGACCGAAGTTCGTCGGCCGAGCCCCTTCTGACTGTTTACACCCTAGCAAAGCAGAGATGTACTCCATGTTCGGAAAGAAAGACGAGAAGACCTTCAAGTATCCCGGTATCCGCATGGCAATGGACGGCAACGGCGCGGTCATCATGTGCGAGCGCGAAGCCTCCGACGCCGCCGGCGCCTACCCGATCACCCCCTCCACCCAGATGGGTGAGTACTGGGCCGAGGAGACCGCCAAGGGCCACGTCAACATCTCCGACCGCTCCCTGATCTTCATCGAGCCGGAGTCCGAACACGCCGCCGCAGCGGTCACCGCCGGCATGTCCATGACCGGCCTGCGCGCCACCAACTTCTCCTCCGCCCAGGGCGTGGCCTTCATGCACGAATCGCTCTACGCAGCGGTCGGCAAGCGCCTGCCCTACGTGCTCAACATCGGTTGTCGCGCCATCACCAAGGCGTCGCTCAATGTGCACTGCGGCCATGACGACTATCACTGCATCGACGATACCGGTTTTTTCCAGGTCTTCGCCAACAACGCCCAGGGCGCGGCGGACCTCAACCTGATCGCACGCAAGATCGCGGAACTCGCCCTGACCCCCGCCGCGGTGGCTCAGGACGGATTCCTTACCACCCACCTGATCGAGCCGTTGCAGGTGCCGGAACGCGAGATGATCGCAGAGTTCCTCGGCCGTCCCGACGACCAGATCGAGTGCCCGACGCCGGCGCAGAAACTGCTGTTTGGCGAGACCCGCCGCCGCGTGCCCGCGATCTGGGACGTGGACAACCCGATGCTCTCCGGTTCGGTGCAGAACCAGGATGCCTTCATGCAGACCACTGCGGCCCAGCGTCCCTATTTCTTCGAGCACATTCCGGAAATCACCGACCGGGTAATGGACGAATTCTATGAACTGACCGGGCGTCGCTACGGCCGCATTGGCGCCTACAAGGCGGAAAAGGCCGACTACCTGATCATCGGCATGGGTTCCATGGTGGTTCAGGCGTTTGGCGTGGCGGACTACCTGGAGAAGACCCGCAAATTGAAGGTGGGGGTCATCGACCTGACCATGTTCCGCCCCTTCCCCGGGGATCTGCTGGGCAAAGTGCTGAAAGGCAAAAAGGGCGTAGTGGTGCTGGAGCGTACCGACCAGCCCCTGGCAGAGGACCTGCCGCTGATGCGTGAGACTCGTGCCGCGCTCACCAAGTGCATCGAAAACGGTCAGGCGGTTGCCAGCAAACAGGCCCTGCCCTATCCGAAGTACGACACCTACGAGCGCATGAGCGAGGTGCCCCACCTCTACTCCGGCGCCTACGGCCTGGGTTCCCGTGACCTGCAGCCCGAGGCGCTGATCGGTGCGGTGGAGAACATGCTGCCCGAAGGCGCTCACCGCAAGTTCTTCTATCTGGGTATCGATTTCGTGCGCGACGCCGCCACACCCAAGCAGGAGATTCACATCCAGAAACTGCTGGAGGCCTATCCCAAGATCGGCGAGATGGCGGTACACGGATCCGAGAATCCCAACCTGATGCCGGAAGGCTCGATCACCGTGCGCATGCACTCGGTGGGCGGCTGGGGTGCCATCACCACCGGTAAGAACCTGGTCATGACCCTGTATGATCTGCTCGGTTACGAGATCAAGGCCAACCCGAAATACGGTTCCGAGAAAAAGGGTCAGCCGACCACTTACTATCTGGCGGCCGCGCCTACGCCGATCCCGCTCAACTGCGAATATCACTACGTCGACGTGGTACTGAGCCCCGATCCCAATGTATTCGGCCACTCCAACCCGCTCAGTGGTCTGAAGAAAGGCGGCACCCTGATCATCCAGTCCAACCTGGGCAGCGCCGACGAGGTTTGGCAGAGCTTCCCCCGCTGGATGCAGCAGCAGATCGTCGACAACGAAATTCATGTCTTCTATGTGGACGGCTTCAAGATCGCCCGTGAAGAGGCCACCAATCCCGAACTGCAGCTGCGTATGCAGGGCAATGCCTTCCAGGGTGCTTTCTTCGCCGGCTCGCCGCTGATGAAGATGGCAGGACTGGATGAAAAGAAGCTGTTCATTGCCATCGAGGATCAGCTGGAACACAAGTTTGGCAGCAAAGGTCGCCGCGTGGTCGAGGACAACCTGCGCGTGGTGCGCCGCGGTTTCGACGAGATTCACGAGATCACCAACAAGGTGGTCAGCGCTGTTGCCGCCCAGCCCGCGAAGAAGGCCCCATCCCTGCCGATCATGCTCAAGCAGCTGCCCCAGGCCGATGGCGGCATCTCCGACGTGCACCGTTTCTGGGAACAGACCGGCAGCTTCTATGCCACCGGCAAGGGTTCCGACAACCTGGCCGATCCCTATCAGGCCCTCTCCCTGATGCCCGCCTCCACCGGCGTGTTCCGCGACATGACCCAGATCCGCTTCGACTATCCGAAGTGGGTGGCGGAGAACTGCACCGCCTGCGGCGACTGCTACTCCATCTGTCCTGACAGTGCGATTCCCGGCCTGGTCAACAAAGTCAGCGATGTGTTCAACACCGCCATCAACCGGATCGAAACCGGTGGCCGCCCGACCCAGTATCTGCGCCGTGAAAGCCGCAACGTGGAGAAACGCCTGCGCGAGCTGCTGAATGCAGCCGGAGAAGCGGCGAATGTTCGTACCCTGCTCGATCAGGCAGTGCTCGAGACCCTCTCAGCCGCGGAGCTGGAAGAGGCCCAACGGCCGGTGCTCGAGGAGGAGTTCGGTCTGTTCCTGCAGGCCCTGGTGGACTTCGACTTCTCCGTCACCAAGCCCTACTGGAGCAATCTGGAGAAGAAAAACTCAGGCAGCGGCGGTCTGTTCTCGATCACCGTCAATCCCTACACCTGCAAAGGCTGTATGGAATGCGTGGATGTGTGTGAGGACCAGGCACTGGTCGCCACCCACCAGGACGAGGCCGCAATTGAAAAGATGCGTAACGACTGGTCCCTGTGGCTCGACCTGCCCACCACCGATGCCAGTTACAACCGCATCGATGATCTGGACGAGAAGATCGGCGCCCTGCACACCCTGTTGCTCGACAAGGACAACTACAGCGCCATGGTCTGCGGCGACGGCGCCTGCCTCGGCTGCGGCGAGAAGACCGTCATTCATCTGTTCACCAGTACCGTCACAGCGCTGATGCAGCCCCGGGTCAAGACCCAGGTGGCGCGCATCGAGAAACTGATCGAACAGCTCGAGCAGCATGTACGCCTGAAACTGGCCTCCGGTGTCGACCTCAGCAGCGCCAGCGCCATCGCCCAGGCCACTGACAGCGACGGCGATCTGACCCTCTCCGGACTCAGCGACCGTCTGGATGCCGGACATGAGAAGACCGTCATCGACCGCGAATGGTTGCAGTGGGTCACCAAACTGCTGGACCAGTTGCGCGACCTCAAGTGGCGCTACCTGGAAGGCGTGACCCACAACGGCCGTGCCGAAATGGGCATCGTCAACTCCACCGGCTGTACTTCGGTGTGGGGTTCCACATTCCCCTACAACCCCTACCCCTTCCCCTGGGCCAGCCACCTGTTCCAGGACAGCCCCTCCATGGCGATGGGTCTGTTCGAAGGACACATGCAGAAGATGGCGGACGGTTTCTCCGCCATCCGCAAGGCGGAACTGGAACTGGCGGGCAAATACAACTCGGCCGAGCATGACGGCTTCTTCAAGCAGTTCAACTGGAAGCAGTTCAGCGATGACGAGTGGCTGTTGTGTCCGCCGGTGGTTTCCATCGGGGGTGACGGGGCGATGTATGACATCGGTTTCCAGAACCTCTCCCGCGCCCTGGCCTCCGGCATGCCGATTAAGGTGCTGGTGCTCGACACCCAGGTCTACTCCAACACCGGCGGTCAGGCCTGCACCTCGGGCTACATCGGACAGATCGCCGACATGAGCCCCTACGGCAAAGCCATGAAGGGTAAGGAAGAGATCCGCAAGGAGGTCTCGCTGATCGGTATCGCCCACCGCACCACGTATGTGCTGCAGAGTTCGATCAGCAACGCCACCCATCTGATCGAGGGCTATATCGACGGTCTCAACAGTCGTCATCCGGCACTCTTCAACATCTATGCGGTCTGCCCGCCAGAGCACGGCGTCGGCGATGACCGGGCCTACGAGCAGTCGAAACTGGCCGTGGAAAGTCGCGCCTATCCGTTGATCAAGTACAACCCGGATGCGGGCGAGACCATCGAAGAGTGCATCGACCTGGAAGGCAATCCCTCACTGGATACCGATTGGCCGATCTATAGCCTCAGTTATCAGAACGAGAAGGGTGAAGAGCAAAAGCTGGAGGTGCCTATGACCTTCGCGGATTTCGCCCTCACCGAAGGCCGCTTCCGCAAGCAGTTCCGCAAGGCGCCGCCGGAGACCTGGAACGACGACATGGTGCCGATGCACGAGTTCATCGAACTGGATGCGGACGACCGTGACGGTAAGTTCCCCTACATCTGGGCGGTGGACGGCAAGAACCGCTTGATGCGGGTCATCTGTGCCCAGGAGATCGCCAACTCCTGCGTCGAACGGCGCCAGTTCTGGCGTCAGATCAAGGGCATTGCGGGCGAGCTGAACAAAGTGGATGTCAACGCCCTGGTCGATCAGGCCAAGATCGACATGGCCAACCGTTTGAGCTCCACCCTGCTGTCCCTGGCCGCGAGCGGCAATGCCAATGCCCTGGCAGGCTCCCTCTCCGCCAACGGCAACGCGGCCTCCGCAGCAGCAGGCGGCAACGGCAGTAGCGCGCTGGGTGACTACGAACCGGCCTGGATCGAGACCCCGGAATGCACCGCGTGTGACGAATGCATCGAGATCAATCCCAAAATCTTCGCTTACAACAGCGACAAGAAGGTCGAGATCGTCGATCCAAAGGGTGGCGCCTACAAGGACATCGTGAAAGCGGCGGAGAAGTGCACCGCCGGCTGCATCCACCCCGGTACACCGTGGAATTCCTCGGAAAAGGATCTGGATAAACTGGTGAAACGGGCGGCGAAGTTCCAGTAATGCTCGAGTCTGTGGTTCGCCGTATCGATAACCTGAGTGCAACAGGCGGAGCCCCGGCTCCGTCTGAGATCCGGATCTGAGACTATGGGATTGTTCAATCTGCTGTTTGGGCAAAAAAGTTTTACCCACGGTATCCATCCGCCCTATCACAAGGATACGGCGGACAAGCCGATTCGTCGTTTGCCATTCCCTGCCCAGCTGGTCCTGCCGCTGGATCAGCACATTGGCAAACCCGCGCTGCCCCTGGTCAAAAAGGGTCAGGAAGTGGTACGCGGCGAACCCATCGCCCAGGCCGACGGCAATTTCTCGGTACCCCTGCATGCCCCGGCCACCGGGCGCGTCAAGGACATCGAACTGATGCCCTCCGCCAAGGGACCGAAGACCCGCGCGATCGTCATCGACGTCTACGAAGGCTCTACCCAGGAAGTCCTGTGGTCTCATCCCCGGGAGATGAGCGAACTGACGCCGGAGCAGATCATTCAGGCGATCCAGGATTGCGGTATGGTCGGGCTGGGCGGCGCCGCCTTTCCCTCCCACATGAAGCTCACCCTGCCCCCCGACAAGCGGGTCGACACCCTGGTGGTCAACGGCTGTGAATGCGAACCCTACCTGACCTGCGATCACCGCATGATGCTCGAGTACCCCAAGGCACTGATCCGGGGTATCCGCTACGCGATGCGCGCTACCGGCACCCAGAAGGCGATCATCGGCATTGAAGACAATAAAATGGATGCCGTCGAGCGGCTCCGCGGCGAACTCTCGGAGGGGAGCGCGATCCGTGTCGAAGTGGTCGAAACCAAATACCCCCAGGGCTCCGAGAAGATGCTCATCAAGTCGGTGCTGAACCGGGAGGTTCCCACCGGGGGACTGCCCGCGGATGTGGGCGTGGTGGTCAACAACGTCGGCACCCTGGCGGCCCTGGGTGATCTGCTGCCCGCGGGCCAGGGACTGATCGAGCGGGTGATCACCGTGGCCGGACCCGGGATACGCAAACCGGGCAACTACCTGGTACCCCTGGGCACGCCGATCCGGCACATCCTGGATCAGGTGGGCTACGAGGGCGCCCGCACCGAGTTCGTTCTCGGCGGCCCGATGATGGGTTCTTCAGTCTCCGCCATGGAGACCCCGATTACCAAGGGCACCTCCGGACTGCTGGTGCTCAACGAGCCCTCGATCGAAGAGGAGAACCACAAGATCTGGCCCTGTATCCGCTGCTCCCGCTGCGTTCAGGCCTGCCCGATGCATCTCAACCCGTCGATGCTGGGTCAGCTCGCGGCCAAGCGCCGTTACGGGGAGATGGCGGACAACTACAGCCTCAACAACTGCTTCGAGTGCGGTTGCTGCTCCTACGTCTGCCCGTCCAACATTCCCCTGGTGCAATATTTCCGCATTGCCAAGGCGATCAACCGGGAACAGAAGACATGAGAGTTATTAGTTTTGAGTTCTTAGTTTTTAGTTGGATATGTTCGCTTTGCTCACGGCTTTTTGCCTTGTTCCCACTCTCGGCGTCGGAACGAGAGAACTCCGGCCAGCTACCGACTCGTTCCCACGCTCTGCGTGGGAACGCCTATCATGCCGGGGGTACTGACCAACGACCTATTCCCGCCTTATCGCGGGGTATGCATTCCCACGCGGAGCTTGGGAACCAGAATTACTTCGGCCAGCTATCACTTCGTTCCCACGCTCTGCGTGTGAATGCCTATCATGCTGGGAGTACTGACCAACGACCTATTCCCGCCTTATCGTGGGGTATGCATTCCCACGCGGAGCTTGGGAACCAGAATTACTTCGGCCAGCTATCACCTCGTTCCCACGCTCTGCGTGGGAATGCCTATCATGCTGGGAGTACTGACCAACGACCTATTCCCGCCTTATCGTGGGGT
>JBNLFS010000082.1:0-15227 GCA_050305635.1 Candidatus Thiodiazotropha sp. | reverse complement strand
TTTTTCCGCGTTTCTTGTCGACCGCGGCTTTCTTATGCTTGATATTGGCCCACTTACTGTGCCCTGCCATACAAACCTCTCAAAACAGACAATGCAAAAACCCGGGCATTTTAGCATTCACCCATGCACACAGAAACTCGGGATTTTTTAAGCGGATTGATGCAAACTTTGCGGCTATAAAAAATCATAGCCCCTGGCAGAAGCGCGTTCCCGGATTATCATGGGCATAGACGTTCCAGCCAAACAGGAAACACGAGTAACGCAATGACCCGCACGGTTCAGGACTGGGTATCTCAACTCACAACAGAAACCCTGCCGGTGATGCGTCGGACCCTGACCCATGTGCGGGATCTGCTGAATCAAAGCAGCGTCAATCATACCCGGCTGTCCGAGGTGATCGCCCGGGATCCCGGGTTCAGCCTGACGATCATTCAGCGACTCGCCAGCCTGCCCAATCCACCCAGGGAGGAAATCTCCCGGGTCTCCCTGGCGATCCCGCTACTGGGTATGGCGGTCGTCGAACAGGCCAGCCGTACCCTGCCCTGCCTGGAAGACCGCCTCCAGGGCCCGACCCGGCGGGGACTTATCGACTGCTACAGCCGTGCGGTGCACGCAGCGCACTATGCCCAGCGCATCGCCGAATGGCGGCGGGCCCCGGAGAGCAAGGACCTCTACACCGCGGCACTGCTGCATGATCTGGGGGAGATGGCGCTCTGGTGTGCCGAACCGAACACCATGCTGACCCTGCATCGACGCATACAGGGCGGCGACGACCGTGAAAACGTGGCCCGGGAACTGCTCGGCGCCACCTTCGAGGAACTCAGCGGCCAGTTGAGTCTCGCCTGGCGCCTGCCCGAGACCATCGCAAAGGCTCAGGGGCTCTCCAACAGCTATCTACCCACCCCCTTGACGGTGATGCTGGCCTCCGCCATCGCCCGGGAATCCAACCTGGGCTGGAACCGTCCCGAGACGCTGGAAAGCCTGGAGCTGTTGGCGGAATTTCTGGATATGCCCGTGGATCGGGCGACCGCTCTGATTCATCGTCAGGCTGCGGAGATCGCCCGTGATATCAGCATCCTGCCGGTGCCACTACCCGCGTTTCACCTGCTGAGCCTTCCGCTCGCATCCTCAAAACCTGTAGAAGAGGTCGAAGTTGTGCAACCTGCCATGCAGACCACAACGCCTGAACACACCGAACCCGTATCTGCGCCCCCCGCAGCCCAACGGGGCAACCCTTTGCAGGAACTGATTAACGAGGCCCTGCATCGGATGGAGGATGACGTGGGACTGAGTCGCGCCATGTTCGCCATGCTGACCCCCGACAAGGTGGCCCTGAAGGCGCGTCTGGTGATTGAATCGGAACATCAGTTGTCCTTGAAGAGCTTCATGATAAATATTGAAAAGCCCAATTTATTCAGTCTGTTGATGAAAAAATCCCAGGCCATTTCACTGAATCGGAACAATACTGACAAGTACCTGCCCATGATCCCCCAATCCGCTCAGGAGCAGATCAACACCGACGGTTTTGTCGCCATGTCCATCTTCATCAGAAACAAGCCGGTGGGGCTGTTCTATGCCGATAACGGTCTCAGTGGACCCGGAGTCACCCGTCATCAGTTCGAAAACTTCAAAGTGATCTGCCAGGGCATTGCGAAGAACATTGGTTGAGGTTGTCGAGCCGAACCCGCATCGGCATGCTGCATTGATCTCTGCACCAAGGGCGAAGGGAGGCGTCTGGGGGTTTTGTATGATCCCTCAGTGCTTCGCATTCCACAGGATCCCGGGTTCCACTTCGTTTCACCCGGGCTACGGGGTGAGGCGCGTTGCTCTTGAGATTCCCGTGTAGCCCGGATACAGCAAAGCGGAACCCGGGAACAACCCTCCGAAGCGGGTTGATTGCGCGCAGCGAGTTCCAGCCCCGCCGGCTTTTGTGAGTATCGCAGCGGTCCCCGAAGGGGCGGGACAGTCAAGCACCCTTTCTTTTGCTTGCTACTCTCGTTCCCACGCTCCGCGTGGGAATGCAGATCCGTTGTTCCTTTCCATCTGTGTGGCTGAGCATGGTGAGTAATCAGGAAAATTTTAGCGCCATCGGGAGCACTTCATGCTGTCCGTAGGACCGGGGTTCCATTCAGTAAGAATTGGAACATCATTCCAAGATCGCTCTTAAAATATAGGATTTATTTTGGACACCAAACTAGCGTCTGGCATGACGCAGTTTTTCGAAAACACTGAATTCCCAGGACCGTAGCGCCAGCATCAGACTGCTGCCCTGCCGCTGGGACAGGGGCAGCACCGCATCCTCATCGTGCAGCCGGTAAAACTCCCGGGTCACCTTTTTCAACTGCCGCAGCAACGCAATGCGGGAATTCTCCGAGAGAACCCCGTTGATGAAGATCAGCGCTTCGTCGTCCTGTTGAAACTTGGCCGAGAGAAACTCCGGCTGGGCATACCGTTGAAAGAAATTCTGGATCGGTCCGTTCGGTCGCCAGGTAAAATGTTTATCGACCGAGAGTTTGAATCGGTTGAAAGGCAGCAGATCGATGATATGCAGACGATCCAGCTGGGTCAGTAATTGGATGAGTTCACTCTCCGACAGGGCATACTCGCCAAGAATCTGGTCAAACCGCCAATGATTGAAGGCGCAGATCGCCACCAGCAGCAACTTGGTGTTACCCACCATCTCCCGCTCCTGGTCCTCGGTCAGCATGGTGATGCGTTCGCGCCCCTCGACCATTTTCTGCATCAGATCCGAGAGTTCCAGATCCACCAGCTCGCAGACCCTCTCCAACCTCGTGACCGAAAAACTCTTTTCACCAAACAAGCGTTTGACGCTGTTCTCGGAGAGTTCCAGCGCAGCCGCCACCTCCCGGTAGGTCAGACCCTTGGCCCGCAATTCGTGCTTCAGGGTTTCAAGCAGAGCATCCACCTGGCTCATCGTCCACTCCCGTCAAGGAAAGCACCAATATACGGCACCTTAAGGCCATCGCGATAGCACGAGTCGCGCTGTTGCAGTTCAGCCTGGACGGTACGATCCTGCGTTGAAAGAGACCTCGAAATGCAGCCGATCGGGTCACTCATCATGGTCGATGGAACACTGCCATCCCTTTGATTCCAATGACTGAATGAACTCGGCCGCTTTCCGCTCACAATAAGTATCATCATGCTCCGCTTTCCATAATGTGCGGGGCATGACATTTTCATCTGGCTTTGTATAGTAAACCTTGCAGGGTAGTGTGGCGGTGCCGTTTGGATAGAAGATAACGACGTTTCTTGTCAGTTCCGCGTAGTGACATATCCATGAACTCGCGAAGCTATCAGATGGATTTGTCAGGAAAGCTAGTAGAAGCAGCGATAATTTACATGTCAGACTCTTCATCAAGCATCTCCTCATCCATCCAACAGTATCCACGCTAGTGTAGTGTCCTACTACTAGACCCCTTGGCTCGCAAATGGTACCCGAATAGGTACTTTCCTTAAATCTGAGATATCGCGAACTGAATCTCAATACACTTTTCACCATTGAACCTCTTCATCAAGCGAGAGATCGACACTTTGGGGGCGCCTTCACCGAGAGCGCCATCGATCCCTCCGTACATCCCGTGGTGATACCAGGCTACGACAGTCTCTCTTGAGAGATTCGGGCTGGCAGGCTACTGAAATGCTACTCAGAGGGTACGATCCTGCGTTGAAAACCGCCTCAAAATGCTCATGTATTTCAGTAAACTGCGTTTTTTCGGAGGTTTTCGCCTTGTCTCACACTCGTCTGAGCGAATTCAACAGCCTGCTGGGGTTTTTACTAGCATCAACAGGCATACCGATGGTGCTAGGATGAGCGGAGGGGAGCGGTCGGGGAGGTTTTGGACGATAGGATCGTCTGACCTCACCGCATTGGGTTTTTGTGGACGCTGTACATTAAGGAGATTTCAGGGATGGCCGATTCAACTCGGGGTATTGGTGGTGCATCGCAAGGATCGATCGGTAGCGGATCGAATGATGGCATGCCAGGAAATGGATCCTCTGTCGGGTCCATGATGAATAGTGGGGCCTCTTTGGCAGAGAGCCCGACCACAGCAGAACAACTAGCAAACAGCGCTACCACAGAAGACCGTTTGAAAAATTCCCAGACGTCACTGGACTCATCCCTCGCGACACACGCCCATGCGGATAGACCCGAAAAGAGCACCTCAACGGCGCCGCAAGGGGAACCATCCAACCCTATCGGTACTGCCGCAGACGTTGCCGGGTACGTAACGACCATAAGCACAGCCGCCGTATCGACGGTGGCGACCAAGGTTCAACAGGATACCCTTCAAGGCCCTGTGGAACATGCCATCGAGCGCTTGAAGGCAAGCGGAGATCCTGCTCAAATCGAAAAGGCTGAAGCACTGCGCGAGGCGAACAAACCGGGAGGATTGAAGGGCGCCCTTCACCCGGACGCGGTTGACTATGATGTGGATAAAACGCTGGAGACCCGAAATCGGGTACTCAGCGACAAATCGGTCATCGGCAGGAAACTCTCCAATGATCTCGGAAAGGTATCGAAAGCCCTGGATTTTGCAGAATCCGCCAGCAAAAAAGCAGGCGTGGTAGGCATGGTGGCCGGACCGGTCATCGGTTCAGTATCGGAAATTGCCAAACTGGACAACAACGCAACCACCGCAGAGCAGATCACGGCCGGAATCATCGGTGCGGTAAAGACCGTGGATAATGCCGTAGTCGGCGGCACCGCGGGAGCCACAGTCGGCCTGGCAACGTCTTTGACCGGACCAGGCGCCGTTGTGGCGGGCACCCTCGCCGGGGTGGCGGCAGAAGAGACCTATAAAATGTCCGGTGCGGATAAACAGTTTGATGATTTTATCGATGAGTCTGTCGCGCCTGTCGTACAGGCCGGTGTTGAAATCGGAATCGAAGCATTCAATGCGACCGCAGAGGTTGGCTCAAAGGTAGTCGATGATCTTCAAGCCACGGCAAGTGAATATTTCAAAGAATGGTTGGGTGACAGAAGCGGAACATCGGTTCAGCCACAACCCATCCCCGGAGGTTGAAGCGATCCGCTCCGACAGTGATTCGAGATACAGTGGATGAGTCAGTCAATAAAAGACTACCTGGGCAGATTTTACCGACATCAGTATCTGGGGTACCTCAGGCACTATTACAATGCAGCAGTTCATCCGCACCCGAAGCGGGTTATCGCCGTCACCCTACTGGCGACGATTTTGATCTTCTCCCTGGCCATCTATAGCACTGTTGCCATATTTGAGCAGAGCTTTGAGGGAAATCCGACGCTCTTTTATCTCCTCACGATATTCATGTACTTGATCGGACTCGCAACCATTCCAACCATCGTACTATGGATTCAGGGCTATAGACACCGCGATAAGCTACGCATATCGGAGGTGCCGGATCGGCTTCCGAGAAATTCGGGTCACGAACTCTGGGTTATCCTGTTCTTTGTCATCATCACGATGCTTGTAAAACGTTTTGCCTAGCAGTTCGAGCATCAGGGTTTCGAACGTGACATCCCATTGACTTATCCTCCTCTCATGCCCAAAAAGTACCGATATACGATACTTTCAGGACTTCATGTTAAGTCTTTTTGATTGTTAGTTTAATTATTCAGGACCCAGCGCTAGTGTTTCATCATCTCCACTACGGAGATCATAAGCACAAACTCTAAGGGAGTCCTGTCATGAACAATCTCATGAAATCACTGCGCTACTGGATCATCGGCGTATCGCTGCTGGGCGGTCAGTACGCCTTCGCGGCGGGTCTGATGACCCCCAAATCCGGAAACCTGCCGGAGTTGGAAATCAGCCAGCACCATGTCACGGTGACGATCGAGGATGGCTACGCGGTCACCTCCGTGGAACAGGTTTTTCACAATCCGAACGACACCGAACTCGAAGCCATCTACTCATTCCCGGTGCCGGATAAGGCCTCGGTCGGGGAGTTCACCTACTGGATCGACGGCAAACCGGTCACTGGCGAGGTTCTTGAGAAGCAACGGGCCCGGGAGGTCTACCAGCAGGAGCGGGACCAGGGGCACGAGGTTGCCCTCACCGAGCAGGACGGTTACCGCACCTTTGACAGCTACGTCTACCCGGTGAAACCCCAGCAGGATGTGAGGATCCGCCTGGTCTACCTCCAGCCGGCCCACGTGGACAGCGGCATCGGCCGATATGTCTACCCGTTGCAGGAGGGTGGTGTGGATGAAGAACGCACCGCCTTCTGGAACTACCAGGATGTGGTGACGGAGTCCTTCAGTTTCGATCTCAAATTACGCAGCTCCTACCCGATTGACGAAATGCGCCTGCCCCAACATCCACAGGCGGTGGCCAATGCCCTCCCCCCCCAGGAGTGGGCGGTTTCCCTACACAATGGCCAGGCTACCGAGGAACAGGGCGCCACTCAGACACCCTCCACGGTTATCCAGAAACTCGACAAGGACATCGTGGTCTACTGGCGCCACCAGCAGGGCCTGCCCGGCAGTGTGGATATGGTGACGCATAAGGAACCCGGCAAGGATCGGGGTACCTTTATGCTGACCCTGACTCCCGGTGACGACCTTGCGGCCATCACGCAAGGACGCGATTGGGTGTTCATACTGGATCTTTCCGGCTCCATGCAGGGCAAGTATCAAAGCCTGGTGGAGGGCGTACGTAAGGGCCTCAGTTCACTCTCCGATGTAGACCGATTCAAGGTCGTGCTGTTCAACGATCGCGCACAGCAACTCAGCTCCGGCTATCAGCAGGCCACCCCGGAAAACACCCGTCAGATAATCGACCGGCTCGAGCAGTCACAACCCTCGGGAAGTACCAATCTCTATGCGGGACTCGAACTGGGTATCAAGGGTCTGGATTCCGACCGGCCCAGCGCCCTGGTGCTGGTCACGGATGGGGTCGCCAACGTGGGCCATACCGAGAAGAAGGATTTTCTCACCCTGCTGGAACGCTACGATGTCCGGTTGTTCACCTTTGTGATGGGCAACAGCGCCAATCGCCCCTTGCTGCAAGGTATGGCCAAGATCTCCAACGGCTTTGCCATGAACGTCTCCAACAGTGATGACATCGTCGGGCAGTTGATGCTGGCCACCAGTAAACTCACCCATGAGGCGCTGCACGATATCGATGTGAAGATCAGCGGCGTCAAGGTCAAAGACCTGACCCCGGAGCGGATCGGTTCACTCTATCGTGGCCAGCAGTTGATTCTGTTCGGTCACTATTGGGGCGATGGGACCGCCGACGTACGTGTCCACGGCAAGGTATCCGGTCAACCAATCGAATACCGCACCCGTTTTGAGTTTCCCGCTCAGAGCACACGCAACCCTGAGGTCGAACGCCTGTGGGCCTTCGCCAGCATCGAGGATCTGCAGAACCGAATCGACTATCTGGGGGAAGACGCGGACAGCCGCCAGGCGATCGTGGATCTGGCCAAGGAGTACAGTCTGGTGACCGACTACACCTCTATGACGGTGATGCGTGAAGAGCAGTATCAGCACTACGGTATCGATCGGCGTAACCAGGCCCGAGTGGCCATGGAACAGGCGGCCCGGCAACAACGCAGCAGCGCTCCGGTGGTTAACAACCGGGTGGATGAACAGCAACCCATGTACAGCAAACCCCGCGCCTACCCTTCATCCGGTCACAGCGGAGGGGGTGCGCTGGGTCCCTGGCTGCTGCTCCTGCTGATTCCTTTGTGGAAGGCCGGGCAGTCCCGAAACAAGGTCTGATCCAACCCTGCCTGATATACGGCCAGGCAGATGCCTGGCCGTATCCGGAGTCGCATCATGAAGTTACCCAGACTGACCCTTGCTACGATAATACTGAGCGCCGGCCTGATGCTGGTTCCCCAGTTGCACGAACCGCTGTATTTTCAGCATGATCAGGTGCTGTCCGGATCCTGGTGGCGCCTGCTCAGCGGTCATCTCATCCATACCGACTGGGGTCACTGGTTCTGGAATGCCTTGGCGCTCGGAGTGCTGGGGAGTTACCTGGAGCAAAAATCCAGGGTTTTGTGGATCAGCGCGATGCTCGCGGGAGTGGTGAGTGTGAATATCCTACTGATGTCAGGACTGACCCCGATCACCCGCTACTGCGGCCTTTCCGGAGTGCTCAACACCCTCCTGGTGCTTGCACTCTACTTATACGGCAAGGAAACCCGCTCCGGTTGGGTGATCGTCGCCGGAGTGATCTGCCTGACCAAGCTGACCCTGGAGCTGATCAGCGGGACCTCGCTGCTGACTCACATCGCATGGCCCCCCTTCCCGCCCGCGCACCTGGCGGGAACCCTGGCCGGGGTGGTTCTGATCCTATCCCGGAACGATCACAGAGTGAGCCGCTTCATAACCACGTAGCCTGTTGCAGTCACGGTTTAGAGTCTGTTAACCATTGTCCCGACATGGACAGATGCAATCCGGATAGGTGCGATATATTATTCAATTCGGATCCAAGTGACGATACGGCTCCCCAATACTTCGGCGATCATCTCGTGATGCATACTGAGATCAAACCATATTTCAGGAGAAATGAGGATCGGAACCATCCTTTTTCGCCTCTTCTCGAATTATTGATGGTGATACTGATTCTGGAGATTATATTTCTTCTGGCTATACCCATGTATAAAACAGCCATGCTCAGAACAGCCTTTTCCGAAGTCATCGGTATCCAGAAGGTAGGACGCATTGAAGTACAGGAGTATTACGCAATCACCGGGCAGTGGCTGTCCAGTAAAGATGAAGTTCAGAATGAGTCCGATCTTCACGGCTACACGCAAAGTATTGAAAACGGCGTAGTCACGTACATCCTGCCTAAGGAATTGAGTACAAGGCTTTCAGGTAATCGGATATCGTTTTACCCGGAGGTTAGGGATGAGGACACCATGATCCTTCAATGGCACTGCGGCTATTCGGACGCGACCAAAGGATCGGATACAGCCTCATACGACAGGACGAATATTCCGCAACAAAATTTATTGAATATATGCAAGCCATCGAACGAGAAATGACAAAACCAAACAGATTGGATCAGTATTTGATATTAGGGAACTCGTTTATTGAGCTGGCCGATTATGTTGAAAGCGGGCTTTCCGTCAAACAATCCCTGGAGCTGTTGTGTCGGGACACCCAGTCAGGAAGAATCAAGCGGCTACTGAAAAAAGTGTCCCACCAAATGGAGCACAAGCCAAAATTCTCTGATGCCCTGGGGGCCGGTTTACCCAGGATCCCGGACGCTATCGTTAAGGTCATCGAGCATCATGAGAGTGATGACCGACTGGAATATGGGTTGCGCAAGGTTGGCGAATACCTGTCCGACATCAAGAGTCTCAGTGGCACGTATCTCCCATATGGTTCACTGGTCTATGCCGCTTTTCTCGGGTTTGTTGCGGTACTCGTGCTTACGATCATGATGATCTATGTGGTGCCGCAATACGAAGCACTCTATCAAGAGTTTTCAACGCCCCTGCCCGCGATTACCCAGGGACTCATTAACTCCCCACACCTATTTTTATCTTATTGGTGGATGGTGATCATTCTGGGGCCAACGCTTCTCTATATTTTTAAAGTTCTGCACTTCACCACACCTATCCCAGGATCTGTTGTTCATGGGATCAGCCGATCGATACCCTGGTTTGCGCACAAGGCACGCATGCGCCAGGACGTGCGTCTGTTGCATACCTTGCGCCTGCTCAGTCACCTTGATCCACCTTGGGAGTCGGTATTAAGCCTGCTTGAATCATTGACGGGGTCCGGCTTCACGCGCAATCTGATGGCGCAGGCACGACACAAATGGCTGAATAATGGTGAACTCTTAACTGTTCTGTTGGAAACGACACTGTATTCGGAAAAGACACTGGCCATCGCAGGGCAATTCGATGCCGGCAGGGTGTCGGAAGATCTGTTGCGCGAACTGGTATACAGAAGGCACAACGAGTTTGCCTCGGGAGTTCTTGGCCTGTCCTGGATCAGGCCCCTGATGACCCTTGTGATGGCATTACTGATCGGATACATCGCCATAGCCATGTATTTGCCGCTCTTTCAAGTGGGCTCACTGTTTTAATCTGGAATATCCGATGGCAAAAGGATTCGTGTTTCTGGAATTGCTCATCGTGCTTGCCATCATCGGCATTTTGTCCTCCATTGCGCTTCCGGCGTATCAGGATTACGTCTATCGACTCAATATCGCGGAGGGTCTACTGGCGATTCAGCCCTTACAACGGGAGGTCGAGGCGTATTATGCTCACATCGGACGGTTTCCCGATGGGCTCGGAGTTGAAGAGAACGATATGACGAATCGCTATGAAAGCAAGAGGCTGATCGGTGTGGATATCGTTCAAGGCGCCATCCGGATACGCTACTGGGGTTCGGCGGTGGGACAACAGACACTCGCAATTTTGACCTTGCGGCCGGCGATCGATATGCAGAATTATTCCCGACCCATACAGTGGATATGCGGTAACAGTCAGGATGTGCCTGCCGACTATACCGTAATGGGAGAAAATGAAACCGATCTGAATAACCGCCACCTCCCTTCAGAGTGCCGAAGTTGAAACCAAGATCAGCAAAACACCAAGGCTTTACCCTCCTGGAACTGATGAGCATCGTCGCCATCATCGGGATTCTGGCGGCTACGGCAATCCCCCCCTATCAGCACTATGTGAAACGGGAGAAATTGTCTGAAGCCTTCCTTTTGACGGACCCTGTTCGTAAAGCGGTGGTGGATTTCTATGTATATACCGGCAGGATGCCCCACGATAACGCCGAGGCGGGATTGATCGCGGCTGACAAGCTCACGGGAAACTATGTCACGTCGATTCGGGTCGAGGAGGGAGCGATTCACGTCACCAGCGAGTTTGGCGAAGATTCAAAAACACTCACACTCAGACCTGGGTTGCGTGATGTGCAAACCATGGCCCCTCTGCTGAGCTGGAGCTGTGGATATGCCAGGCCAATGGAAGGGACGCAACTCCTGGGGCTGGACCGAACCACCGTAAGTCCTGAGCTGTTGCCCATTATTTGCAGGGATTCAATAGATTGATATGAGACGATGTGCTATGAAAATGCAGCAACGCGCGTTCACCTTGATTGAAATGATGATCGTGGTGGCCATGATCGGCATCATGGCCACCATGGCTCTGCCCACCTATCACGATCGAGTCATCAGGACGCAGATCGAAGAGGCACTGGCCTTGTCGGATATTGCAAAGCAAGCCGTGACCGAATACTTCGAACAAACCCAACGATTCCCGCGCGACAACCTCCAGGCCATGATTCCCCCTCCTGAAAAACTGATCGGAAATTTCGTCAAGGGAATTCAGATACAGGATGGTGCGATTCATGTGACCCTGGGGCATCGGGTGAATGCCCATGTGAATGACAAAGTGGTCACACTGCGTCCCGCGACGGTTGATGGCAGTCTTCAAAGTCCGATCTCCTGGCTTTGCGGGTATGCCCAGCCGGTCAGCGGCATGACCGGAGCCGGCAGCAACCGGACTTCGGTCCCTGAAAACTATCTGCCTTTACCCTGCAGGCATTGGCGACTCTGATCGAAAGCATGAACGGTGAAACGAAAATCTTTCACATCGGCAGGTGTTCTTTGTATCCCACGCCAGATCGTCTGCCGGCGTTATTTCCTGAAGCAAGGTGAGGACTCGTGACCGGATAGCAGATCCGACTGCGGCACCCAGTGCCTCTGGTCATAAAAATCGCTAGCAAGCACCGATTTTACGGGGCCTGTGCCATTTGCCAATGATTCACCCAAAGTACTACACTACCCGGGCTGACCACAGGACCCTCATCGATCAAGGACTTAGATTCTTCTTGACCATGTTCACACAAAGCTCTGTTCGCGCTCTCTGGATTGCCCTTTTCACGCTGTTTGCGATCTCAGCAACACCCGTTCAAGGCGCGGAGCGCCTCTTTGCAACACAAACCTGCGATTCACCGAGTGAAATCCGTTATTCGGCTGAAACCATGCAGCGCAAACTGGGGCGGCATCAAATCCTCACCGAAGAGGCATTGAGCCTGCGCGCCGAATCCCTCACCTTTCTCGAGCATCTCAAGGAGAAACAGCGCGATAAAGAGCCGCTACTCGGTTCGGACATGCGCCTGCTCAGTGCCGGCGCGGCGCAACTGGTGACGATCCGCAAACAGCTCTGGGAAGTGGCCACAGCCCATGAATGCTGGCTCGACGCGCCGATTCCCGAGGATCCGCAACAGGCCCAGGTACAAGCCGTGGGCATCGCCATGTCGCTGTCCGCCG
Organism: Candidatus Thiodiazotropha sp.; assembly: GCA_050305635.1. GTDB lineage: Bacteria > Pseudomonadota > Gammaproteobacteria > Chromatiales > Chromatiaceae > Thiodiazotropha. The sequence goes on along the minus strand of JBNLFS010000082.1, from coordinate 2,970 downwards.
CACTGACACTCTACGACAACTATCTCACCGCGGTAGCGCTCTATCGGGACAACGATTTTCTACGCCACCATATCAATGCCGGCGATTCCGGTTTCGAAGTACCCAAAGGCGAGTTACGGCGGGTGGCCGCCTCCTATTCCTCGGCGCTCAACCGCGCCCGGGTGCGTCGTGGGTTGATCTGGTATGAGCAGCATGCCGCCACTCTCGCCCAATCGGAGGATGACCGAATACGCTACGTTGCGGAGCTGATCAATCAGAGCCCCTCCTACGCGATGGTGCGGCGTTTTAACCCTGTGAAATACACCGGTCATGTGCTGGATCTGATCGGCACGGTTTCCTCGGACACCCTGCAAACGCTGAAAGACGAAGGCATCAACTACTCAAGCATGCTGTTCGGCAACATGGTGGGTCTGGTCGAATCCCGTCGCGGCAAGCTCGACAACCAACCGCAGTTGCTGGCGCGGGTCGGCGCATCGCTTCAGGCTGGGGACGTGCTGTTGGAAAAGACACCCTTTCGCCTCACCGATTCCTTCATTCCCGGTCACTGGGGGCATGCGGCGGTATGGATCGGAACCGAAGCGGAGCTGCGCGATCTTGGCATCTGGGATCACCCCGTGGTGGCGGTCCATCAAAGGGAGATCCAGCGGGGCCGTGGGGTGGTCGAGGCCCTGCGCTCCGGAGTGGAGATGAATACCCTCGCGCACTTCATGAATGTGGATGACCTGGCGGTGCTGCGTCACCGCTCCCAGGATCGAGCCGAGCGCCGCGAGGTGATCCTGCAGACCCTGCGACAGGTGGGCAAGTCCTACGATTTCAATTTCGATACCCAGAGCACCGACCGGATCGTCTGTTCCGAGTTGGTTTATCATGCCTATGGGGACATTTCCTGGCCCACCAAACGCACGCTGGGTCGGGTGGTGGTCAGCCCGGACAACATTGCCCAGGAAGCCACGGGCGAAGGCCCGTTTGCGGTAACCCTGCTGTATCATGACGGTTCGGAAATCACCGAAGCAGCCCAAACACGTCTCGGTGAACTGATCGAGCCCAAGGTGGTGATGCTGGCGCATGGTGGGGAAGCGGGCTACATAAGCCCCTGAACCGGTTACGTGTTTCGCCCTGATCCGCAAGCCCCGTGAGATCAACCTGAAACCTGCATGTTTTCCGGTACATTCCTGGCCTCAGGGTCGAAGTTCAGTACCCTCCCCCATGGCGCTGTGCAACCGCTGCGCCTGCACATCTCGGAGGAGAGGAAGGGTTCACATCCGGGGTGTCGACCCGATGCGGAAAGATCCGCCTCAGTAACCGCTGATTTGACCTATATCATTGATAATCATGCCCCGGTTGATAGTGTACTTCGTTTAGTGTGAATCGAATTCAAGAGGAAAACGTGCCTCAGCAAATCAGCTATCAGATCGACAATAACCTCTACCTGAGCATCACCGACCGCTGCACCCTGGAATGCGCCTTTTGCCCGAAAACCCTGGGCGACATGACGGTCAAAGGCTATGACCTCAGCTTCGATCACCGTCCTACGGCCAACGAAATCATTGCATCCATCGACGATCCAGCCCGCTACGACCAGGTGGTGTTCTGCGGATATGGAGAGCCCACCCTGCGGCTGAATGTGCTGTTGGAGGTCGCCCGGCACATCAAAAAGCAGGGCGGACAGGTGCGGGTGAACACCGACGGTCTGTCGAATCTGGTCCACAAGCACGATACCCTGCCGGAACTGGGCGAGTGTGTGGATGCGATCTCAATCTCTCTGAATGCGCAGAATGCCGAGGTTTACGATCGCCACTGCCGACCCAACCTGCCGGGATCCTATGAGGCCATGCTGGAGTTCCTCGCCCGCGCACCCCAGTTCATCCCCGATGTCACCGCATCGGCCATCGATGGCCTGGAGGGGGTGGATATCCCCGCCTGCGAGGCCATTGCAAAACGTCTGAAGGTAAAATTCCGGCGCCGCGTACTGAACCAGGTCGGCTGACATCCATGACGACGCTCGCGGAACAGGTCCCTACCTTCGGGCAATATCTGCTGCACCACTATGGTGAGCGGGTGCACAAGATCGCCCTGGACAGCGCGTTCACCTGCCCCAACCGGGACGGCACCAAGGGACAGGGCGGCTGCACCTTCTGCAACAACGTCACCTTCAGCCCCAATGGCCGACGTCCGAAACCGGTCCACGAGCAGATCGAGGCCGGGCGTCAGGTAATCCGCAAGCGTACCGGCGCGATGAAATACCTGGCCTATTTTCAGGCCTACACCAATACCTACGATAGGATCGAGCGGCTCGAACAGCTCTACTCGGAGGCCCTGGCGGAGCCGGATGTGATCGGCCTGTCCATCGGTACCCGGCCCGATTGCGTGCCTGACCCGGTACTGGACCTGCTGGCCCGCTACCAGGATGCGGGACACGAGGTGTGGCTGGAACTCGGTCTGCAATCGGCGTTCGACAAGACCCTGGAACGGATCAACCGGGGACATGGCTTCGCCGAATATCGGGATGCCGTCACCCGCGCCAGGGGCCTTGGACTGAAGGTCTGCACCCACCTGATCGCGGGTCTGCCAGGGGAAACCGGCCACCACTGTTCCGAGACGCTCTCCCGGGTGCTCGAACTGGGTACGGATGGACTCAAGCTGCATCCTCTGCACATCGTGAAAGGCACTCGCCTGGCCAACACCTGGCGCAACGGCGACTACCGTCCCCTGAGTCTGCATGAGTATGTTCAGATCGCCGCCAATCTGGTGGAACAGGCCTCTGACGGGATCGTTTGGCACCGGTTGACCGGCACCGCCTCCACGTCCCTGCTGCTGGCGCCCGGCTGGTGCGCCGAAAAATGGCGGGTACTCAACGCGATTGCCCGGGAACTGCAGCAACGCCGCAGTCGATCCCGACACGTGGCCTGAATCATGAGTATGTCTATGGAACTGGTCTGTCCGGCGGGTAATCTGCCCTCTCTCAAGGCC
>JBNLFS010000081.1:0-35131 GCA_050305635.1 Candidatus Thiodiazotropha sp. | reverse complement strand
TTAGGCTTCGGCCGCAAACTGACCTTAATTCGGAGATTTGTCTAGATGAAGAGCAAGTTGGAATATATCTGGCTCGACGGCTACAAGCCGACCCAGAGTCTGCGTAGTAAAACCATGGTCCGCAAGGACTTCAGCGGAAAGCTGGAAGATTGTCCAATGTGGTCATTCGACGGCAGTTCCACCGAACAGGCCGAAGGTAATGCGTCTGACTGTCTGCTGAAACCTGTCATGGTCATTCCTGATCCGGGCCGCAAGAACTCTTATCTGGTGATGACCGAGGTGCTTAACGCGGATGGTACGCCGCATGTCACCAACGGTCGCGCCACCATCGATGACGATGATGATGATTTCTGGTTCGGTTTTGAGCAGGAGTACTTCCTGTGGGATCCCACCACGAATCTCCCGCCGGGCTTTCCTCCGGGTGGATATCCGCCTCCCCAGGGCCCTTACTATTGCTCAGTCGGCGCTCGTAACGCGTTCTGCCGCGACTTGATCGAAGAGCATCTGGATATGTGCCTGGAAGCCGGACTGAACGTTGAAGGCATCAACGCCGAGGTGGCAGCGGGTCAATGGGAGTTTCAGATCTTCGCCAAGAGCGCGGCCCGTGCCGGTGATGAAATCTGGCTGGCGCGCTACCTGCTGGAGCGTTGCGCCGAGAAATACGACCTGGCTGTGGACTGGCATCCGAAGCCCCTGGGCGATACCGACTGGAACGGTTCCGGCATGCATGCCAACTTTTCCAATGGCGTTATGCGTGAATCGGGTGACGAAACCGTCTTCACCAAGATCTGCGATGAGTTCGGTAAGAACATCGGTGCCTGTATTGCCGTCTACGGGGCTCACAATGAGCAGCGTTTGACCGGTAAGCACGAGACTCAGTCGATTGACCAGTTCAGCTACGGTGTTTCCGATCGCGGCGCTTCCATCCGTATCCCGATCGGAACGGTTGAAGATGGCTGGAAAGGCCGCCTGGAGGATCGTCGTCCTGCATCCAATGCGGATCCTTACAAGGTCGCCTCCATTATCGTCAAGGTCACCAAGGCCGCTCTGGCCTGATACGACCTGATTCGGTAACGATGATGAACCGGGGTGGCGATCCACCCCGGTTTTTTTATGCCTGATTCAACGCTTGTTTTTGACCAGGTCGGCTGCCCAGTCATGTTGCAGGACCCTGATGAATTCGCCCATTGATGTCGGGCGACCCTCGGGCTCTTTGCTGAGGCATTGCAGGCAGAGTTTTTCGAGCATTCTGGGAACCGGAAACTTACTGATTTCCGAGGGTTTGGGCGGTGTTTTGTTCTGCACCATATCGAGGAGTTCATAGGTCAGGTTACTCTCAAACGGCGTTTGTCCCGCCAGTACTTCGTAGAGTACCGATCCCAGGCTATAGATGTCCGTGCTGAAACTGATTTCCGGGTCGCGCTGAATCTGCTCCGGTGACATGTAACACAGGGTGCCTTGCAGTTTGCCGTGTCCCGTCATGGTTATGTCAGAATCGGGCACGGTTATCGCGGTGTGCGTGTTGTCATCACTGGTCCTGCCATCCTTGCTCCAGACCTTGGCAAGACCCCAGTCCAGCAACAGCACCTCGCTGTAGGGACCGACCAGGATATTCTCCGGCTTGATGTCACGATGGGCGACGCCATGGGCGTGCGCATAGGCCAGTGCATGAGCGATCTGCTCGATGACCTCAACCAGTTGTGTCAGGTCATAGCGCTCGCGGTAATCCAGGATCTCACGCAGTGTGTAGCCATGGATCAGCTTCATTGTGAAGTAATAGTTTCCCTTGCGGTCACGGCCGATCTCGTAAATTGGCAATGTATTGGGATGTTGCAGCATGGCGGATACCCGAGCTTCTCTCAGCAGACGGGTATTTTCGATTTCGTCATGGATGAATTCCGGGCGCAGGGTCTTATAGGCAACCACGCGGGACAGGTACAGGTCCTTGCAGGACTGAATGAGCGATTTGCCACCCTTCGCGATTTCACCGATGAACATATAGCGTGTATTGGGATTGAGGACCTCTGGCAACGGCCGATCCGTGTCCTCGAGAAATACATCATTCTGCTCTTTGGGAGGCTGCTGAAACTTGAGCATTGAGAGACTTTGCTTTTGATTGCGTGAATCTTAAGTCTAGCAGGCTTTGAGACTCGGAATGAACCGGTTACTCCAGCAGGTCAGAGGCGCAGGCCACCCGCTTCATGATTTGTTTTCGATATGCCGGCCGAGGATCGAAGCTTTTTTCACGATGTCCTGAAAGACGGCCATCAGAGCCGCCGTTGAGACGCCGATCATCAATACCCCGTTGATTGCTTCCAGAGGTCCCAGAAGGCGGTGTTGTGCTGACATCACGAGATCTCCGTAACCGAGTGTCGCGAAGTTTACCGCTGAGTGGTAGAACGCATCTCGGAACTGATCAAACTCACCCTGAGCCTGAAACAGCAGTGCCCAGATGCCGACCTGCCCCAGATTTCCTGCGACCAACAGCAGCATGATGCTCTTGATGATCATCAGGTTGCTCCAGAAACCGGCTTCACCGATCTGGGTTTTTTCCCGTGCGTAGTATCTCAGCACCACCAGAAGCAGAACGGACTGCAGCAGCAGGCAAAGCACCATGGTGGAGAGTCCCAGGATCAGGTTCAACAGCATCAGGAGCACTCCCCTTGAACGGTGGTTGGAGCGGTGCGGGTGCGGCGCCATTCCCGCAGTTGTTCCAGGGCGTAGACCGCGAGCCAGGCATACAGGGTCAGGCACATAAAGAGACCCAGGCGGGTGATGAACGCGACGTACACGTCCTTGCCATTGGCGCTGTCCTGCACGGCGGGTCCGATAAAGATCAGCAGAGTGACAAAGACATCCTGCCAGAACATGGGGTGCCTTCGGGTTGGCAGTGCGTGATAGAACTTGGCGGCGATATAGAGTCCGATCAGGGACATCCAGAGAAAGAACATCCACAGGTTAACGGCCAACTTTAGGCCGAACCAGAGTAGCACCGCCAATACGCCGGCGAGCAGGGTGGCGCCGATCAGTTCCCGTCCGGCGCTGCGCGCATGTTCGATAGAGGCCTGTTGGGCGAGAACCGTGGATTTCATCATCAGTGGCATGTAGGCCGCCGGGTTGATCAAAACCAGTAGGTAGACCGGCAATACGATCACGGTGGCGCGCAGGGCGATCCAGTTGGGATCCTTGCCTGTCTCCTGTGCGGGGGGCGGCTGAGAGGCTTCGTCATCAGGTTCGGGAAACAGGGGGTAGACCATCCACTGGCAGAGCGTGGCGATGGCGATACCGATCATGATCGCCTGAATTACAGCCATTGAGAGTGCGCTGCTGAGCGTTCCTGCGGCAGAGATGAGGGTGATGCCCAGGGTCAGCAGGGTGCCGATGAGTGCGGCATTCTCCCGGGCCTGGGTCAGATAGATGCTGAAATAGATGCCGATGGCGACCAACAGGATGCCGAGGCCGCTGTAGTAGGTCAGCAGAGGGGTCAGCACCACTCCGCTGCTGAGGGTAATGGCGACCACCAGGATGAGTTTCAGCAGGTTTTTCAGATTGATGGGTGGGGCAGGCTTGAGGCTCAGCAGTACTCCGAACAGTGGGGCTATAAACGGCAGGGGCAGCCGCATCGCATACGCGATGACCAGGGACAACGCCACTGTCAGGCTCAGACGAAAGGCTCGTCGGGCGCTGAGTGGAAGAGACTGGAACATCGGTCTAACCGGCCTCAGTAAGCATAAGAGAACAGACTCATGAGGCGAATGTAGAGTTTACCGATCAGTGCGAGTATCCCGTGTCCCTCGGTGTAGGCGATCACCGAGGCCTGTCCGCCGACCCGCAACTGCGTGGTCAGGCCGGCCGATTGATCGGTATCGAATCCGATGATGACCGGAAAGCGCTGGGCCTGGCGCAGCCAGTCGCGACTGTTCTGCACCACCGGGAGGGTCCCCGGTTTCTGGCTCTGGCCGGTGTCGACACCGACCCCGATGCTACGTACCTCACCCTGGAAGACCTCTCCAGGCAGCGCATCGAAGAGGATTTCCACCGGGCTGCCCGGCGCCAGGTGACCGAGGTTGTTTTCCGTGAATTCCGCGTTGATCCAGACATCCGCGATGGCCACCAGGGTGAGGACCGGGCTGCCGGTGCCCGCGTACTGTCCCACTTCGGCCCGAAGGTCGGTGATCACGCCTCGGGTGGAGGCCCGCACCACGGTGTTGGAGAGGTCGAGTTCGGCCTTGTCCACCGCATTCTGTGCGGCCTTGAGGATGGAGTTGTTGGCTTCCTCATCGCCGCCTTTCTGTTCGATGGCGCGCTGGATTTCCGCTTCCGCGGACACCACGCTGGCCCGGGCCTGCTCCAGGGACGCCTGGGATACCTCCAGGCGACGCACCGAGATCGTGCCGGGATCCTCCTTGTAGAGGCGTTGCAGGCGGTGATAGTCCTTCTCCGCCTTCTCCTGGTTGGCAATGGCCCCTCGCAGTTTGGCCTGGGCGGATTCGACACCGGCGGTGCCCGCGCCGACCTGACGTTGGGCATTTTCCAGTTCGGATCGGGCGCTGTTACGGGCAATCTCGTATTGGGACGGGTCGATCTCGAACAATGGGTCGCCGGCCGCCACCTCCTGGTTGTTCTTTACCCACACCCGGGTCACCGCTCCGCCTACCTTGGGCGCCACTCCAACCACATAGCCTTGCACCCGGGCTTGGGTGGTGTAGGGCGTGAATCGGTCGGCCATCAGGTACCAGGCGAGACTCACCAGGATCAGCGCCAGGATCAGCAGTACGCCCCGATTGACGCTCTTCTTTGCCGTTTCGCTGTCGTTGCTGGCGGGTGTCGATGCCTCGGGATTCACCGGGTTATTCATGTGCGGAAGTCTCCGTGGCAGGGGATTCTTGGGCGGGTAGGGGGGCGTTCAACAGGTCGCCCCAGTCGGTGCGCTGCTGCATCGTGTCGCGCACCGTATCGGGTATCAATGCTTCGATGGGGGGGTCCAGCCATCCGCCACCCAGGGCTTTGTAGAGTGCGATCACGGCACTGATATGACTACCCTGGTTGGTCAGTTCCCGGTCGGCCTGGGTAGCGACCGCCCGTTGTGCGTCGAGTACCCGCTGAAAGCCGGAATAGCCCTCCTGGTAGCGTTTGTTGGCAATCTCCAGGGAACGTTCGGCGGCGACCACGGAATCGTGAAGGATGGCCTGCTGTTCCTGTCTCTTGATGACGCTGTAGGCGGCATCGTCGATCTCCCGGGCTGCCTGCAGAACAGTCTGCTGGTACTGTTCGATGAGCAGTTGCAGGCGTGCATCCTGGACCCGGACGTTGTTGGCGATACGTCCGTGGTCAAACAGATGCCAGGTCAGGGAGGGACCGGCGGTGAGCAGGCTGGTGTTGGGTGAACCGTTCACCGTGTTGCCCGACCAGCCGAGACTGCCGAGCAGGTTGATGCTGGGGTAGAAATCCGCCTCGGCAATTCCGATTTGCGCCGATTGGGCCGCCACCTGCCAGGCCGCGGTACGCACGTCCGGGCGCTGCAACAACTGTTGCGCGGGGACGGCCTTGATCAGCGGGTTGTCGATCCGGGGCAGCTCTGCGGGGAGATTCTGCAATTCCACCAGATCCCCGGGTGGACGACCGAGCAGGGTTGCAAGGGCATTGCGGGTCTTGACCAGGCCGAGTTGCAGGTCCGGAATCGTGGCCAGGGTGGCCAGGTATTGGGTCTTGGCCTGTTGCAGATCGAGTTCCGAGCCTTGCCCCTTGCGATAGAGCTGTTCGGTGATCTCCAGGCTGCGTTTCTGGATCAGGGCGTTCTTGCGGGCGATTACGATGCGCTGTTCCGTGGTTCGGTATGAGAAGTAGAGATCGGCGGTTTGTGCCACAAGGATAACCTGGGCATCCCTCTGGTTGCTGAGGGCGGAGAAGTAGGCGGCATCGGCCGCTTCAACGGCACGTCTGAATCGTCCCCAGAAATCGAGCTCCCAGGCGAGGTTGAACCCCAGCTGGTAACTGACGAAACTCTGGCTGCTGTCGGGAAGGGCGCCGCCCTGATCCCGGGTGTTGACGTAACTGACACTGCTGCCGAGCTGCTGCAGTTGCGGGTGGCGGCTGCTGTCGGCGATACCGAGCTGGGCTCTACTCTCCAGGATACGCAGACCGGCCATGCGCAACCCCGGATTGTCCTTTCTCACCCCATCGATCAGGCGGTTCAACTGCTGATCGTTGAACAGCTGCCACCAGAAATGCAGATCGCTCTCGTTCCGAGCTTGTGTCGAAGCGCTCAAGCCGTACAAGGTTGTGCGCCACTGCTTCAACCAGGGTGCCTGAGGCTCCTGGTAATCCGGCCCCAGGGTGGTACAAGCGGAAAGCAGCAGGAGCGGCAGCAGACCCAGAATACGGAGCGTGGTGTTCATGGGGAAGGGCAGCAAGGTGGGCTACTCGCGGGCTTCAGTTTCCCCGGCCGGTCGGTCCACCGGAGTCGGTATGTCCTGGTCCACCCAGGCCATGAATACTTCATAGCCGATGGCAAGCACGACCGCGCCGATGAACAGTCCGATGATGCCGGCGGAGACCATGCCGCCCAGGGCGCCGATCAGAATCACCGGCATGGGAACATCGACCCCGCGACCCAGTAGTATGGGCTTGAGAAAACCGTCCGCGGCGCCGGCCACCAGCAGGTAGACTGTGTAAAATACATTCGCCATGGATGAGGCGTCGCCCGCCCACCAGAGGTAACCGATCACCGGCAGGGTGATGACCAGTGCCGGCAACTGTACGATGCCGATCAGTAATACGATCAGTGCCAGGACGCCGGATCCCGGGACCCCGGCAATCACGAAACCGAGGCCGAGGAGCAGGGCCTGAATGAAGGCCACGCCCACCACCCCGGCGGCCACCGAGCGAATGGTCGCCACGGTCAGGCGTAGCAATCGGGGTCCCCGGTCCGGACCCGCGAACCGGTTGTAGATCCGGCCCATCGCGGCGTTACCGGGCTCCGCATAGGCCATCATGATGCCGGCTACGATGAGCGAAGCGAGAAACAGGAAAATGCCGCCCGCACCGCTCTGCAGCATGTTCACCATCGAGAGCGTGGTCTTTTTGATCCAGGGCGCGTGCTGTTGGACAAAGGCGGGAAAATCCGTGGCGGCCTGTTGCCAGGCATCATGCACTTTGTGGCCGATCACAGGCCAGTCTGCGACCCCGGGGGAGGGTGGCGGGATATTCACCTGGCCGCTCTGGATCACATCGCGCAAGCCGATGATCTCATTGATCAGCGAGGTGGCCATCAGACCGGTGGGCAGACCGATGATCAACAGGCCAACCAGCACCAGCACCGTGGCCGCTCTTCCCTGCCGGTGGCCCATGCGCTTGGCAATGAGTTGGTGCAGAGGGTAGAGGGCCACCCCGAGGATCAGGCCCCAGAACATCATGCCCTCGAACGGTGAGAATATGCGGTAGCTGAGCATCGCGATGATCGCGACCAGGGCCAGTTGAATGATATTGTGGTTCAGGTCATACGGCGCTTGGTGAGCCGTTTGCGGATTCTTATTGGTCATTTTTATTTCTCTCTCTATCCCCCCGCCTATCCTACCGGATTATCCGCCGAATGACGCCTATTGAATGTCCCGCACCCGCAGGGTTTGGAGATCCGCGTTACGGCGGCGGGTAATTCACCTCTGTTATGATCACCCCTGACAGGGGATAATGCGGCAGCACCGTCACCGGACAGGGGGACGGATACACACATTCAACAAGGAGTCTGCATGGCGTCAGGATCGAAAAAGGTGATTTTTGCGGCCCTGGCAGGGAACACCCTGATCGCAGTGACCAAGTTCATCGCCGCCTTCTTTACCGGCAGTTCGGCGATGTTGTCCGAAGGCATCCACTCTCTGGTGGATACCGGCAACCAGGGCCTACTGCTCTATGGGATGGCACGTGCCCAGAAGCCGCCTGATGAGGCTTTTCCATTCGGCCACGGTAAGGAGATCTATTTCTGGAGTTTCATTGTCGCGATCCTGATCTTTGCCCTGGGCGGCGGGATCTCCATCTATGAAGGGATCAAGCATATCGAGCACCCTGAACCGATGACCAATCCGCTCATCAACTATCTGGTGCTGGGACTGGCCATGCTGTTCGAAGGGGCGGCCTGGGTGTTCGCATTTCGTGAATTCTCAAGGGCCAAGGGGAAGTGGGGTTACCTGGAGGCGATTCAACGGGCCAAGGATCCTTCCGTCTTCGTGGTGCTGTTCGAGGATACCGCCGCGATGCTGGGCCTGATGGTGGCCTTCATCGGAATCGTTCTGACTCAGCTGACCGGGCAGCTCTGGTTCGATGGCGCCGCCTCGATCATCATCGGACTGATCCTGGTCGGTACGGCGATCTGGCTCGCTTATGAGACCAAGGGTCTGCTCATCGGTGAGAGCGCCAGCCACAGCGTGGTTGAGGGGATCCGCGGCCTGGTGGGCAGCCAGGCGCTTGTGGATCATGTGAACGAGGTTTTGACCATGCACATGGGTCCGGATTTCATCCTGGTGAATCTGAGCGTCGATTTCTCCGATCACTCGAGCGCCGATGCAATCGAGTTGGCAATCAGCGATATGGACCGGATGATCAAACAGCAGTTTCCCCAGGTACGGCGGATCTTCATCGAGGCGGAGAAGCGGGCACCCGCTCAGTCGGGTTGATATCCGGCGCCAGGATGCCGCAGACGCTCGGCGGACAGCGGAATTGGGGTGTCATGGCTATTGACCCCGGTCCCTGGGGTGGGTAGAATTCCGCCTCTTTACCTCGCCGGGCCTCTTCTGGCGGGTGGATAACGGTATTTTTCGGGGATTAAAGCAATGTATGCGGTAATTCAAACCGGCGGCAAACAGTATCGCGTAGCGGAAGGCGACACCATCAAGGTGGAAATGCTGACCGCCGACGAAGGCGCTTCTGTCGAACTGGATAAAGTTCTGATGATCACCAACGGTGATGACGTCAAGGTCGGCACACCCTATGTCGATGGCGGCAAGGTCACTGCAACCGTGAAGTCACACGGACGCGGCAAAAAGGTCAAAATCATCAAGTTTCGTCGCCGCAAACATCACCTGAAGCGTCAGGGACATCGTCAGTGGTACACGGAACTGACCGTGACCGGCATCAGCGGCTGAGGAGAGAAACATGGCTCATAAAAAGGCAGGCGGCAGTACACGTAACGGCCGCGATTCAGAATCCAAACGACTTGGCGTCAAAATCTTTGGCGGCCAGGTAGTCAAAGCCGGCAACATCATCGTGCGCCAGCGTGGCACCCAGTTTCACAACGGTGTGAACGTGGGTATCGGCAAGGACCACACCCTGTTCGCCAAGTCGGACGGTCGTGTGCAGTTCGAAGTCAAGGGATCACGCAACCGTAAATACGTGAGTGTCGTCACCGAGTAATCCTCTCGCGGAGTAGACGCTTAAAAGCCTCGTCACAGGACGAGGCTTTTTGCGTTATGGCCTATGAAATTCGTTGATGAAGCAAAAATCAAGGTGATCGCCGGGGATGGTGGCAATGGCTGCGCCAGTTTTCGGCGTGAAAAGTACATTCCCAAAGGGGGGCCGGACGGGGGCGACGGGGGCGACGGCGGCAGTGTCTATCTGATCGCCGAGAGCGGTTTGAACACCCTCGTCGATTTCCGCACCCAGCGTACCCACAAGGCCGAGCGGGGCCAAAATGGCATGGGCCGTGAACGCACCGGGCGCAAAGGCAGCAATCTGCACGTGCGGGTTCCGGTCGGTACCCGGGTCTATGATGACGAGACCGGCGAACTGGTGGGTGAGCTTCTGGCGCACCACCAGGAACTGCTGGTCGCCCAGGGTGGCGTTCATGGCATTGGCAATGTGCATTTCAAAAGCAGTACCAACCGCACACCCCGTCAGTTTACCCATGGCACCCCGGGTGACAGACGGGAGCTGCGACTGGAGTTGATCCTGCTCGCGGATGTGGGACTGTTGGGCATGCCGAATGCGGGAAAATCGAGCCTGATCAGCAAGATTTCCAGTGCCCGGCCGAGAATCGCGGACTACCCGTTCACCACCCTCTATCCCAATCTGGGTGTGGTGAGTCTCGGCCAGGATCACAGTTTCGTGGTGGCCGATATCCCGGGTGTCATCGAAGGGGCTGCGGAAGGGGCGGGTCTGGGCCTGCAGTTTCTCAAGCATCTCTCTCGCACGCGCCTGCTGCTGCACTTGGTGGATATGGCCCCGCTGGACGAGGCCATCGACACGACCTCGGAAGTTCGTCAGATTGAGCAGGAGTTGCAAAACTACTCCTCGGAACTGTCGGAGAAGGAGCGTTGGCTGGTGTTGAATAAAAAGGATCTGCTCCTGGAAGAGGAGTTTGCGGAGCGCCGAAACAATCTCTGTGCTGCGCTGAACTGGCCCGGGCCGGTGTTTGAGATCTCCGCCATGAGCGGGGAGGGAACCCGTGAGCTGGTGGGAGCCCTGATGCAGCGGCTCGAGGCACTGTGGCGAGCGGAGCAGCCGGAACAAGATGCGGATGCCGAGTGGGATCCGCTGCAGGGGTAGACAGTATGATTTCCCGGGAGAAGATCGCCTCATCCAAACGTTGGGTCATCAAGATCGGCAGCGCCTTGCTGACCTCGGATGGCAAGGGACTCTCACACGAGCTGCTCTCCACTTGGGTTGAGCAGATGGCGCGCCTGCGGCACGCCGGTCACGAAGTGGTCCTGGTCTCTTCCGGTGCGGTTGCAGAGGGTATGAGCCGCATGGGTTGGCGTTCACGCCCCCGTAATCTGAATGAGCTTCAGGCCGCCGCTGCGATTGGTCAGATGGGTCTGGTGCATGCCTGGGAGGCGTGCTTCCAAAAGTTCGATCTGCATACTGCCCAGATATTGCTGACACGGGATGACCTGGAGAACCGGGCCCGTTACCTGAATGCCCGAAGTACTCTGCGCACTCTGCTGGAATTGGGCGTAGTGCCGGTGGTGAATGAAAACGATACCGTCACTACCGATGAACTGCGTTTTGGTGATAACGATACCCTGGCGGCTCTGGTGGCCAATCTGATCGAGGCCAATCTGCTGATACTCCTCACCGACCAGGAAGGCCTGTTCGATGCCGATCCACGCTTCAATCCCGGTGCGACCCTGATCAGGGAGACCCGGGTGGATAATCCGCAGTTGGATGCGGTCGCCGGTGGCAGCGCCAGCGGTCTGGGCCTGGGCGGCATGGTCACCAAGGTGCGTGCCTCGCGACTCGCGGCACGCTCCGGCACCGCTACAGTGATCGCTTCCGGTCGACACGACCGGGTAATCGATGCGATCAGTCGGGGGCATGATGCAGGCACGCTGTTGATTCCCGTGCAGGAACCCCAGGCGGCCCGCAAGCGTTGGTTGGCTGGGCAGTTGCAACCCCGGGGTATCCTGACTCTGGACGAGGGCGCGGTAAAGGTGCTACGGGAGCAGGGCAGCAGTCTGCTGGCGGTGGGTGTGTGCGGCGTCAAAGGCAACTTCGCCCGTGGCGAAGCGGTGACCTGTCAGGATGCGGCTGGGTGTGAGGTCGCCCGGGGACTGGTCAACTACAATGCCCAGGAGACCCTGAAGATCATGGGTGTGCCCAGTCATCGTATCGAGCAGGTCCTCGGTTATGTGGATGAGGACGAGCTGATCCACCGGGATAATCTGGTGTTGCTTTGAGGCCCTGCCAGGGGTCGGTGTAGGCGCGATTCTGTCGGCAGTTCGGGTAAGTTTCTTCCTCGATTCAATGGCTTGTACCGGACCGTTTTCATTTGTACGATGTTCATCAGAACTTACTGATCCCATTGCGTTTTTTGTTTAGGACAAATTGTGTGGCGAGTCACGCATTTTGACCTTTCCCGCCTTTATTTCCTATGCGGCCGCATGCCAGACTTTACCGGATTGATTTCAAGTAATGATGACAGCAAGGTCCACAGAAATGTGTGACCAAGGAGCGGACGTCGATGTGCACTGCCTATAAGAAAAAATCGAGCAGGAACCCGTTATTGAATCCCGGGTTTGTTTCATGCGCTGCCCTGGGCCTGTCCCTGGGATTTTCCGGATCGCTATTTGCCGCAGTCTGGTCAGCCGAGGAGCTGGCCGTCTTCGAAATGGTCAATCTGCAGCGGGGATTTAATAATCTGAACCCCGTGCAGATGGACGAGCGGCTTCACGATGCGGCACTCAACCACTCACAGTCCATGGCCGACTACGACTATTTCAGTCATACCACACTGGTAGGTCCGGATATCGGCAGCACCCCTGGTGTGCGGATTCGGGAGGCGGGCTACGATTACACCCGTTATGGTGAGAATATCGCAGGGGGGCAGGGTCGGGCCGCTCCGACCTTCACAACACCCTCTCCGGCCATCGATGCCGCCCACGATGTCATGTACGGCACGGAAGACTTCAATGAGATCAATAGTTTTTTCAGTGCGAACTACAGCATCACCGCCTCGGGTTGGGAGACTCTCGGTCTCGGCGTGAGCGGGGAGGCCTGGGATGCCTGGTACAGCAGGCCCGATGAGAACGGTGATCCGGAGAACAGTGGTGGGTGGATGGGCAGCAGAGGTCATCGCAATACCATTCTGAACGGACTGCTCGATGATATCGGGGTCGGTTATGTCTGGGATTCGACGGATAATTACACAACGGACATCCTGGCGGATACCCGAACCTATCAAAACTTTCCCCTTTACACCTATTGGACCCAGGAGTTTGCCTCGGGGGATTCCATGGAGCCCTCACCGGTGCCTTTGCCAGCCGCCTTCTGGCTGTTGGGCTCCGGATTGCTCGGTCTGATAGCGGTAGGCAGACGAAAATCCCTGAATGCGTCCGGGGACGTGTGATTACCGGATAGGTCACTGAACGGTCGGGTTGCGAGGCGACATCAGGGTGGCAGCCCTGAGTGTCGTCTCGGGCTCGATCGATCCGGTCAGATCTCAGACATAAAAAAACCGGCTAGCGCCGGTTTTTTTATGCTCGTAATCCGAGATTGGCCTACATGGCTTTGATCTGGACATTCAGGCGGCTTTTATGACGGGCCGCCTTGTTTCTGTGGATCAGTCCTTTGTTCACCGCGCCGTCGATGACCGGCACGGCCTGCTTGTAGGCTTCAATGGCGCCCTCTTTGGAACCCGCTGCGATCTGCTTGGAAACCTTTTTCACAAAGGTACGCATCTCACTGCGTTGCGCCTGGTTGCGGGCGCGGTGCTTGTCGGCTTGACGGGCGCGTTTTCGAGCTTGGGCTGAGTTGGCCAAGGTTCTCTCCTGAAGACACTATTAATTCGAAGGGTGCGGATTCTCTCCAATATTGCGGCATCTGTCAACTGTTGCATCACGCCTGTACCCCGTAGGCTGTTCGGGCGGTGGGGTTAGGCGCTATCATCCGGCTGTCGGGAAGGGCATAGAACCAGATGATCCTGTCAGGGCGTTGAGCGCCTGGCCGGCGCTCCTTCGCCGGGGTTGTTTCACCGTGTTGATCAAGGATAACGTTCTGAGCTCGTTCTTTCGCGCATTCGCTGCCGTCGGCAGCCTGACTTTTCTGTCCCGCATCCTCGGTTTTGTGCGTGACCTGACCCTGGCCCGGGCTTTCGGCGCCAATGCGGCGACCGATGCCTTTTTCGTCGCCTTCAAGATTCCCAATTTTCTGCGACGACTGTTCGCCGAGGGGGCGTTTTCGGTGGCCTTCGTGCCGGTGCTCAGTGAGTACCGCAGTCAGCGTTCCCGGGAGGAGCTGAAAACCTTTGTGGATGACATGGGGGGCACCCTGGGCCTCACCGTGCTGCTGGTATCGCTGGTCGGGGTGGTGGCCTCGCCGATTCTGGTGATGATCTTTGCCCCCGGATTCTGGAATCAGGACGAGGGAAAATATGAGCTGACCGTGGAGATGCTGTCACTCACCTTCCCCTACCTGTTTTTCATCACCATGACCGCCTTCGCGGGCAGCATCCTGAATGCCCACCAGCGCTTCTGGGGACCGGCCTTCACCCCGGTGCTGCTGAACCTGTCCCTGATCGGCTGCGCCCTTTGGCTCTCTCCCATGATGGAGGAACCGGTGGTCGGACTGGCCTGGGGGGTGTTGATCGCTGGGGTGGCCCAGTTCCTGTTTCAGTGGCCATTCCTCAGGAAATTGCGCCTGGTACCCCGTCCCCGGGTGGCATTCCGGGATCCGGGGGTACGGCGGGTCATGCGCCTGATGGTGCCGGCCCTGTTCGGTGTTTCGGTCAGTCAGTTGAACCTGTTGCTCGATACCCTGATCGCCTCTTTCCTGGCAAGCGGCAGCATCTCCTGGCTCTACTATTCGGATCGCCTGATGGAGTTTCCGGTAGGAGTGCTGGGGGTGGCCCTGGGTACCGTGATCCTGCCGAACCTCTCCCAACGGCACGCCGAGTCCTCGCCCAAGGCCTTCTCCCATACCCTGGATTGGGCATTGCGTCTGAACATTCTCCTGGGAGTACCGGCGGCGGTGGGTCTGATGGTGCTGGCCGCACCCATGCTGACCACCCTGTTTCACTCCGAGGCCTTCGATACCCACGATGTGGAGATGGCCACCCGGAGTCTGCTGGCCTATACGCCCGGCCTGGTGGCGATCATGCTGATCAAGATCCTGGCGCCCGGATTTTATGCCCGCCAGGATACGAAAACCCCGGTGCGGATCGGTATTATCGCCATGGTTGCCAACATGGCGCTGAACCTGTTGCTGGTGTTTCCCCTGGCCCATGCCGGTCTGGCCCTGGCGACCACACTCTCTTCCTGGTTGAATGCCTACCTTCTCTACCGTGCCCTGATCCATCAGGGGATCTACCAGCCTGACAAGGGGTGGGGGGCGATGCTGCTGCGTGTGAGCCTGGCATCCCTGGCCATGGGCGGGCTGTTGTGGTGGGGCAGTGGGGTGATGTCCGACTGGATGAGCCTGTCCGGAGTCTGGCGGGTGGTCTGGCTGTCTGGATTGATCCTGGCCGGGGTGGTGCTCTATTTCATTCTGTTGATGGCGATGGGAATGCGTCCTCGGGATTTTCGCGCCCGCCAGGGATGAGTGAGGGCGGCCTCCCCCGGTATTGCGGGGATGTCCAATTTTTTCTCAGCGCCTATAATGTGCCGCCTGTCTTCAGTGAATCGATTCCATGCAACTGGTCCGCGGCCTCCACAATCTGAAACCCGACCACCACGGGTGTGTTGCCACCATCGGTAATTTCGACGGGGTGCACCTGGGGCATCAGTCGGTATTCCGCCACCTGATGGAACAGGGCCGTACGCTGGATCTGCCCACCACGGTGGTGACTTTCGAACCCCAGCCCCGGGAATTTTTTCAGCCCGAAAATGCACCGGCGAGGTTGACCCGGCTGCGGGAGAAGCTGATGGCCATCGAGGCCACCGGGGTACAGCGGGTGGTGGTGCTGGAGTTCAACAAACGCTTGGCCGCCATGCCCGCCGAAGCGTTCGTTCAGGAACTGCTGGTCGAGGGGCTTGGGGCTCGGTTTCTCTCCGTGGGTGACGACTTCCGTTTCGGGCGCGGCCGGGCAGGAGATTTCGAACTGTTGCAATCCCTCGGCAAACAGCACGGTTTCGAAGTCGAAAACATGAATACCTACAAGCTGGATGCGGACCGGGTGAGCAGTACCCGGATCCGGGAACTGCTCACCCAGGGCGACCTCAATGCCGCGGCGCAATGCCTCGGCCGTCCCTATCGGATCTGCGGGCGGGTCGCCCACGGTCACAAGCGGGGCCGCACCATCGGTTTCCCGACCATGAACATCGACCTGCACCGCCGGGTCACGCCCTTGAACGGCGTTTTTGCCGTAACCGTGATCGGTCTGGATGAGCAGCCCCTGCCCGGTGTGGCGAACATCGGTGTGCGTCCGATGGTCACGGGAGACAATCACTACCTGCTCGAGGTGCACCTGTTCGATTTCGATCGGCGCGTCTACGGCGAGCATATCCAGGTGGAGTTCGTGCAGAAGCTGCGGGAGGAAGAACGCTTCGAATCCTTCGAAGCCCTGCGCCAGCAGATCTGGCGCGATGCGGACGCAGCCCGCGAAATTCTTGGTGTGGCTTTGCGCCCGACCCAAAATTAAGTTTCAATACGCTATTTTCCCGGACCCCCCAACAGGCAGCCCCAGTGAGCGATTACAAGCAGACTCTCAATCTCCCGAATACCGATTTCCCAATGCGGGGCAATCTGGCTCAACGCGAGCCGGAGATGCTGAAAAAATGGCAACAGCAGGATCTGTACGGGAAGATTCGCGAGATTGCCGCCGGACGGCCCAAGTTTCTGCTCCACGACGGCCCGCCCTATGCAAACGGAGATATCCATCTGGGGCATGCGGTCAACAAGATTCTCAAGGACATCATCATCAAAAGCCGCACCCTGGACGGCTTCGATGCGCCCTACGTGCCGGGCTGGGACTGTCACGGTCTGCCCATCGAGCTGCAGGTTGAGAAGAAGATCGGCAAGCCGGGCAAGAAGGTGACCACCGGCCAGTTCCGCGCCGCCTGCCGGGAGTACGCGGCGAAACAGGTGAACGGCCAGCGGGAGGACTTCAAGCGTCTCGGTGTGCTGGGTGACTGGGATCATCCCTATCTCACCATGGACCACCGCTTCGAGGCGGATATCATCCGCGCCCTGGGCAAGATCGTGGCCAACGGGCATGTGCAGAAGGGTTACAAGCCGGTCCACTGGTGTACCGATTGCGGTTCCGCCCTGGCGGAGGCCGAGGTGGAGTATCAGGACAAGGACTCCTTCGCCATCGACGTGGCGTTCCGGGTTGTAGACGAGGCGGGGCTGCTGAAGCGCTGTCACCACGTTCCGGAGGGCGGCGGGGAAGGCCCCCTGTCCATCGTGATCTGGACCACCACCCCCTGGACCCTGCCGGCCAACCAGGCGGTGGCCCTGAATCCCTCCTTCGACTACGCCGTGGTGGCCTTTGACTCTGAGCAGGGTCCGCGCCGGCTGGTGGTGGCCGAGGACATGCTCAAAGACGTGATGGACCGCTACGGCATCGCCGCCTACAAGGTTGTGGCCTATGCCAAGGGCGAGGCTTTCGAGGGGCTGATGTTGCAGCACCCGTTTTACGACCGCCAGGTGCCGGTCATTCTGGGAGAGCATGTCACCCTGGATGCGGGCACCGGTGCGGTGCATACCGCCCCGGGCCACGGTCTGGAGGACTATGTGGTGGGCCTGCGCTACAAACTCCCGGTGGATAACCCGGTAGACGGCAATGGCTGTTTCGTCGAGGGCACGGAGCTGTTCGCCGGACGGCATGTGCTGTCCGCCAACGAGTCGGTCATCGAGGTGCTGAAACAGCGCGGCGCGCTGATGCACGAGGAGCGCCTGCGTCACAGCTATCCCCATTGCTGGCGGCACAAGACCCCGATCATCTTCCGTGCCACGCCCCAGTGGTTCATCAGCATGGAGCGTAACGGTCTGCGGGATGCCGCGTTGCGTGAAATCGAAAAGGTCAGCTGGATGCCCGACTGGGGCAAGGCCCGCATCAAAGGTATGGTGGAGAACCGTCCCGATTGGTGTATCTCGCGGCAGCGCACCTGGGGTGTGCCGATCACCCTGTTCCTGCACAAGCAGAGCGGCGAGCTGCATCCCGACACCGCCCGGCTGATCGAACAGGTGGCGCAGCAGGTGGCGCAGCAGGGTTTCGAGGCCTGGTTCAATCTGGATAAGGAGAGCCTGCTGGGCGAGGCCGCGGGCGAATACGAACAGGTCACCGATACCCTGGATGTGTGGTTCGATTCCGGGGTCTCCCACCACTGTGTGCTCGAGGCGCGCAGCGGTCTGGGCTTTCCCGCCGATCTCTACCTGGAGGGTTCCGATCAGCACCGGGGCTGGTTCCAGTCCTCGCTGATGACCTCGGTGGCGATGAACGGCTGCGCCCCCTATCAGCAGGTGCTGACCCACGGCTTCACCGTGGATGCGGAGGGCCGCAAGATGTCCAAGTCCCTGGGCAACGTGATAGCGCCGCAAACCGTGCTCAAGACCCTGGGCGCGGACATCATCCGCCTATGGGTGGCCGCCACCGACTACCGCAACGAGATGACCGTCTCCGACGAGGTGCTCAAGCGTACCGCGGACGCCTATCGGCGCATCCGCAACACCGCCCGGTTCCTGCTATCCAACCTCAACGGCTTCGATCCCGCACAGAACCTGGTGCCCGCTTCCGAGATGATCGAGCTCGACCGTTGGGCGGTGGACCGGGCGTTGCGCCTGCAGCGGGAGATCGTTCAGGCCTACGGGGAGTACCAGTTCCACTATGTCTACCAGAAGATTCACAACTTCTGCGTCAACGAACTGGGCGGTTTCTACCTGGATATCATCAAGGACCGGCAGTACACCACTCAGGCGGACAGTCTGCCCCGCCGCTCCTGTCAGACCGCCATGTATCACATCATCGAGGCGATGGTGCGCTGGATGGCGCCGATCCTGAGCTTCACCAGTGACGAGATCTGGCCGTCGATTCCGGGCTCCCGCAGCGACAGTGTGTTCCTCGAGACCTGGTATGACAAGTTGCACGGCCTGGATCCCCAGGATCCCTTCGACAGCGCCTACTGGACGAAGATCATTCAGGTCCGGGAGTCGATCGGAAAGGCGATGGAGGCCTTCCGCTCCGCCGGTAACTCCTCCCTGGATGCGCAGGTGGTCATCTACTGTGACGGACCGCTGAAGCAGGCGCTGGATCAGCTCCAGGATGAACTGCGATTCGTCCTGATCACCTCCGAGGCTCAGGTGCGTCCCCTGGAGGAGAAGCCGGCGGATGCGATTGGCGACGATACCCTGGGTATCGCGGTAGCGGTCAATGCCTCACCGCACAACAAATGCGTTCGCTGCTGGCACCATCGGGAGGATGTGGGACAGCATGCCGAGCATCCGGAACTGTGCGGTCGCTGTGTCGAGAATGTGGCAGGATCCGGCGAACCCCGACGGTTTGCCTGAGTGTGATCGGAGAGGTATCAGGATGATCCGCTGGTTATGGCTTTCCCTGCTGGTGATCCTGCTGGATCAGTCGACCAAGCAGCTCGCCGAGTCGATGCTGACATTCTACGAGCCGGTGAGGGTTACAGGATTCTTCGACCTGACCCTGCTGTACAACAAGGGCGCCGCGTTCAGTTTCCTGAGTGACCAGGGGGGCTGGCAGCGCTGGTTCTTCGTCACCCTGGCAATCGGCGTCAGCCTGGGCATGACGGTGTGGCTGTATCGTCTGAGCGCCGCGGAAAAATGGGTGGCGATGGCGGTCTCGCTGATCATCGGTGGGGCGGTCGGTAACGTGATCGACCGGGTGCTGTTCGGCCAGGTGATCGACTTTCTCCATTTCCACATCAACCAGCACTACTGGCCGGCCTTCAACATCGCCGACTCCGCCATCAGTATCGGGGTCGGACTGCTGATCCTGGATGCCCTGGTGCTGGCTAAAAAACGTGAGGCTTCCTGATCCGTCTCGGACCTCGGCCGCCTTCACGGCCTGGCAAGCGGGTGGTTTTCTACTCAGACGGTACGATGTTGGGTCGAAAGTCGCCTGAACATCCTCATTTACTCCAGTCAACCCCATGCTTGGCGGTTTTTGTTATGTTTCGCGCGCGTCTGAGTAGCATTTCAGCAGCCTGCTAACGGCAATACATCGAGACGCGTATATCCTCCCCGGGATCGACAATCTGTCCGTCCTCCAGCGGCTTGATGCAGTAGGTGTATCCCCACTCCGTAACCACTCGGGTTGTTCCATCTTCGCGAACTGTGACTCCCGGCGCTTCCCGTTTAGGATTCAATGCACGATCGAGGCGGGCTGAAACGGACGTAGCATCTTGCGGGCTGTCCTGATCGGATGCGTCGGGCATGGTTCTGGCCATTTCCCGGGCAACCTGCTCCGCGGAGTGGAGCAGAACCTGAGCCGAGGGGCGATGAGCAGGAGCGGCTCTGTTTGTCGGCTGACTCGTCCTCGACGGCGGGGAAGGGTGTTTAGGCGGATTGTTCTCAGGTTTGAGTGTGCTGGGACCGATGGATTGGGGTTGTGGGGTATCCCGGGTGGGGGCGGGGTCGGATTTGTCGGATCCGAGCCACTGGAGTTTGAGTCGGAGGGTTTTCTCGTTAATCCGGTTGCCGACCGGTGCGAGGTTGAGATCCACCGAGTCGGCAAGCCACCACGACACCAGCAGGTGTATGCCCAGGGAGGCTGTCAGGGCTCCAACTATTCTGAAGTCTGCCGAATCCCACCTCTGTTCGCAGGGCTGGAAACTGTCCATGGATCTGATCCTTGTGTTTCGGCGTATGACAGACTTTCCGTCAAGCGGTTCCTTACTTTGATCACCCCGTCTCCACTGCCGGCCTCGCAGCGGCATTTGCCGCTCAGATACTCCCGGTGAGGGATTCGGTACAGGCGGGCATCTCTTCGGCGGCGCCCTGGGTGATGATGCGTCCACCACAGGAAGGCAGTGCAAGCGGGTGGGTTTGCTGCGGCATTCCACACTGCTGGGGCAGACGGATTGGCGCTACGTGCGTGGCATGAGGATTATAGTTACTAAAGCATCGTGCCAGAATACACGGAAGAAACCAGCACCACAGGTCTGAGTAAAAGACAGCTTCATCAAATCGTGAAATGAGATTCGATGCGGTGATTATTAATGCATGTTCAATAACTGATTGCCTTGATCCACCTTATGTAACGGGTATTCCGGTTATGAAGAAGCCTTTGCGTCAAACTGGTTAAATAGAGTCTTAAGGATAAACGTACTCATCCGAGAGTGCGGCAGGATCTGATTCCGGGCTTTATGAGCGTATCTGATTGAAAAGTGAAGAATAAAACAAGCCTTGATACTCCACGCGGCCGAACCTGTCAGTCACCTGGCAGCTACTAACCGGTCCATCAATGATTGACCTGAAGTTGAGTGTTAGCAGAGGGCTCCTTGCCTGGGGCTATGCGCGCGCTATGCTTGTTGGATGTACGAAAGTGATAAAGGAGTTAAAGATTCCGGCGATACGAGATTCCTCTGCACTGTCTCTTCCATTCTCAATTGAGAGAATCGCTATGCTGCGAAACTGCCGTACCACGATCAACAGCTTGTTTCCTCTCTTTCTAGGCATTGTATCGCTCTGTCTGCCGATGACAGCCTTCCCAGGTTTGCAAGCGGATCCTGGGCTGACCGAGGCTGAGCAAATATGGCTGGAAAACCACAAAACGATCCCTATCGGCATTATGAATGCCTGGCCGCCGATGGACTACGTCGACGAAAACGGCCAGCCACGAGGGATTGGAACCCGGTTTATCCATGCGCTCAATGAACGCCTTGGAGATCGTCTGGTAATCGTTCCAGGCCGATGGCAGGAGATTTACGAGGCCGCCAAAGACAAGCGCCTCGATGCGTTAATGGATATTACGCCGCGTTTGGATAGGGAAGAGTTTTTTCATTTCACTCGCCCTTACATCGATGTTCCGCATATGATTTTCACTCGCAAATACGATCCCTACAAAGGCGGTTTAAGCGAACTGATTGGTAGGAAGGTTGCTGTGGTTAAGGGGTTTTTCCTCGTTAAGATGCTCCATGACAACTATCCGCAGATCATTCTGCAACAATTCGACACCGACAGCGACGCCATACGGGCACTTGCTGACGGGGAAGTGGATGCCTATGTAGGAAATCGAGTGGTCTCGATGTATATCATTGAGAACGACAGAATTACCAATATTGCACCCGCAGGTAAGATTGCCGAGTCATCGTCAGCCAATGCCATTGGCGTGCGTAAGGACTGGCCGATATTGCGGGATATTCTGCAGAAGGCGCTGGATGACATAGCCCCTGACGAGCGCGCGAACATTATCAACCCGCCGGATTTGCTTGAACGCCAGGATATTCAAGCAAAGCGATTTTTATCGAAGCTATCGGAATCAGATCGGGATTGGCTGAACGAACACAAACCATTTTACATTGCGGTAATGGATGGTTGGCCGCCCTTTAATTACGTGGATGAGAACGGTACTTCTTCCGGGATTGGGATCGATTTTCTAAATGCCCTGAATACCCGTTTGGGCAACATATTAAAGCCCATGCCCGGTGAATGGGAGCGAATTTTTGAGGATGTCAAAGAAAAACGCCTCGACGTTATCATGGACATCACGCCAAATCCTGAGCGCGAACCATTCTTTAACTTCACGACCCCCTATATCCAAGTCCCTCACGTAATCGTTGCGCGAAAGGACAGTGTCTTTCTTGAATCAGAGCGGTCTTTGGAGGGCAAAACCCTGGCGTTAGAGCAGGGTTTTGGAAATGAAAAATACTTCCGCGAGCACTATCCAGCAGTCAAGTTAAAAATGTATGCGAATACCCTGTTAGCACTGGATGCAGTATCAAGAGGTGATGCGCATGCCTATGCGGGCAACCGAGTCGTCGCGCTCTACCTTATTGACAAATATTACATATCGAATTTACGAGTACACGGCAGTTTGCATAAGCCGGCATCGACATTGGCGTTAGGCGTTCGCAAGGATTACCCTCGGCTCCGCGAAATTCTGCAACGTGCGCTGGATGATGTTGGAACTGATGAGCGAAGAGAGATTATCGATCATTGGGTTCGAACAAGTGAATCAGATAATGCACGCCAGCAAGAAATCAGGTTGACCTATGATGAATTGAAATGGTTGGATGAACACGGAGTGATTCCTGTCGAAGTCGATGGAGATTGGCCGCCAATAGACTTTATTAATGCAGAAGGAAATCACGTAGGTATTATCGCGGACTATCTGAACCTGATTGGTCAACGCCTCGGTATTAAGTTTATTGCAAAAAGAAGCCCCAGATTTCAGGAAATGCTGCAAAAGGTAGTGAAAGGAGAGATCAACGTTACAGCCAGCATGCCCTTGCATAGCAAGTATGCAGGGGAACTCTACTTCAGTAAGCCTTACTACCAGTCCCGCCAAACAATCATCATCAGGGACAACGCCGCCTGGGTAGGCGGAATTACAGATCTCAATGGCCGCCGAATCGCGGTTGAAGACGGCTCTGCGACTATGTTGTTGCTGCAAACTGAGTATCCCAAGATCAGACTCAGGCCGGTCTCATCAACCCTTGAGGCATTGCAAATGGTTTCCAATGGCACTGCGGATGCCTATGTCGGCAACCAGGCCGTTGTCGGTTGGTTATTGAAACGCAATCAGTTAAAAAATCTACATATCTCCGGCAATTCCGGATTGGGCGATGGGCTATTGAGCTTCGCAGTCCCCAAGGATGCTGCTGAGTGGAAACCCCTGATTGGCATTATCGATAAAGTGCTCGCCACTGTTTCCGAGCATGAACAGCAGCGCATCGAACAGAACTGGCTGGGTCGAGATGACGTAGAGGGCATTATACCCAGAGTGGATTTAAACTCCGAGGAAAAACGCTGGCTGCAAGAACACAAAAGCATTCGACTCGGCGTGGACTCGGACTGGGCGCCGGTTGAGTTCATCGACTCAAATGGAGAATATAAGGGACTCTCGTCTGAATACATGCGGATATTTGCAGCTCAGCTTGGTATCAACTGGATAAAACCGCAGAAAAAATCCTGGGCTGACGTACAGAAAGGATTGAATGATAAGAGTCTTGACGTGGCCCCAGTGATCTCCAGCACGCCGGAGCGGGACAGCTATCTGAGTTTCACCAAGCCTTACCTCGATTTTACCTATGTGATTTTCAACCGGCGCGGCACCATGCAACTGAAGGGGCTGAGTGACCTTAATGGAAAAAAGGTAGCGGCAATAGAGGGATATTCAATCACTGATTCGCTCCGTCAAGACTATCCTCTTATCGAATATTCATTGTACAAAAATGCACAACAGGCCATGCAGGCGGTATCCGTTGGCGAGGCAGATGCCTTTGTCGGTTCGCTGGTCGTTGGCGGATATCTCATAGGCCAGGAGGGATTGAGCAATCTGCAGGTTGCTGCAACAACAAACTATAGTCGAAAATACAGTGTTGGCGTCAGAAAGGATTGGCCTGAATTGGTAGGTATTCTAAATAAGGCGATCGATACGCTGGATGATCCATTGAAAAATGATATTTTCCGACGTTGGTCAACTGTCATATATGAGCAACATGTCGATTATACGCTGGTATGGCAGATATTAGGGATAGCGTTACTGACACTCTCGGTCAGTTCTGTCTGGATCATGCAGATAAGGCACAGCAGACAGATCATACAGAAGGGCAGGGAGCGCCTTGAACTCACACTCAAAAGCGCTGAACTTGGCGCATGGGAAGCAAGGGTCAATTCCAAAGGTTACACGGAGCTGCTATCCCTGGATGAGACCTTTTGCCAGCATCATGGCATGCGTGAAGTCGTTGACCATATCTCCTTGAATGAACTCTACGGTTATATAGATCCAGAGAATCACGCAAGCATGCGCAAAAGTATCAGAGAGTTCCTGCTGATGCGGGCCAAGGATAATATCTCCTTTGAATACCGTATTAAGGGTGAGGACCGTTGGCTATACAGTAAAGGACATACATTAGAGTGGGATGAATCTGGACGGCCCCGGTATGTCGTTGGTATCACGCAGGATATTACCGAACGCCACAAGGCTCACGAAGCACTGCAACAAGCAAGCCGGTTCAAGGGGGAGTTTCTGGCAAACATGAGCCATGAGATCCGCACACCCATGAATGCCATTATCGGACTCGGACAACTGATTGCAAAAACTCAACTATCACCCAAACAGACGGATTATGTGCACAAGATACAGGTTTCCGCCAAGTCCCTGTTAGGTGTTATTGACGATATTTTGGATTTTTCGAAAATCGAAGCCGGTAGATTGGTCATTGAAACCATTCCGTTCAGCTTCGAAGACATTTTCGAGAGTATTTCGATCCTTGCAGCCACTCGTATTGGCGACAGCCCGATAGAATTTCTGTATGACTTCGATATGGATATTCCGCCTAATCTCGAAGGTGACCCCTATCGCATCGGCCAGATACTGACCAATCTTGTTTCAAATGCCGTCAAGTTCACCAAGATAGGCAGTATTGTGGTGAGGATAAGGATCAAGGAGCGAGATTCCGGAACAATACTGCTTAGATTTGAAGTGGAAGATACAGGTATCGGCATTGATCCAGGTAAACTGGAATTCCTGTTCAGCCCTTTCACTCAAGCGGATGGTTCCACAACAAGACAATATGGAGGAACCGGCCTTGGACTTTCCATTTGCCAGAAATTATGCGAGCTCATGGGTGGTTCGATCGGTGCGGAGAGTCGACTCGGCAAGGGTAGTCTGTTCTATTTTGAATTGCCGCTTAGGTATTATGCGGCTCAGGCGCGCAAAATCACACACCGCGAGTTACAGAACCTCAAAGTACTACTGGTTGATGACAACCTTACGGTGCAGACGGTCATTAAAGACATGCTCGAGTCTATGAGTTTTATCGTTACAGTAGCCGGTTCAGGCATCGAGGCGTTACAACAACTGACTATGCCAGAATCCCATTTTGACATTATTCTGCTCGACTGGAAAATGCCCCATATCGATGGTTTTGAAACTGTACGGCGAATCAATAATATTTTTCACGATGAGCGGCCGATCATTATTATGATGACAGCATATGGTCGTGAAATTATGGAACAGGGTATGAATGAGGCGTCTCTTGATGGGATTTTGATCAAGCCGTTAACTCCATCCATCCTGTTCGACGCCATAATCAGGGCCTATGACTCCAAATCGTCTGAAACGCCTTCGCAAATCCTGGTCGATGAGCCGTCGTTTTCCATTGTAAAACTACAAGGAAAGGTGCTACTTGTCGAAGACAATGAGATCAATCAACTGGTTGGAAAGGAACTTCTGGAGCAGATGGGTCTGCAAGTCGATTGCGTGGAGAATGGACAGCAGGCGGTAAAGTATATTGAACAACATCGGCCGGATCTGGTGCTGATGGATATCCAGATGCCGGTAATGGATGGCTATGAAGCCACCCGCTACATCAGGGAACGACTGGGCATGCAAGATCTGCCAATTTTTGCCATGACGGCCAATGCCATTGTCGGAGATGCGGAAAAATCATTGCAGGTTGGAATGGATGGTCATATCTCGAAACCTATAGACTCAGACGAGCTTTATCGCATTCTCAGCGAAAAACTCAACAGTGCGTCTTGCGATCAGCAAACAGAGCTCCTTGATCAAAATACGCAAAAACCACACTGGACCCCTCCCGCGGAAAACCCTCCCAATATTGATTATCTGCAGGGGCTGAGGCAGGTGGGAGGCAATCCTGACTTTTATTTTAAGCTGCTCGGCGATTTTCTATCAAAACATCAAGCATCAGTAAACGAAATCGAGGAAATGATTAAAGCTTCCAACTATAAGGATGCCAGACGTGCCGCTCATACCCTGAAGGGGGTTGCGGGAAATATTGGCGCCTATGATCTACAGAACGTCGCCGCCGATCTGGAGGCTTGTCTTGCTAACGATAAATCACCTCAGGCAGAGCTGTTTAACAAATTCGCCAGCACATGCAACAGTCTGCTAGCCACTATTCAGGATGTGATTTCTGCATCTGCATGGCCTGAACCGATTTCCGAATCTCCGGCCATAGAGGATTTTGATTTCGAAGATAATCTCGAAATCCTTTTATCCGAACTAAAAAGTGGAAATGCCGAATCCACGGCATTGTACATGAAGTTAAAGCCGGTCCTGAATAAGCGGCTGAACCCTAATCAGTTTGCGGAAGTCAATAGCATGATTATGGATTTTGACTTTGAGGAAGCTGCAGAATTGCTGGAACTCTCTCTGAACCGAAAAGACCCGGGTCGGCGGGAGTCTCAAACGTATGCCGCCAGTCGTTTTCTGCCTTGATGGGCAGGGGTGTTACGGTTATTCTCCCTGCGTATTGGATTCGTGTTAACAGGATCCAGTGTAGGACACTACACCAGGCGAAAGCTCCAGAAAACAGCGGTTGAACGGTGATCCTGACATGATCTGCGTTCCCGGTTGCAGCATTCCGGTTAACATGATCTGAGGGGGCGCAACGGGATGGGCCGGTAGAACCGCTGCTTCATTGAGGCGGCATAGAATCGGTCGCCCGGTCGAGCAGATACGACACCAACCCGGCGCTGCCCCATCACTGAAAATTGCGTCACTGGGATAGCTGTGGACCGACACACATGATCAAGCAGAAATCAACCGGCGGGGCCGGACAACCCTTTACTTTCGTCTTCTTCGGACTCGGCGCCGTGGGGTCCAGCATGCTCATCTGCTTCGACGAGCTCGCCGAGCGCGATGGAATTCCCGTGCGCTTTCTCGTCTACAGCATCGATGCGGCGGCGGCGCGCGACGCACTTTTCCATGCCGAGCATCTGCTGGACAGGCTCGAGCTTGTGGAAGTCCCCGGCTTTGAGGCGATCCTTGCCGGAGAGCCGCAATTCCTTGAGCAGACAAAGGATGCAGTTCTTCTTGTGAATGCCGCAACACCCGCGTTCAACGATTCCATTATCGAGCTGGCGGTTCGCATCGGGGCACATGCCCTGGACCTGGCCTCCGATATGTATGACGAGGAGACCGAGCGTACCCAGACTTTCTCCCAATACCGCTACGATGAGGCGCTGATCGGGCGCGGCGTCTCTGCCATGATCAATTTTGGGATCTCGCCGGGTATCACGAACTTTCTGATCGGCGAACATATCCACTACCTCAGGGCAACAGGTCGCAAGGACCTCACCATCGAGAGTATCGACCTCTATCTTCTGGAAGAGATCGACGCCGACGCGGTGATATTCTCCTGGGCGCCCACCATCGCCCTGGAGGAGCTTTCCCAACAGCCGTACCAACTCAGGCAGGGACGGATGCGCAGGCGGCATCCGTTCGAGGGAGCACGCCTCTATGAGTTTCCGCATGAGCGCAAGCCGGTGCGCCAGTATCCTCTCTATCAGGAGGAGTTGCTCTCGCTGCATCGGGCATTCCCGGAGATTCCCAACATCGGTGTCTATACCGGTGGATCGGAGGTGGAACTGGTGAAGGCGCTCTATCAGCTCAACCTGCTCTCCTAGGAAGCCATCGCCGAGGGGGCAGGACTCACCGTCGAAGAAGTGGTAAAGGCGGTACTGCCGCGCATGAAGCAACCCAGGCGTATCGAAGAGTATCTGCGCGACGGGACTATCCGCCGGGCGCACTTCTGTGCCGCAGCCGAGATTCGCACCAGCGAATCGGTGCGAAACGAGCGTCAGACACTGGTCGAAACAGTGGGATTCAGCTATCTGCGCTATCGCGGGCTTTTGGACACCCCCTATGCAGGGGCGACCTATATCTCATACCCGACGGCGGTGGGTGCGGCCATCCTCGCCTGGCACATACTGGAACACAGCCGGGAAGCACCTGGGAGTATCCGGGGAGTGGTCACCGGTGAGGACCTTGCCGCGTTGCTGCCCCGCCAGCGCATCGACGCCGTTCGTCGCGATCTGGCCGCCTGGGATATCGACCTGTTCGAGAGCGTGAGTGATGCATTCGCGGATTGAACGTCGGGGACAGCGCATTGATCTCAGGGTTCAGCCTGAGGCGGACGCTCGAATACACCACCGCAGGCAGGGTCGAGGCGCCCGGCCCTGAGGTGAGACTCGCGATCACCCGATACGGAATCATCGACACGTCAAGGGAGCGCCTTGCCGCCGTCATCGGAATTGCTGCCTGAACTCAGCTGGAAGGAAGAGCATAAGAGGATGATTGCCGCCGGCATGTATGACGGGGTGCGCAAGCCCTACCGTTTCAGTGAGATCTACGACACTCTGGCTCGCCAGTTAGGACTGCGCGGTAGCTGAAGGCGGCAAGACTGGCGGATCTGCCTAAAGCCATACGCGCGGAGCTGCGGGAAGCACTGGAGAGCCTGGAGGTCAATGCCATAGCGGAAGCGCTTCAGCATGTTGACAGCCATGATCCGGAACTGGCGGAAAGTTTGTCAGGGATCGCGCAACGCCTTGATTATCAACCCATACTCAGCGCACTGGACGAGACTGAGGGCTGAACGGTGTTTCGAGGCAAAGGAGAAAACCGCGTTGAAATTGCGGTAATGAATCCCGCATGCGAGTGAGATCCCCCACTCATACACAGCCCCTTCAATGCGACTAAACTTTAGGGTATGCGGCGAGGCTTATTTGCCGCGCGCCAGAGAGGGAAACCCTGTTGTTGCCATGGTTTCGTAACGCATGAACAGGTCGATGCATGGTCTGATGCGTTCAAGAGGGACTGGTTCAAACCTTTGCGGGTGGCTGTGGAAATCACGCTTTATCGTCAGCGCGGGGCCAGGGATGGTTTCCGATACTTGTGCCTCGCGCCGCCGCCCCATGAGATGATGGTTGGGTTTTGTTATGAAGAATCCAGTGACCGACTCGCCGATCTTCAGGCGCTACAATCTCACCAAGGAGCAGTCGCGCCTCCAGGGCGTGCGCCAGGTTTCCGAAAACAGGAAACTACAACGGATTGCGTTAAGCCGGGTGGCCGGAAATGAAGTGGAAACCCGAAAGGACGTGGTGGAGGCGTGCCGCATTCACCTGCCGATCATGGTGATCGGCACCGCGCTGATGACCACCACCATGACCGCCTTCCCGAGGGTCGCCACACGCCTGAAAGAGGCCGGACTGGAGATTCCCTTCGTCTGTGGAGCTGGCTCGGTGATCACGATCTCACCCTGACCAGGACGTTGACGCACCTCACCGAAAACTACGATTACCCGGCCATCCTCGCGGCGCTCGATACCGCCGGGCTTGAACGATAGGAGTGTTGTATGCGCATCACCCAAGAGAAGCGTAAACACCGCATGGCTCCACGGTCCGGTGTGGCGGCAATCCTACTGGGCTGCCTGTCGCTGGTAACTGCGGCGGGTGCGGCAGAGGTTGCTGCCCCGGACATAACGCCGCACGCGCAAGCGAAAACCATCAACTGGATGGGACACTGGTACCAGGCCGACAAACGCTATGACCTGGTGCTGGAAATCAAACGGGATTTTTCGTTCAGGAATCAGGACACCCGGGTCAATCTTCAGTTTCCCGAGCAGATCCTCGGCACCAACGATAAGGTGGCCGTCGCTCGTCTGATCGTCGATATGATCAAGCAGCAACGCTTTGACTGGGACATCGTGTGGATGGACAACCACATCTATCAGTTCGTGGCCGAGGCGCTGAACGATCCCCACTGGGGGCGCACGCATCTGGTCGACTTCGAACAGGTCCCCGGGTTCGTCCAAAGCCAGAAACCCTTCATTATCGAAGACCCGGCCTATCGCAACCAGTCCGGCGGCATCCTCGTCGGTCCCTTTATCGAGGGCTATTACTACGCGCTCTATTACAACCGGGATCTGGCTGCGAAGATCGGCATCCAGCCCAAACAGTTCGGCATGAGCTTCGAGGACCTGCTCGGCTACGTCAAAGCCGCGGCCATCTATAATCAAACCGCCAAGGAAAAAATCCCCATCTTCTTTGACGCCTACGATCTGCCCTCCATGGAAGCGCTGTTCCAGAATCTGGTCAAGTCCTGGCTGGACGACTACGCCACGGCCACGCAAGAGCGGAGCAGCCAAGAGAAGCTCGCCGCCATGTACAAGGGCTTTCAGGCCTTCGAGGCGTTCGGCAGGTACAAACCACTGACCCCCTCCTATGCGACCAATGCCTGGTTTCTCACCCGCGACGTGCCGTTGAACGACGGGGCGCTGTTCTATATCAGTGGTACCTGGATGTACAGCCGCTGGCGCGACATCGATATCGTCAAATCAACCAAGATGGTCCCCACCGAACTGCCGGTTTTCAAACCGGTCAACTACGGTCTGGGCGGCTTCATCACCACCTGGGCGGTGATGAAGGATTCACCCCGCCGCGACAGCGCGGTCCGTCTGGTGATGTCCATGTGCACCCCCAGGGTTGCGGAAAAGTGGGTGCAGTACACCAAGACCCCCACCGGGGTGGCCGGCGATCTTTCCAAGGCCACCATGGGCGATGATGTATATGAGACCTATCAGCGGACCCTGTCCGAAAAATACGGTAGCCGCATACAGTACTCATTCAATGCCGCCTACCTGTTGGGCGCTGAAAACAGCCTGCTGCAAAAAGAGATCGTCGAGCTGCTGTGGCGGCTGCTGGAGGGAACCGTGACCGCCGACCAGGCACAGCAGTCGATACTCGCCAAAATGAGGTAGTGGGCAGGTAAGCATGAATCGTTTCGCCAAAAGCCTTCGCTTCAAGGTCACCCTGCTGGTGATTGCGGTTGAACTGTTGATCCTTGCGGCTGCCGGCTTCTATTACACACACCGCTTCAGTCAGGAAATCGACGCCGCCGTCATCGCCCGGCTTTCCATCCCCGGCCTGCTGATGAGCCGCGGCGATCTGAGCTTTGAGGCGGTCGGCGACCAGAAGACGATGGAGGGGCTGCTGAGCGCGCCCTACAGCGAAGGCATGGTGATCGGTCTGGACGGCATTGTTTATTACGCTTCCGATCCCGCCCTTCGGGATACGCTTATGCAAGAGATCAACGGGCTGAGAATTCCCGGCCCGGAATCAGCAGCCTTATCCGATGACGCGCCTGACCTGATCACGCCGCATAAGGACAGCACGGGAACATACCTGATCTCACTTTCTCCCCTGCTGCCCGATGGCAAGCTTACCGGCTACCTCTATTTGAAGGTGGGAACGGGGGTGTCGGAGGCGGAGAAGAGAACCATCGCCATGCTGTTTGCCGCCGGTTCGCTGGGAACCGTCGGGCTTACCGCCGCCATACTCACCTGGCTGCTTAACCTGACGGTCATCAGGCGGCTCAATACACTGGTGGCGATCTTCCGCCGTTTTTCGGAGGGGGATTATACGGTTCGCACGCGAGCCCCGGAAGGCGGCGACGAAATCGCCACCCTGATGCAGGGTTTCGACGGCCTGGCGATGCGGCTGGAGGATACCCTGGCGCACCTCAGAAACAGCGAGACCTTGCTCAACAATTCGCAACGGCTGTCCAAAGTCGGGGGCTGGGAAATCAATATCCTGACAGGCAGGGTTTTCTGGACGGAGGAACTCTTTCATATCCATGAGCTGAGTGACGATCCAGGCATGGATAAAGTCAAGGAGAGTATGGCCTGTTACCGTCCGCAAGACAGGCAGATGATCAGCGACGCATTTCATCGCGCCTGCGAGCAGGGCGAACCCTACGACCTGGAGTTTCCTTTCACCACCCGCAAAGGCAGGCTGCTGTGGATACGCACCACGGCGCAGCCGATTGTTGAAGACGGCAAGGTGATGCGGGTGGTGGGGAACCTGATGGATATCACCGACCGCAGGCAGGCAGAGGAGGCGTTACGCATTTCCTCCGAGCGGCTGCAACTTGCCACCCATGCCGCTCAAATCGGTGTATGGGACTGGGATGTGGTCAACAACGAACTGCTCTGGGATGAGTCGATGTACAAGCTGTATGGCGTTCGCAGAGAAGATTTCGGCGGCGCTTACGACGCGTGGGCTTGCGCCATTCATCCCGCCGACAGGGCGTACGCGGAAGGAGAGATCCAGGCCGCCTTGCGCGGTGAACACGAATACGCTCCCGAATTCCGTATCGTTCGGCCGGATGGCTCCATCCGTTACCTCAAGGCGGAGTCGAAAACGATTTATGACCGGGATGGCAAGCCACTGCGCATGATCGGCACCAATATCGACATCACCGAGCGCAAGCAGGCCGAAGAGGCACTGCGGAAAAGCGAGGCGGAGCATCGCCAGATCGTCGCTACCGCCCGGGAGGGGATCTGGGTGCTGGGTCCCGATATGACGACCACCATGGTCAATGCCCGCATGGTGGAACTGCTCGGCTATGCGGCCGAGGAACTCATCGGCCGGCCTATGGACGCCTTCATGTTCGATCCGGATATCCCCGACCACCAGAAAAAGATGCAGGCCCGGCTCAAAGGGGTATCGGAGAACTACGAGCGGCGTTTTCGGCGTAAGGACGGGCAGGCGATCTGGACCCTCGCCTCCGCCACGCCCATCTATGACGAGAACCGGCATGTTAACGGTTCCTTCGCAATGTTCACCGACATCACCGAGCGTAAACACAGTGAGGCCGTCAATGCGGCGCGCTTGCACCTGATTCAATTCGCATCAGCCCATTCATTGGAGGAACTGCTGGAAGAAGCCCTCAATCAGGCCGAAAAGCTCACCGACAGCCTTCTCGGTTTCTATCATTTTTTGGATGCGGATCAGAAAAGCCTTTCCCTGCAGGCATGGTCAACCCGGACCAAGGAGCATTTCTGCAAAGCGCTGGGGCAGGACATGCATTACGCCATTGATGAAGCCGGTGTGTGGGCGGACTGTGTGCGTGAACAAAGGGCCGTCATGCATAATGACTATGCCGCTCTCCCCCACCGCAAAGGCATGCCGGAAGGTCACGCCGTATTGATCCGGGAACTGGTGACGCCGGTATTTCGCGAACAAAAGATCGTGGCCATACTGGGGATGGGGAACAAGCCCGCCGAGTACACGGATGAAGATGTCGGAGCGGTTTCGCAGCTTGCCGATCTGGCCTGGGAGATAGGCGAGCGCAAACGGGCCGAGCAGGAACTGGCGCACTATCATCAGCATCTGGAAGAGGCGGTACAGGAACGCACCGAAGAGCTGCGCCTGGCGCGCGATGCGGCCGAGGCCGCCAACAGGGCGAAAAGTGCGTTTCTTGCCAATATGAGCCATGAGTTACGCACCCCGCTCAACGCCATCCTCGGCTTCTCCCCGCTGATGTGCGCGGATCAGGCCCTGACTTCCGGCCAGCATGAAACCCTGGAGGTCATCAACAACAGCGGCAAGCACCTGCTCAAACTGATCAACGATGTGCTGGAGATCGCCAAGATCGAGGCCGGCAAGGTGCAGCTGGAGATCAGTACCTTTGACCTGCACGAACTGGTGCGCGAGGTCGGCGGCATGATGCGCTTGCGAGCGCAGCAGAAGGGACTGCAGCTGACGCTGGAGCAGGCATCGGATTTACCCCGCTACATCCGGGGCGACGAGGCACGGCTGCGGCAGATTCTGCTCAACCTGGTGGGCAATGCGGTGAAATTCACCGGCACCGGCGGCGTGACCCTCCGCCTGGGAACCATGAAAAAGGCGCGCATTCTGGTGATAGAGGTCGCGGATACCGGGCCGGGGATCAGCGCTGCGGACCGGCAGCACCTGTTCAAGCCCTTTGTGCAACTGGCTTCGGGCGAGACCCAGGGCGGTACCGGGCTGGGCCTCTCCATCGTGCACCAGTTCGTGCGGCTAATGGACGGTAGTATCTCGGTTACCAGTGCGGCGGGCGAGGGTACGCAGTTTCAGGTCGTGCTGCCGCTGGACAAGGCGGAAGAGGACGCGGTGGCGGGTCACGCAAGTGAGTCCCATGGCGAGGTGATGGGCCTGCAGCCCGGTCAGACATCCCGGCGTATTCTGATCGCCGAAGACCAGCATGAAAACCAGTTGCTGTTGAGCAAGCTGATGGCCGACCTCGGCATGCAGGTGAAAACCGTCGTCAACGGTGAGGAGTGCGTCGCCCTGTTCAGGTCGTGGCGGCCCGATCTGATCTGGATGGACCGGCGTATGCCGGTGATGGACGGCGAAGAGGCGACCCGGCGCATCCGTCAGCTCCCCGGCGGCGACCAGGTGAAGATCGTGGCCGTCACCGCCTCCGCCTTCATGGAAGAGCATGCGCAGATGATCGCGGCCGGCATGGACGATATTGTTCGCAAGCCCTATCGCATCAACGAGATCTACGAGGCCATGGCGCGACAGCTGGATCTGCGGTTTGTCTACGCGGAAACGGATGACGAACGGATCGCTCCGAGGCTGGAAGCGCAACGGTTGGCCGCTCTGCCCGAGGTCGTGCGCACGCAACTCCGGGAGGCGCTGGAGAGCCTGGACTCCAATGCGATCGCCGCCGCCATCCAGCGCATCGCCGGGCAGGACGCCGAGCTGGCCAAGAGTTTGTCCAAGATCGCCGAAAGCCTGGACTACCCGGCGATCCTCGAGGCATTAAAATAGACGATCGACAGGATCACTATAATGCCTGAACTAACAGGCTGTTGAAATTCTACTCAGACGGTACGATCCTGCGTTGAAAACCGCCTCAAAATGCTCATTTACTTCAGTAAACTGCGCTTTTTCGGCGGTTTTCGCCTTGTCTCGCACTCGTCTGAGCGAATTTCAACAGCCT
>JBNLFS010000080.1:0-8057 GCA_050305635.1 Candidatus Thiodiazotropha sp. | reverse complement strand
GACGCAGCACTTCAAACTCCGCGGTCCCCGCGTCGATCTCCTGATGAGTGAAACCGAGCACGATCAGATCAACCGGGTCGCGATGCTCGTAGGGGAGGTGACCTTCAATCACCTCAACTCCGAAGTCCTCCAGGGCGTGTTTCAAGGCAAGGTAGGAGAGCCGGTGATTGTCGATCAGCAGGGCACGTTTCCGATACTGGGTCAGAGATGTCTCAGCGATGTCCGGGTTGGGGTGTTTGAGTAGGGGAATGGATACGATGAAATTCGCACCCTTGCCGAGGCTGCTGAACAGCTCGATATCCCCGTTCATCGATTGCGCGAGTTTCTTACAGATACTCAGACCCAGACCGGTGCCTCCGTACATACGGCTGGTGGATGAGTCGGCCTGTTGAAAGGACTCGAAGAGCATGTTCTGAGCCTTGTTGTCGATTCCGATCCCCGTATCCGTCACGGAAAATTTCAAGACACATTGATTGTCCGATTCGGAATCGATCATCACCCGTATGATGACATCTCCGTCATGGGTGAATTTGATCGCGTTGCTGATCAGGTTGACCAGGATCTGACGAATTCGGGGTTCATCGCCAATCAATGTTTTCGGTACGTCGGAATAGACCAGCAGAACCAGTTCCAGCCCTTTGTCATGAGCCGAGGGTGACAGCAGTATGGTGGGATCTTCAAAGCACTCGCGGACGTTGAACGGGGCGGTTTCGGGTTCGAGTTTGCCGTACTCGAGTTTCGAGTAGTCGAGGATCTCGTTGATAATGTCCAGCAGGTTGATTGCGGACTTTGAAATGGTATTGACCAGATCCCGCTGCTGCAGCGACAGATCGGTTTTGAGCAGCAAATTCGTGAAACCCAGAACCCCGTTCATCGGGGTCCGTATTTCGTGACTCATGTTGGCCAGGAATTCCGATTTTGCCTTGCTTGCGGAGAGTGCGCGTTTTTTTGCCAGGTCGAGTTCGACATTCTGAATCTCAATGGCTTCAAGGGTTTCGGTAAGTTCCGCGGTGGCCTGATCGATCTGTTGCTGCATCGTCTCGTGGGAATGCAGGATCCGGCTCGTCATGGCGTTGAAGCCCTCTTCGAGGCTGCGGATCTCACCTTTGGAGACTTCCGGCACCCGCACTGAGAGATCCCCTTCGCGCATGCGGGACACGGCCTGGGTGAGCCGGGCGATGGGATTGATCATCGAGCGACTGATCGCGAGTGAAAAGAAAGCGGTCGTGATCAGGCCGAACACCAGCATGATGATGGTGTTGGTGATGATGCTGACCTTGTTCTCGTTGAGCCGGGTTTTGCTCAGGGTGAGGATGACATGGCCGAGGCTTTCCGGGCTGTTCATGGGGGAGTCCAGGGATTGATCCGGATAATCACTGATCTCAATGTCCTCGACCAGGTAGATGGCCGGGGCACTGAACTCCGCAAGATTGCCGCTGCTCTCCATATCGTTCTTGACCATATAGGAGAGTAGATCTCCCGAGGCGTCGAAAACCTTGATGCTGTGTACGTCGTGTTGCAGGAAAATCGGTCTGAGACTCATTTCCAGGATCGATTTGTCCCGGGTGAAGATACCGTACACGCTGATTGCGGCGGATTGGCTCGCGATGGATTCGCCTCGTTCATCGAACAGCTCGTTGAGCCGTTCGATCTGGGTGCTGATCAGATAAATGGTGAGCAGCAGGGCGAGTACCGATGCGGGTAGCAATCCGATCATGAGCGCCTGGAACTTAAGTGATCTCAGTTTGCGCAACATCATTTTGGCGCCAGTTCCATCATGGCACTCTTCAGGCGGGTTTCCGACTTGATCGGAAAGCCCAGAGAGCGTGCCACATCAGTGTTGAAAAGGACCGAAAAATACGCATCCATCTGTTGGAATTTCGGTAGTTTTCTGCCCTTGAAATAATCCACAACATTATCCCTGACCTGATCGGCAATGTCCTGGGGTGAGGAATAGACCGCTGCGAGCGCACCCGCCTTAACGTATGCCGAGGAAAAGCCAATTAAAGGTATCCGCTTCCGGTATGTCGAGAGCAGAATATACGAGACTGTGGTTTTGTTGTGAATATTACTGTCCGGCAAGGCGAGAAATGTGTCGATATCGTCAAGAATACGGCTCAGAGCCGTACCGATGTTTTCCGATGATGCCACCTCCCCGACCCGGATCGTGAGATTCAGAGCCTTTGCCAGTTCGTTTAACCGGGATAGTTCCCGCTGGTCCTGCTCTGTCAGCAGGACGCCGATATTTTTAAATCGCTCGGAGAGCGCCTTTACCAGGAGCAGGCTGCGCTCAATCGGCTGGTCGAGATACAGATAGTATTGCTGTGGATTGTTATGCGCGGAGTTTTCGATGGCTTTGCTGTGTTTCGGCACCAGGGCGGAAATGGTGGGGGTCTGCGAAAAATGTTTCTGCGTGAACAGGGCCGCCTGTATGCCCAGTGTGATGACCAGTTGGTGGTCTCTGTGGGGTTGTGATTCATAGGATGAAATCTGAACAATATCAAAGTTGCTGTTCTGACAGGCCAGTTCGTGATTGCGACACCATTTTATGGTGGTGTTGGTGATAGTCGTTGCCACATCCAGGTAAACATCATCGTTGTCGCTGAGCAGGATCAATACATTGTTGAGCGTTCCCTCGGTGGCTGCATGGTTGGATGTCAGCGACAAGAACGACAACAGCAGGAATTGCTGCAAGGTTCTCCAGAAGAGTCCGGTTCGGCGGTATGCCAACGCCCCGCGACACACGCATGGCCATCCTGAGATGGTGTTCAGCGGGTGTGTATGGGATTTCAGCATTCTGGTCGGTTCAATCAGAAGGCGAGCTTGGCCTGAATATACGCTCTGGGTTCCCAGACGTTGTGTCCATCATTCGCTTCATCGTGATAGAAGTCGTAGTTGTCTTTATGCAGATTCTGGAAAATCAGTGATAGGTCGAGTTTCGACTGGCTGAGCAGGAACTGCTTATTGACTTTGACATCGAATCGACTGTAGTTGGGTACCGCGTCCCCTTCGCCGGGCCACTCCAGTTCGTCAGTGAAGTAGTAGGCTGCGCTGAGAGTTACCTGTTCATCGAAACGGTGACTGACCAACAGGCTGAAGGTGCGCTTGGGGATTTTCTGTTCGGCATTTTCCCGATAACTGGTCACGCCATCCTTAACCCGCTTGATTTCGTTGCCATGCACATTCAGATAACTGAATCCAAAGTAGAGCAGATCCCTTTGGGTGGGACGATAGTCCAGCTCGAATTCGATGCCATCGATCTCCACGGTGCCGAAATTGGTGTAAGTGAAAGCGCCGCGCTGCATGGAATCGAGCCAGCCGTAGAGAATCGCCAGATCAACCGGATCGGTAATACCCCGGTCCGGATCCAGGTGGTCGAAGTTGCGAAATTGATCAATGATGTCCGTATAGCGTTCATGGAACATACACACATCATAGTTGAGGCCGAGGTCGGTAAACTTGCCAAAATAGCCCAGTTCCACCCGATCGATGCGTTGTGGCTCCAGATCCTCACTGCTGTAGGACCAGGACTTCACCGCATCCTCGTCGGAACCCAGGTAGACCGCCAGGTTGGCGTTGTCCTCATACAGGGTCGGCATCCGATAGGAACGGGATCCGCTCACTCGAATCGTGTCGGTGCCGTTCAAATGATAGTTGATGCCGAGCCGGGGGGAGTAGACTGCCTCCTTTGCTTCGAACTTCTCCACCATGGTGCCTGCATTCACTACGGTCTGTTCCGTGGCATACCACTCACCGTTGAGAAACAGGCGGAACAGATCCCGGGTGATGGCATCGTCGGTCTGGAACAGCCAGGTGCTTTCGCCCCGGTCCTGTCTTGCTCCGAGCCCCCAGGCAAGCCGCAATCCATCCAGCGGTTCCAGGGTGTTTTCAAGTTCAAGATCGTATCGATGGGATTTCAATCCAAGCCAGGAAAATGCGAAGGGTTCATCCCTTAGGCGCAGTGCGTCCAGCAGTGATGCGAAATCGTAACGTCCCCCCGAGACCGATAGGGCAAAGGCATCGAGTCTCATCGGCTCCGGGATGTCCTGGAGCCGGCTGTCGGCCATGATCTGCTCCGATAGGGTCGGCGTGTACATGAGATCGTCAACGGCGTAGTAGTTGTGATAGAAGTGGACCCGCACGGTGTTGTTGGGGTTGACCAGATGACTCCATTCGATGGACTGGTAGTT
This sequence comes from Candidatus Thiodiazotropha sp., assembly GCA_050305635.1. GTDB lineage: Bacteria > Pseudomonadota > Gammaproteobacteria > Chromatiales > Chromatiaceae > Thiodiazotropha. The sequence goes on along the minus strand of JBNLFS010000080.1, from coordinate 3,867 downwards.
GTAACGGGTATCGAGCTGACGGTCTTTCTGAAACAGGGTGTCGTGTCCTTCCAGATAGTCGCCGGCGACCACGCCGAGGGTGGTGCGCAGGGTGTTGCTTTCATCGAAGTGGTAGTCGCTGTCCCATTTGAGCCACTTGACCTGAGTATCGTCGTTGCGATCATCAAACCCGTCGTCTTCCCGGTAACTGGTGGAGATGCGGAAATCCAGTTTCCCCTGGGTTGCGGAGTGGGCCGCCTCGATATAGCGGGTTTTTTCATATCCCAGGGTTGTGCTGATCAGGGTTCCGGGCATGTCCTCCGGGCGGTTTGTGACGATGTTGATGACTCCGGCATAGGAGTTTGAGCCATAGGCGGCCGCGTTGGGACCGCGAATCACCTCGATGCGCAGAATCTCATCCATGCTGAGAGAGATTTCGGTCCAGGGAATGCCGCCATAGACCGGGTCATAGATGGAACGGCCGTCGATGAGTACCTGCATATCCCGGGCATACTCGTCGGCATGTCCGTGATACGTGACGGTCGCCCGGGTGCCGGAATAGAAGCCCACCACGAATCCGGGGACCAGACGCAGCAGATCCGGTATGTTCAATGCCGCACTGGCCTCGATCATCTTGCGATCGATCACGGTGATGGCGCTGGGTGTGTCCGCCTGGGATTGGGCGAGTCGGGAAACCGAAAGAACCACCGGTAGTTCATCGTAGAAGTAGTTTTCCGACAGCGTGGGAGGCACGGATTCCGCATGCAGTGTGGATGCGGAACAGAGCGCAATGGAGAGGACGAGCGGTGTGATGAAGTGTCCGTGATGTTTTGATTTAAGCATGAATAGGCCTTGAATAACCTGGATTGGGAGCGTCGCATGGGTCTGAGAAGACACGCCGTTTGGCTCCCGGGAACCGTAGTGATTGGTTTGTCCTGTCTCGATAAATCGGTTTCATGTTCCAAAGGTAGTGGTGACAGGGGATTTATTCCCGATCAGTCCTGGATTGTTGTCTCTCGGATACCACGCCATACAGTGGATGGGAATATCCGGAGTATCTTCCGTGATGCCGATATCCGTCTGGTCGCTGAAGCGCAAATCAGTCGGTGCAGTCCGCAGTTGAAATCCGTCCTCACGACACACGCACTCCAGTAAACTGAGGTGAAAAGGCAAATTTCAGTTTGTACCGCATGCGTTTGAGGGGTGTTCCAACCGCCCTCTGAGCAGTCCCCAATTCCCCCCAGATGGTTGGACACCGGGTTTGCTCGCCCCCACGACGAATACATAAGGGGTTACGCTGTATGCCAGTAGGGTCTGACGGTGTCCGCCTAACGGACCCGTCGCCTGATTCGATTGCCGCTGTCCCGAATTCTACTGCGTATGATCGGTTCTGCGTATGAATTAAATGACTGTTTCAGAGGATTCGTGGTGCGCCTTGCGAGACTCAGCGGGATTGGCGCAATGCCTGTCCGCTGGTTTCATTCCAGTAGCCGTTGCAGGGACCCTGGGCCATGTAGGGTTCAAGGTCCGAGGGCTCCTCTCCAAGGCGGGCGGCGTGAAAGGCTTCCACGATCCGGTCGGTGAAACGAGATTGCGGGCTGATGCGCAGCACATCGACTCGCAGGTCGGCCATCGTGTTCATCTCCGCGAGCAGATTGCAGGTTTTGGCCGATACGGTCTGGATGCCATTCAGGGCGAGGAAGGGTTCGCCATCCTGGGTGGACATCAGACGGCCGTCGGGATGATCGATGCACTTGTACTGACAGTCATCCTTAGGCAGGTTGTAGGAACGGGCGGTAAAGCAGCGGGCGGACAGAGTCAGGGGCATGCGGCCGAAGCTGAAGACTTCGGTCTCGACCCCCTCGGGTCGCTGTTGCTGCATCATCGCCAGGGTCTGCTGACCGAGCTCCAGGGGCATCACCCAGCGTGCCAGCCCCCGGGTCGCCAGGTAGGCCAGGGTTTTGGGGTTATAGATGTTGACGCTGGGTCCGGTGGTGAAGGGTAATCCTTTTTCACTCAGGATCTGCACGGCTCCGATATCATTGGCTTCCACCAGGAAACGTCCATTGTCACACAGTCTGCGCAGGGTCATCAGGTCCGATTCCGCCTCCAGCAGCGCCAGGGTGGAGAGTACGATCTGCTTGTCCGTATCCCGACTCAGACGGGTGGCCAGATCGATCCAGTCCTGAGTTTTCAGGCTGCGTCGTTTGGAGCAGACCGTCTCACCCAGGTAGATGATGTCCACGGGCATCTGCGCCGCCTGCTCATAGAAGCCGAACAGGTCGTCCCGGGACCAGTAGAAGAGAACCGGACCGAGGGAGAGTTTCGGCGTGTGCGGCATGGGGCGACTCATTGCCAGGGACGATAGTAGGGGCCGAGGGTGGTGCTGGCGCCTTCGGAGACCTGATCCAGGGTCTGGTGCCAGGTGGCCTGGGCCTGGTAGTGGTCCGGGTCGCGCTGGCAGGCATCCAGGGCGGTGCGCCATACCCGGGTGACCTGAGCTACATAGGCCGGGGATCGCTGGCGTCCCTCGATCTTGATCGCCTTAACCCCGGCACGGCGCAGTTCCGGCAGCAACTCCAGGGTGTTCAGGGAGGTGGGTTCCTCGATCGCGTAGTAGGTGTGATCACCCACCTTGAAGCGGCCTTTGCAGATGGTGGGGTAGCCTGCCTGTTCGTCGCGGGCATAGCGGTCGGTGAGCAGGCCGTTGAGGCGGGATTCGAGCCCTGCGGGGGTTTCCCGATACTCCACGAAGGGGGCCGGGGAGCAAGCGCCGTGGGTATTGGGGGACTCGCCCGTGACATAGGACGAGAGAATGCAACGCCCCTCCACCATGACGCAGAGACTGCCGAAGCCGAAGATCTCGATCTCCACGGGCGCGCGTGCAATCACCTGTTCCACCTGGCTCAGGGACAGCACCCTCGGCAGCACCGCCCGACGGATGTTGAAGGCATTGGCATAGAAGCTCAGCGCCTCGTAATTGGTGCTCGAGGCTTGCACCGAGAGGTGTAGGGGGAGTTGCGGGTGGTTGTGATGGGCATACTCGAGGATGCCGATGTCTGCGCAGATCAGCGCATCCACCGAGAGTGATGCAGCCATATCCACCGCTTCCTCCCAGCGCTCCCAATTCTGTGGCCGGGGGTAGGTGTTGATGGCCATGAACACCCGTTTTCCCCGGCCGCGGGCATACCCAATGCCTTCCTGTGCCCGCTTCAGGTTGAAGTTCAGGCCCGGAAAATGACGCGCATTGGTGTCATTCTGCAGACCGAAGTAGACCGCATCGGCGCCATTGTCCACCGCGGCCTTGAGAGAGGGCAGGTTACCTGCCGGGCATACCAGTTCCATAGAAACACTCATGATTCAGGCAACCTGCCGGGATCGGCTGCGGCGTTGCTGCAGTTCCCGGGCAATCGCGTTGAGCACCCGCCATTTTTCAGCGCACCAGCCGGGCGCCAGCAGCAGGGAAGATGGGGCGGTTCCGGTCAACCGGTGCCAGACGATCCCGTCCGGGGTCTGCTCCACCAGATTGGCGGCGGTCTGAACATACTCACGCAGGCTCAGGGGACGGTAGTCGCCGTTGCGCCAGGTGTTGGCCAGACGCGTGCCTTTCACAACGTGCAGGGGGTGCAGCTTGAGTCCGTCCGTACCCAGTTCGAGCACCCGGGAGAGGGTCTCGGAACAGTGGTGGCCGGTCTCCCCGGGCAGACCCGCGATCAGATGCGTGCAGACCTTCAGGCCACGGCCCCGGGCGCGGGTGACGGCATCCCGGTATTCGGCGAAGCCATGTCCCCGGTTGATCCGTTCCAGGGTCTTGTCGAACGCCGATTGCAGACCGAGTTCCAGCCACACCTCGTGTCCCGCATCCTGGTAGCGGGCCAGCAGGTCCAG